>NZ_JAAITU010000100.1 GCF_013304385.1 Blautia glucerasea
CATCATAAAAAACACCGCCCTTCTGATATTTATTATATCAGAAAAGCGGTTCCAACAATAGCAAAACCCTGCAAAAGCAGGGCTTTGTCTACAGTCTGCGAAAGGCTCCTACGGAAGCCCTTCATTATTTATATGGATAAATTCTTAAAATTCCCAATATACTCTAGCTTTACGGCAGTATCTCAAGCCAGTATCCATCTGGATCTACAATGAAATAGATTCCCATTGTTTCATTTTCGAAACAAATACATCCCATTTCTTCGTGCTTTTTGTGCGCTTCCTCGTAATCTTCCGCCTGGAATGCCAGATGGAATTCGCATTCACCCAAATTATATGGCTGTGGATGATCTTTAAGCCAGGTAAGTTCCAACTCAAAATCACTTACATCATTGCTCAGATACACAATAATAAAATCATCGGTAGTCTTTCTTCTCACTTCGTGCAGATTAAGAGCCTCGTTGTAAAATTTAATAGATCGCTTCAGGTCTGATACATTGTAGTTTTCGTGAATCATCTTAAACTTCATAATTCTTCTCCTTTTGTACATTCTGTGTTTTTAATACGTGATTTATATTGCGGATATTCCGTAATAAACCGCTTAATTACATTGGCATCATTCCAGTAATGCATTGGAAAAATGACATTGCAATCTACATTTTTAAGGAAATACAGTATCCCGTCGGCATAGTGATTTCCCTGTCTCGGATCTAATGGGACAAATGCAGCATCAAAATGCATACCCTTGATTTTCCTGATCTCCGCACGATATGCTGAAGTAAGTCTCTGGTTATCAGCTTTTGGCTCACCATCCCAATACCAGTCATTTAAGTCACCGGCATGATAAATGGTGCCTTCCTTTGTTTTGACAATAAATGCTACACCACTATCGTTAGATAACAATGTATCGACTTGAGTGCCATTATCCAGATTATAAGTCTGATCATGATAAACATATGTGATCTTCATATCTGACAGATGTTTTCTTTTGCGTATATCTTTCGCCAAAATTGCCTGATATGTCATGTTCATATCATCAAGGATCTCAAAAATCACAGGATTAAAATGATCCTTATGAAAATGACTGCAAAAAACAATTACTTCTTTTTCCTTGTCAAGCTGTGGTAATTCACCCTTATAATAGTCAAAAATATAGTAGCAATCTTTAGTTTCAATTAAAAATCCACTGTGGTTAATGTAAGTAATTTTCATCATATCACGTTTATAAAATAACTCCTTTTTCCCTATAAGCTTACAGACGAATACCTGGCGTTCATCCACGACCCAGAAGATGTCTAATATTCTTTTGAGATTTCCTCTGTTATCTCATATATCTCTTTGAATTTTTCTAAGTCTTCCGACGATCTGATCAGCATGATCTCTTCGATTTTTCCGGTCCGTATGTCTTTGAACCCTGCTGCTACTTCTTCTCCGGTACAAATACTTGCACGAATAACTGGTTTCATATGTTCTCGGTCATATGTTTTTTTCGCGATTTTCTTTTTAAATAATCCCATGCTTCATCCTCCGAATAATTACAGTAACAAGATCAACTATTTAATTTCTGGAACATTTTTCTGCATCGATTGCAAGTACAAACATCAGCGCATCCAACGCGTTTCCTGGATCCTGCACATCAATAACATATGTATCAGTCATATGAAACAGTTCTTTACTAACCCGTGCAATTGAATAACCAGTTCGATTAAGAATGCTATAATCCCATTCCATAATTGTTCCATCAATATGCCATCCATTGTAATCAATATTATAATGTGGCGTCATGAATGAGAATTCTTTGCTCAGGCATCCGATATAACTGCCGTTTTTATAAATCTCAAATTTAGGAAGAAAAGTAAGTACTTTCTGAACAACCATTCCTACTTCGTTTCCATAGGCATCATAAATTACAAGTTTATGTCCCCAGGACAACTGACCTTTTACTACATAAACAGTGTTGCCTGCTTCGTCATAGATATCATAGCTGTCAAACCATGAAAACAACCGTTGTTTAAATAATAGCTTCATAACTTTTCATCGCTCTCTCCAACAGACATAATAGGTTCTTTATAAGTACCATAATACCATGCCATTACACCTTAAAAAACATGTAAATCGAAGAATTAACCCATCTTATTTCACGGATTATGATAAAACACATATTACCAGCTATAAATCTCTACTTGTTCACAAAAAGATATAAAAAAGACCATCTACTGCTTGTTTACGGTAAATGATCTTTTCATTGCAACATTTAATTAAATATCATACTGAGCCGCTTGTCACCCACGCAAACTGTTAAGGAAACAATCGGAGTTGGTGTAAACGAAAAAGCAGCCTTGAGTTC
>NZ_JAAITU010000101.1 GCF_013304385.1 Blautia glucerasea
TTTGCTTTCTTCTAATGTCATTCAACCACTCCCTCCACATCGACAATGCACCGGATACTTTACTAAAGGTTGCAATTACCTTTTGCAGCAGTGCATTTTGTTTTTTAATCATCTGGTTTTCCTCGACCTTCCATGAACCTTTCTTTATCTGTCCGGTGAGATATTTTTCCTCAATCTTTCTTGCATCCGCACCCTCATGAATCGTAGGGACTTTTAATTTGCCCTGTCTTTCATAAGAGCGGTGGTCAATCTGATTGTCTATGGATAAATGCCGGTTACACATCTTAGCCCATTCGCTTCGCCATAACTCACAATTCTTTGGATTGTTCCACCCTGTAGCATCGGTCAGAACCCGTTTCCATTGTTTTCGGTTTCTTGCCCCGACTTTCTGTTCACCATTTTCATCAAGTACCGGAATGCGTATCCCATACCGGTCAGGATTTTTCTTATCCTGCCACCAGTCCGGATGGGATTCATCAACTACAATATTTCCGTCAGTATCTCTGACAAAATCCCAATCCTTGACTTCTTTGCTGCCCCATGAATGATCCAGATTGAATGGTCGCATGGCTACAAGTAAATGCACATGTGGGTTTCCATCGCCCTTATCGTGTATGCTCCAGTCGGCACACATTCCCTTATCTACGAAAGTTTTTTGAATATATTCGGTTGTATAATCAATCTGTTCCTGTCTGCTCCATTCTTTCGGTAAGGAAAATTCAAATGATCGTCCAAGCTGTGCATCTGCATTTTTTTCTATCTTCAATACCTCATTCCATAACCGCTGTTTCTGAAATGTGATTTTAAACTTTTCCAGTGCGGCATCTTTATCATCCGCTCTTTTATAACGGATAGACTGTTGAAACCTTTTTATATTTTCTTCCGGTACATGTAGCCATTCAGGAGGTGCATTTTCGCACATCATCAGACTGGTGTAGACGACTTCCTTTTTGGAAGTATAGTAACTGATTCTGCCTGTTTCCTCATTCTTCATCACATCTCCATTAAGATATGCCGATGCGGATATGACAGATTTTCCTTTACTGCGTCCGACAATCTTTACTGTAAAGTGAAATATCGCCATGATATGATTCCCCCTTTCTGCCGTATCCGGCATTGATTTCCGACAGCATCTTCTTCTGGTTTGGCAGGAGTGATGCTGTCGGAACGCCCTCTGCGCAAGAGTGCCCCTGCGGCATGAGCAGGTCTGGCTGAAAGCCCCGCCGACGGAACGAGCCCGGCAAGCGTAAGCGCAGACCGGTTGCCACTTGTGGCAAACTTATAAGGACGACCTCTGGTTGTCTATAAGTGCGCCCTTCATTCAAAGGCAATGAAGGGAATGGAAAAACCACTCCCTCCGCCATTACACTTCCTCCATGTCTGTAACTAATTCTTTCTGCATCGCTTTTGAGAAAAACTTCCCGTTTGTTTCCTGCCTTTTTAAGAAGCCTATCAACTTTGGTAAATCTTCCTTCTCAATCGGACAGCCAAGAACTGATTCCACCGCTCCTCCAATCTGACAGAGCCTGTGGGTTCGTTTTTTACTTTCTTCCGCTTTCTTTCTCTTTTCCAGTTCCTTCCGCTGTGCTATGAGCTTTTTGGTAGCTTCGATGCTTTCCTGTTCCTTTTTCTCTAATGCACGTATTCTTTCTTCATAAGTCTTTGTTGATTTCGCCATATCGTCTTCATCCTTTCTTTTTCTGATAAACATTAGTTCCCAGTTGCATATCAGGAGAAGCACATGGTATAATCCTCTTGCGTGTAGGTATATCATGGCTTCGGTCTGATAGAACCTTTGGCGGTTTCGTAGGAAGCCGCCTTTTTAAGTTGCCACATTTCTTGTGACAGCTTTTACATTCCCTTTATCCCTCAGATCTCGCCCCTCGTTGGCTTCCATGAACTTTTCCAGGATGTCAGTTTTAATAAGGACTTTTCTTCCGACCTTTAATACCGGAAGCTTCTTCCATTCAACCAGCTTTCTCAAAGTGTTTCTGCCAATTCCTGTATAGTCGGCTGCTTCCTCGATGGATAATGCAATCTTTCTTTCCGTCATCTTGTCACCTCCCGTTAAATTGCATTATGCAATTTTAATTGTGCTGTTAGTATAACGGTTTTATATCTTGTTGTCAAGCATTATGAAACTTCAAGAATAATTATTACATTGCATATTGCAATTATGTAAGGTACATGCTATAATTCATACATACCGAAAAAGGAGGCAATCAGCATGAAAG
>NZ_JAAITU010000102.1 GCF_013304385.1 Blautia glucerasea
GGTGCGACCTGCGGTCGTTGCTTGAAGTGCGCGCATGCGCTATCACCTCCATTCGTGATATTTCTACCACGAAATGCCTAGTAAGTGATGAAAGGTGTGAAGCAGTGGGACAATGCGGGTAAGTGGAAGTCACATCCACCCAACCGCTAGGAATTGATGCACACGGCTAACATATGTGAACCATTGTAAGGGTCGTGATACTTGAAATGGTGAAAGTGACTGATACACCATTACCAAAACGGTTAGAGGGCGTGGGCTGGCGGTTTCGATATGCGCTGAGCTGAATGGACGAAGCACCTCCGGTCTAAAGATGGAGCCTAAATGCATCGCAATAATTCAAGCAATGGAACTGGGAAACCCTCTTGTGCTCCTTTCACAGGTAGGTTAATCGTAAGAAAAATACAATGCACAGGAGGAATGGATGCCAGAAGAAGCGAATGCTGTTGTGTAATGCAACAGATAGGGATTCAAACTTTGTCCCATCCGAAAGGAGGCAGACGTCTGGCGCGTGTCTAATCATATGAAAGACTGGGAATCTATGAATGCACAAAGTTCAATGACGCCATCTGCGAGGACAATGCAGACATACAGAAAACTGAAATGGAAAGAGATTAACTGGAAACAGGCAGAATTGTATGTTAATAGACTACAAGTACGGATTGTGAAGGCAGTACAGGCTGATAAGTGGAGACTTGTAAAGAGACTCCAAAAGTTAATCACAAATTCATTTTATGCAAAAGCCCTGGCAGTTAAGAGAGTGATAACAAACAAAGGTAAAAATACACCTGGAATTGATGGAGACATCTGGTCGACAGACGAAGACAAAATCCAGGCAGTTCACAACCTTACAACTTCTTCATACAAAGCAAAGCCATTGAAGAGAACTTATATCGAAAAGTATGGGAAAAAGGAAAAACGTCCACTAGGGATACCAACTATGACTGACAGAGCCATGCAAGGGTTACAACTGCTGGCTCTTGCCCCGATAGCAGAAACAACAGCAGACAAGGTTTCCTTTGGATTCCGGCAAAACCGATGTGCACAGGATGCAATGGAATACATGTTCAAACTTCTGTCAAGAAAAACTTCTCCGGAATGGATTTTGGAAGGTGACATTAAAGGATGCTTTGATAACATCAGCCATGACTGGATGTTGGAAAATATCCCAAGTGATAAAAGAATAATGAGGCAATTCTTGAAGTGCGGCTATGTGGAGAATAAGAGATTATTCCCCACAACAGGAGGTAGCCCCCAGGGAGGGCTGATCAGTCCGACCTATGCAAATATGACATTGGATGGACTTGAAAGATTGTTGCTTGAAAGATACAGTACGAGCAGTACAGGGCACTATCACCCGAATTACAATAAACATAAAGTACACCTATGCCGCTACGCTGATGATTTCATTATAACAGCAGACTGCAAGGAAGTTCTTGAAGACGTTAAACAAGTGGTTGAAGAGTTCATGAAAGAGCGGGGGTTGAAACTATCAGAAGAAAAAACGGCTACTACAAATATAAATGACGGCTTCGACTTTCTGGGATGGAATTTCAGAAAATTCGAAGGCAAACTTCTGATTCAACCGTCGACTAAATCTAAGAAGAAAATCACGAAAAAGCTTAGCCAGACAGTGCGGTATTATCGTGAGTCAAAACAAGAGCTTTTGATTGTAAAACTAAATCAGATAACAAAAGGATGGGCAGAATACCACCATTGCGTCTGTGCAAAAAGCACATTCGCTCTCATAGATCACAGACTCTGGGAGATGCTATGGAAATGGGCCAAACGAAGACATCCGCAGAAATGTAATAAATGGGTGAAGAACAGGTATTGGCATCCAAAATGTGGAAGACAGTGGTCATTCAGAACAGACACGATTGTTCTCTATCAAATGATGGACATGCCGATAGTAAGGGTAAAATCACTGTATTTGAATAAAAATCCCTTTTTGAACAGCGATTACTTCATAAAGCGGAAAAAGGAGCATGAAATGAAGCGAAAACTAGCATATCAGAAGAGTACAGCCGCACGTAGTGAATACTATGTGTTATAGATGCGTGAGCGGAATGCGGTGAAAGTCGCACGTTCCGTTCTTAGGGGAGGGACGGCCAGTAATGTCCGTCTCTTACCCGACTTTTTGCACCAAAATA
>NZ_JAAITU010000103.1 GCF_013304385.1 Blautia glucerasea
AAGAAGCCAAGATTGCAGCGGGTACAACCAAATATATTTTCCGTAAAGCTGTTTCTCAATTCATACCACAGGAAACCGATGAACGTAAGAAACTTGGTTTTCCAATTCCAATCCGTGTGTGGCTGCGGCAGGATGACTGGTATCAGATGGTAAAGGAGTTATTTACCTCGAAAGAAGCAGAAGAGTTTTTTCATACAGATAAGCTTCTTTTACTTCTGAAAGAGCACAAAGAGAAAAAGGCAGATAACAGCCGTAAAATCTGGACAGTTTTGACATTCCTTATCTGGTATGATAGATTTTTTGCTACATGTTCGAAGTGAGAGAGTTGGTTATGAGACGGTAAAAATATAAATATACGAAAAATTCGTTGACAATGGTATTTGGGGCTTTTATAGATAAAACTCTATTTGTTTGTATAGAAACTTTCGGATTATTGGAGGAAGAGTTTAGCATGACAGATATAAAACCATTTTATATTACGATATTATTGCAGGCAATTAACAATATGTATGATGCTGGGTGTTCGATTGCAAAGAAAAAACAGGTATTTCAAGTGAATTTATTGCAGGGAATTACGTTTTGGCTTGCATTGATTGATTTGATTTCAGCAGTTTGCTTCCTTGGAAATCCACAATTGCAATCTGTGGCATCTAGGAAAGGAGTTATATTACTATCCTGTATATTTGTTGGATTTATTCTTTTGTTACTTTACAGAGAAATATTTGTTCATCTTAGCATAATTTACAGAAGAGAAAAATATAGTGCAGGTAGTAGTGTAAGAAATGTGATTGAACCAAAAGACCTTGGGATGCAGTCCGATTGTGACGATGCATGCAACTGGGATGATAAGGAGAATAATTATGATTGAAGCTGTAGCAGTACTTCTTTTTTTTATAGTTGCAGGAACTCTATGGGGGATAGTAGAAACTTTTAAATATAGGAAAAATTTTTCAAGAAACTGTGAAAACGGACAAATCTCCACTATTAAAGCGTACCGAATAAAGCGACGTGGATCCTGGCGGATTTTTGGTGACCGTATTCTAGATGAAAAATCGTTTCTGGTAATGAGGGAAAAGGAGTCAAAGTTAAAAATTCATTAATTCAATAGCGGGGTATTTTAAATGGCTGAACAAAATGTTTTTAATCTAATGCAAAACGATGAGATTGGACTGTTGTGGAAAAAGATATATCAATTACATCAAAAAACCAAAATTTATCTACTTACAGCCGAAGAAATATCAGAAAATGGGGATGCATTGATTCAGCCATTAAAAGAGCACCGGGATGCATATGATCATATTGTAAGGATTTTTGCTAGCACAACCAAAAAAGTGCCGGAAGGATACGATTACTATTCTTATATCAAAGGAAATCTTGAGAAAGCATATGGACATGAATATCGTGCTTTTTTTGATACGGCAGACTGGCTTGCATACAATCTGCGGCATAATTTAAGAGAGCGCATAAATGCGATTCCATATAATAAAAGAAATCAATTAATCCCAAATTGCAAAGAAACAATCAAATTATTGAACCAATACCCATTTGAAATTTCTAATCTACGAAATGACAAGGATATAGTAAAAGAGTCTGACTCGGATGAGACAATAAAAGAATATGAAAATTTGCTTAGGCAATTAATAAAGTTATATAAAGAAATTGATTCAATTTGATGTTGCTACTAAAAACAATTAATAGACTGATTGATCGTCGAAAGGTATCTGTTTGTCCATATCAGTGATATGTTACTCCATAAGGAGAGTTCAGGAATATGTAGAATATTACACTTGCTAAAAAATCTGAGTGCAGAAGCGGCAGACCTTTTTTACAAGTGTAATACGGTTTTACTTTCAAGAGTGACTCAACGACTTGAATAATTGTGCGTCGCATTCTCGTTATTTCAGTGATGAGTTAGACGTGCAAATCTTTTCTAAAAAATACAAATAGAGGGAGTTTTATTGGACTAAATATTTTATAACAGCAGTTGCAGCCGGTATCTCATGATTTATAAAATGAGAATATCGGCTGCTTTTCATTGTATGGCAGAAAAATAAACCACCTGCTCGGCAGGTGGAGGGAGTAGCTTTAGC
>NZ_JAAITU010000104.1 GCF_013304385.1 Blautia glucerasea
CGGGAGTTTGACAGTTGAATATAAGAAAAAATGCTTGCAGGCCTTATGGTACCTGCTTTTTTTACGTCAAATTATCTGTTTTATTTTATAGTATTATATAGCATTATTTCTAGAAGTGTGATATACTATATCCAGGAGGGATTTTTCATGAAAATAACTACATCAAAATCAAAAAATTCGGAATCCTTTTATATTGCCAAAAGCTATATTAACAATAAGGGAAAAAGCACTTCTGTAAATGTGCGCAAACTTGGTACACTCAAGGAACTTTTGATCGAACATGGTCCAACGCGTGATGATGTCATGAGATGGGCAAAAGAAGAAGCACGGCTGGAAACCTTAAAATATAAAAAAGAACAGCAAACCAAAGCTGTTCCTATCACTTTTCACAGCAATCAGAAGCTTGATTACAGTCAACAGGTTCTGTATCGTGGCGGATACCTTTTTCCTCAATCCTTTTATTATCGGCTTCAGCTTGATAAAACATGCCGTAAATTAAGAGATAAATATAAATTCAAATATGATATCAATTCAATCCTTTCTGATCTTATTTATGCAAGGATACTTGAACCAGACAGTAAACATTCTTCTTACAAGACTGCTTCTGAATTTTTAGAAAAACCTTCTTACCAGCTGCATGACTTGTACCGTTCCCTGGATGTGCTTGGAAATGAATGCGATTTTATCCAGTCGGAAGTATACAAAAACAGCCATCTTCTCGGAAAAAGAAATGATAAGATTCTCTATTATGATTGTACTAATTACTATTTTGAGATTGAACAGGAGGATGGTGATAAGAAGTACGGAAAAAGCAAGGAACATCGCCCAAATCCTATCATTCAAATGGGAATGTTTATGGATGGAGACGGCATTCCTCTTGCTTTTTCACTATTTCCAGGAAATGCAAATGAACAGACTTCGTTAAAACCACTAGAAACAAAAGTTCTTCAGGATTTTGGCTGTACTAAATTTATCTATTGCAGTGACGCAGGGCTTGGTTCAGAGGCAATTAAAAGAATAAACCATGCTGGTGAACGTGCCTTTATCGTCACTCAGTCCATTAAAAAGTTAAACAAGGATGATAAAAAATGGGCATTGGATAAAAATGGATTTAGACGTGTGTCAGATGATGCTCCTGTGGATCTTTCTGAAATCCCAGACGATGATAATGGATTGTATTATAAAGACGAGCCCTACACACCTCATGCTTTACATCAGCGACTGATCATCACATATTCTCCTAAGTATGCACGATATCAGAAATCCATTCGAGATGCTCAGGTAGAACGTGCCGAAAAAATGCTCAGCACCGGTACGATAAAGAAGGAACGTAGGAATCCGAATGATCCTGCTCGGTTCATAGGGAAAGTCGCAGCAACTGAAGATGGAGAAACTGCAAAGATCCACAATTATCTGAACACAGAAAAGATCGAACAGGAAGCCTTATATGATGGGATGTATGCAGTAACTACAGACCTCTTAGACGATGACGTAAAAGATATCTTAAAAGTCAGCGAAGGTCGTTGGGAAATCGAGGAATGTTTCCGTATAATGAAAACGGATTTTGAAACAAGACCAGTTTTTCTTCAAGACGATATACGCATAAAAGCCCATTTCCTTATCTGTTTCCTTGCATTAGTGATATATCGTTACCTTGAAAGAGACCTGGAAAATGCTTTCAGCTGCGAAACGATCTTAAATAAATTAAGAACGATGAATTTCGCCGATATACAAGAACAAGGTTTTATTCCACTTTACACACGAGACAAGCTAACTGATGCACTGCACACTGTTTGCGGCTTTGAAACGGATTATAAATTTATCACCAAAAGGCAAATGAAAAACATTCAGAAAAAAAGCAAAGGCCGAGAATAAAATACTATATTCCAAAACGACACAAAAAATCGCCGAACCCAAGTAAAATCAAGAGGTACAGCGATTCTTTTTGTTTAGTAACTGTCAAAGACAGGA
>NZ_JAAITU010000105.1 GCF_013304385.1 Blautia glucerasea
GGGGTTGTCGGGAAATAGACAGTTCTAAGAGAGGGAGGGTGTGACTCATACCAAGTCACACCCTCCCCAAATTTTTATCATAAAAAGAAAAAAAGATGGCTAACGACAACCATCTTTCTCTCCGTTACATGTTATAATGTAACTATGCTAACAACTAATTATTATAACGACTTTTTTGAGTTTGGGCAACAGAAAATTAACTTTAGTTTCTTCGAATTGAGTTTACCTGACGACGATCCAGTCTATACCCTGAAAAAAGTGATGGAGGATTTAGATTTTTCTGGTCTGCTGGCCAATTGTTCAGATAAGGGAAGAACCGGGTATAACCCAATTATGATGTATGCTGTGGTTACTTACGCAAACATGCGAGGGATACGTTCTGTTGACCGTATTGTAGAATTATGTGAAAGAGATCTCGCTTTTATCTGGCTGACCCATGGGCAGAAACCAAAACGGGACGCTTTTTATGAATTTAAAGGGAAAAAGCTAACTTCTGAAATATTGGATGATCTTAATTACCAGTTTTTGCGCCGGCTTCAAAAAGAAGGCCTTGTTACACTAAAAGAACTTTTTATTGATGGGACTAAGATCGAAGCCAATGCAAACCGTTATACATTTGTCTGGCGTGGTACGGTCAATTACCATCTGGCTGGTCTGCTAGATTCTATTGAACTGAACTTTGACAGGTATAATATATTTTTGCAAGAGAATGGTTATAGGCAAAAGTATGATATAGGGAATGCACAGATGTTTGTGATCGAGGGAATGGATAAAGTCCGCAGTGTAATAGAAAAGAACCGGAAAAGGAAGCTGTCAAAGCATAAGAAACTTGCAAATAATACAGTCATTGAGGTTGATAACTGCTCTCCTCTTGAGATCCTGAAGCTGCAGAAGAACCTTAATACGATTGCCACTGGAGAAGGGATAGAGTTCGTTTATGGAAAAGGAAAAAGAAAACCTGAGATCCAGCAGCTGTATGAGGAACTGGAGCATCTCGGCCAGCGTCTGATGGGATATAAAGAATGCTTCGAGATCATGGGAAAAGACCGGAACAGCTATTCCAAGACAGACCTGGAAGCTACTTTTATGCGGATGAAAGAGGATCATATGCTGAACGGACAGTTAAAGCCGGCGTACAACGTACAGATTGCTGTGGAAAATTATTTCATCATTCACGGTTACGTAAGTAATGACCGGACGGATTACAATACCCTGATCCCAGTCCTGGAAAAGCACCAGCAGGCTTTTGGCAGTATCCTGGAAGAGGTAACTGCTGACAGCGGATACTGTAGTGAGAAAAATCTGCTTTATTTAAAAGAAAAAGGGATAGAAAGCTATATAAAACTGCAGGATCATGAAAAACGCAAAACACGCGCATATGCCGAAGATATCAGCAAATATTACAACATGAAGGTCGAAGTATTTGAAGATGAGCAGTTCTATATCTGCCATGACGGACGTGAACTGCGTCACATAAGAACGGAAACCAAAGAGCAGAATGGTTATACCCAGACCTTTGAGGTGTACGCCTGCGCCGACTGCAGTGGATGCGAACATAAAGCCCGCTGTCTGTATAAATATAATGCCAAAAAGGATACTGAAAAAAACAAGGTAATGAAGATCAATGAACAGTGGGATGAACTGCGTGAAAAGTCCCATGCAAACATCCAAAGTGAGCGTGGGATCCTGAAACGGCAGACACGTTCGATCCAGACAGAAGGACATTTCGGTGATATCAAAGAAAACGAAAACTTTAGGCGTTTTAATTACCGTTCTGCAGATAAAGTGTACAAAGAATTCATGTTGTATGCAATCGGAAGGAATATAAATAAATACTGTCGTTTTCTCAATGAAAAACTAAAGAAGTTTGAGGGAAAAACAACGGAAAAAACAGCTTGATCAAAAGTGCGGCTGTAAAAATCCAGACAAGGGATTTTTG
>NZ_JAAITU010000106.1 GCF_013304385.1 Blautia glucerasea
ATAAATATGGGGTATTTCAAAAGTTAATCAGCATAATAATTTACTCCGCATTAGACTGTATGCCGAGCCTTGGTATGATGACAATCAATGCACTGGTCTCTTCCGATTCTGTGTTGATACCTGTGCAAGCCGCATATCTGCCGGTGAAAGGACTTCAGCAGCTGATCAAGACCATTCTTACAGTAAAGAAAAGACTGAACCGGAAACTGGCGATTGAGGGCATTCTCCTGACCATGGTAGATTTCAGAACCAATTACGCAAGGGATATTGCATCGAGAGTACATACAACCTACGGAAGTCAGATCGAGGTATTTGAAAATGTGATCCCGATGTCTGTAAAAGCTGCTGAGACCAGTGCAGAGGGAAAAAGCATCTACATGCACTGCCCGAAAGGAAAAGTTGCCGAAGCATATAAGAACTTAACACAGGAGGTTTTGAAAAATGAAAAATAGAAGTGGCGAAAAGATTAAATTGGCAAGCATTGATGAACTGCTGGGTGTGGTAAATGAAGAATCTGCAATGGAGATAGAAATCAGTAAGATCCATCCGTTTAAAAATCATCCGTTCAAGGTGCTGGATGATGAAAAGATGCAGGATCTGGTTGAAAGTGTAAGGATCAATGGAGTACTGACACCGGTACTGCTTCGAATGGATGATAATGAAGAATATGAAATGGTATCCGGTCATAGAAGAATGCATGCAGCACAGCTTGCAGGACTTACGACTATTCCGGCAATCGTAAGAGAATTATCGGATGATGATGCCGTGATTGCGATGGTGGACGCTAACATTCAGCGAGAGGAACTGTTGCCCAGTGAGAAAGCCTTTGCTTATAAGATGAAACTTGATGCAATGAAAAGACAGGGGAGTCGGACAGATTTAACTTTGTGCCAAAGTGGCACGAAGTCGAGAACAGATCAGTTATTAGGAGAACAGGTTGGAGAAAGTGCACGAAGTGTTCAGCGGTATATCCGACTGACAGAATTAATTCCGGAACTTCTTGATCTGGTAGATAACAAAAAGCTTCAATTCACGGTTGCTGTCGATATCTCCTATATCGACAAGGAAGTACAGGAATGGATTTACGAATATATCAGCGACACCGGATTTATCAAGCCAAAACAGATTGCAGCACTCAGAAATCAGCTGAATGATGGACCAATCAATCAGATCCAGATGTTATCAATTTTCAATAACTGTGTGATGGCAAAGAAAGTATCCCGGTCTCTTACTTTCTCAGAAAAGAAACTGACAAAGTACTTTCCGGATGATTATACAGCCAAAGATATGGAGCAGGTGATTGAATCATTATTAGAAAAATGGATGCAGGAACAGTCCTGTTAAGGATAGAAAAAGCTAAGAAAACAAAGTCAAAGAAGTTTAAAAAGAGGACTTCTTAGCAGAAAATGAAAGGAGGAAATTATGGAGAAAAAAATGACATTTAATTATTTTTACGGTACCGAAGCTGATCAGTTCAGCTTCTACCGCATACCAAAAGCATTATTTACAGACAGTTATTTTAAAGATTTATCGAGCGATGCTAAAATTTTATATGGACTGATGTTGGATCGAATGTCTCTTTCCATCAAGAATCAGTGGTTTGATGACAAAAACAGAGCATATATCTACTTTTCCATCGAAGATATCATGGAATTACTGAACTGTGGCAGAAATAAAGCCATCAAATCCATGAGAGAACTGGATGACGAAACAGGGATTGGCCTGATTGAGAAACGCAGACAGGGATTTGGAAAGGTGAACGTTATCTACGTGAAAACCTTTATGCCTGAGAAAACAGATGAGAAAAAATTTGAAGAGGAATTAAAGAAGTTTAAAAAACAAACTTCTGTGGAAAATGAGGAATCTACAGAAGTTTACATTTCAAACTTCATGAAGTCCCAAAATCAAACTTCTAGAAGTCCCGAAAACAAACTTCAA
>NZ_JAAITU010000107.1 GCF_013304385.1 Blautia glucerasea
TTGTGCGCCCAGACAAGGGCGAGTAGTCTAGCAGGTGGAACGCCTGTCTGGTAAGGTCTAACCAACCGCCAGTAGCGAGTCTTGGGTGACTGCCAGTAATGGTAGTTGCTAAGCGTAGACAGCGAGAAAATAGAGAGTGTGATTGAGCCTCGAAATTTTGATATCTAGAAGGCTGACGTTTTAATTCCAGCGGAAAGCAACACAAACCAAATCGTTATGGTAAGAAATGGTTTGCTTCTGCGGGGTCAAAGAGCACTTTATGTTTTACATTGTGACTATTCAGTCAACTGGGGAGAGCCTATTGTTTCTTGCCATTGCAAGTATGGCAAACAACTGCAAAACAGGAGAATGCCAAAAGAATAGTAGGCAGTCGGATAGCTTCATAGTACTGAAGAAGTTGGGTAATGCCAATGGAGGGAAGGGAGCTACATAATAATGGTCTTTCTGAGGACACATCAACCGTACTCAGGGACGGGGGCATTGATGGAAACAAAATTAGAAAGAATAGCAGAAATATCGGCAAGTTCGCCGAGACCAGAGTTCACATCGTTGTATCATCTAATCAATAAAGAAATGCTTTTGCAATGCCACAAAGAATTAGACGGAAACAAAGCAGTCGGCATGGATGAGATTACTAAGAAAGAATACGAGAGGAATCTGGAACAAAACATAGATGACTTGGTAGAAAGATTGAAAAGAAAATCATACAAACCACAGCCATCAATTAGGGTATATATCCCTAAAAGCAATGGAAAACTTCGACCATTAGGAATTGCATGCTACGAGGATAAAATAGTCCAATTAGCATTAAAGAAGATACTGGAAGCTATCTATGAACCGAGATTTCTGAACTGCATGTACGGATTCAGACCAAATCGAGGATGTCATAACGCAATAAAAGAACTGTATAAGAGCTTAAACAATACGAAAATATGTTATATTGTGGACGCTGACATCAAAGGCTTCTTCGACCACATGAAACATGAATGGATTATCAAGTTTCTCCATCTCTATATCAAAGACCCTAATATAATCGGTCTGGTTAAGAAGTACCTTAAAGTGGGAGTGTTAGATGATGGCGAACTGATGTTAAATGAAGAAGGTTCAGCACAGGGGAATATCATAAGTCCAATCCTTGCAAACATATATATGCATAATGTATTGACACTTTGGTATAAGTTTATTATTACCAAGGAATGCAAGGGTGATAACTTTTTGATTGTATATGCAGATGATTTTGTTGCAGGATTTCAATATAAATGGGAAGCAGAAAATTACTATAAGCTTCTTAAAGAACGGATGGAAAAGTTCGGTTTGCAATTAGAAAATAGTAAAAGTCGTCTCTTACAAAGCGGTGCTTACATTGCAAGGGCAAAGCAAAAGAATGGTGAGTCTATCAGATTACAAACATTTGATTTTCTTGGATTCACGTTCTATTGTGGACGTTCACGCAAAGGTATGCCATATATAATGCCAAAGACAAGTTCTAAGAAATTCAGACAGAAAATCCGAGACATAAAAGTGTGGTTATACGCAAACAGAGACCAACCACTAAAGAAACTAATGGGAATGCTTAATCTGAAGCTGACAGGACACTATAGGTACTATGGGATTAGTTTTAATGGCAGAATGATTTCAAACTACAAGCAACAGGTGAGAGAACTTCTGTTTAAGGTGCTGAACAGACGAAGTGACAGAAAGAGTTATACAAGAGAAGGATTCATTGAAATGCTGAAATATTATCCATTGGCAATGCCAAAGATTTATGTCAGCTTGTTTTGAAACTGTAAATATTATTATGAAGAGCCGTATGCGGGAAAGCCGCACGTACGGTTCTGTGAGGGGCTTACATTGTGAGGTGTAAGTCTACTCGACT
>NZ_JAAITU010000108.1 GCF_013304385.1 Blautia glucerasea
TTTAACATAATATATAGCAAGAATTCTCCTTCCTCTACAGGTGGGAGATGAATTGCATAAAAGCAAAAAGAACACTTGTTCTTCGATACGAACCATGGTATAATAGAATCAGTCGATAAAATAAATATTCGAAAAAAAGGACTGATTTTATGGAAAAAACAGATCACAATGCACATTCGGTATATTTGATGTATTATCATCTGATTATGGTGGTAAAATATCGAAGAAAAGTTATCAATGATCCAATTTCAGAAAGAGCAAAAGAAATATGGGAATATATTGCTCCCCGATATGGGATTGTTTTGGAGGAATGGAATCATGATATTGACCATGTGCATGTAATGTTTCGCGCACAGCCTAAAACGGAACTCAGTAAATTTATCAATGCATATAAAAGTGCCAGCAGCAGGCTGCTGAAAAAAGAGTATCCGGAAATCCGGGAAAAACTTTGGAAAGAAGCATTCTGGAGCCAGAGTTTCTGCCTTTTGACGGCAGGAGGGGCACCAGTTGAAGTAATCCGCCAATACATCGAAACCCAGGGAGAGAAAAAGTATTGAACATAGCATATCGTTTCCGGATCTATCCAACAGATGAACAGAAGATACTCCTTGGAAAAATATTTGGCTGCTGCCGCTTTCTGTACAATCAGATGCTTAATGATAAGATACAGGAGTACAAAAAGACAAAGAAAATGTTAAAAAACACACCAGCTATGTATAAAAAGGAATATCCATTCCTGAAAGAAGTAGATTCGCTGGCCCTGGCAAATGTTCAGCTTCATTTGGAGAAAGCATATAAGAACTTTTTCCATGATCCTAAGACTGGATTTCCACGTTTCAAGTCAAAACATCACTCCAAAAACAGCTACACAACAAATGTGGTCAACGGGAATATTCTGCTGGAAGGCAACCGGATCCGGCTTCCAAAATTAAAATGGATCTCCATGAAAAAACACAGGGAGCCTGCAGAAAACTGCCGCCTGAAATCAGTGACAGTCAGTATGGAGCCGTCCGGAAAGTATTTTGCAAGCCTGCTGTATGAAGGATACAGCTGTGAAAACCAAGCAGCAGATAAGGATTACAGCAATGCCAAAATACTGGGGATTGATTATGCGATGCAGGGGATGGCAGTGTTTTCAGAAGAGATCGAGCATGAAAAAGCAGGATTCTTCAGAAAAAATGAAAAAAGGCTGGCAAGGGAACAGCGTAAACTGTCAAGATGTGTAAAAGGAAGCCACAATTATGTGAGGCAGAAAAAGAAAGTTGCCAGGTGCCATGAAAAAATACGTAGCCAGAGAAGGGATTATCTGCATAAACTGAGCCGCAGGATCACAGACCAGTACGATATAGTTGCGGTGGAAGATATTGATATGAAAGCGATGAGCCAGTGTCTGCATTTTGGGAAAAGTGTGCAGGATAATGGATACGGGATGTTCCGGAATATGCTGGATTATAAGCTTTCCTGGAAGGGAAAAGAATTAGTAAAGATAGACCGCTTTTTCCCTTCAAGCAAAAAATGCAGTAAATGCGGAAAGATAAAAAAAGAGCTGAAATTATCCGAAAGAGTTTACCGTTGTACGTGCGGAAATGAAATGGACAGAGATCGAAATGCAGCAATCAACATCCGTGAAGAGGCAAGAAGGATGCTGACAGCATAAAGCGTCCGTATCCGGACAATAAGCAAAAACAAGAAAAAATGCCCGTATCCGGGCAAAAGAATCGCGGGACACGCGAGGATAGCTTGTAGATACTTGGCTCAGTAGAGCCATTGAGCAAGAAGC
>NZ_JAAITU010000109.1 GCF_013304385.1 Blautia glucerasea
GTGACATACTCCCACCACTTAAATCTCTAATTTTGAAGTGGGGGCTTCTTGCTCAATGGCTCTACTGAGCCAAGTATCTACAAGCTATCCTCGCGTGCCCCGCGATTCTTTTGCCCGGACACGGGCATATTTTCTTATTTTTCTATTGTCCGGATACGGACAGTTTATGCAATCAACATCCTTCTTGCCTCTTCTCGGATGTTGATTGCTGCATTACGATCTCTATCCATCTCATTTCCACACGCACAGCGATAGACTCTTTCGGATAATTTCAGTTCTTTCTTTATCCTTCCACATTTACAGCATTTTTTACTGGAAGGAAAGAAACGGTCTACCTTTACCATTTTCTTTCCTTTCCACGCCAGTTTATAGTCTAACATTTCCCTGAACATTCCATATCCATTATCCTGTACGCTTTTTCCGAAATGCAGACACTGCCCCATTGCTTTCATATCGATATTTTCCACTGCAACTGCATCATAACTGTCTGCGATCTTTCGACTAAGTTTGTGCAGATAATCTCTTCGCTGATTTCGTATCTTTTCATGACATCTGGCAACTTTCTTTTTCTGCAGTTCATAATTATGGCTTCCTCGTACGCATCTTGACAACTTTCGTTGCTCCCTCGCCAGCCTTTTTTCATTTTTTCTGAAGAAACCTGCTTCTCCCGTCTCAATCTTTTCTGAAAATACTGCCATTCCCTGCATTGCATAATCAATTCCAAGTATCTTTGCAGTACTGTAATCTGGTTCAGCTGCTTGGTTTTCACAGCTGTATCCTTCATACAACAGACTTGCAAAGTATTTTCCGGATGGTTCCATACTGATTGTCACTGATTTCAGACGAAGGTCTTCTGCTGGCTCCCTGTGTTTTTTCATGGCAATCCATTTTAATTTAGGAAGTCGGATTCGCTTACTTTCCACCAGGATATTTCCATTGACCACATTTGTTGTATAGCTGTTTCTGGAATGATGCTTTGACTTGAACCTTGGAAATCCAATCTTAGGTTCCCGAAAAAATTTATTATATGCCTTTTCCAGATGAAGCTGGACATTTGCCAGCGCCAGCGAATCGACTTCTTTCAAAAATGGATATTCCTTTTTATACATGGCCGGTGTATTTTTTAACATTTTCTTTGTCTTTTCATACTCCTGGATTCTATCATTAAGCATCTGATTGTATAGGAAACAACAACAGCCAAATGTTTTGCCCAAAAGTATCTTCTGTTCTTCTGTCGGATAAATTCGGAAACGATATGCTATGTTCAATACTTTTTCTCTCCCTGGCTTTCAATGCATTGACGGATTACTTCTACCGGAGCACCTCCAGCTGTCAGTAGGCAGAAACTCTGACTCCATTCTTCCAGAACTTTTCCCTACCGTGGAACAATATATTCCCATATCTCTTTTGCTCTTTCTGAAATTGGATTATCAATCACTTTTCATCGATATTTCACTACCATGATCAGATGATAATACATCCGTTCAAGAATGCCGAGGCATTCTTGCTGCGAGGTGCGCGTCATGCAATTGCATGACGCGCACCTCTGCAATCCTGCCAAAGGCTATATCAGCTGGGGGATTTACTCCCAGCTGATATACTGAATGCGCATTATGATCTGTTTTTCCCATACAAATCAGTCCTTTTTCTAACAATTTATATTTTCAACTGACTCTATTATACCACGGATTGTGTTATAGAACAAGTGTTCTTTTCATTTTTTCGCAATTCATCTCCCACCTGCAGAGGAAGGAGAATTCTTGCTATATTTATGTTAAA
>NZ_JAAITU010000010.1 GCF_013304385.1 Blautia glucerasea
AAACATTAGAAATTCCTTGATTTTCAAGGAAAAAAGACTTGACTATATAGGGAGGGCGAGATGTATTTCTGGGATAAGCATAAAACAATTACAAGCTATTATGAATTGCTTTCCAGCCGGATATGTGACCAGTATGGGTTAACTCGGATGGAATATGATATACTTATGTTCCTGCATAATAATCCGCAGCATAATACTGCAGCAGAAATAGTAAAGATTAGAAAATCAACCAAATCACATGTTTCAACTTCGTTAAAAAAATTGAAGGATTTATTGAAAGAATACAAAGTGAAGACAATAAAAAACATATTGAGATTGTTTTGCTGGATAAGGCAGAATTAATTGTGGAAGCAGGAATAAACGTACAAAAACAGTTTGCACAAAATGTTTTAAGCGGATTGACAGAAGAAGAAACGCATATGTGTATCAAGGTTTTCAATAAGATTTGCAATAATGCAGAGGAGTATTTGAGGAAATATAAGGAGAGAGTGGATGAAAGCTAGATTTTGTGTAAAGAGGAAAACATTGCTTCTGATTGCCGGAATCGTGTGGATGATAGCTGGTTTTAATGTTGCCAGATTAGGAGTATTATCCTACTTGAATATTGAAAGAAAGTGGTATTTATATTTTATATCAATATTGGTATTTATTCTTTTGGGCTTAATGTTCTTCAAAATGAGTCAGAAATATACAAGACGAATCCTGGGATGTGAAGAGTACCGGCCATTTTGGAATTTCTTTGATCTAAAAGTATATTTAATTATGACCTGTATGATGAGTGGCGGGATCGGATTTCGAGCAGTAGGTATATTTCCAGAGATGTTTATTACATTTTTTTATTCTGGACTGGGCTTCGCTTTAGCATTAGCAGGAGTTATTTTTACCAGAAACTATTTGTTTTACAATCAACTGATAGAAGCGGAGCAGGATTAATAATGAGAGAGAATAATTACAAACCACAGATGCCCGATGTTATGGAGGCAATATTTGATGCGGCATATCTGATCTTTGATTTGGTTGCCGCAGTGTTGTTTTTTATATTTTCAAAAGGAAACACCTTATTACTAATGATACCAAAAACTTGTGCATATATGTGGATTATCGCAATGGGGCTTCAACTTTTATTTTAACTCCTCTTTTGAATTGGAGGTGTTGTTTATATGGAGTATATAGCGCATAAAGACGGTGAAAGAGTACAGACAGTAAAAGAACACTTATATGGTACAGCAGAATTGGAAGGATCTTTTGCAGAAAAGTTTGGGAAGAAAGAATGGGGTTATTGCTGCGGAATACTACATGATCTTGGAAAATATTCCAAAGAATTTCAAAGAAAAATTCAGAATGATACAAGTGAAAGAGTGGATCACTCAACTGCAGGTGCGAAAGTCTGCAATGAAAAGGGAGGTTACTATTCTATTTTAAGTTACTGTATTGCTGGACATCATGCCGGACTTCCGGATTATGGAAATACTGCCATCGGTAATAGTTTATGCGGAAGATGCAATAAAAAAATCTGTGATTTTGAGAATTATAAAAATGAAATACAGATTCCAAAGCTTCATACGGATCCAATTGTGTTTGATCCAACAAAAAATTTGGATTTTTCGAAAGGTATTCACGAAACAACAGAATATCTGGAAGTGTTTCTTAGAAATCTACTTTTAAACGAAAAAAATGAACTTCTCAATCGAAACCTTCACATAAGTAGACTTTTAAATGAAGAAAAAGTGGACATTCGAGATCGAAAAGTGGACATTCGAGATCAAAAAGTGGACATTCAAAACCGAAAAGTGGATATTCGAGATCAAAAAGTGGACATTCGAGCCTTAAAAGTGAATGTAGAAAACATATTTTCAGGCAAATGCAACAATTTTACAGTAAAAACAACAGTTAACATCCATAGACTTTTTGCAAAGTTTGGATTTGATGAAGTATTTGGAAGAAGTGCAGTTATGGAGATTCTTGAACTGAAAAGTTCTGGAGCTTCAAAACTTCTTTCTAATTTGGTGCAGGCAGATATTATTGAACCAGTATCCGGTTACGGAAAAGGAAAATATAAATTCAAGAAGTAATTCATATTCTTACGCTAAAGTATTATAAGATTTGCAGCATCGTTGCTGATGCCTGAACAGATACTTGGAGAATGCCAGAATCGGGTCGCAAGAATAAATAGATTTTCTTACAGATTAAATTTCAGTATTTCGATGCAGACAGCAGATAAAAGTGCAGCTCAAAGTTTTGGAACAAATATCCTAATGTTTTCCCACGGTATTCGGCAAGGGCTTTTCCCTTGAGTGCCTGCAGACTGTGTCTATTTATTTGGATACTGCCGTCTGTAGGCCGGATGACGGTTGCAATACAGTTAAGCTGGGTGCCTTGCCATAGATTTTAGTTAGATTTTCAATATATAAAATAGGCTTCACATTAAGTTCTTCTAGCATTATAATAAGATTTTGATGGCAAAAGCCCAAGGCTATGATACCTATGCATTGTTTCGTGCTATGTGCTCTCACAATCCTACCCTGGTATCATAATAGAAGCATAGCACGGAAGCGAGATAAATAACACTTACAGTTGCTGTAAGAATATATTTACCTACTGTGAATAGTTGCGTTTGAAAATACTGTTCATATGTTGTAACGCCATTTTCAGAAGGAGATGATAAGGTTTGAAGAGAGAGAGTTATTCGATAGTATTCAGCAGCTTAACAGGTAATACGAAGAAGCTTGCGGATGTAATTCATGAAACACTGCCTAAGAATGAGTGTGATTATTTTGGCGCGATTGAAGCTCAGGTACCTCAATCAAAGTTGCTGTATGTAGGATTTTGGACAGACAAAGGGAATGCGGATCATAAAACTTTGGAATTGTTATCCAAATTAAAAAATAAAAAGATTTTTCTTTTTGGTACAGCTGGTTTTGGTGGAAGTGATGTATATTTTCAGAAGATTCTGGGACAAATCAGGCAGTCCATTGATTCAAGCAATGTTGTTGTCGGAGAATATATGTGTCAGGGGAAAATGCCACAGTCTGTGAGGGAACGTTATCTGAGGATGAAAGAGAAACCGGAGCATCCGGCGAATCTTGATATGCTGATTGACAATTTTGACCGTGCGTTGTCTCATCCTGACATGGATGATCTGCAAGGTCTGCAAACAGCCATTACAAAAGAATGACTTGCTCTTTGAGAGGGGAGAAATCCTTTTCTCAAAGGGCTTTTTTTATGTAATAGGAGATTACTTCGTAATGTTCCTATTACGCAAAAACGCTCCGCGAGGATGCGACTTGCAAAGATGCCGGTGTAAAAAACAGATATAAAAAACAGATATAAAAAACAAATATAAAAAACAAATATAAAAGACTTGACAATCATAATGACATAGTGTACTATCTAACTATAACAGCGATACACAAGGAGGATATTATGGAATATAATCCCACATTGCCCATCTATCTTCAGACAGCCAATGCGATCAAGCGGGACATTGTAACAGGCAAGCTTCCCCCGGGAGCGAAGCTTCCATCTGTACGTGACCTGGCGGTGGAATATACTATCAACCCTAACACAGTCAGTCGAGTGTATAAAGAACTGGAAAGTGAGGGTGTATGCTTTACCAGACGAGGCATGGGAACCTTTGTTACAGAAGATTCAGCGAAGATAGATATGCTTAAGAAAGAGATGGCAGGCACTTTAATACGGGATTTTCTGGAGGGAATGGAGCAGCTTGGGTATTCCAGGCATGAGGCTATCACCTTTCTGGAAAATGAAAAATGAAACCGGCGCATCTTGCAGTATGAATGTTTGGACATTTTTGGAGTCAAGTGGATATTCGCAACCCCACAGGGGCTTACTTGACACGGTTAAAATAATGATGAGGAGAATATGAAAATGGTTTTGGAAAGCAGAGAAGCAACAAAAACATATGGAAGAAAAACTGCTGTGGATCATGTATCCTTGGAACTGGAGGCAGGGTTTGTATATGCCATGCTGGGTCCTAACGGAAGTGGGAAAACCACCTGGATGAAGATGGCAGCAGGACTTGTGAAGCCAAATAGTGGTGGGATTCTTTACCAGAATCAGCCTATAGGCATCGAGAGCAAGAAAGAGATCGCCTATATGTCCACAGAACCCTACTTTTACAGCTGGATGACGGTAGCAGATGTGGGAAAATATTATGAGGATTTCTTTGATGATTTTTCTATGGAAAAATATCATCAACTGATTACCAGTATGGAACTTACCGAAGATATGAGAGCCAAAAAGCTTTCTTCCGGTATGATGGCGAAGCTGAAAATAGCAGTGACTATGGCTAGAAAGGCGAAAATTTATCTGTTGGATGAACCATTGAACGGTATTGATCTTCTGGCAAGAGATGAGATTATGAGAACGATTCTGGCGTCCATTGAACCGGATGTGACGATGGTGATTTCCAGCCACCTGATCGATGAACTGGAGCGTGTGGCAGACGCTGTGCTTTTTATGAAGGAGGGGCATCTGATCCGGCAGTGTATGGTAGAAGAATTACGTATCAGCCAGCACAAATCTGTAGCTGATCTGTATCGTGAAATTTATGGACATGGAGGAGAGGCAGTATGTTGAAGTTGATGAAATATGAATTTCGTAAAACCGCATTTTCAAAATTGATTTTATTATGCATTACCATGGTTGTGGAAATTGTATATTTACTGGGCGTTTTTTTGAAGAAAGACAACCTGCTTTTTATAGGGATTATGTTGCTGACCTTATGTGCTACCGCCGGAATCCTGTACATTGGTCTGGAAAGCATAAATGTTTTGCAGCGGGATCTGAACACGAAACAAAGCTATATGTTGTTTCTTACCCCAAGGAGCAGTTATCAGATCCTTGGAGCCAAGATTTTGGAAAATGGAATTTCTATTTTGCTGACAGGAGTATTTTTTGCAGTTCTGGCAGTGATTGATATAGCCGTAGGCAATTATAAAGAACTTTGGGATATGTTGTACAGGTTCCTGGATATGAATATGAATATATCCATTGATCCCTGGATGATCGCTTTTAACTTCTTCTCAGCTTTGGCCGGCTGGATCACATGTATTGTAAGTGCGGATTTAGCTGTGATCTTATCTGCCAGTGTGCTTGCTGGTAAGAAGGCTAGTGGAATCATAGCCTTTATTATTTTCATTATCCTGACCACCATTCTGGGAATGGGTATGGATATGCTTCCGGAACTGAATAGTATAGAACTTACCTTTGCTCTTGATATAGCGGTATCTTTCCTGGCTGCTGCGATTTTTTATCTGATCAGCGGCTGGATTATGGATAAGAAGCTAAGCGTATAGAAAAAGTAAATTCATAAAAAATCAATAAAAGAAATCAGCAAAAGAAATATCAGTACATTCAGTAAAAGCAAAGTAAAAGCAAAATTAGTAAAAGTAATATCAGTTAAGCTCTTTCTGTGATAAAATCAGAATCATGGAAAGGGCTTTTATGTATACTTGAGCTGAGACAGAAATGATGTGTAGAAAAGAGGTATGAGATGGAGCATCTGCGCTGCGTGGTGGAGAGAATTACATATCAGAATGAAAATAACGGCTATACAGTGCTGAAATGTGCAGTGAAGGATTACAGTGATCTGGTTACAGTGGTTGGCGCTATGCCGGATACTCACGTAGGTTCGGTTCTTTCACTGGAAGGTATGTGGAAAGTGGATGCCAGATATGGGAGACAGTTTTCTGTAGAAAAATTTGAAGAAACACTTCCGGCAACGGTTTACGGGATTGAGAAATATCTTGGTTCCGGACTGGTGAAAGGGGTTGGCCCAAAGTTCGCAAAAAAGATCGTTGAAACATTCGGAAAAGAAACTTTAAATGTGATTGAGGACACACCAGAGGAATTGCTGAAAATACCAGGGATTGGGAAAGTGCGTGTAGACAGGATCACAACAAGCTGGCAAGAACAGAAAGAGATCAAGAACATTATGCTGTTTCTTCAAAGCCATGAAGTGAGCACTTCTCATGCCACAAAGATTTTTAAAACCTACGGAAGTGAAAGCATCGCCATTGTAAAAGAAAATCCATATCGCCTGGCTGACGATATCTGGGGGATCGGGTTTAAAACAGCAGATTCCATTGCACAGAAGATGGGTATTGATAAGGGGAAATTTGTCCGTCTGCGCAGCGGTATTTTTTACACTCTTAATAAGCTGGCAGAGACAGGGCATTGCTATGCGACAAGAGAGCAGCTGATCAGCAAAGCAGGAGAACTTCTGGAGGTAGAAGAACCGGAGCTGGAGATCACTTTGGATGAAATGCTGCGTACCAACGATGTGATCCGGGACCAGGCAGAGGAACAGGAAGCTATCTATTTGCCGCCGTATTATTTTGCTGAAAGCGGATGTGCCAGAAGACTGATCCATCTGATGAAGGCTGATGCCGCAAAGCGAGAAGATCCGGAACGGATTTTATCCAAGGTGGCGGATGCATCAAAAATCACCTATGATGAGACCCAATGGCTGGCAGTTAAAACGGCGATTTCTTCTAAAGTAATGGTGCTGACAGGAGGGCCAGGCACAGGCAAGACCACTACAACACTGGGGATCATTTCAGCATATCAACAGGCTGGCTGTAAGATCATTCTGGCTGCACCTACAGGACGAGCTGCAAAAAGAATGAGCGAGGCTGCCGGCATGGAGGCAAAGACCATTCACAGGCTGTTAGAATATAAACCGCCGGAAGGGTATCAGAAGAATGAGGAGCACCCTCTTGAGGGAGATGTGCTGATCCTGGATGAGTGCTCCATGATCGACATTATGCTGATGTACAATCTTTTAAAAGCATTGCCGGAACAGATGTCATTGATCCTGATTGGAGATACAGATCAGCTGCCCAGTGTTGGTGCTGGAAATGTACTTCGGGATATTATAGCTTCCCAAAGGGTTCCTGTGGTGCGTCTTACACAGATTTTCAGGCAGGCACAGGGAAGCCGGATCATTATGAATGCTCATCGGATCAACCGGGGGGAGTCGATTGATATGCGTGGCGGGAAGGAGTCAGATTTTTTCTTTGCTTCAAAGACAACCAATCAGGAAGTTGTGGATACCATTGTCCAGTATTGCAAAATGAATCTGCCCAGGTATTACCATATGGATCCATTTACAGATATTCAGGTGCTGACACCTATGCAGCGGGGAGAATGCGGGGCGGTTCATTTAAACCAGGTGCTGCAGGAGGCTATGAATCCCTCCAGGATCTTTTTGCGGCGAGGTGGGACACAATATCGGCTTAAAGATAAGGTGATGCAGATTCGTAACGATTACGATAAAGAAGTATTTAACGGGGATATTGGCACCATTATCAAGGTGGATATGGAAGAGCGGGAACTGACGGTTCTGTTTGACGATCGTGAAGTGGTTTATGATGTGACAGAACTGGAGGAGCTTTCCCTTGCCTATGCAGTAACCATCCACAAGGCACAGGGAAGTGAATATCCTATTGTGGTTATGCCGTTTACTATGAGCCATTTTGTGATGCTGCAAAGAAATCTCCTTTATACAGGTGTGACCAGGGCAAAAAAGATCCTGGTGCTGGTGGGGGAGAAAAAAGCTGTATATTATGCTATCAAAAATGAAACCACTGCAGGGCGGAATACATGTCTGGCCAGGCGGCTGCAGGAAAACAGCAGGGAATCCAAAGAAGCACAGTTTGCAGATAAAACTTCCAAAGAAAAAATGATCGTTTATAAAGGTGGTATTCAACCTTCCATGATATGTGAGACACCAACGGTCTATGAAGGGGATTTGTGGAAACGCCTTTCTCAATCCAAATTCAGAAGCAGTTTTTCCTTAAAGGCGAACGACAGGAATTATGTGTCAGAAAAAGGGATGGCTAAGGTACGGGAACATGCAATTGATTTTATCAGTAAAAGACTGGCACCGGCTGATCTGCCAAATGATGGCAGGCAGACTCCTATGCGAGGCCATCCGGTGTTTGTTGCCCAGCATGGAACTGCTACCTGCTGCAGAGGATGTCTGGAAAAATGGCATCATATTCCAAAAGGAAGAGAACTGACGCAGGAGGAACAGGAGTATGTGGTGGATGTGATCATGGAATGGATCAGCAGGGAAATGAAAAAATAAAAATTGCAGTTTATTAGTCTATAATGTATAATAAAGATGACTGCTCACTGAGGGGAGAATCATTGTAAAAGTGAGCAGTCATCTTTATAAGATATATAAAGCGATATAATATATTATATAATGTTTTATATATCTCAAAATTGTGAGGAGGGTACCGAAAGAAAAGGGTTTATGACAGGAAACAAAAGTATGGTAAACGGGAAACCAAAAATAAATCAGGATGCGATGGAAGGACTGAATGAAACACAGGAACTTAAAATCTTTTACCAGAGGATCATGGGGATCCGGGAAGAGACAGCAGTGCAGGAGCTGGCAGAGCATTCAGAATTATTAAAACTGAAAGCAAAAACAATACTGTTAAAAGAGAATGACAAGGTGGATAGGATCCATTTTCTGTATAAGGCAGGCGGAATCGTGAAAGCTTACTATGATACCCGCAAAGGGAAAAAACAGATCCATTGCTTTGCATACCTTCCAGGTGAGCCGTTGGTAGGAATCATGAATATAGACAAAAATATGACTTCTTTTGTGACCACTGAACTGGTAACAGACTGTGAGATTGTGAGCGCTTCAGCCGATGATATCTATCGGCTGTCAAGAGAAAGTGTAGACGTAGCATTGGCCTGTACACGGATGCAGGGGATTTCCTCCATAAGAGAATTTGAATATGAAAAGATGATACTTTCCTATAATCCATTGAAAAGATATGAATATTTTGTTGAAACATATCCGGAAATTGTGGATAAAGTAAGCAAAAAAGAAATAGCATCCTATCTGAATATGACTCCCGAAAGTTTGAGCAGGGTATTGAAGAAATATAAGGAATTGCATGGGTGATACGATGAAATAACAATTGGGGAAGAGAATATTCATTTTGGTTATTTGGCATGATTTGTATTATTCATAATGCATGAAAAGCTCTTCTGTGATAAAATGAGATCACAGCAAGAGCTTTTTCACACCAGCAAAATACAGATTTTTATACATGGAGGAAAAGTAAGATGAATAGTATTTTTCACAGAGTGAGTATCAGAAAATATCAGGATAAAGAAGTAGATCAGGAAAAGATTGAGAAGCTGTTAAGGGCGGCTATGGCTGCGCCATCCGCACATAATCAGCAGCCATGGGAGTATTATGTTGTCAGCGATAAGAACATTATTGAGCAGCTGTCACAGGCTTCACCTTATACAAAATGTGCAAAAGATGCACCGGTGGTATTTGTTCCATGTTATCGGTCAGAGGGTGCTGCACCGGAGTACTTCCATATTGATATGAGTGCTTCTGTAGAAAACTTGCTGTTAGAGGCAGATGAGCTTGGACTTGGGGCTGTATGGATGGGAATTGCACCGGGCACAGACCGGATGGAAACTGTAAGAAAAATCCTGAATCTTCCGGAAAATCTGAATGCCTTTGCGATTGTGCCCTGTGGCTATCCGGCAGAAGAAAGAAAACAGCAGGATCGTTATGAGGAAAGCAGGGTTCATTATATCCGATAAATCCAACTGCTGTGTGAAAAGTTTTTTTCTATGATCTGAGGCGTATCAGCGGGAAAAAGATTTCTATACAGAAAATAAAAGAACAGGATGACAAAAGAAGAAAATGGGTTGTGTATATTTTGTAAGGCACGGACAGACTGTGTGGAATGTAGAAAATAAAATATGTGGTGCTACTGACATAGCACTTACAGAACTGGGCCATCAGCAAGCAATTGAGACAGGGAAAATGCTTAAGAAGCAGGGCATCCAGGCTGATGAGATCCTGTATTCCCCACTGATCCGGGCAGCAGAGACTGCCCGGCATATCTCAGAGATCACCGGTATTCCAGGAAGGATGGAGCCAAGGCTGAAGGAGCAGAATTATGGCAAATGGGAATCAACGGCCCGTGATGGTCTGGCATTTAAAAAAGCCAAGGAAGATTTCTGCTGCAGATATGAAGGCGGAGAGTCAATGCTACAGCTGGCACAGAGGATTTACAATCTTTTGGATGAGATTCAAGAGGAAGCTGACAGGAAGACATATATTCTGGTTGCACACAATGGGATTGCGCGAGTGGTAAACTCCTATTTTTATGAGATGAGTAATCAGGAATATGCAGCGTTTGGAGTGAAAAACTGTGCTGTTGTCAGATACGATTTCTGATATGGTTATGGCGGGCGCTGCAGAATAGGGGCAGGGCAGAAGAAAACCAGATACATAGGCAGAAACCAGATACGTTTTCCTTGCTTTCCATAGGCAGAAGGTCTATACTAAACAGACAACTATGCATCGAAATGGGAGGTTTCAAATGAAAATTGCAGTAACTTATGACAACGGAAACATTTTTCAGCATTTTGGAAAAACAGAGAATTTTAAAGTATACGAGACAGAGGATCAGAAAGTGGTATCCAGTGAAGTGATCAGCTCCGATGGTAAAGGACATGGGGCACTTGCAGTGCTTCTTGAAGAACAGGGCGTGAATGTACTGATCTGTGGCGGCCTTGGAGGCGGAGCACAGACTGCTCTTGCAGAAGCGGGGATCGAAGTTTGCTCAGGTGCCAGCGGGGATGCTGACCAGGCAGTAGAAAGCTATCTGAAGGGCGAACTGGCATCTGCAGGTGTCAACTGTGACCATCATCACGGGGAAGGCCATTCTTGTGGAAGCCATGAAGAAGGTCATTCCTGTGGTGGCTGCAGCAGCTGTGGCTCACAGCCGACGATTACAGGTAAAAATGTGGGAAAAACCTGCAGAACGCATTACAGAGGAACCTTTAATGATGGTACACAGTTTGATTCTTCTTATGACCGGGGAGAACCTTTGGAATTTACATGTGGAGCAGGCCAGATGATCAAAGGCTTTGATGCAGCAGTGGCAGATATGGAAGTTGGAGAGATCGTAGATGTACACCTGATGCCGGAAGAAGCTTACGGTATGCCTAATCCGGATGCTGTTTTTACAGTTGAGATCGCACAGCTTCCAGGTTCAGAGGATCTGACTGTAGGCCAGCAGGTATATCTGTCTAATCAGTACGGCCAGCCATTTCCTGTAAAAGTAACAGCAAAGGATGAGACAAATATTACTTTGGATGCCAATCATGAAATGGCAGGCAAAGAATTGAATTTCAGGATCGAGTTAGTAGAAGTAAAATAATGCGGTATTTGGCATCGTAACTATGAGGGTGATGAACGGTTATGATCATTCTTAGCGATATACTACAAAAATTCAGGAGGATTAAATCATGGTATACAAGAAGGAAAATATGACCACTTCGGTGCGGAGCAATTTAAAAGGCGGCGAAGGAGATATTTCTTTTATTAATTTTGCAGACTGTACTGACTTTAAGAACTGTCGTCTGCTGTCTCAGATGACGATTCCGGTAGGAGGAAGCATTGGAGAGCATACCCATATTAATGAATCTGAGTATTACATTATAACTGAAGGAACCGGTATGGCAGTAGATAATGGAGTTGAGAAAGCAGTGGAAAAAGGTGATCTGGTGGTAACAGCCCATGGAGAATCCCACAAGCTTATAAATACCGGAGATATTCCCATGAAGGTAATTGCGATTATCATTACATATTAATCATGTTCATTATGAAAAGTCCCATCCGTCAGGCTATGGAGCCATCCGGATGGGACTTTTCTGATAGAGTAGAGAAGAAATATCAGCCAATCGGCTCGAAATCAATTGCACCATGCTTGCAAAGCGGACAGATGAAGTCTTCCGGAAGCTCATCTCCTTCGTAGATGTAGCCGCAAACTTTACAAACAAAGCCTTTTTTGCCCTCTGTCTCAGGCTGAGGTTTTACATGTTTCTGATAATAAGTATAAGTCATAGTATCCTGATCACTCATAACACGGGCTTCAGTTACCTGACAGATGAACATTCCGTGAGTGCCAAGATCCACGTATTGCTCTACTTTCAAGGACATAAAAGCATTAATATATTTATCCAGGAAAACAAGACCATTGTCTGAGCGACAGATTTTCTGTCCTGCAAATTTGTCCACGCTTCGCCCTGTCTGGAATCCAAACTGCTGGAAAACAGAGAATGGTGCATCCACAGACAGGCAGTTTACATTCATGACGCCGGTCTGTTTGATAATATGGTGGGAATAATTTTCTTTATTAATATTTACAGCCACACGGTTGGGGGTATCTGTAAGCTGTGTGACAGTATTGACGATCAGGCCGTTATCCTTTTTACCGTCATTGGATGTAACTACATATAGACCGTAGCCAATACGGAATAAAGCAGTCAGGTCATTTTTGTTGGCAAGCTGGTCATTCTGGGCAATATATTCCTTGCAAAGCTCAGTTGCCATAGCTTCCAGCTGATCCATATTTTCCTGATTTACTGCAGACAGGATCTTTACTGTAGTATCCAGCCAGTTGATCTTTTTGCATCCGGAAAGAAGCTCTTTCATCACCTTTGCTGCCAGAGGAGCCCAGGAACCATTCTCGATCAGACCAACGGTACGGTTCTGGAAATTATGCTCAGCCAGGCGGGTAAGATAGTCATGCATAAATGGATAAACACTGGCATTATAGGTGGTAGTTGCAAGAACCAGTTTGCTGTAGCGAAAAGCGTCAGACAGAGCCAGAGACATGTCGTCTCTTGCAAGATCATAAACCACAACCTTGGGACAGCCTTTGCTTTTCAGTTTGTCTGTCAGGATTTCAACTGCCTTTTTGGTATGACCATAAACAGAAGTGTAAGCGATCACAATTCCTTCTTCTTCAGGGGTATAGGAGGACCATTTGTCATAAAGACTGATATAATGACCAAGATCCTGGGAAAGAACCGGGCCGTGAAGAGGACAGATCACCTGTATATCCAAAGTTGCGGCAACCTTCAGAAGAGACTGAACCTGCGGGCCATATTTGCCTACGATTCCAATAAAATATCTTCTTGCTTCATCATCCCAGTCTTCATCCACATCCAGGGCGCCGAATTTGCCAAAGCCATCTGCCGAGAAAAGAACCTTGTCTGTGCTGTCATAAGTTACCATTACTTCCGGCCAGTGAACCATAGGAGCAAAAACAAAAGTAAGATTATGAGAACCAAGGCAAAGAGTGCCTCCGTTTTTCACTTCCAGCTTCTGACCGTCCAGATCCAGGTCAAAGAAGTTCTTGATCATGGTGAAAGTTTTCGCATTTGCAACTACGGTAGTATCTGGATAAACTTTCAGAAAATTTGCTACATTTGCAGCGTGGTCCGGTTCCATATGCTGGACGATCAGGTAATCAGGCTTCCGGTTGTTCAGTACTTGCTGAAGATGATCCAGCCATTCATGGGTGAAATTAGCATCTACAGTATCCATAACTGCAATTTTGTCGTCAAGGATCACATAGGAATTATATGCCATTCCATTAGGAACAGCATACTGTCCTTCAAAAAGATCTACCTGATGATCATTTACGCCAACATATTTAATGCTATCTGTGATTTTCATGCTTTTGCCCTCACTTTTATTTCTTGATTCATATTTATGTGCCTTAAAAATTTTATGAGTTTCTGTTTTTTATGTTTCCTGATGATGAAAGTATACCCTGAAACAGGAAAAAAAGCTGTTGCAAATGCAACAAAATCTATGTTTTTTTATAAAAAAGAATGATATACTGTAACCAGGGAGGAATATCATGGAACATATTACACTTTTTACAAAAATTTCACCAGAGGAGCAGGAGTTGATGCGGGTTTGCTTCTGTGCAAGGGAAACAACCTATCAGAATAATGAAACCATCATGGAATATTCTTCTGTTATGAAAAAGATTGGGCTGATGATGGAGGGACAGGCGCTTTTGTACTGTTGCGACGCAGATGGGAATGAATATATTATAGATGAATTGAAGAAGGACAGTGTTTTTGGGGAACCTTTTCTATTATCCGGGGATTCACAGCATTATTATGTGCGTGCCCAAAAAATGGCACGGGTAATGTTTATTGATTATGAACATGTGATCAAGCGATGCGAAAAAGCCTGCTGGCATCACAGCCAGATGGTCAGCAATCTACTTCAGATGACTGCCCTGCATGCCGGGCAGCAGACAAACCGGATTTATATGCTTTCCAGATCGACTACACAGAAGAAGCTTCTTGCTTATCTGAACTGCATAGCCGCTGAAAAGCATAAAAAAGATATTACAATATCAATGTCTTATACAACTCTGGCCCAGTATCTGGGAGTGGACAGAAGTGCTATGATGCGTGAGCTGAAAAGCCTGGAGGATCAGAAGATCCTGCACAGGGAAGGGCGCATCATCCATCTGCTGACAGAATAAGCGTTCCTGTTCCTTGGCACAGAGCATTAAAAGGACGTATTTATATATTTTTACTGGATTACTTTTTTGATGGCATCATAAAGCTCATCATAAGTCTCAAAAGCAGGAATGTCCGGGTATTCAGCCTTAATAGCATCTGTGCTCTTAAACAGGAAGCCTGCTTTGCTGGCCTGGATCATGCCCAGATCATTATGGCTGTCTCCGCTGGCAATAGTGTCATAGCCGATAGACTGAAGGGCTTTTACAGTAGTATATTTTGATTTTTCGCAGCGCATTTTAAAATCAAGGATCTCACCATCAGGGGCAACTACCAGAGAGTTGCAGAAAATGGTAGGATATCCCAGCTTTTTCATTAAAGGTCCTGCAAACTGGGAAAAAGTATCACTGATAATGATCACCTGGGTCAGTTCTCTTAACTTGTCCAGAAATTCTTTTGCTCCGGGAAGCGGATCGATCTTTGCGATGGTTTCCTGGATCTCTTTCAGGCCAAGGCTATGCTCTTTCAGAATCCCAATACGATATTTCATAAGCTTATCATAATCCGGCTCATCTCTGGTGGTGCGCTCCAATTCTGGAATGCCGGTCTCTTTGGCAAATGCGATCCAGATTTCCGGTACTAATACACCTTCCAGATCTAAACATACGATTTCCATTTTTCCTCCGTTCTGAAGGGGCTGTAGTGTGTCAGTCCCATCCTTGCAAGTATTTTATTAAAACATCCTTATTATAGCGAAAAAAGACAGAATCCGCTATATAAAATTGCAGTTAGTTCATTTTAGGGCCTGAAGTGGTTCTAAAAAAATATGAAGAATAACTAGATGAATTATGATAGAATAAAAACAGTTAAAAGGAAAAATCCTGTAATTTTGGGAAACGACCTAAAAGTGCACATGTTCAGTAGAAATATGCTATACTTGTTTTAGATTAATTTTTATGAACGTATGATGGAGGAGAGAAAATGGCTGAGGTGGAGAATGGCAAGGATTTAATTAGTGTATTATGGAGTGGAGCAGATATACTTCGTTCCAAGATGGATGCAAATGAGTATAAGAATTATCTTTTGGGCATTGTATTTTATAAATATTTATCGGATTCATTTCTTATCAAAGTATATGATCTGATTTGCGATGCCCGTCCACAAACATTAAAGGAAGCATTGGATGCTTATGTAGAAGAATTAAAAGGAGAAGATGCAGAAGAACTGAAAAAAGAAATGCAAGATCAGTATCATTACGTGATTGAACCTGAACTTACATATACTTATTTTGCCGATGCAGCCAGAAACAATTCGTTTAATCGTGAACAGCTTCAGAAGGCATTTAATAATATTGAGCAGAGTGATCAGATATTTGCAGATTTGTTCGCTGATATTGATTTGTATTCCAACCGCCTGGGAACAGGAGATCAAAAACAAAGTGATACGGTTGCCAGCCTGATTAAGGAAATTGATAAGGCAGATTTGCTTAATTCAGATGCAGAAATATTAGGAAATGCTTATGAATTTCTGATTGGACAATTCGCCTCTGAAACAGGAAAAAAAGCCGGAGAATTTTATACACCGCAGGCAGTATCAAAAATATTAACTAAAATTGCCATTGCGGGACAGGAAGATAAAACCGGATTGTCTGTATATGATCCTTGTATGGGATCCGGTTCACTGCTTTTGAATGCAAAGAAGTATTCATCCACACCTGGATACATTAAATATTACGGGCAGGAAATGAATACATCCACATATAATCTGGCAAGGATGAACATGTTTTTACATGGGGTTGATCCGAATAACCAGCATTTGAATAATGGAGATACTCTTGATGGAGATTGGCCTACAGATGAGGAAACTGATTTCAATATGGTTCTTATGAATCCTCCATATTCAGCAAATTGGAGTGCAGCAGCTGGCTTTTTACAGGATGAAAGATTCAGTGATTACGGTGTATTGGCACCAAAATCAAAAGCAGATTATGCATTTTTGCTTCATGGATTGTATCATTTGAAAAGTAATGGAACAATGGCGATTGTTCTGCCCCATGGAGTCCTTTTCCGTGGTGCGGCAGAAGGCAAAATCAGAGAAAAACTGCTTCGTTCCGGAAATATATATGCCGTGATCGGATTGCCTGCAAATCTGTTTTATAATACATCAATTCCTACCTGTATCATTGTGCTGAAAAAACACAGAGACGGCAGGGATGTATTGTTTATAGATGCTTCTAAGAAATTTAATAAAGGCAAGAAGCAAAATGAAATGACCGATGAGCATATTAATGCTGTGATTGATTTATATAGTCAAAGAAAAACAGTAGAAAAAGAGGCTTATCTTGCCAGCTTTGAGGATATTGAAAAGAACGATTTTAACCTTAATATTCCCAGGTATGTTGATAATTTTGAAAAAGAAGAAGAGGTTGATTTATCCGCACTCTTATCAGATATGAAAAAGACTGATGATGAACTGGAACAGGTGCAGGGAGAGTTTGTGTCACTTCTTAAAGAATTGACGTCAACCGATGAAACAACAATGTCGCTGTTGAATGATTTGATCGAGAAGATGGGGGTATAATTATGGGAAAACCTAAGATCAGATTTAAAGGTTATACCGATGAGTGGGAACAGCGTAAGTTCGGAGAAATAGTAGAAAAATATGAAGATCCGGTAGAAACTCCAACAGAAGGTTATACGAGACTTGGAATTAGAAGTCATGCTAAAGGAACATTTCATAGTTATGTTGAAAAGGGAAAAGAACTTGAGACAGCTAAAATGTTTCGAGTAGCAGCGGACAAATTCATTGTGAACATTACATTTGGATGGGAACATGCAGTAGCAATTACTGATGAAAATGATGCTGGAAAGCTTGTTTCTCATAGGTTTCCACAATATAGCTTCAACGCAGGGATGGTTCCAAAATTTTTTAGGTATCTGATTCTTGATGAAAACTTTAAACATCATTTGGAATTATCCTCACCAGGAGGAGCCGGAAGGAACAGGGTTTTGAAATTAAGCGATATGCTTGAATACAAAATGAATTTTCCATCTGAAGCAGAGCAGAAAAAAATAGCTGCGTATTTTGATGATTTGGATAACCTCATCACTCTTCACCAGCGAAAGTATGAGAAAACTCAGAAATTAAAAAAATACATGTTGCAAAAAATGTTTCCTCAAAATGGGAGAAAAGTTCCGGAAATACGATTTTCTGGCTTTACTGAAGAGTGGGAACAGCGTAAGTTGGGTGAAGTAGCACAATGCCTAGATTCCGAACGAATTCCAATAAACGCTGAAGAAAGAGAAAAAATTCCTGGAGAAATTCCATATTATGGAGCTGGTAATATACAAGGGTATATAAATAAGTTTTTATTTGATGAGGAACTCGTTTTATTATTGGAAGATGGAGATGCATTTGATGATTTTAGAACAAAGGAAATTGCCCAGTATATATGTGGAAAAACGTGGGTAAATAATCATGCACATGTGTTGCGTCCGTTGGGAAGTGCATATTTTTTATATAGCATTTTAGCACATAAAGATATACGAAATTGGGTTCAGTTAGCAGGTTCAAGCAGGAAAAAACTTGTTCAAAAATCCATGCTTAATATAGAATTAATTATGCCAAAACTCAAAGAACAGCAGAAAATAGGCAACTATTTTAGAAATCTCGACCACCTCATCACTCTTCACCAGCAGAAGTGCGATGAATTACGAAATGTTAAGAAATTTATGCTGCAAAACATGTTTATATAGAAAACTATGATTATCATATTGAGATTGAGACAAGAATAAATAATCCTAATGAGAGAGGCGTTTTTGGCAGCAAAACAGGAGGACTTACGATATGCTTAAACGAAAGCCTATAGTTAGGCATGTTAAAGACATAGAAAGAGTGAGGCGGTCAATGGCAATAGTTTCGTGGAATGAGGATGATTTGTTTTATGTATGTTCGATGATTGAGTTTGTAGCAAGAAAAATATGTAATAAAAGAAAAGATATTGTGGCAAAAATGTCAGATAAAGCGTTAGAACATCAATGGAAAGTAGCAGGAGTAAATCATTGTCTTTCATTTGAACAGGTATGTGATGAATGGATTGAGAAATATGGAATAGAAGAAGATGAATTTGATAATGTTGCAGCTTGCAGATATAGCGCTCCAACTGTAACTTCCATAGGACGTGTATACCAAACATTAATTTTGGATGTTATGGGATTATACGAAAATGTAATTGAAGCAATAAAAAAAGTTTTTGGCTCGTTTATTAGTGATGAGCTTTCTAATTTTAATTCAAGCGTGTATTATAGCAATCCGGATCATATAAAATGTTCATATGAAGCAGGAATGATATTAGACTAAAAATTTATCATTATTATGTTACCAACATGTACTTACAGTGTTTTATGATTACAGAAGTTCAGCATAATGAGGAGATTTTGAATGAGTGAGCAGAAAAGGAAAATTGGATTTACAGTTGCATGTGTAAATGAATTTGCCAATAAGCATGATCTGAGTATTCAAGAGGCATTTCAATACCTTTTTCAATTTAAAGGTATAGCTTTTATTAAGGAAAACTATGATGTGGAGCATACCTTGGATTTTGAAACAATATTAGAAGATTTAGGGATTTTATGTAGGAAAAATGGAGGTACATTATGAGATTGTACCATGGGAGTAATATAGCGATTGATAATATAAATCTGGCAATGTGTAGACCATATAAGGATTTTGGACAGGGATTTTATTTGACAGATATTGAAGAACAAGCAAAAAAAATGGCGGCAAGAGTAGCCAGAATTTATGGAAAAACGCCGATTATAAATGTTTATGAGATAGATGATGATTTTAAAGCTTTAGATAATCTCAGGATCAAAGATTTCGGTATACAGACAACAGAAGAATGGGCAAGGTTTGTAATGAATAACAGAAGCAGGGACTTCATAGATGTAAAAGATATTTTGTGTAACAAAGATAATAAGTATGATATTGTTATAGGCCCTGTTGCAGACGATAATATGGCATTATTGTTTCGGCAATATGAAAATGAAATTATTGATTTTGAAACACTGTTAAAGGGAATGATTTATAAAAGAACTTCTTCTCAGTATTCTTTTCATACGGAAAGAAGTGTGGCATTTTTGCGAAAGGTGGCGAGTAAAGTTGTCTAAAAAGGATCAGTTGGTGGAATATGCTGTACAGGATATTGTTGACATGATTAGCATCGATCAAAATATAGAATATGATGAGGCTATGAATAAATTTTATAATTCTGAAGTCTTTGTAAAGCTTCTGGATAAGGAAACGGGATTGTATTTGGAAAGCCCTGAATACGTGTACGATTTATTTAAAGATGAAATGAATTTTGGACACATTATCCAGGCGGAAATTTAATAAAATAATGCGATTACTGATTTTCAGTGAGAGTGTTTGAATTAGTAGTTTTGAGGCTCAAACGATTGGGAACAGCGTAAGTTCTCGGATGTGGTAGACATTGGAAGCGGAATGGACTACAAACATCTTGAAGAAGGCGATATTCCAGTATATGGAACAGGTGGATACATGCTCAGTGTAAATAAAGCGCTTTCAGATGATAAGGATGCCGTTGGCATTGGACGAAAGGGTACAATAGATAAGCCATACATTTTAAAAGCACCATTTTGGACCGTAGATACGCTATTTTATTGTATTCCGAAGGAAAACTACGACTTGGATTTTACAAGCTGTATTTTTCAAAATGTTGATTGGAAGAAAAAGGATGAATCCACAGGTGTACCAAGCCTTTCTAAAGTAATAATAAATAATGTTGAAACAGCAACACCAACATTTGATGAACAGAAGAAAATTGGAAATTATTTTAGAAGTTTCGACCGCCTTATCACTCTTCACCAGTGTAAGTTATATTTTTTTCATGGAAAAAGAAAATTCTCTTGGGAACAGCGTAAGTTAGATGATGTAGTTGAATTTCTTGATACAATGCGAAAACCTTTAGAAGGTGCAAAACGCATTCCTGGTCCTTATCCATATTATGGAGCCTCTGGAATTGTTGATTATGTAGATGGATATTTGTTCGATGAAGAGTTGATATTGTTAAGTGAAGATGGTGCCAATATTACCGACAGAAATTATCCGGTATGCTTTCTAGCAAGCGGAAAATACTGGGTAAATAACCATGCTCATGTTCTTCGTACAAAGCAAGAAAATGAAAATAATTTTATTTGCAATTCATTAGAACGAAAAGACTATACACAATACAATACAGGAATGGCAATGCCAAAACTTAATAAGGAAACATGTAAAAAAATCCCTATTTCATGCCCTAGATTTGAAGAACAGAAAAAAATTGGAGACTATTTCAGAAGCCTCGACCACTTCATCACTCTTCACCAGCGCCAGCTGAATAACTTAAAAAAACTGAAAAAAATATGCCTTAAAAAGATGATGTACGAGAATAATACAAAGGAGAAGGAAATTATGCCAGAATTAGAATCAATGATAGAGCAAAAACTGATTGAACAATTAATTTACGGCGATTCTCAATGGACATACAGGGGGGATTTAAAAACGGAAGCTGATTTGTGGGCGAATTTCCGATATATCCTTGAGCAGAATAACAAAGAAAGACTGGATGGAGAAAGTCTGTCAGATTCTGAATTCGAGCAGGTAAAGAACCAGTTGCAATTTTCTTCATTTTATAAAGCCGGGGAGTGGCTGGTTGGTGAAAACGGAAAGGTGCAGGTTCATGTGCAGCGTGATACGAAAAGGCTGCATCTGGTCGTAATGAATCATGAGCATATAGCCGGTGGCAGCAGTGTATACGAAGTAATCAATCAGTACGAGGCACTGAAAACGGATGAGGAGACTACAGGTCCGGGGAGAGACCGCAGATTTGACGTAACATTGATGATCAATGGTTTGCCTATGATACATATTGAATTGAAAAATAAGCAGCATTCCTATAAGGATGGTTTCAGACAGATAAAGAAATACATTGGCGAGGGAAAGTTTACTGGGATTTTCTCAGCAGTTCAGATGTTTGTAGTCAGCAATGGGGTAGACACCAAGTATTTTGCTGCGGCCAGTGATACAGAATTAAAACCTGAATTTATGAGTGGCTGGGTGGATAAAGACAATAATCCGGTGTCAGATTATCTTGAGTTTGCAAAAAGCGTGCTCCGAATTCCGGAAGCACATGAAATGATTGCAAAATATACAGTCTTGGATGAAGATGCGAAAAGGCTGATATTACTTCGACCGTATCAGATTCATGCGATTGAATCCATACGTGAAGCATCTAAGGAAAGCAAGTCAGGATTTGTATGGCATACTACAGGTTCCGGAAAAACCTTAACATCCTATAAAGCCACAAGAAATCTGTTGATGGATATTCCATCTATTGATAAAGCAATATTTCTGATTGACCGTAAAGATTTGGACATGCAGACAACGATGGCATTTCAGGCGTATGCAAATAATGATTTGATAGATGTTGATGCAACAGAAAATGTAAATGATCTCAAAAAGAAACTGAAATCAGATGATCGCCAGGTTATTGTTACGACGATTCAGAAAATGCAGATTCTGATCAGCAAGAGATTGCAGGAGGGAACAGCAGAATATAGAAAAATCAGGAATCTGAAGATTGCTTTTGTAGTAGATGAATGTCACAGAGCGGTTGCACCAAAAACAAAAAGAGAAATAGAACGATTTTTTGGAAGGTCCTTATGGTATGGCTTTACCGGAACTCCCAGATTTGCAGAAAATCCATACCCACAGATGGGAGATTTACCTAGAACAACAGTAGAACTGTATGGCAACTGTCTTCATAGATATACGATACAAAATGCAATTCACGATAATGCTGTGCTGGGATTTCAAGTAGAGCACAATGGACCTAAAAATATTGAAGATGAGACAGACAGCAATGCATATGATAATGAAGCGCATATGTTAAAGGTTTTGGATATTATTTTGAACAAATCTTTTTATAAGCTGGGATTTCAAAATGGAAAAGGGCAGACTTATGAAGGAATGCTTACTACAAGTTCTATTCAGATTGCACAGAAATATTATGATTTACTGACAAAGGTCAAAAACGGTGAAACATCTCTTACAATTGATGAGAAAATGAAACAGGTGCTTCCTGATTTTCCTAAATTTGCCATCACATATTCTGTGACAGAAAATGATGAAAGTTCACATGTTAATCAGCAGAAGATGCAGAAGTCGCTGGATGATTATAACAAAATGTTTAATACAAAATATGATCTGTCCCAGATCCAGGCATATAATGGCAATTTGAATAAACGCTTGGCAAGAAAGGATGCAAAGTTCAAAAGCAGAAATGAACAGCTGGATCTGGTTATTGTGGTAGATCGGCTTCTGACCGGGTTTGATGCACCATGTATGTCCACGATATTCATAGATCGGCAGCCTATGGGACCACATGATCTAATTCAAGCGTTTTCAAGAACAAATCGTATTTTTAACAAAAATAAAACATATGGGCAGATTGTTACTTTCCAGGCACCAAAGCTTTTCAAAAAATGCGTGGATGATGCAGTAAGGCTGTATTCTGCCGGAAGTACCGAAAAAGCAATTATGTCAGAATGGAATGAGATTGAACCGGCATTTCGTAAAGCACTTTCAGCACTTAGAGTTTGCGCCAGGACACCTTCGGAGATTGCAAATATGTCTGTGAAAGAAAAGAAAATTTTTGCGAAAATTTTTCAGTCATTTGACAGCCTGTTTGCACAACTAAAGTCATTTACAAGATATGATGACAGCATGCTTGAAAAATATGGCATAACAGAAGCAGAATATGATGATTATGCAGGGCATTACAAAAATGTGATAGAAGAGATCGCTGATGATAAGTCAGATACTCAATCAGAGAATGCGGAAGATGCAGGAGTGGATCAGGATTATGAACTTATGGCATACAGCAGCACGAAAATTGATTATGAGTATATTATCAACCTGATTCAGAATATTGTGAATCCGTCAGAAGATGAGGGGAATATAACACCTGAAGAAAGACAAAAGAAGATTGATGAAGTAAAACAGTATGTGGAAGAACTGCGTAAGGATAATGTGAAGATAGCAGAACTTATGTCAGACTTGATTGCGGAAATTGAGAAGGATGATACAAAATATAGAGGACAGTCAATTCTCAATATTGTAGAAAATATGAAGCACGATTGTGTGAATAAAGTTATTTCAGATTTTTGTGTAACCTGGTATGCATCAAAAAATGATGTTTTGTATGCTGCGGTCCATTATAGAAACGGAGTAATTCCAAATGAAAATGAGATAAAGGCCACCTGTAATTATGCAGGTTACAAAGAAGAACAGGAAAAGCCATTGCCAAAATTTAAATATTATAACCGAATGATGGCAGAATTGAGAAAAGTTCTTGATGAAGAAATAGAACCTCTTATGAGAACTGCCTGAAGTGGACTTAATTATATACATGTATGTATCAGCGTAAGCAATTAAAAGGAAAAGGAGAATGCTTATGCTTAGTGATACAGGAAATTCAATGCTTTTTTGCGAATATTATGCACAGTGGGTTGAGGTATATAAAAGAGGTGCAATCAGAGAAGCAACTATGGCAAAATATTTGATGACCCAGAAATGGGTGGAAAAACTGGCTCCAAAGGTGAAGGTGTCTGAACTGACGCGGACAAAATACCAGCAGCTTCTGAATGATTATGCAAAAGAGCATGAAAGACAGACAACTCTGGATTTTCATCATCAGCTTAAAGGCGCAATTTTGGATGCGGTTGATGAAGGAATGATTGAGAGAGATCCAACCAGAAAAGCAATTATTAAAGGAAAAACCCCAAGGGCAAAAAAGATAAAATATCTGAATCAATTTGAACTGCATACACTGATTGCTGATCTTGATATCAAAGAAGAACCTAATTGGGACTGGTTTATACTTCTGGTTGCAAAGACGGGAATGCGTTTTTCAGAGGCTTTGGCAATTACACCCTCAGATTTCGATTTTGCCAGACAAACATTGTCAATCAGCAAAACATGGGATTATAAAGGTGACGGAGGTTTTTTGCCAACTAAAAATAAATCATCGGTAAGAAAGATTCAGATTGACTGGCAGATTGTGGTGAAATTTGCAGAATTGACAAAGGGATTGCCGGAAAATAAACCGATTTTTATTGATGAAACAAAAATTTATAATTCTACTGTGAATGATGTGCTGGCAAGACATTGCAAGAGATGCGGCATTTCAGAGATTTCCATACATGGACTTCGGCATACCCATGCATCGCTGTTGCTGTTTGCAGGAGTATCAATTGCCAGTGTTGCACGAAGGCTTGGACATGCCAGTATGACCACAACACAGAAAACGTATCTGCATATTATTCAGGAATTGGAGAACAAAGATGTAGATTTGGTAATGAGGACTTTGTCAGGGTTATAAAATTAAATTAGGTATAATATGCTTACGCTGATTTTGTAATTGATATGAAAATATGAAACAGAGAAAGAATGAAACCAAGAAAGAATGAAACCAAGAAAGAATGAAACCAATGAATCAAAGTGAAACGCAATGGGATAAGCTTTTAAAGATAAAAACCACGGGCAGGGACGACACACATTCTGACCAGTACAGGTATCCCTATGAACCGACTGCTTATACTGTACTGGAACGTCTGGCGAACAGTGGATTGATCAGGAAAAATAACACAGTGCTGGATTATGGTACCGGCAAGGGGCGGGTATGCTTTTTTCTTTCTTATCAGACCAGATGCAGATCCATCGGTGTGGAGTATGATGAGCGGATTTATCAGGAAGCGGCGGCAAACAGATCAGCAGCCGTATCAGGCAGCCGTACTTCTTTTGTACTAAACAGTGCTGAGAATTATGAGGTTCCGGCGGAAGTGGACAGATGCTATTTTTTTAATCCCTTTGCTTTGGAGATTTTACGGTCTGTTCTTGCAAGGATATATGAATCATATTACAGGAATCCAAGAAGCATGCTGCTGTTTTTCTATTATCCATCAGAAGAATATGTCAGCTTTCTGATGACGCAGGGGCAGCTGATGTTTTATGATGAAATTGACACCAGGGATTTGTTTCAGGGAGAAGATAGCAGGGAAAAAATTCTGATATTTGAGGTGATCTGATTTGGCTGATATAGCTGTAGATATTTACATGACAGAAATGCGGGAAAAGAATAGCAGATTGATGATCGCTGACAAAATACGGCAGCACTGTGAGGCAATTGCGAGGACTGCGAGGTAAAACTCTTCAAGCAGTTGCCGAGTGAACAAGAATATGTTATATTACAGTTAAATGTAGTTTGTTAAGAGTAATTTGCAATTGCAGTTAATTTCAATTTCAAATCAAAATGAAAAGTGGGAGTGGTGAAATGTACAAAGAAGAATATGAGCGCTGGCTGGCAGCGGATCTTGAGGATGCGGATCTGAAACCGGAATTATCAAAGATCAATGGAAATGACGAAGAGATCAAAGAGCGTTTTGCAGTAGCACTGAAGTTTGGAACTGCCGGACTTCGAGGCGTGCTGGGCGCAGGTACCAACCGGATGAATATTTATGTGGTACGTCAGGCTACACAGGGACTTGCCAACTGGGTAAAGACACAGGGCGGTTCCCAGACAGTTGCCATCAGCTATGACAGCCGTATTAAGAGCGATGTTTTTGCCAAAACAGCAGCTGGCGTGCTGGCAGCCAATGGTATTAAAGTGCGGATTTATGATGCACTGATGCCTGTACCGGCTCTTTCATTTGCAACCAGATATTATGAGTGTAATGCAGGAGTTATGGTGACTGCTTCCCACAATCCTGCGAAATATAACGGATATAAGGCATACGGTCCTGATGGATGTCAGATGACCGATGATGCTGCAGCGATCGTGTACGAAGAGATCCAGAAGACAGATGTGCTTACCGGTGCAAAATACATGTCTTTTGCAGAGGGCGTAGAGGAAGGTCTGATCCGTTTTGTAGGAGATGATTGCAAGAAAGCTCTTTATGAAGCAATTGAGTCCCGTCAGGTAAGACCGGGCCTTTGCAGCACCGCAGGCCTGAAGCTGGTGTACAGCCCTCTGAATGGCTCCGGACTGGTACCTGTTACACAGGTGCTGAAAGACATCGGTATTACAGATATTACCATCGTACCGGATCAGGAATATCCGAATGGTTATTTTACAACCTGCAGTTATCCTAATCCTGAGATTTTTGCAGCCCTTGAGCAGGGTCTGAATCTGGCAGAGAAGACAGGCGCTGATCTGATGCTTGCCACAGATCCGGATGCTGACCGTGTGGGAATCGCCATGAAGTGCCCGGATGGTTCTTATGAGCTGGTAAGCGGAAATGAAGTAGGAGTTCTTCTTCTTGATTATATTTGTGCAGGACGTATTGAGAAAGGCACTATGCCGAAGAATCCGGTAGCTGTGAAGTCTATTGTTTCCACACCTCTTGCAGATGCAGTAGCTACCCATTATGGTGTAGAGATGCGTAACGTACTGACAGGCTTCAAGTGGATCGGCGATCAGATCGCACAGCTGGAAGAGGCAGGAGAAGTAGACCGCTTTATCTTTGGATTTGAGGAAAGCTATGGATATCTGGCAGGACCTTATGTAAGAGATAAGGATGCTGTGATCGGTTCCATGCTGATCTGTGAGATGGCTGCATATTACAGAAGCATCGGAAGCTCTCTGAAGCAGAGACTTGAGGAAATTTATGCAGAGTATGGCCGTTACCTGAATAAGGTTGACAGCTTTGAGTTCCCTGGACTTAGCGGTATGGATACTATGGCAGGAATCATGCAGAAGCTTCGTCAGGATCCGCCTGCAGAGATCGCAGGCTATAAGGTAGTCAGCGTTGCAGACTATGAGAAGCCAGAGGAGACAGGGCTTCCGGCAGCGAATGTACTGATCTATAAACTGGAAAATAATGAGACAGTTATCGTTCGTCCGTCAGGAACAGAGCCAAAGATCAAGATTTATTACACAACTCTTGGAAAAGATCTGGAAGAGGCGCAGGCAGAGAAGGATAAGCTTGCAAAAGCATTGGAGCCCATTCTTGCCTGAGTAAGCAGAGTATAAACAGATACGTGGCCTTTTGGCGCCATCCACATAACCATATATGAAATAATGATCCCCTGTGCAGAATTTGGACAGACTTATGTCTGAGCCGATTCTGTATAGGGGATTTTTGCGCTATAGCCCAAACCTATTCCTGATTATCTTATTTCGGTATAATCAAATGCATAAAACATATTGACTTGATATGAAAAATAGGATATTTTTCAGAAATAGAAAAACAACGCATAAAAGTGGATTGATAAGGAGGATACACTATGAATCCAAGAATTGTTTATCCGGATATATTTAAAAAGAACCATGCAGATAATTACCTGCAGGCTGCCATTGATACAGCAGAATGGATTGATACCCTGGCTGTAAAAACCCCATACGGCAGGATATGGAAGGCATTGCCTGACGATCAGGAAGGGTACAGGGAGGATGTGCCTATGTTTACATCAAAGAGCATGTATGACGGATCCGCAGGTATTGGGATCTTCCTTATCCGCCTGTATGAAGCTACCGGGGATAACCGCTGGCTGGAAGAAGCACAGGAAGCAGCAGCTCATATCCTGGCAACAAAGGTAGGAGCAGAGTGGTATTATGATACTCTTCATTCAGAGGTAAAAGGGATCATCCCGGTTCCAGGATGGGCGGCAGGCTCATACAATGGTCCTGTAGGTGAAGCCTATTTTCTGGAGGATCTGTACCAGGTGACAGGAAAGCAGGAATACAGGGATTATGTGCTTTATGTGGCGGATGTATTGCTTGAGGCAGCAGTGGAGGATGAGCAAGGGCTTCACTGGAGTGACCAGGAGGATGTGACAGCGGACGGGGGATTTATCGTATTTCTGGATCATGTGTATCGTAGAACAGGGATAAAAAAGTATCTGGATTTTGCATGCAAGGCTGCAGACCGGATCGGAAAAGACACCCTGGATGCGCCTCTGGGAGGAAAATTCTGGAAACTTTTGGATCTGTCCATGATAGACTTTCCTAAGGAGACTACCTTTCCGAACTGGTCTCATGGCACCACAGGGACTGCCTGGATGTTTGCTGTCCTCTATCAGGACACAAAACGGGAAGATTATCTAAAGCTTGCAAAAGCAGGTCTGGAGTATGCAATGAATATTTCTGTAGGAGATGAAACTGGACGCCTGATCCCGTATCAGGACCATCCGGTAACAGGACCCACGTATGATAAATATTATCTTAGCACCTGCCATGGCCCGGTAGGAAGCACTCTGGCATTCAGGGCAGTGTACGAAGCAACAGGAGAGGAGCTTTTCCGAAATTGGACAGAAGAACTTTCCAGGGGAATCGTGAAAGCAGGGGCGCCGGAGAAGCATTCCTGGGGATATTGGAATTGCAGATGCCAGTGCTGCGGAACTGCAGGGATCCTGGAGCATTTTGCTGCTATGTATGAGTTTACCGAAGAACAGGAATTCTATGAATATATGATCCGTACAGCAGATGTGCTGCTGGCAGATTCCGACCATCGTACACCGGGAAAGAAAACCTGGTATGACAGCTGGTGGAGAACCATTCCCACAAGGATCGTAAGCTATCCGGGTTTATATGTGGGCGCAGCAGGATGCGGATCTTCTCTTTTGAAAACTTATGCAGTTATGACTGGCAAAAAGCTGACAAATTTATATGAATATCATTTTTTTGAAAAATAAAATTCAATACTGTTCATTTTACCTGTAGTAATGGGCTCTTTTTTCAGCGTTTTCACCTTTTAAAAAGAATTGAAACAAGTTTTTTCCTGTGCTATGATATACGAAGCAATTTTTCTGGATGCAGAGGTGGGTTCAATGAACAGACAGGCTATCATACAAAAGTTCATATGTTTCGCACTGGGGATCATTATGGTCATTGCAGGGGTGTACTTTGCGGATGTGCAGGCAGAAGCAGTTGGACGTTTGGAACAGAGCCCGGCTTTAGTTTCACTGATGTCACCGGAGCTTGCAAGGAGCACTCAGGACACAGCAGAAGAGCCGTCCGGCCTTCGCCAGGCTTGTGAGTCCCTGGAAGAGGCAAGACGTTATCTGCAAAGGAACGGCATTGCGGTATGCCTGATTATTTTGGCGGCAATTTGTTTTTTGGTAAATTTTCATTACATGGAAAAGAAAAGACGGTTCTGCATCCTCTGCAATGTGGGTGGGCGAAGCCAGATCATAAGATATATACATCAGCAGGATGGAAGAAAGCACTGATCTTCTGTATACGGAAAAAGGATAATGATATCCAAGATACATATATGGAGGAAAAGAGAGAATGATAGCACAGATATTGGCTGTAATAATTTTTCTGGCAATGTTCATTTTAATTATTACAGAAGTTTGGGAAAGACACATTGTAACGCTGGGATGTGCCCTTCTGACCCTGGTGGTCATTTTTGGTATCTGTATGCACAGTCCAAGTGCGATTATAGATACCTTAAACCTGAAAACCTTTTTCACAGAAGCGTTCTGGCACACAACCGGACAAGCCAGTGAATCCTCTGGTGGTATTAACTGGGAAACCATCGTATTTATTGCCGGAATGATGATTATGGTGGAAGGTATGGCCAAATCCGGATTTTTCCGCTGGCTGTGTATGAAGATCGCCAAGATGGTCAAATATCAGATCATCCCGATTTTTATCACATTTATGGTACTTTCCTTTGTACTTGCAATGTTTATCGACAGCATTACCGTGATCCTGTTCCTGGCAGCTGTTACGGTGGAGCTGTCCCAGCTGTTAAAGTTTAACCCTGTGCCAATGATCCTGTCTGAGATCTTTTGCGCAAATCTTGGTGGATCGGCTACTATGTGCGGAGATCCGCCAAACATTATCATCGGAACATCCCTGGGAATGTCATTTTCCGACTTTGTGACCAATACAGGTCTGATCGCAATTGTATGTCTTGTTGCAGTTGTGATTTATTTCTATCTGGTATTCAGAAAGGAACTGACCTCCAATGCCGTCACAAAGAATCCGGCAGATTATCCGGATCCTTCAGAGGCTATCACCAGCAAGGGAGGATTTGTGATCAGCTGGATCATTTTCCTGTGTGCAGTGGTTCTTTTGGTGACACATTCTCAGACCGGGCTTACTGTATCCTGCATTGGAGTATTCATTGCTCTTGTTACATTGCTTACAGCAGGAAGAGATGCACTTGACCTTCTGAAAAAAGTAGATTATAAAACCCTTCTGTTCTTTGTAGGATTGTTTGTTGTCGTAGGCGGTCTGGAAAAGACCGGAATCCTTACGCTGCTGGCTGGCTTTATCGGAACTGTCAGCGGAGGTAATCTGAAAGTAATGATTGCCATTATCATCTGGGTATCTGCAATTGCAAGTGCATTTATTGATAATATTCCATTTGCTGCTACCATGATCCCAGTGATCAACAGTCTGGCAGCTACACAGGGGATTGAGATTTCCATCCTTGCATGGGCACTTGCTATGGGAACTGATATTGGCGGAAGTGCCACACCGATCGGAGCATCTGCCAATGTTGTGGGTATTGCCACAGCAGCAAAGAGCGGTCATATGATCAAGTGGGGAAGATATTGCAAATCTATGGCTCCGGCGACCATACTTGTGATTCTGATCTCCATGGTTATGATATATGTACGTTATTTACCGTAATGGGAGGGAAGAGAAGATGAAGCAGTTAATTATTTCAATCGGACGAGAGTTCGGAAGTGCAGGACATGAGATCGCAGAGCGCTTGGCGAAGCGTTATGGACTGCCGCTGTATGACCACAATCTTTTGGATGAAGTGGCTGCCAGTCATAATATGGACAGCCAGGAGCTTCAGGAATATGATGAAATGAAGCACAACAAATTTCTGTACCGCTCTATCAATGGGATGAGCAGTTCACCGGCAGACAATGTGGCAAATATGCAGTTTAACTTTCTTCTGGATAAAGCAGAGAAAGGCCAGTCTTTTGTGATCGTAGGCCGTTGCTCTGAAACGATCCTGAAAGATTATGAAGGATTGGTTTCTGTCTTTATCATTGGTGACATGGAAAGCAAAGTAGCCCGTGTGCAGCATCTTTACGGAAAAAGCGAGAAAGAAGCTGAAAGATTCATCAGAGAAAAAGACAGAAAAAGAAAGAAATACCATGACAGTCGCTGTAAATCAAAATGGTCAGATTCCCATACCTATGATCTGAGCTTGAACAGCAGTAAGTTAGGGCTTGAGGGAAGCGTGGATTTCCTGGCAGATTACATTGACAGACGCATGAAAGGAACAAAATAAACCTGTAACAATAAAAATAATAATAGTAATAACATAATAAAAGTAATAAAACAATAAAAGCAATAAAAGTAATAAACCAAAAAATGCCAATCAGGAAATGGCGCAGTCTTTAAACAGGCTGCGCTATTTTCATTGAAGATTTGTTCAGTAGAGAAACATGCAAAGCAGTCATTCGATACTTATACAAAGAGCAACAGATGAATTCTTTCCATGGTTAGGGCTTGACAACATACCGGGAATTGGATAAATATAGATATAAGATAATCGGGAAAGCACTTTCCTGGCTGCTATCTCACCCTATTATAAAATAGTTCGCCCAGGAAAATACACAAGAAGAGAGGAAAAGACAATGAAACGATTTTTTGGCACAGACTCCCCGTTGTTCAGATTTATGACTATCCTTCTGGAACTGGCAGAGATCAATCTGCTCTTCATCCTATGCTCCCTGCCGGTTGTGACCATGGGAGCCTCCTACGCAGCCATGACAGACAGTATGAATGAAATGCATGTTCACGGTGAAGGTTGTTTTTCGGCAAAACGGTTCTTCCAGGTGTTCAAAAAAAGCCTGAAGCCTATGATTCCAATCGGGACCGTGATCCTGGTATGCTGCGTTGGGCTTGGCTTTAATGTGAATTATGTTTTGAAAACCATGGAAGGGACAGGACGTATCTTATTCTGCGGGATTTATGTGGTACTTTTCCTGATCCTGTCAGGTATCTTTCAGTATTCAGCATTTATTGCAGCCAAAACAGAAAAGTGGAATAAAGATGATCTGAAAAACAGTTTTCTGCTGGCTTTGGCCAAATTTCCTCTGGTGATCCTGACTACACTTCTCACTGCTTCAGTTCTTTCGGTACTTATGATGTCTGTATCACTTATGCTGCGTATGCTGCCGCTGATTCTTCTCTTCTGGTTTTCCTGTCCTGCCTACGTCTGTGTAGGATTACACAGAAGGGCACTAAAGCCGCTGCTTCCGGAGCTGTTCAGCGAGGAAGATTAGAAATAAGGATATAGCCTCCGGCAGGATTGCAGAAGTGTACAGAAAAGTATAGAAGGCTTTAGCTAAGAAAACGCTTACCTAAAATAGCAGGAAAAGCCGGAAAAGTATCCAAAAACAAACATTTAAAACTATGCATAGTGACGAAAACAGCCAGAAAGTAAGGAAAAGCTTAGAATATTATTGACAGAAACAGGAAAGAGTGATAACTTCTTAATCAAGGAAAGGGCTTTCCTGATAAGCGGAGGAATAAGGCATGGCAGTTACGATTGAAGACATTGCAAACGAGGCAAAGGTTTCCATCGCTACCGTATCCCGAGTGATCAACGATACAAAGGCGGTAAGCCCGGAACTGAAACAAAGAGTTCTGGATGCGGTAGAAAGGAACCGGTTCAAACCCAACACATTTGCCAAAGGACTGGCAACAGATAAGTCCAATATCATTGGCGTGATCGTGCGGGATCTTTCCAATTCGGTTATTTCTACAAGCATTAAAGGAATCAACCGTGTCTGTCAGAAGAAAGGCTTTACAGTAATGATCTGTGAGTCAGACGGAGACAGGAAGAAAGAGAAGGTGCTGCTTGAGAGAATGCAGGAGCAGAGGGCATCTGGAGTGTTGCTGGCAGGTGTGAACATTGACAGTGACCGTGTGAAATGGATGCTGGATCTGGATTTTCCTGTGGTACTTCTTACTCAGCAGGCTTCTGACGGAAAGACAAAAATCAATACAGTGATCCATGACAATAAGAAAGCTGTGATCGATGCGGTAGAGTTTCTGGCAGCCAATGGACATAAGCGCATCGCTTATATCAGTGGACCTAAGGAGGACTATTCTTCTGGGACATTAAGGCTTCAGGGTTTTCGCGAGGCAGTAGATAAGTTAGGACTGGAGATACCGGAGTCTTATATTACTATCGGTGATTTCTCCTACGACAGTGGAGTAAAGGCTATGCAGCGAATCTATGAGGAGAGCATGGTGCTTCCCACTGCTGTGCTTGCCTGCTGTGATATGACGGCGGTTGGCGCTCAGGCTTGCATTGCCAAGTTTGGCATGAAGGTACCGGAAGACATTTCTGTTATGGGGATTGATGATTCTGAGGTTTCCATGTATGTAACCCCTGCATTGTCTACGGTACGGATTCCTTATTATGATGAGGGCAAGAAAGCGGCTGAAGAGCTGTTTTCCCTGATTGAAAACCAGGAGAAAACCACTGAGAAGCTTACATATGTTCCTCACAAGATCATCCGCAGATTCAGCGTTAAAAAGATTTGATGATACAAGAATTGTAAGATTATAAAGTATGAAATAATCCAAGGGTATCATAGTTAAGCAGTAATATAGAAAGATTTGTTCATTTCTGATGAGCACAGGCATCCTGCTTTGTAACATCAGCTGTTATCAGGCAGGATACTTTTTCAAAAAGTAGGTAAGCGCTTTCCTACGGGGAAACTGCGGCCTTTTTCAGAAAAATACTTAAGAAACTGTTCCCGAAAGGGTGCAAGATAAAATATCATATATCTAAGGAGGATATAACATGAAGAAAACAATGTTACGAAGAGCCACAGCACTTGGCGTGATCGCAGCTATGACTGCATCTCAGTCTGCTTTCGTCTTTGCAGATGAGGAAAACGCATCTGGCGACAAGATCACACTTACTTTTGCTTTTGATGAGGGCGTTGGCACACCTACAGAAGAAGCAATCAAGGCATTCAACGAGAGCCAGGACAAGATCGAGGTTCAGTCCTATCATCTTCCACAGGACGCTAACAACCTTCATGATGATTTTGTAAACAAAATGGTATCTGAGGATACGAGCATTGATGTTATGGCACTTGATGTTGTTTACGTAGCAGAGTTTGCATCTGCCGGATGGATCGAGGCACTGGATGATCTGTACACAGAGGATGAACTGAGCGCATATCTGGATGGTACAGTAGAAGGCGCAAAATACGATGGTAAGCTTTATGCAGCACCATGGTTCACAAACGCATCTGCACTGTTCTATCGTACAGATGTACTTGAGGATTTGGGAATTACAGAAGTTCCTACCACATATCAGGGATGGATCGATGTATATGAGAAGCTTGGCGAGGATTCTGGTATTGATTATGCATTCTGCTATCAGGGAGCACAGAGCGAGGCTATGGTTTGCAACTGGGTTGAGTTCCTTGCATCCTTCGGCGCAAGCGTACTTGACGAGGACGGAAATCCTACATGCAATACTCAGGAAGCAATCGATGCTACACAGCTGATGCATGATTACATTGGAACATATGCTCCGGAAGGAACAACCACATATGCTGAGACAGAGTCACAGCAGGTATTCCAGGAGGGCAAAGCTCTTACATGCCGTACATGGTCTGGTACATGGAATACATTTAACGATGCAGAGCAGTCTGAAGTTGCAGGAAAAGTTGGTATGACAATGCTTCCTGTATACAATGAAGGCGATACAGCACACAGCTGCCTTGGCGGTCTTGACCTTGCTGTAAATACATACATTGACGACGAGCACAAAGAAGCAGCTAAGACATTCATCAAATGGTTATCTTCTGAGGAAGAAGAGAAAGCATTCTGCCTCAGCTCTTCTCAGCCGCCGACAGTAAAAGCTGTTTACTCTGATGCAGATGTACTTGAGCAGATCCCATTCTACACAGATTTCTATTCAATCATCGAGACTGGTAAAGGCCGTCCATCTACTCCGGATTACTCCTTATTATCTGATGCAATCCAGAGAAACGTACATGCAGCTCTGACTGGAGAGACACCTGTAGAAGACGCATTAAACGCACTTCAGGAAGAGGCAGAAGGACTTCAGTAATTATAGAAGTCTGACCGGAAAGTAATTTTGAATGCAGATCGCAAAGCGACCGCGTTCATGAGCAAGTAGCGGAGCGGATCGCGAATTTCCGCTTTACAAGATAGTTATTACCGGGGCTGCTGCACTAAATACGCACTGCTGAATAAAATGCATATTTATTCACAGCGGCTGTTTATTGCAGCAGCCCTGTTTTTGAGACAGGCAATGGAGGAATAAAACCTTGAAAACGAAAAAGATGAAATCGCAGGTTAAGGAGGCAAGAACTGCATGGGCTATGCTTGCTCCTGCCCTTGTTGTTCTGGGAGTGATCCAGGCATACCCTATTCTGCGTACCTTTTGGCTCAGCTTTCATGAGATGAACCTGAAAAGGCCACAGACAGGATTTCCATGGATCGGACTTGAAAATTATGCAAAGATCCTGTCCGACAGCCGTGCCGGTGAGGACATTATGTTCACACTGAAATTTACAATTGCAACGGTGGCACTGGAGTTGATCATCGGTTTTGCAGCAGCTCTGATCATGAACCGGGCATTTAAGGGAAGAGGTCTGGTACGTGCAGCGATCCTTGTGCCTTGGGCAATTCCCACATCTGTATCTGCTATGATGTGGAAATTTATCTACAATGATCAGTATGGTATGTTTAATGATATTCTTTACAGACTTGGCATCATTGACGGATATAAAGCATGGCTCAGTACAAGGAGCGGAAGCTTTATGGCTATGGTGATCACGGATGTTTGGAAAACGGCACCGTATATGGCGCTGTTGCTTCTGGCCGGACTGCAGGTTATTGACGAGGGACTGTATGAGGCAGCAAAAATCGATGGTGCAAATGTATTCCAGAGATTTTTCAAGATCACGCTGCCCATCGTAAAGCCATCCCTGTTGGTTGCACTTCTGTTCAGAACACTGGATGCATTCCGTGTATTCGACCTTGTAAGCGTATTGACAGGCGGTGCCAATGGTACAGAGAGTATTGCCATGTATGCATACAAGCAGCTGATGACCTTCCTGAATTTCGGTTATGGTTCAGCACTTGCCATTCTGATTTTTATTATTGTATTTGGAATCAGTCTGATTTACATGTGCTTCCTGAAGAAAGATTTGACTGCAGAGTAGAGGTGTATTTATGAGTAAGAAAACAAAACGTACAGTAGGATGGGTTGCATTTTATATATTTGTTGCAGCATTCGTTGTTTTACTGCTGCTTCCTTTTATCTGGCAGTTCCTGACTTCCGTGAAACCGTTAAATGAGATTGCAGAGATGCCTGCGAAATGGATCCCAAGCTATTTCCATGGCCAGTTCTATGTGAATGTATTTACAAAGCATCCGTTTGCACGATATATGCTGAACAGTCTGATCGTGGCAACTTCTGCCACACTGCTCAGTCTGCTGATCGGCGCATCAGCCGCTTATGCATTATCACGCCTTCATTTTAAAGGCAGGGCTGTTTTACTGATGGTGATCCTGGGAGTATCCATGTTCCCTACCATTGCAACATTATCACCACTGTATCTGATCCTGAAAAATATGAACCTGCTGAATACCTACCAGGGACTTATCCTTACTTATATCGGATTTTCCCTTCCAATGGCAATCTGGCTGATGACCAACTTCTTCTCCCAGATTGAAAAAGGATTTGAGGAAGCAGCAGCAATTGACGGATGCAGTCATTTCCAGACATTTGTAAAGATCATGCTTCCGCTGATCAAACCGGCTACATTTTCTGTAGGACTTCTGGTATTTATCAACTGTTGGAATGAGTATCTGTATTCACTTACATTTATGAGCAAAGATGCAATGAGAACAGTACCTGTTGGAATTGCTCTTTTCCCAAGCAACTATCAGCTGCCATGGGGAGATATGGCAGCAGCTTCCATTGTCTGCACACTGCCACTGATCGCACTGGTACTTATTTTCCAGAAGAACATTGTAGCAGGTCTGACAACCGGTGGTATGAAAGGTTGATTTTTGGAAACTATTCAGTAGAAAGGAAAATAATATAATGGAACATATCGCACTGACAGAAAAACTGGAATTCAGCCGCATTATTGCAGGCTGCATGCGTACACTGGATGCAGGGATGGACGGTGATAAGCTTCGTGCTTTCGTTCATGGCTGCATGGACCTGGGTATTGATACATTCGACCATGCACCGGTATATGGAGCTGGCAAATGTGAGAAAATTTTCGGAGATGAGGTACTTAGAAAAGATCCTTCTCTTCGTGACAAAATGAAAATCGTTACAAAAGCAGGTATTATTTTACCGGGACAGAAGGGAAATTCCCATATTTATTATGATTCCACAAAGGAAAATATCCTGGCTGAGATGGATGCATCTCTGGAGCGCCTGGGTACAGACCATGTAGATCTTCTTCTGATCCATCGTCCGGATGTGCTGAGCAATCCACAGGAGACTGCTGAGGCCCTGGCACAGATCGTAAAAGAAGGAAAAGCCCTCAATGTTGGTGTATCCAACTATGAGCCTGCACAGCTGGAAGCACTTCAGAAATACCTGCCGGTTAAGGTCGTTGCAAACCAGATGGAGTTCTCTGTAAAAGCTACTTACAATTTCTTCAACGGTGTTGTAGACAATGCACAGATGAACCAGACAGGCCTTATGGCATGGTCCCCGCTTGGCGGCGGCAGCGTATTCAAGGGTGAGGATGAGCAGTCTGTACGTCTTCGCGCAGAGATCCAGAAGATCGCTGAAGCACATCAGGTAAGCATGGATGTGGTTATGTATGCATTTGTTCTTCGTCATCCGGCTAAGATCATGCCGATCACCGGAACCATGAACCTGGATCGTGTGAAAAATGCAGTGGATGCACTGAAGCTTGAGCTTACCTATGATGAGTGGTATGCGATCCTGGCTGCATCCCGCGGATTTGATGTGCCGTGATCATAGATTCTTGTATAGGATAAGATTGTACGAAAAGGGAGAAGTCCCTTTTCGTGCTGCCTAAACGAAAAGAGGAGTAGACATAAAATGGGAAAAGTAAAATATGCGGTAATTGGTTCCGGATGGCGTGCCGAATTTTATATCCGTATTGCAAAGGCTGTTCCGGAAAAATTTGATCTGACAGCTGTTTTGATAAGAGATGAAGAAAAAGGCAGAAAGTTCAGTGAAAAATTTGGCGTCAAAGTAGTAAATACAGTTGATACTTTGATGAAAGATGAGCCGGAGTTTGTTGTTCTGGCAATCAAACGTGGCTGCGTAACAGATTATCTGCTTGAACTGTTTGAAAAAGGTATTCCTGTACTTACAGAAACACCTCCTGGAGAAAGTCAGGAGGATCTGCAGAAGCTGTGGAGTGCTTATGAGAAATATCAGCCTAAAATCCAGGTGGCAGAGCAGTATTTCCTGCAGCCGCTGTATGCATCCTGGCATAAAGCCATTGCAGATATGAAACTGATCGGAAATGTGGAAAATATTAATATTTCTGCACTGCATGGATATCACGGGATCAGCATGATCCGATGGATGCTTGGCACAAAGGGACAGAAATGTACCATGTACGGAAAAAGATATCATTTTTCTGTGACAGAGACTTATGGCCGTGAGGGAATGGCTTTTGATGGAGAAACCTTTGTATGCCCAAGAGATCGTGTGACTCTGGAATTTGAAAACGGACAGGTGGCATTTTTTGATTTCTCTGATCCGGCACAGTATCATTCCTTTATCCGTACCCGTCAGCTGTCCGTTCAGGGAGACAGAGGAGAGATCGATGATCTTACCATTCGTTATCTTACACCAGAGAATATCCCTGTAACACAGGAACTGAACAGGATCGACCTTGGCGTTTATGGTAATCAGGAGTGGTCCCATTTTGCGATTATGCTTGGGGAAAAATTCCTTTATAAGACACCATTTGTTAATGCCAGACTGAATGATGATGAGATTGCTGTAGGAAGCCTGCTTCTTGGTATGTCAGAGTATGTAAAGAGTGGAAAAGAAATTTACTCTCTTGCAGATGCGCTTCAGGATATGTACCTTTGCCTGAAAATGGAAGAGGCAATGGCTGATCCATATAAGCCTGTGGTAACTGAGAAACAGCCTTGGGATGCAGCTTTAAAGATTTGATGGCAAAAAAGAGCCAGTGAAACAGGAGTGTGAAAAATGTCTGACCCTATGAAGTGGAAACCGGAATTTAGAAATCGATATGAATGCCGGGAGGCGGAACTGAGATCTTTATATGAGCAGCTGTATCCGGGACAAAAGGAAGGCTTTGCTTATCTGATACAGCGTATGTATCAGAATTATGTGGAACGCCCTGTACCATTACGGAAAATTGACCGGAAGCGGGAGAAAAATCCCTGCTGGTACAAAGGCAATGATATTCTGGGTATGATGATGTACACAGATGCATTTGCAGGTACGTTGCAAGGTGTAAAGGAAAAGCTGGATTATGTAAAATCCTGTGGTGTAAATTATCTCCATATGATGCCTTTGCTGGAAAGCCCGAAAGGCAGAGATGATGGAGGATATGCTGTGGCTGATTTCAGAAAGGTAAAGCCGGAGCTGGGAACCATTGAAGACCTGAAGGAGCTGACTTCTTTGTGCCATGAGCAGGGAATCAGCTGCTGTCTGGATTTTGTAATGAATCATACCAGTGAAGACCATGCCTGGGCAAAAGCAGCAAGAGCCGGAGATCCACAGGCCAGAAGCAGGTATTTCTTTTACGATAACTGGGATATTCCCAATAAGTATGAAGAAACAACGCCACAGGTTTTTCCAACCACTGCACCTGGTAATTTTACCTGGCTGCCGGATTGCAACCAGGTAGTGATGACCACTTTTTATCCATATCAGTGGGATCTTAATTATGCTAACTGTATGGTATTTAATGATATGGTGGATAACATGCTGTTCCTTACCAATTGCGGGATCGATGTGATCCGTTTGGATGCAGTACCATATATATGGAAAGAACTGGGAACAAAATCCAGAAATCTGCCACAGGTCCATACTCTTGTACGTATGATGCGCCTGGTTAGTGAGATCGTATGCCCGGGAGTACTGCTTCTGGGAGAAGTAGTGATGGAGCCTGCCAAAGTACTGCCTTATTTTGGCAGCGTGGACAAACCGGAATGTCATATGCTTTACAATGTTACAACTATGGCAAGTACCTGGAATACCATTGCTACAAAGGATGTGGGACTTCTTAGAAGACAGATGGATCAGGTATGTGCTCTTCCAAATGAATATGTTTTCCTGAATTATCTTAGATGTCATGATGATATTGGATGGGGTCTGGATTACGATTGGCTGAAACAGTTTGGCATTGAGGAAGTGCCTCATAAAAAGTATCTGAACGATGTGCTTACCGGAAGAGGGTATGGCTCAGATGCAAGAGGAGAGCTGTATAATGACGATCCAAGGCTGGGGGATGCCCGGCTTTGCGGAACAACTGCTTCTCTTTGCGGACTGGAGACAGCCTTGTACGAAAACAATCCGGATAAAGTGAAACAGGCAGTAGCCTGTGACCTGATGCTGCATGCATATCTTCTGATCCAGAGCGGAATCCCCGTTCTCTACAGTGGGGATGAGGTAGGTCAGTTGAATGACTACAGCTATAAGGAAGACCCTGATAAATGTGCAGACAGCCGTTATCTGCACAGGGGAAAATTCCAGTGGGAAAAGCTGAAAGAAACAGATAAGAATTACAGAGTTTCCATGGAGATTTTCCATACAATCCGCAAAATGGAACAGATTCGCGAGCAGCATCCTGTATTCAACGGAAAAGCGGATGTGTGGACATTTGACACAGGCTATTCCCATGTGCTTGGTATCGGCCGTTACCTGGACGGGGAAGAGATCCGTGCATATTTCAATTTCAGCGAATATGAACTGGATGAAGTATGGATGCCAATGGATGAAGGCAGGGAATATACAGACCTGCTTAGCGGCATGACCATGGAAGCAGCAGGAAACCATCTTTCCGGCTATGGATGCCGTTGGTTTTACAGAAAATACAATCATTAAAAATAATCATAAAAAAATAACGTCCTCTTGATGATGAAACCGCGCATTTGGTATAAATTACCAAATGCGCGGTTTTTGATTTGTGTTACTTACACAAAGTTGATAAAAATCAAAGTCAAACGATTGACAAAAGAGAATTAAATTTATATAATCAGTACATAGTCAAACGATTGATAATAAATTTTATTGTGCAAATTAGTAGCTGCCAGATGTGCTTTTGTCTTATAACAGCTAAGGCACCAGGCAGTTTAGCAGTTACACAGGCTGCTTATAAGAGAGGAGGAGTAGAGAGTGAACATAACAGATGAAGTTCAGGTTAAGCTTGACAGAGTGAGAGGACTTATGAAGGAGAAGCACCTGGATGTGGTCCTGCTTTCTAAGAACGAGAATTTTTTCTGGATTACCGGTGGTAAGAGTGCTTTTGTAGATAAGTCAGGACCAGCGGCATCCAAGATCATGATCACTGCAGAACAGAATTATGTGGTTTGTAATTCAAGTGAGAGATACCGTGTAATGGATGAGGAGTTGACAGATGGTACATTTGAATTGATCCCATACCTTTGGCATGAAAGTGAGGCAAAGGTTCTGGAGCAGTATCTGGCAGGTAAGAAGGTAGCCAGCGACAATGGATGCTATGGGGAGGATATTGGAACAGATATCCAGCACCTGCGTTACGTGCTTACAGATGCAGAGGTTGCCCGTTTCCGCATGATCGGACCTGAAGCAGCACAGATTCTTGAGGATTGCTGCCGACAGATTAAGAAGGGTGACTCTGAGATGGAAGTAGCCGGTATGGTGAACGGTGCTTTTTTTGCAAAAGGATATCAGATGCCGGTTACGCTGGTTGCTGCAGATGATCGTCTTAAGAAATACCGCCACCCCATTCCTACAGACAATCGTGTAGAGAAATATATGATGGTTGCCATCTGTCCACAGAAATATGGCCTTACGGTATCTCTTACCAGATTGGTTTCTTTTGGCCAGGTGGATGAGGACAAGAAGAAACGGCTGGATGCAGTGCTTAAAGTAGATGCAGCATATATTTTATCTACAGTACCTGGTGTTAAGGCCAAGGATGTACTGGAGGCTGGTAAGAAGGTTTATGAAGAAGAGGGATATGGGGAAGATTTCCATCTTCACCATCAGGGCGGCGCTCTTGGTTATCCTACCAGGGATTATTGTACAGACTTTTCCAATACAGAGACAGTACTGGAGCATCAGGCTTTTTCTTGGAATCCTACTATTGCCGGAGTTAAGGCAGAGGATACTTTTATTGTGATAGACGGGAAGCCGGAAGTGATCTCTCATACAGGCAGCTGGGTATACGAAGATGTAACATACAAAGGGCAGCATATTTTAAGACCGGGTATCTTGGCTTTATAAAGAATAATTAAGGAGAAACAAATGGGCGAAGTTGTTTTGAAATTAAAGGGTGTCTGCAAAGAGTTCCCAGGTGTAAAGGCTCTGGACGGAGTGGATCTGGAAGTACGTGAAGGCGAGGTTATGGCACTTCTGGGAGAGAACGGAGCAGGCAAAAGTACACTTATGAAATGCCTGACAGGAGTGTATCAGCGTGATGCCGGTTCTATCCAGTTCAAGGGAAAAGAGATCAATTATACCAATGCCAGGCAGGCACAGGATGACGGGATTTCCATTATCCACCAGGAACTTAATCTGATTCCTAAGATGAAAGTATATGAGAATATTTTCCTGGGCAGAGAGCTTAAGAATAAGATGGGCAAGATCGATATTAAGCAGATGTACAATAAGACAGCAGAGATGCTGAAGTCCATGAATGTAGATCTGAAGCCTGATCAGAAGATCTGTGAGTTATCTGTGGCACAACAGCAGATGGTTGAGATCGCTAAGGCCCTTCTTTTGGATACCAAGGTGATCGTTATGGATGAGCCTACAGATGCACTTACCGACTCAGAGGTAGTCAGCCTGTTTAAGATCATCAATGATCTTAGGGACAGGAAGAAAGCGGTTGTTTATATTTCCCACAGACTGGAAGAGATTTTTGAGATCTGTGACAGGGCCACCATCCTCCGCGACGGCGCATTCATCGGTGAGAAGAAAGTTTCAGAGCTTACCTATGATGAACTGATCAGCATGATGGTTGGGCGTAAGCTGGAGAATCAGTTCCCTTATGAGGCAATGAAGCCTGGTAAGACAGTCCTTTCCGTGAAGAATCTGAGTAATGATTATGTACATGATATTTCTTTTGATGTCAAGGCCGGTGAGGTATTGGGTGTGGCAGGTCTTGTAGGTGCAGGACGTACAGAGCTGGCTAAGACTTTATATGGTGTTTTCCATTACGACAAGGGTACCGTGGAGCTGGACGGACAGCAGATCCATCCCAAAAACCCAAGTGATGCCATCAGGAATGGCATTTATTATATGACTGAGGACAGAAAGGGTGACGGTCTTGTATTGATCATGAATGTAAAGGAGAATATCTCTCTTTCTTCATCAGACAAGATTACCAGCAGCGGTCATATCAATGAGAAAAAAGACAGAGAATATGCAGAAGATTATGTGAAAAAGATGCGTATCAAAACACCGTCTGTTTTCCAAAAAACAAGAAATCTTTCAGGCGGCAATCAGCAGAAGGTCATTCTGGCAAAAGCAATGATGTCTGATCCCAAGGTGCTGATTCTTGATGAGCCTACAAGAGGTATTGATGTTGGAGCAAAGAAAGAGATTTATCTTCTGATCAATGAACTTCGCAGGCAGGGAAAAGCAGTGATTATGATTTCTTCAGAAATGCCGGAGATTCTGGGTATGAGTGATCGTATTATGATTCTCCATGAAGGTAAGAAAAAGGGAGAACTGAGCAGAGAAGAGGCAACACAAGAGAAGATCATGGATAAGATTCTTAGTTAAAGGGAGAACAAGAGAAATGGAAAGCAAGACAACAAATAAAGGATTAAAATTTATAAACAATTATCGCCAGGTTATTATTCTGCTGGCAGAGATCATTATTTTCTCACTGATCAGCAGCAGATTCCTTTCTGTTGGTAATCTTACCAACGTACTGAAGCAGGTTTCTATCAATGCGATTCTGGCAGCAGGCGTGAGCTTTGCCATCATCCTGGGCGGTATCGATATTTCCATCGGATCAGTTGTAGGATTTACCGGTGCCATTGCAGCCGCTTTGGTTGTCAGAGATGTTCCGTTGGTTGTTGTTATTCTGGCAACACTGGCTATCGGTGCTGTAGCAGGTCTGATCAATGGTGTGTTTATTGCATACTTTGATCTGCAGCCAATGATCGTAACACTTGCAACACTGTCTGTATTCAGAGGTGCTACCCTGGTATTTACAAATGGTGCAACAGTAGCAATGTCAAAGGGTGCATGTGCTGCTTCCTTTAAATTCCTTGGATCTGGCAGGATTTTTGGATTCCTGTACATGCCGGTTCTGATCATGGCACTTGTATTTATTGTTGTGTACTATGTTCAGAACAAAACATCTTTCGGACGCCATATGTATGCAGTGGGTGGCAATGAGGATGCTGCTTATCTTTCTGGTTTGAATGTACGCAAGATCAAATTAATGTGTCATGTGATCTGTGGTGTCCTTGCAGGTCTTGCAGGTGCAGTTATGTGTGCTCGTGTTGGTTCTGCTCAGCCTACTGCAGGTGAAAGCTATGAGATGGATGCTATCGCAGCCTGCGTTGTTGGCGGTACATCCTTACGAGGTGGCGAAGGCCGCATTGCAATGACACTTGTTGGTGCCATTATTATCGGTATGATCAACAATATCCTGAACATTATGAATGTGTCCAGCTACTGGCAGACCATCGTAAAAGGTGTTGTTATCCTGGCAGCTGTACTTATGGACAGAAAAAGTAACAACTAAGCAAAATTGAAGGGACCCGAATATTTACGAAGTAAATTTTGCGCTACTTCAATAGAAATTTATATAAAACCGTACTTATGCAGCAGAAGCTGTATAAAATATATAATGTCATGGGAGGACAAAAAAATGAAAAAACTTATCGCAGGAGCATTAACCGCAGCAATGGTACTTGGAACAGTGACACCAGTCGCAGTCTTTGCTGACGAGAAACAGGATCTTACACTTGGTCTTATGTTATCTGATAACACAAACCAGTTCTTCTCCACCCTTGAAGATGCTTTCAAGAAAGCAGCAGAAGATGCAGGGTATGAAGTGATCTCTCTTTCTTCCGGTAATGACGCTGCAAAGGACGTTACAAACATGGAAGACCTGCTGACACAGAACCCGGATGTTATCGTTTATAATCCAGTTGATTCCGATGCTGCAGGTGATGCTGTTGCAATGGCAAATGATGCAGGTATCCCGGTTGTTACAGTTGACCGTGCTGCCAACAGTGGTGATATTGTTTGCCACATTGCATCTGATAACGTATATGGCGGCGAGATCGCAGCTCAGTACATCGTAGATCAGCTTCCAGATGGCGGACAGGTTGTTGAGATCCAGGGCCAGGCTGGTGCAAGTGCTACCAACGAGCGTGGAGAAGGCTTCCACAATATTATGGATGACAATGACAAATTTGAAGTTGTTGTTTCTCAGACAGGTAACTGGTCTTCTTCTGAGGCTATGAGTGTTATGGAGAATGCTCTGACAGCTAATCCGGATATCAAGGCTGTATTCTGCCACAATGATCAGATGGCATTAGGAGCTATCGAAGCTTGCCAGCAGGCAGACAGAGATGACATCGTTATCGTTGGATTTGATGCAGATGCAGATAACCTGGATGCAATCAAGGCTGGTACACAGGCTGCAACTGTTCGTCAGCTTCCGGCTCTTATGGGAGAGACTGCAGTAGAGGTTTGCGGAAAGATCGCAGCTGGCGAGGAAGTTGAAGCTTCTATCGGTACAGAGGTTGAGCTTGTAACAGCTGATAATGTAGATGCAGATGCAACAGCAGAGGAAGAGGCAACAACAGAGGAAGATGCAACAGCAGAGGAAGAGACAGAGACAACAGATGCTGAGTAAGTAATTCGTTCAAAATGCAACACCGGGGAGATACATCCCCGGTGTTTTGAAAAAACGGGAGAATATTTATGGGCAAATCATATAGAGAAGAGCTTGTGGGTGTATTTGGGTGTCCGATCGACGAGAACCCTACAGTAGTAGTAGCAGAGGCAGCATTTAAAGACCTGGGGATTCCTTACCGTTATCTTACCATTCTGGTAAAACCGGAAGATCTTGAGAATGCAATGAAAGCACTGCCAGCATTGAATATGAAAGGTATCCATCTTACCATTCCACATAAAGTGGAGGTATTAAAATATCTGGACCATGTGGCTGAAGATGCAGCCATTATGGGCGCTGTTAATACCGTATGGGTAAAAGATGGTGAATTATATGGCGAGAACACAGATGGTAAAGGATTTATCAAATCCCTTCAGGATGAAAATGTAGAGATGAAGGGCAAGAAAGTTATGATGCTGGGAGCTGGAGGAGCCGGCCGTGCCATCGCAGTGGAGCTTGCAAATGCAGGTGCAGAGACGATCCTTATTGCCAACCGTCCAGGTTCTGGCAGAGGAGAGGAACTGGTAAAGCTTGTAAATGAGAAAACATCTGCCAATGCAAAATACATTTGCTGGGATCATACCCTGGATGTTCCGGAAGATGTGGATATTCTTGTAAATGTTACAAATATCGGCCTGTATCCGAATGTAGATCAGAAACCAGATATTAATTATGCTACCGTAAAGCCTGAGATGGTAGTATGTGATGTGATTCCAAACCATCCACATACAATGTTCCTGAAAGAGGCTGAGAAGAACGGTGCAAAGACTATTGATGGCCTTGGCATGTTGGTTAATCAGGCTGTGATCAGTTTTAAATTCTGGTCCGGCCGTGACTGTAATGCAAAGGTTATGAAAGAGGCACTGGCAAAAGAATACGGAGTAGAATTAGAGGATTGATATGGGAAAATTAAGTGATAAAGAAAAATATGACATTCTCTGCAAACAGGAAGAGGAGCTTCGATTTGAGCATTTTGATAATGATGATGCATGGAAGCTTGGAAAGATTCTTGTGAAAAAGGCAAAAGAGGATAAGCTACCCATTGCAATCGATATTCAGATCAATGGGTATCAGGTTTTTAGGTATGGGTTTGCAGGAACCAACGGATTTAATGAGATCTGGCTTCAGAGAAAGATCAATTCTGTAAACATGATACACAGAAGCACGCTGCGAATTCATTATATGAAGTCTGTAGGGCAGGATGATCTGTTTGTCGATGGACATCTGGATCCGGATGAGTACAGTATGATGGGCGGCGGATTTCCTATCTATGTAAATGGTGTTGGTGTAGTAGGCGTACTTTCAGTATCAGGACTGGAACATCACGAAGATCACAATACTGCAGTATATGGGATTTGTAAATTCCTGGGCAAAGAGGTTAAGCTGATCCACGCAGAGTCATAAGAGAATGCCGGGGAAGATGCTGACAGCAAGGGATTGGCATTATTAAACATAAAGGAGAAGACACAGACATGGGAGACAAAGTATATCTTGGAAATGACACAGCAGGCTATTATCTGAAATCAAAATGTATCGAGTATCTGGAAGGAAAAGGGATTCCTTATGTAGATTGTGGATCTGATGATAATCCGGATATTGAGGCAACCCGTTATCCGTTTTTTGCAGCAAAGGTGGCAAATGCAGTTCGTTCCGGCGAGGCAAGATGCGGCGTACTGATCTGCGGAACCGGTATCGGTATCAGCATGGCAGCAAATAAATTTAAAGGCATCCGTGCAGGTCTATGCAGTACACAGTATCAGGCTGAGATGACCAGACGTCATAATAATGCAAATATTCTGTGCATGGGTGGAAAGACCATTGGTGAGTGGGAAGCTATTGAGATGCTTGAGATTTTCCTGAACACCCCTTATGATGGCGGTTTCCATGACGGATCTCTGGATCTGATAAAAGATATTGAGAACCTTACCATGAATGACGAAGTATGGAATGAAGAGCCAAGAAAGATTTCCACAGGTCCTTTAGCAGACGCAGAAATCTTTGATAGAAGCAAGGGTTGATGATATAGTTATTGATCGGTAAAGGGCATGCCAAGTATATTGGGTGCCCTTTTCATAAAATTAGAAATAATCTGGAGTGAAGATATGTCAACATTAAAAGACGTAGCTGAGATCGCCGGGGTTTCCGTAAGTACCGTATCTTATGTTCTGAGCGGCAAGAAAACAGTTCGTCCGGAAACGCTGAAAAGGATACAGGATGCTATCAAGCAGGTAGATTACTGTCCCAATCTTCTGGCCAGCGGTTTAAAAACAAATCTATCAAAAACCATAGGGGTTGTGATGTGGGATATGCAAAACAATTATTCCATTGAAGTGCTTCGTGTGATGGAAGATACAATCTGCAAGTACGGCTATTGTATGATCGTATGTGATTCTGATCAGAGCCCTGAAAAGGAAAAAAAGAATCTGCGAAGACTGCTGGCTCGGAATATTGACGGTCTGATCCTGATGGGTAGTGGAAACAACGTATTATCCAGCTACCGGAACGCACAGATACCGATTGTCTGTATTGATCGTGCGGCTGACGAAGCATTTCTTACTGTGCAGTCAGACAGTATTGCAGGTGGGCAGATGGGAACAGAATATCTTCTTTCCAAAGGCCGCAGGAAAATTTTGTTTTTAGGATATGACCTGGATTTCGATTTTTCAAGGAAAAGGCTTCTGGGGTACAAAAAGGCAATGGAGCTTGCCGGTTTATCTGATGAGATTCATTATGAAATTCTGCCAGAGCGTTCCGTTAAATGCGCAATGGACAGGGTGGAGAAGCTTTTGCAGGATAAGTTTGATTATGATGCAGTGTTTGGCTGCGTGGATTATTATGCAATTGGTGCAATGAATGCACTGATCAAACATGGGTACCAGGTGCCAGAACAGGTGTCTATACTTGGGTTTGATGGCAGCGACATGGGGAAGCTGTCTATAAAAGAGCTGACAGCGGTTGCCCAGCCCAAACAGGCTTTGGGAAAAGCAGTTGTTGAGTATCTGATGCGACTGATCCGCAAGGAAAAGATACAGGAAAAATGTGTTCTTATGGAACCATATATTATTGAAAGAGAAACCTGTTAAAATAGCTTGTAAAAATCATTAAAAATTTTTTTACTTTAACTCTTTTTTAGTGTAAAGTGATGAAATACGCAAAAAAGCATTGACAATTGAATTGTTTGAGACTAAAACAATGGTAATTTTTACATCAATTGTATCTTATCTGGTAACTGTAAGGGCATTGAGCCGTTATCTTACCTGTATGATACAGAGGGGAGAAAGACAGATGAATACATTAGTTATTGTTTTAGTTGCTGCAGTTTTGTTAGTTGCTGCTTATGTGTTGTACGGACGCTGGCTTGTCAACAAATGGGGGATTGATCCGAAGGCAAAAACACCGGCGCGTAAATTTGAAGATGGACAGGATTATGTCCCAACAGATGGATGGACTGTTTTCAGTCATCAGTTTTCCTCTATTGCAGGTGCAGGGCCTGTGACAGGTGCTATCCAGGCTGCTGTATTTGGCTGGGTACCGGTGCTTTTATGGGTGCTGATCGGAGGTATTTTTTTCGGTGCAGTTACTGATTTTGGTGCCTTGTATGCAAGTGTGAAGAATGATGGCAAATCCATGGGACTCCTGATTGAAAAATATATCGGAAAGCTGGGGAGAAAGCTGTTTCTGCTTTTCTGCTGGCTTTTCACATTACTTGTAATTGCTGCGTTTGCAGATATGGTTGCAGGTACTTTTAATGCTTATGTTGTTGCGGATGGTGTTGCATCTCTTTCAGATGCAGCCAGGACAAATGGAGCTGCCGGAACGATTTCTCTTCTGTTTATTGGATTTGCAATGATTTTCGGTTTGATTCAGAAAAAAATGAATTTCCATGGCTGGAAAGAAACTGTAACCGGGCTGATCTGTACAGTTGCTGCACTGGCCATTGGTATGATGCTTCCCATAATAGCAGGGAAAGATACATGGACTTATATTACATTTGTATATATTTTCTTTGCTGCTGTATTACCTATGTGGCTGTTAAAACAGCCTCGTGACGCGATGACTACTTATATGTTTATAGGTATGATCGCAGGTGCAGCTCTGGGACTGCTGGTAGCACATCCTTCTATGAACCTTCCAGCATTTACTGGATTTCACAATGATGCATTGGGAGATATGTTCCCGATTTTGTTTGTTACAGTAGCCTGTGGTGCAGTTTCCGGATTCCACAGTCTGGTTTCTTCCGGTACATCCTCAAAAACAGTTGCCAACGAAAAGGATATGCTGAAGGTGGGATATGGTGCAATGGTACTGGAAAGTCTGCTGGCTGTGCTGGCTCTTTGTGTAGCCGGTGCTGCAGCATCTGCAGACGGCACTCCGGCAGCAGGTACGCCATTTCAGATTTTTTCCAGTGGAGTAGCAGGCTTCTTTGAAATGTTTGGCGTGCCGGTTTACGTGGCACAGTGTTTTATGACCATGTGTGTATCTGCGCTGGCACTGACAAGCCTGGATGCAGTTGCACGTATTGGCCGTATGAGTTTCCAGGAACTTTTTAGTACGGATGATATGGAGCATGCAGAAGGATGGAGAAAGCTTTTCTGCAATAAATATTTTTCAACGATCCTTACTTTGGCAGCAGCTTTCGTTCTGACAAGGATCGGATATGCAAATATCTGGCCATTATTTGGATCTGCCAATCAGCTGTTATCTGCACTGGTGCTTGTCACCTTGTGTGTATTTATGAAGGTTACAGGAAGAAGTAATAAGATGCTGTTTCCACCGCTGATCATCATGCTTCTGGTAACCGGCACTGCGCTGGCAGAGCGGACGATTGGTCTGGTGAAGGCAATTGCAGCAGGTTCTGCTACTTTTCTGGTAGAAGGGCTCCAGCTGATCATTGCCATACTGCTGATCATTCTTGGACTTACTATCGTGATCAATTCTCTGAGAGCCTACTTCGCATCTCGGAAGAACTCAGAAAAAGCATAACTATTTAGTATCCTCTGAAATTTTCAAATCCCCGGGTTGTTGCAGGCCTGGGGATTTATACGTTGACAGGTTCCGAAAAACGGGAGTATACTAACACTGTCTTTACAATAAAGACAAAAGTAACTGTTTTATATCATTACAGTTACATACAAAATACTTTTACATTTCCAGGAGGACGGAGTTATGAAGAAAAACAACAGTATTCAGACAGTTGTAGCTGTTGGTATCGGTGCAGCACTGTTTTTTGTGCTGGGACGTTTTGTTGCGATCCCAAGTCCGGTACCTAACACAAATATCAGTCTGCAGTATGCAGTACTGGCATTACTTGCTGCTATGTACGGACCATTTGCAGGCGGACTGATTGGATTCATTGGTCATACATTGATTGATTTGTCATGGGGTGGCAGCCCATGGTGGAGCTGGGTAATTGCATCCACATTTGTTGGTATTGTAGTTGGCCTGTTTGCTAAGAAGCTGGATATCCAGGAAGGTGATTTTGGCAAGGGCAAGATTGCCACATTTGCAATTTCCAATATTGTTGCACATTTGGCAGCTTGGATCGTAGTAGCACCGGTTCTTGATATTCTTATTTATGCAGAGCCTGCCAACAAGGTTTTTGCACAGGGCGCATTTGCTGCTGTCGCTAATATCCTTACAGCTGTGATCGTAGGTATCCTGCTTGTGATCGCATATACCAAGACCATTGCAAAGAAAGGCTCTTTGGATCAGGAATAATCAGACAGAGCGCTTCGTAAAAATCAGAAATACTAATTTTAATCGGTTTTGTAACTGTGAGTGCAGGGAATAACTGCACAGATTTCAAGAAGAAAGCTTTTCCACATTCTTTAGGGGTGTGGAAGAGCCTTTTTTATGTTATAATCAAATATGTTATGTTTGAATCATTTAACTGAGGTATATACATATGAGGGAACTGAAGAAACCTATTATTTCATTTAAGGATTTTTCCTTTCAGTACAGGGCACAGAAAAAGCCTACACTGACCGGAATCAATCTTGATATTTATCCTGGCGAGAGAGTCTTGATCGCCGGTCCTTCCGGCAGTGGTAAAAGTACGCTGGCATCCTGCGTGAATGGTCTGAATCCATTCTCAAATCCAGGAAAGTGCACTGGAAGTCTGATGGTAGATGGTGTGGATGCACCAAACAGCAGTATTTTTGAACTTTCTGCACATGTTGGTACTGTGCTCCAGGATCCTGACGGACAGTTTATCGGTCTGACAGTAGGGGAGGATATTGCATTTGCATTGGAGAACAGCTGCACCCCACAGGATAAGATGCACAAGATCACAGAACATGTGGCGGACCTGGTAGGGATCCGGCAGCATCTAGAGTATGCGCCCCATGAATTATCTGGCGGTCAGAAGCAGAGAGTTTCTCTGGCTGGTGTGATGGTGGACAGAGTAAAGATCCTTTTATTTGATGAACCACTGGCCAATCTGGATCCGGCTACTGGCAAGCAGGCGATCGAACTGATCGATGAGATCCAGGAGAAGACAGATACTACAGTGCTGATCATTGAGCACAGGCTGGAGGATGTTTTGTGGCGAAATGTGGATAGGATCGTTCTGGTAAATGAAGGGAAGATCCTGGCGGATATGCATCCAGATGAACTGCTTGCCACCAACCTTTTGGCGGAGAATGGGATCCGTGAGCCTTTGTATGTAACCGCCATGCGGTATGCGGGGGTTCAGATCACACCACAGAAGAGGCCTTCTCATGTGGATCATACAGTGCTTGACGAACAGGACATCCGGAAGATTTCTGACTGGTTTGAATCCAGACCACAGCCACAGTCAAATGAAGATCCGCAGGTTCTGCTGCAGGTAGAGGGACTGAATTTCGGATATACAAAAGAGCGGCAGACACTGCATAACGTAAGCTTTTCTATTGGAAAAGGGGAAATGATCAGCATTGTAGGGCAGAATGGCGCAGGGAAGTCTACACTGTCCAAGGTGATCTGCGGCTTTGAACAGGCAGAGAAGGGCAAGATACTTTTTGAAGGACGGGACATTACCGGAGAAAATATCCGGAAAAGAGCTAAATATATTGGATATGTAATGCAGAATCCTAACCAGATGATTTCTAAGAATATGATTTTTGATGAGGTTGCCTTGGCACTTCAGGGAAGTGGTATGGATCAGGCGCAGATCAGGGAGAAGGTGGAGTCTACCCTGAAGATCTGTGGCTTATATCCTTTCCGAAACTGGCCGGTTTCTGCATTAAGCTTTGGACAGAAGAAGCGGGTGACTATAGCAAGTGTGCTGGTGCAGGATCCAAGACTGATCATCCTGGATGAGCCTACGGCAGGCCAGGATTTCAGACATTACACGGATATTATGGAATTTTTGCGGGGACTGAACCGACAAGGTGTAACTGTGATCATGATCACCCATGATATGCATCTGATGCTGGAGTATACACCAAGAGCCCTGGTGTTTTGCAACGGACAGCTGATCGCAGACAGAAGTGCGGCAGGGGTTCTTTGTGATTCGGAGCTGATACAAAAGGCAGCATTAAAGGAAACCAGTCTTTTTACATTAGCGAACCGGTGTGGGATCACTCCAGCAGAAGCTTTTGTAGAACGATTTATAGAGACGGACAGGGAGGTGCGCAGTCATGGCTGCTAAGACAGTATTAAATTATCTTCCCAGGGAAAGTGTGGTGCATAAGCTTACAGGTACCACCAAGCTGGCATTTTTTCTTCTGTTTACTTTTGCAAGTATGATCACCTATAATACATGGGTACTTTTAGGACTTTTGGCGGTTAGTCTCTTTGCTTTTAAACTGAGCCGGATCCATTTTCGGGAAGTACGGTTTATGATGATCTTTATGCTGGTATTTCTCCTTTTGAATAATTTGTTTATTTTGCTGTTTGATCCTAACCAGGGCACCACATTGTATGGGACCCGCCATGTGCTTTTTCACTTGTTCTGGAGGTATGATATCACCCAGGAGCAGCTGTTTTATATGCTGAATATTTCTCTGAAATATTTTGTGGCACTTCCGGTGGCGATTTTGTTTATTTCTGCTACCAATCCAAGCGAATTTGCGGCCAGCCTGAACAGCATTGGTGTTTCCTACAAGATTGGATATTCTGTGGCAATTGCCCTCCGCTATATTCCGGATATCCAGAGAGATTACCACAGTATCAGCCAGGCACAGCAGGCCAGAGGCGTTGAGCTGGGAAAAAGCGAGCCGTTTTTTGCCAGACTGAAGAATTCTGTCAGTATTCTGATGCCGCTGATCCTTACCAGCCTGAACCGGATCAATACCATTTCCAATGCTATGGAGCTAAGAGGCTTTGGAAAGGATAAAAAGCGTACCTGGTATATGAAGCGTCCCTTTGCACGCAGGGATTTTGTGGTCCTTGCCCTGGGGGTTGTGCTGTTTGGAATCAGCCTTGGCATTACCCTGCGTTTTGGACGATTTTATAATCCTTTCAAATAAGAGATGATCTAAAGGATATCTTAAGGAAAAATTTGTAACTGTGAGGATAATTACTGAGTACTTACAATAAATGTTTTTATTACACGGAAAACCTGTTCTACAGAAGCAGACATGTTTGCTTTGGCATTTTCAGTATCCATAGCCTCTTCCAGGGAGACCGGGGATCTGAGAATCGGGAAGAATGCGTCAATACCGGACTGATTGCAGACGGCAGCATCAGGCGTTACGCATCCTGAAAAAGCCAAAACAGGTTTTTCGTATTTTTTTGCCATTTGTGCCACACCTTGGGGGGCTTTGCCCATAACAGTTTGTGCATCCAGACGGCCTTCTCCGGTCAGGATGATATCTGCGTCTTTGATATAATCTTCCATGTGTGTTTCTTCCAACACGATCTTGATCCCGGATTCCAAAGAAGCATTCAAAAAAGTACGAAAAGCAAAGCCCAGGCCGCCTGCAGCACCGCAGCCTGGGTAGTCTGGGTCTGCATTCGGATACATTTTACCGGCAAGGCTTGCAAAATGTGCCAGCCATGGATCCATAAGAGCGATCATTTCGCTGTCTGCACCCTTCTGGGGTCCGAAAATGGCACTGCATCCTTCAGGACCGCAAAGTGGATTGGTCACATCACAGGCAATGCGAAAGGTACATTCTTTTAATTCTGGAAGTGCATGGGTATTATCAATGGTTTTCAGAAGGGAAAGCCCCTGGGCTCCATAAGGGATAGGATCCCCGGAAGCATCCAGAAAATCAAAGCCTAATGCCTGCAGCATCCCCACACCACCGTCATTGGTGGCACTTCCTCCAATACCTATGATAAACTTACGGCAGCCTTGTGAGATTGCATCCAGGATCACCTGACCTACACCATAAGTGGTTGTATGCAGAGGATTTTTTTCTTTTCCATGTACTAGTGTGATGCCTGCAGCACCTGACATTTCAATCACGGCAGTGTGGGCGGCAGGAAGGATACCATAGCGGCAGTGAGCTGGTTTTCCGCCTGGACCGATCACTGTGACAGTACGAAAAGAGCCACCCATACCTTCTGTGATGGCAGTCACTGTGCCTTCGCCGCCATCTGCAAGAGGGCGGATACAGATATCAGCATCTGGAAAAACTTTTCGGATACTCTGGGCAGCTGCGATACCGGCTTCCTTAGAAGTCATACTTCCTTTAAATGAATCAATGGCAATTACAAGCTTCATGGTCAGATCTCCTTTTCTTGGGCTTACGAATCAAATCTTACTTTTGTTTATATTTTATCAGTTTTATCGCGTGAAAAAATGGTATAAATAATAAAATATGGTTTAAAAAACAAGAAATATATGTTATAAAGAACATATAAATTTATAAAAGCACAATGAGGGGGAAAACATGGAGATCATTGACAGGGAAACAGCCCAGTATATTGTGGATACAGTAAAGAGTGTATGTGGAAAAGATATTAATTATATTGATGCAAGGGGGATTATTATTGCCAGCACAGATCACAGCCGGGTAGATTCCTTTCATGAGATCGGCTATCAGGTAGTGACCCAGGGAGATACAAAAGAAGTTTCAGGCGATGAAAGCTTTTGGGGCGTTCAAAAAGGAGTAAATCTTCCGGTTTTTTATCATGGAAAAGTGATTGCTGCAGTAGGAATCAGCGGCGATGTGGAAGAGGCAAGAAAATATGCAGCTTTGGCACAGAAAATCACCACGATCCTTTTGCGGGAAAGAGAATTGGAAGCCAGAGGCAGCCAAAAGAGATCCAAGATCAGTTATATGCTTCGGACATTGATCAGGCAGGACATCACAGACTATACAGAGCTGAAAGCTTTTTTCAAAGAAAATGGGATTAGGGAATCTGGAAAGTACAGGATGGCTTTTGTAAATGTAAGGTCAGATGTTTTTGCGGAAGGCATGACCAACCCGGTGCTTCGTGTTTTTGAAAAGATCAGTCCTTGGTATACATATGAATATCCGGGAGAATATGTATTATTGTTGAAAGAAAGCGATACAGGCAAAGCTATTCGCTTGCTGCAGGAACTGACCAGGGTTCATGAAGCAGAGATTACTGCAGGGATGGGAATGCTCAAGGAACTTTCCCATATTTCTCAATCCTGGCAGGAGGCAAGGATGGCTCAGAGAAGTGTGCAGGGCCGCAAGGGATTCTGCTTGTATGAAGAACTGGGATTTGAAATGCTTCTGGGAAATGTATCTGAAAAAGTGAAAACTCAGTATATAGCGAAAATTCTGCAGGGTCTGGCATCGGAGGATCTTCAAATACTGAAAGTCTATTACAGCCAGGATATGTCTTTGCAGAAAACCTGTGAACTGCTGAATATGCATAAAAATACTCTTCAGTACCGGCTGAACCGTATCCGGGAGATTTGCGGATATGATCCGAGAAGGTTCAGGGATGGGGTTTCATTATATACAGCTGTGCGCATGCAGGCAGAAAAAGATGAAAAACAGAAAAATGATTTTTAACAAATTGAACACATTTTTCCCACAAAGTAAACACAAATAACCCCTATACTGTGAAACATCAAAAGGAAATGAAGCAGATATTAAAGAATGCAACAGATCATTAAAGAATAAAACAGACGATGAGTCTTTAAGGAGGTATATATCATGAAGGATTTTAATGAACTGAATGAGATGGATGAAATGAATGAGAATGAAAATAACAAAAAGGCAGAAAAGAAAAACCAGAAAAAGAAAATGGTGAAGAAAGGTTTAAGCATCAGCCTTTGTGCAGTGCTTGCAGGAGGACTTGCAGCAGGCTCTTATCACGGATTTAATTATCTGAATAACTGGAATACAGCAAGCAATGTACAGGCAGCGGAGAGTGGTGATACACTTACTCTTCTGAAAGCTAAGAAGTCAAGCTCCGATGATTCTGACAAAAAAGATACAGCATCTGCAGGAAGTATGGATGTATCTGCAATTGTAGAGCAGGCAATGCCTTCTGTAGTATCCATCAGTACCAAGTCTGTACAGGAGGTACAGGATTATTACGGAATCTTCAGCCAGTACGGATATGCACCACAGGAGAGAGAAGTTGAAGGCAGCGGTTCCGGTATTATTATCGGGAAGAACGATACAGAGCTTCTGATCGCAACCAACTACCACGTAGTGGAGGGCGCAGATACATTATCTGTTGGTTTTGTTGATAACAATGCTTATGAAGCAAAAGTAAAAGGATATGATAAGGCAAATGACCTGGCAGTTGTATCCGTATCATTGGATGATATTTCCGATGATACCATGGATGCAATCTCTGTTGCAACCATCGGAAGCTCCGATGATCTGAAGGTTGGCGAGCAGGTAATTGCTATTGGTAATGCACTTGGTTATGGACAGTCTGTTACAACTGGTATTGTCAGTGCAAAGAACCGCAGAGCAAATTCTGATTATTCCCAGCAGACGGTTCAGAGTGATGAAGAAGATAACCAGAGCGGTATCAATCTGATCCAGACAGATGCAGCAATCAACCCTGGTAACAGTGGCGGTGCTCTTCTTAACATGAAGGGTGAGGTTGTTGGTATCAATTCCGCAAAGCTGGCATCTACTGAGGTTGAAGGTATCGGTTATGCAATTGCGATCTCTGATGTTACAGATGATATTGAGAATCTGATGAATGCGAAGACAAGAGATAAAGTAGAGGGAAGCCATGGCGTACTTGGCATCAGCGGACGTACAGTCAGTGATGAAGCAAGCCAGTATTATGGTATTCCGGAAGGTGTTTATGTTGCAGAAGTAACGGAAGGCGGTGCTGCAGAGGCTGCTGGTATTAAGGAACAGAACATTATCACAAAGTTTGATGGCAAGACTGTTACTTCTATTGAAGATCTGGTAGATATGCTTGAGTATTACGAGCCAGAAGAACAGGTAGAGGTCACGATCGCAACACTTAGTAAGGGCGGTTACAAAGAGAGTACAGTAGACGTTACTCTTGGCTCCAGTGAGGACCAGGATCAGAGTAATGAGGATCAGGACAGCGATGTACAGAACAGTGATGATCAGGGCGATGATGTCCAGGGCGGCGATAACCTGTTTGATGATTTTGAACAGGGAGGCAGAAGCGGACTTCAGTTCGGTGATGGTGTGAACTAAGACTTTCTGAATTGAAAAGAATATGAAGCAGGTAAAGCACCTGGTATAAAATACCGCATCGGTTTCGGGAAAGGAAGCCGGTGCGGTATTTTTGTCGCCAGGCATCCGTAAGAAGCTGCCGGTGGCAGGTTCTGTAGGTGCAGAAGCGCATCAAATAAATGAATTGCTGTTTGTGGAAGAGTATAATATAATCGTATGATACGGAAATGGGAAGGGAGAACATTTGATGACAGATAAAATAGCATTGGTTTTTGATATTGATGATACATTATACCGCCAGATCGATTTGCTTCAGTCAGCCTGTGAAGAAGCAATGGGCGGTAAAAAGCTGCCGGATCCGGAACTGTTTTATCAGACTTTTGGGAAAAGAAGCTACGAAATGTTCCTGGAAAGTTCGGCTGGAAGAATGGAACTTCACCAGTCAAGGATATGCCGCATTATGAAAACAATGGAAGACCTGCAGATTCCTTTTACAGAAGAAATGGCAGAAGATTTTCAGCGCAGATACAAAGAAAAACAGCAGAACCTGAAGCTTTCACCGGCATTGGCGGAAATATTGGAAAGATGTAAATCTGCAGGGATACGGATGGGTGTGATCTCCAATGGTCCAGATCAGCATCAAAAGGAGAAATGTCATATTATGGGATTGGAACAGTGGATTCCAATGGAACATGTGCTGGTTTCAGAAGGAGTTGGATGCGCCAAGCCTGAAAGTGAAATCTTCCGGATGGCAGAACAGCGGCTGGGGATCACAGATGAGACTGTTTATATGATCGGCGATTCCTTTGCCAATGATATGGCAGGGGCAATGAATGCAGGATGGAAAACCATCTGGGTGAATTACCATGGGTATAAGCTTCCGGAAGGTGCAAAGAAACCGGATTATCAGGTGAAAACACAGGAAGAATTACGTAATGTGATCCTGGGATTAGGGGATCTGCGTACCTTTTAGCGTTTAATTATTATATAAAAATGAAAAATGTTATATTGTAAGGAAAGATGGATTGCGCTACACTCCTAAATATCTTCTGCTATCGGAGTCGTGATAAAATGTAGAGTCTACGTCTGATAGCAGTGGTGAAACGCAGTGCTCACGTCTGACATAACCTCCGGCAGAGCATTGCAGGTGGATTTTCTAGTTAGAAAAGCGTACACAATATAAGGAGGAGCGCATGAAAAAGAAAGAAAAAAGAACAGGCCGGTCTTGGCGTAAAAAAGCCTTGACCGGCATACTTGCCGTGTCTATGATCCTGCAGACGTCAGGCATGTCCCTGTTTGCAGAGGAAAATGCAGGAATCACAAAGGAAGCTGTTTTGTCTGAGAGTGAAGTACCAGCAGCTTCAGCGGAGAGCGTCAATCAAGAAGCAGCTTCAGATCCGGGAAATACAGATGTTTCTGTAACTGAAGCACCTGCAGAAGCTGTCGAAGGGGCGGAAACCCAGGGAGAGGTTACAACCCCGGAAACTCCAGGAGAAGTTACAGCCCCGGAAACTCCGGGAGAGGTTACGGGCCCGGAAATATCGGAAACTCCGGGAGAGGTTATAGAGCCGGAAATAACGGAAACTCCGGGAGAGGTTACAGAGCCGGAAACGTCGGCAGAGCCTTCTGCATCAGAGGATTCTCAGGCATCTTCCGATGCAGAAATTGTTGAGGATGTGACAGAGAATCAGGAGACAGATGTATTGGAAGATGCAGGTCAGGAGAATGTTACCATTATCCCTAAGTTAGAGGGAATTATTTTTGCAGGAACCGATTATGATCTTCTTAAAGGAGTAATCGCAGATCCATCTGTTATCACAGTAAATGGCAAAGAGGTTTCTGTAAAGATTGGGATCAACAGCCTGAAACGTCAGAAGATGAGTACAGATGGGGTTACTTATGTAGATGATCCTTCCTATGATTGGGAAACACTGGGCAGACCTACAACGATTACGCCTGAGACACCACAGCAGCAGTATGTGGTAACATACCGGGCATATTATGCAGATGAGAACGGAGCCGAGACAGACTGCGGAAGCAAAGAGGTTCTTCTGTCTGTAGCAGCTACCGGCGAATATGGGACAGTACTTCCAGATGATCAGAATAAGGACGAAGCATATATTTCCAATGCAGGGATCCTGAAGGATGAGACTGTGACCGGAACCGTTCCTTTTGACACAACAGAAGGTGCAGGCAATGATACCTCTCCGGATGACCAGATCGTCCGCAGTTTTGATACCATCAGCTATACAACCATGTTTTATACAAGGATGCAGCCGGATGCACAGAGACCGGCTGGCTATGAAAAAGGCCGTTTTTACTTTGAAATTGTTCTTCCATATGAGAAAAGCAAGGCGCAGTTTGAAACGAATGCCATGGGATGGCTGAAGGCAAAGCCCAGCTGTTACTATGAGGTAACAGAGGTAAATGGCAGTCAGGTACTGCGTGGAAGCTTTATGCTGGAGCCGGCAGAGGACAATCCTACTGCTATTGGCGCAAGCTATAATGAGCTTCAGGTCGTGCTTCGTGTACTGCAGATGCATAATAATGATCTTGTACAGCCTCAGTTTACTTACTGGCTGGAAGGAAATGATGTAGGCGCCCAGTACAAAACTATTGCAGGTGCTGCTTATACTTATGAAGAAGATGGTCAGATAAAGACGCAGGCAATGAAGATCCCAACCGGAAGTCTGGTGACAGGCAGACAGACCAGCTGTGTGGAGCATGGGAATGTTGAGGCCGTATCTTTTGCAGCAGATCCGGTAACAGTCAGTGCAGCACCAAGATATAATGTACAGATTAAGAACGGAGGCACAACAGACTGCCAGTATCTGGGAACCTTTAACTTTGATACTGGGGAAGATTTTGCCCCTAACAAAGGTATCGGTAAAGTTTATGGAAGAATAGGAGCCTATGGAATTACCCTGATGATGTTGGGGAAAGAAGGACAAGGCATGCGCGGTCTGGAGTTTCCGGATGAAAATACGGACATTCAGTTTGATCTGACTGTGTCTTCTGTCTTTAATGCCAAAAAGGTTTCTCATGATAATACAGAGATCCGCAAGCCCTTGTTGTGGAGTCTTGATGAACAGCTGCCAAGTGAAACGAATCGGTGGAACAACGATCATCGAAAGCTGTTAGGTACTGGTACAAAAGCTGCTTATGCAGCACCGCTGAATCGGGGAAAAGATGTTGCAACTACCTGCTATAATGGCGGTACCTGGACTCAGCAGACAGATGAGAATGGCACTATCCATGTAACTGTACAGGGATTTAAGATTAATGTGGATCGTTTCCCATGGATGGATACAGGTATGGTGAAAACATGCACATATTATGATCCAGAGATTCAGACAAATTACTGGGATATTGAAAACGCCTGCTTTTCAGCAGGGGAGGTATGGCTGATCCAGCCCTATCAGGATGAAAGCGGCGTAGCATATGTAGATAAATTTAACAGTGCAGAGGGTACTTTCAATGTAAAATTAGCAGCTTCAGAACTTACCATGAAAAGCGTTTCCGGACAGAGCTTCGGACCGGATAGCAGTGAAAGCTTTCGTGAGGAAAAGCTGAAGGATAACTCTGCGATCCAGGCAATGGTCCAGGAACAGAAGGGAAAGATTTCTGACCAGATGCTGTTCCTGAAGTCAAATTACTCCAATTATTTGGATGCCTTAACCGAGGGCTGTGAAGATGACGGAAAAGACTGGGCAACCAGAGGCACCAGCATGGTTATTGAGGATTTTATTAGTGACTCAGCTGCAGAAGGAACTAATACCAGACTTGCATATGACCAGCTGGTGAAATTCGATGATGTATTTCTGGAACCTTCCAGTGCGAAAGCGGAAAAATATGGATACCAGGGTCTTCGTGACGAAGAGACCCAAACGGTTATTTCTCAGAATCAATATAAACTTCTTTGGGGTGCAAAGCCAACAAAGGATGGCTGGAATCATCAGGGTCAGGATCCGGATGGGGCAGATTATGATACGGAAATGCTTCAGGCTACAGCAGATGATCTGATTTTCTATAACAGTCTGGAAGAACTAAAGGCAGCAGGCTGTGTGCCTGTAGCAGTACTTGTGGAATGGAGAGGCCTTGCCGATATAGGCGGAAAAAATGCACTGTATTTGTGCATAAAGGGTAAGGTGAAGAATGACTGCCCTGTTGGATATGTTTATATGGCCAGCCATGCAGCAAGGGCGTGGAAAGAGGCTGATATTACGAAACAGGTGGCAGCAAGCCTGGGACAAGATAATAGCTATGCACCTACTCATGCAGAATATGATGCTTATGTTAAATCAGATCTGTTTCCTACCAGAGAAGGGAATGGTCAGATAAAGTATGATCAGGACTATCCAAAGAACTTCTGGACTTTTGACTATGCTAAGAGCTCACATATTTATGGCTACATTAAGACTGTTTACAAGGATAATAAGTATGTGAATGGTACGGCAGGCCGTTACGGGGGTGACTCCTGTCTGGTTATGCCCCATCAGACATCTATCCTTGCCCAGGTTGCCCAGGCCGGAAATAAGACCAGCGAACGGAAGCAGGTTTATGATATGTCTGCAAACCAAAGGTATGTGGATTACAAATTGAATCCGTCTATCTGTGTGACAGCGGGAGAGCCTGGCACCACCGGCGGTACGGATACTACTGATGTGACTATTGAAGTGGATCTGCCAGAGGATCTGTCTCTCACATATAAAGAAGATTCTGCCTGCTGGGGAGGTACCTATCAGGAACAGAAGGGTGCACCTGGAAAAGTTACAGGAGGCATTAATCTTGACCAGGAAAATATCACAGAATATGTTTATAAAGAGATTGATGGAAAGCAGAAGATCACAGGCCTGAAATGGGTATTAAAAGATGTGACCATTGATATGAGCAAGCAGGTAACAAAACTGAATCCTATTTATTTCAGCTGCCAGATCGGAGTCAATGGTGATGATGATAAGGATGTAAAAAATGGGCAGCAGATACAGATCGCAGCCAGGATTTCCAGTACTTTGGATCAGCGTGAGCAGAAGGCGGTATTTAAAAATCTGTCTCAGGCAGGGATCTCTGTATTAAAGGAATCTGCAGTCAGCCTGTCAAAACTTGCCGAGCAGAGTGTAGCAGAGAAAGCACAGGATATGGGATTTACCATGAATGTGGGTAATAATTCTGCTACAGCACGACCAGACAGTTATATTATTGAAGGGCTTCCTTATACCGGAGAACAGAGTGATTCTTCCTTCCATGGCCCATTGACAGTAAATGAGTTCAGCTTTGGGGCAAAAAAGGAAGCAGATGCGGATCTGTTTTCAACCAATCTTAAATTTTACTATACCACCAACCCGGCATATCAGGGCAAAACAAGTACCTGGTATATGAACGAGGATGGTACTTCTGATTTTGATGGAGATGGCACACCGGAAACGGGAGGTTTTGATTTTGCAGCAAATGCAGACTGGAAGCCGGTCACTTTCCGGGTAAAAGCCAGCTCTGACGGGGAAAGCAGCCTGCAGTTTGTAGCTGAGAACCTTCCGGCTGTTCAGACACAGAAAACAGAGGCAATTACAGCTATAGCAGCTTATGGCACCATGCCTCAGCGGAAAACGCTGAAGATGCACATCAATCTTCAGCTTCCGGAAGGAGAAGCAGGGGATGTGATCAAGAATAGCCTGACCCATGGTACATTAAGCGCTTTTGCATCAACCTATATCGTAAGCCGAAGGCTGGAAGGTCAGACATGGCTGGATGATGATATGAATGGCATACGCAGCCAGAGTGAAGCATCTCTGAACGGAGCAGGTGTGGTTCTGATGAAACTGAAAGAAAACGGGGATCCACAGAAGTTGTCAGATTATGAGGTTTACAGGTACACAGGATCTGATGGTTTGCTTCATCCGGCCCAGGTTGTTACAGGACAGCAGATGAATCTGACTACAGGGGCAATATCAACTTATACAGAAGGACATTACAGCTTTATAAATCTGCCAAAGGGTACCTTCGGAATTCTTTTTGCAGATAGGAATTATGAAGTACCGGGACTTGGCAAAATAAGTGCGGCACTGGAGCTGACTCCTTATACAGCAGCATTGTCCAATGTGGGAGACAATGACCGGATCGATTCGGACGGACTTCCATGCTATGCACAGGAAAATGATACTGAGTATGGGGCAGGAGATCTGAAGTACAGCTTTATTCCGAAAATTCTTATGCCTGATGAAAGTGCGTTAAGTACCAGAGTATACGTTTCTTCTGCCAATGATGCAGGATTTTTTGACAGGGATAAAGCTTCCGGTACGGCTTCTCTTACAGGAAAGAAAACAGTGAAAGGAGCTAATCCTTCCGCTTTTGAATTTGGTATTTATCAGGATGAGGCCTGCACAGCTTTGGCTGGAAGCCAGGTACAGACCAATGTGGCAGCAAGTGATCCGGCAGATGGAAGCTTTGGATTTACATTTGCATATACCATGAAGGATCTGAAAGAAAGTACTGGTTCCGGAAAAGCGGCATATGCCGGTGAGAAAACATTTGTATATTATGTAAAGGAAAACTCTGATAAAGCAGGATATGCAAAGGATGAAAGCATCTATAAGATTGAGGTGCTTGTAAGTAATAAGAAGGACGATGGAAGCCTGAAAAATGATGGTACTCTTACTGTAACGCCAAAGGTAGCAGGCAGGAAGGCAGCAGGCGAAAGTGATTTTACAGTTCTTGCAGGAAATGACGCAGTTCTTGAATTTGTAAATATCTATCAGGCAAAGGGAAGTGCCCGGATCACAGGGACCAAGAGGGTTTCCGGCGGTCCGTTAAGGGAGGATTTCACCTTTGGCATTTATGAGGATAACCAGGGAACACCAGGAAACAGACTGGATACTGCCACTGCAGTTATTCCGAATGGAGACAGTGCCTATGCAGAGGACGGTACCGGAGAGTTTCAATTTACTCTGGACTATACAATGGATGATCTGGCAGTTAAGGACCAGAGCGGAAAGATTACCTCTTATCTGACAGAAACAGAAAAGACTTATTATGTACAGGAAGAGGATCTAAGCAGTGATGCAGCTGGCTATGGAAAAGATAACAGCTGTTATAAAGTAACTGTGAGAATTACTGATCAGGGAGATGGTACCCTGCAGGCAGTACCTCAGGTTGTAGAAAAAACAATGGAAGGTCAAACTGAAAATGCAGATCAGATCCTGTTTGTCAATTCCTTTGCTGCCACAGGAAATGCTTCCTTCCAGGCAGAGAAAAAAGTGGTTGGCGGAGATATGAAAGCCTTTTCATTCAATCTTTACAAGGATGAGAAGTGTACAGAAAAGGCATCTGATCAGATATTTACCAATGACCTGAGCACAGGAAAGATTGAGTTTACAGTTCCGTTCAAGCAGGGACAGGATTATGCCTTCGATATGAAGGATATGACAGCACAGGAAAATGGCAGAACTGTTTATGCGGTGCAGGAGCTGGAAGGCAAAACAGCAGTTGCCAAAGACTTTGTTTATTATATCCGAGAGAATGCAGAAAAGCTTCCGGAAGGATATTACAGTGACAATGCTGTGTATAAAGTTACTGTTACCATGAAGCTGGATGAGGATCAGGGAAAAGCAGTGTTAGTTCCGTATAAAGTAACTTATCAGCTGCAGGAAAAAGATGGGGAAGGATTTACTTATAAAGAGGCAGAACCTGTATTTACAAATGAGTTTAAAGTTCAGCCAAGCCCGGCACCATCGGTAAGTCCATCAGTAACACCATCGGTAAATCCGTCAGTAACTCCGCAGGTGAGCCCGTCAGTAACTCCGCAGGTGAGCCCATCAGTAACTCCGCAGGTGAGCCCGTCAGTAACTCCAGAGGTAAGTCCATCTGTAACCCCATCTGCGAGTGCAGTGCCAGGTCAGAATGGCAATGGAGGCAATCCTGGAAGTTCAGGCGGCAGCAGTAATTACGGTTCTCAGACACAGAATGTAAAGACGGCGGATGAAACACCAATTGCTTTTTATCTGCTCTTGTTTGCAGCATCAGCCATATTGATTCTTGCAGTTTTGAGGAAAAAGAAGCCGGTTGACTAACGAAAATACTTTGGGTAGTATTTTATGATTTAAACGAAAATAAATAAATATGTCTGCTTAAGCAGAGATCAGCTGCGCCTGGTACGTTTTGCCAAGGGAAAATTTGTTTCTTTTGGGTTAAGAGATCGTACCAGGCGCATTTGCTTTGTAAAGGCAGGGTAAAATGTGTGACAAAACATTGGAAACCATATTGTTTTACAAAAATTACAGTGCTATACTCCATCCCGTAAGCGAGAAAGCCTGACGGGCCCGGGACTTTTTTCTGCTGAGAATAAAAAAGACTTGATTTGATATTAAAATTCCATTTACTGGAGAGGAGTTATTATGAAGAAAAAATTAGTTGCAGGTCTTATCCTTGCCCTGAGTGCAGTAACCGTATGTCCGGCAGCAGCATTTGCTTCCACAGATCATTATACAGACAGTAGTGTAGTAGGAAAGGATAATGGCTGGGATGAGTGGTCATCCAGCTGGGAAACAACCGCAGCAGATTTTACAAAAGTTTCCCTTACACCTGGAGCAGATGATACAGAATTAAATTTTGCATGGTACAGTGAAAAGACAGACAGCCAGGCAACACCTGTGGTACATTTCGGAACAGACAAGGACAATCTGGAAACCTTTGAAGGAACCAGCGGAGACGTAGACCAGGATCTGACAGGTGACAAGGCTTATGAATATAATCATGTAACAGTTACCGGCCTTGAGCCAAACACTACTTACTATTATACAGTTGAGAAAAATGGTGAGCAGACAGAAGTAACAGAGTATACCACAAAGGGAACAGACAGCGTAAAGATCCTGTATGTGGGAGATCCCCAGGTTGGCGCTTCCAAAGGACAGACTCAGGACGGAGCAGAGTTATCCGCTGAGGATGGAGCAGCTAATACAGCGGCAAAGAACGATGGCTTTGCATGGTCACGTACACTGGATACAGCACTGGCAGAAAATCCGGATCTGAATTTTGTGATCTCTGCAGGTGATCAGGTAAATAAAACAGGAAAACCGAAGGAAGAAGAGTATGCGTCTTATTTAAGTGCAAACGCACTGGCATCCCTTCCGGTTGCAACTACCATTGGAAATCATGATTCCCTGAATGCGGATTATGCTTATCATTTCAATAATCCGAATAACACAGAGAACGGTAAAACAGCAGCTGGAGGAGACTATTATTACAGCTATGGCCAGGGTCTGTTTATCGTACTGAATACAAATAATTACAATGTGGCAGAGCATCAGAAGACTATTGAAGAGGCAGTAGCTGCTTATCCGGATGCAGCATGGCGTGTAGTTACCATCCATCAGGATATTTACGGCTCAGGTCTGGATCATTCTGATACAGACGGTATGATCCTTCGTACACAGCTTACCCCTGTATTTGATAGCAATGATATTGATGTGGTACTTCAGGGACATGATCATACTTACAGCCGTTCCAAAATGCTTTATGGTGATGGACAGACTCATGGAAAATATGAATTCCGTCTGAATGAGGATGGCTCTGATTATGACTGGGATCATGCAACAAACGTAGATACAGAGGAACAGATCACACTGGCTCCGGAAGATGGAGATACAGATGCACAGGCTGCACTGGATGCCTTTAAACAGGATAATAACTGCTACACCATTGAGGATGTAGAAGGCAATACAGTAACAGATCCTCAGGGAATCCTTTACATGACAGCAAACTCTGCATCCGGATCCAAATATTATGAGCTTGTACCTACACAGCAGGATTACATTGCAGCACGCAGCCAGAACTGGCTTCCAAGCTACTCCGTGATCACAATGACCGCAGATCAGTTTTCCATTGATACATATCAGATTACCGATGATGGAAAAGCAGAAGCGATTGATGATACCTTTACCATTGAAAAAACGAAATGAGTAAATTAAAATCTGCCGGGCTGTTTCAAAAGAAAAAAGCAGCCCGGTATCTTATAGGATTCATTCTTGTCTGTCTGTTCGCTGTGTTTGTGATCCGTCTGAACCAGGTGGAGAAAACAGAGTTGGTAGTCCGTACAGGGCAGACATTTGAAAAAGCAGAAGTAGTGAAGATCCTTCAGGACAATCTGGAAGACAATGGAACCCGTGTTGGAGAGCAAAAAGTGCGGGTGCGTATGCTTACAGGTGTGCGAAAAGGAGAAGAACTGGATATTACCAGCAGTTCCGGGTATTTGTTTGGGGCCGCCTGCAGTCCGGGAATGAAAGTGATCGTTATGCAAAGTGTTGCAGGTGATTCAACGGTGGCAAGTGTATATTCCCAGGACAGGGAATGGGTGATCTATATTTTTGCCGCTTTATATCTTCTTGCTCTTTGCATTATAGGAGGCTGGCAGGGAATTAAAGGGTGTCTGGGACTGGTCTTTACCTTTTTTTGCGTGATCTTTGTATATCTTCCGCTGGTATACTTGAATTATTCTCCATTCTGGTGTGGGGTATTTATTTGTTTTATCACCACTCTTGTGACCATGTACCTGATCGGTGGGGCTTCAAGAAAGACCATAGCGGCCACACTGGGAACCTTGGTGGGAGTTATGACGGCTGGTGTGGCAGCATGGTGCTTCAGTAAAGCTTCTGGGATCACCGGATATAATGTATCAGATATCGAGACTTTAATGACTTTATGGAATACCAATGGGATTCAGGTGGGAGGACTGTTGTTTTCAGGACTTCTGATCTCCTGTCTTGGGGCAGTGATGGATGTGTCTATGTCTATTTGCAGTGCCATTGATGAGATTTACAGACAGAATCCTGTGCTTACCAGAAAAGAATTGTTTAAGGCCGGGATGCGTGTAGGCCGTGACATGATGGGAACAGACAGCAATACGCTGATCCTTGCTTTTGCTGGAAGCAGTGTGAGCATGCTCCTTCTGGATTACGCATACAATCTGCCTTATCAGCAGATCATTAATTCAAATAATATAGGAATTGCCATTATGCAGGGACTGGCAGGCAGCTTTGGAATCGTTCTCTGCGTGCCGCTGACTGTGCTGATCTGTGCGTTCCTTTTCCATAAAAAAGAGACTGTGTCATAGCCGTTTCAGGCTGTGCCACGGTCTCTTTTAGCAAAAAAACATATCACAATTCTACGTATGTAGGCTCATGTCCCATAGCAGGAATGATCTTTTCAAGCATATCTTTGGTGCTGATCCGAAGGCTGGAAGTGTTGATACAGGGATGACAGCCGATATACGGTTCTTTTACCACATCACTGTCGATGAGAAGACGTACCCTGTGATCTTTATCATTCATCAGTCCCAGGATACTTACAGAGCCTGGAGTAATGTCCAGAAATTCTTCCATATAATTTTCTTTTGCAAAAGAAAGTCTTGCAGACCCGATCTGGGAAGACAGATCTTTTGTTTTAAATTTCTTATCCCCAGGGATCAGAAGCAGGTAAAAGTCTGTTTCCTGGCGGTTGCAGAGAAACAGATTCTTGCAGATCATAGCTCCCAGTAGCTGATCGACTTCCTGGCAGGCCTCAATGGTCATCAGGGCTTCATGGTCAATCCGCTGATATTTGATCCCAAGTGAATCAAGAAAATCATAAACCCGGATTTCCTTTGCAAGACGCCCCTGGCAGTCGGTGGGTCTTCCTTCAAATAATTCCATATCAGTATCTCCTTGCAGTAAATTCATAATCAGAACCACCAGGCCTGGCAGCACTGTCTGAAAAATATTGTATCACGGTAAAGCGATAAAATCCAGAGGCTAAGTAATATTAAGGCAGGATGATCCTGATCCTGGTGCCAAGTTCTGTACGGGAAAGGATTTCAAAACGTCCATTATGCCGGTCAATGATCCACTTGGCGATAGAAAGCCCAAGCCCTGTGCCCTGATAGCTGCGGGCTTCGTCAGAACGGTAAAAACGCTCGAACATATGGGAAACATCTTTGGGAGACATACCGATCCCGGAATCCTGTACTTCCAGATAAGACTTTCCATCATCAGTCTGCCCGGTACGAAGAAGGATCTCGGCTCCTTCAGGGGTATATTTGGCACTGTTATCAACAAGAATACGCGCAGCCTGTTTTAGAAGGGCAGGGTCAGCTTGTACCTGCCGCACCGAATCCCCGGGCCGAAAACGATATAAGTGATTTTCGTCAATCATCAGGGATTCTTCATATATTTCATTCATCAGATCATTAAGGGAAACCAGTTCCAAAGAAAGCTGTGTTTTACCGCTGTCACCTCTTGCAAGGAAAAGAAGCTGATCTACCAGATGCTTCATATGATCAGATTCATTTTGGATAGCAGTGATAGACTCATCCAGAACTTTTTCATCATCTTTGCCCCAACGGGAAAGCATATTGGCATAGCCTTGGATCACTGCAATAGGGGTTCGCAGCTCATGGGAAGCGTCGTTGACAAAACGGGCCTGCTGTCTTTGAGAATCCCGCATACGCAGAAGCAGGTTGTTCATTGCCGCTTCGATCCCCTGAAGATCGGAATCACCAAAAGAAAGCAGTTCAGCCTCTTCCGGATGAAGGTGGGAAATAGCATCTTCGATCTGCTGGTATTTGTCACCGGAAAGAGTCATACGGCTCAGCTCATCTGCTTTCAGGGCAATTTCATTAATGGGAGCCAGAATCCGACGGATTTTTTTGCTTTCTTTTGCATATGAAAAACATATAAACAGAAGCTGTAGTAAAAACAGGATACCTGTTGTGATACACAGCACAATGATCAGATCCGCAAGGGGAACCTTCAGCAGGATCTTTTCTTTTTGATCGGATACAATGTAAACAAGATCCCGAAACCAGTGCGTACTTCCAGATGGAATATGGAAATAACGGTTGTACGATAGGATGAATTTACCAAAAGTGTGGTATTCCAGGCTGGCCAGCCAGCCAACAAGAAGAAGCATAAAAAGAAGAAAATCAAAGCCTGTATACATGGAGATCTTCTTCCGAATCAATGACCTGTGCAGCTTTCTTGCGATAGAGGTCATACGTTTGGTCTGAGTATTATTTTTCTGCATTTTTCACTCTTCCGATTTGATCACATAGCCTACGCCCCGGACGGTCTGGATCATTTTGACCTGGAAAACCTGATCGATCTTGGAACGGAGAAAACGGATATATACGTCAACAACATTGGTTTCGCCTACATAATCATATCCGCAAATACGCTCCAGGAGAACATCCCGGGTCAGTACAATATCCTGGTTTTCCAGAAGGACTTTCAGCATCTGGAACTCCCGGTTGGTAAGGCTGATCTGGTGGTTGTCATAAGTAACCTGGTGCTTCTTTTCATTTAGGGTAAGGTGTCCCCAGCGAAGAAGACCGTCTTCTGCTTCTGGCACAGTTCCTTTGTTAAAATTCCTGTGCAGCTTTATGGCTACGCGGATCCTAGCCAGTAATTCTTCGATAGCAAATGGCTTGGTAATGTAATCTACAGCACCTGCATCAAGCCCGGCTACCTTGTCCATGACTGCGTCACGGGCAGTGAGCAGGATCACAGGCGTAGGATGATCCTGCAGAAGTCGCCTTAAAACCTCCAGACCATTCAGGCCTGGAAGCATGATATCCAGAAGGATAAGGTCAAAATCCCCTGCCACAGCCATGGCAAGGGCTTCTCTTCCGTTGGATGATTTGCTGACCTGGTAGCCTTCGTGGAGCAGTTCAAGCTCCACAAACCTGGCCAGTTTTTCTTCGTCTTCTACAATTAGAATATGTTCATTCATGATTAGAATTTACCTGCTTTCAAATTCGCTTTTTACTTTTCCGGCAAATTCGCTGGCTTTGTCCATAGCTTTGTTTGCCGGGGAAAGGTCATCCTTTCCTGAGAAAGAATATCGGCAGTCAAAGAACAAGGCGATGACCACTGCCGGAAGTATTATTTTCCATGCAAACAGCAGAGCCAGGATCAGTACCCAGGCGGGTATGCGGATCAGTTCTTTGTCATGACGATTCACACAGAAGCTGTTTTCTTTGCTCATGCGGAACAGCACCTTGCATATTTTTGCCAGCTTGGTAAGAAGGCCTTCAGAAGATTCTTTTTCCTGTTCTTCTACCTTTTCCTTAACCGATACATACTGGGGAGTTTCCTGGGAGGCAGAGGATGCGGTTTCCTGTTCAGGAGGCTCTGCCTTCCCATGCTTTTCAAGATATACCATAGCATCCAGAAGATCCCAGTTACTTGCTTCCAGGGCTTCTTTTGCTTCTTCATAGCTGACATTTGCTCTTTCTCTTAATTTATCTACTTTTTCTAACTGGTCCATATTTTCCTTTTCCTTTCAATCAAAGTTTTGTATCAGTTGACTGTTATAATCTACCAGTAGTTCCTTAAAGTAACTTTGAAGAAAGATTAAAATAAGATTAAAAATCAAGTGGCTGTATTTAATACTACAATACACCAAAAGCAAAAGTAATACAAAGAAAATCGTGGGAGATGTGGCAAAAAATCGTAAGCAGGGTGGCGGGAAAATACAAGATTAAAAACTGACAAAAATTACAGATGAAAAAAAATAAAATTGGTGAATCTGAAATTGATATGGGTGTTATAATACGATTGTAACAAAGGAAAGCTACTTAATAAAACCTCCCTGGAAGATCGGGGTGAAGGCTATTGAGCAAATCAGATTTTTGGAGGAAAAGATAAATGAATACTTTAAAAGCTGAAAAAAGAAGCATGGATGTCAAAGCCAAAAAATTAAGAAGAGAAGGATTTGTTACCGGTAATATCTTTGGAAGAGAAATAAAAGAATCCATTCCCGTCAAGATCGTTAAGAAGGATCTGGATAAGCTGCTGAAAACAAACAGTAAGGGCAGCCAGATCATGTTGGATGTGGACGGTACAAAGTATGATGTACTGATTAAGGACGTGGAATTTAACCCGTTAAAAGGACAGGTAGATGAGATCGATTTCCAGGCTCTGGTAAGCAATGAAAAAGTACATTCTGTTGCAGAGGTTGTTCTTCTGAACCATGATAAAGTAACAGATGGAGTGGTACAGCTTTTGCTGGAAGAGATTGCTTATAAGGCTTTGCCAGCAGCACTGGTGGAGAAGATCGAGGTAGATGTTGGAGATATGCATATAGGTGACAGCATCAAAGTTAAGGATCTGCCGATTGCACAGGATAAGGATGTAGATCTACGTACAGATCTGAATGCTACCGTAGTTGTGGTTTCCGAGGTACACAATGTTGTTCCTGAAGAAGAGCCGAAGGAAGAAGAGGCTGCCGAATAAAGAGCCGTTGTTTATGTATGAATGTTGTTGTAAAAAGACCGTCGCTGCCAGGTACAGCGGCGGTCTTTTTACGTAAATGAATTTAAGTATCTGGTCAGTCAACCAGGCGCTCTTCTTTCAGGTAATCCGTTATGCGGGTGAGCGCAGTACCGATAAGAGTGGCTTTCTTGCCATATTTACCCTTACTGATAGTGAAGTCTGCATTTTTAAAGGTGGTAAGAGAGCATACGCTGTCTTTGATGGAATCCAGATCTTCATCTGTAAGGTATGGGGTCAGTAGACCACCGATGATCACATCACCACCGATGACCATCCGTACATCATCGATCATAAGTGCCAGATCCTGCAGGTATCGCTGCCAGATCGGCAGGTATTTGATATTCTTGTCACGAACCTTCTGAAAGAATAAAGGCAGGCTCAGACCGGATTTTCGGATCAGGGTATTAGCAGAACAATAGCTTTCTGCACAGCCACACTTCCCACAGTAGCAGGGAATGCCATTGGGGTACAGTGTAAGATGCTCCATAACACCGCTGCTCAGATGTCTGGATCTCATGATCTGACCATTGACGATCACCGCACAGCCCAGGTTGGCATTCAGGGAAAGGTAGATAGCATTCATATCCGGAGCACTGTGCCAGCTCTCAGCGATCCCAGCTGCTTCTGCATCATGGATCAGAGACACTGGATATTGAAAGTGCTGTGCAAAATCAGTCCTTACAAAAGTACTGCTAGACAACAGGGTGCCGAAAGAAATATGTTCCTGATCTGCATCAACCACACCCTGAATGGCAATTGTAATGCCCAGGATCTGTTCAGGCCTGCAGCTTAGTGAAGCAATAAAATGATTCACCCAGGAACTGAAGGTTTCAAAATAAAGAGGGTCATTTGTAAAAACCAGGTCAAGGCTGGATTCGGCGATGATCTCCCCTGCCAGATTGACTGCAGCCACATTCAGCATGTTGGCGAGAAGCTCTACAGAAATAGTGATTCTGGAATTATAGTTGAATTTATATAACTGTGCCGGTCTGCCGCCGGTTGCAGCTCTGTGGGAACTGCAGTGGATCTTATCCTGCTCCAGCAGATATCCCAGATTCTGTGAAATTGTAGGCAATGAAAATCTCAACTCTTTGGCAATCATTTGCTTGGTGATGCCGTTATTCTCATAAATCATCCGATATACCATATCGCAATTCAATTGCTTCAATTCTGAAGTTGTAATCCCCATAATACATCTCCTGTGAAAGATCTTGATTTTGTTATAATTATAACAAATATATTTACAAAAGTGAATAGGGAAAATGAGAAAAAATAGCTAAATAAGGTGAAAAAGAAGAAGGAATTATATAAATAATCGTAAATAAATGTAAAACTCATGTAAAAAAGCGAAAAAGAAATCTGTGAAAGGCTGAAAATGAGAGAAAAGTGATGTATAAAACCTTATAACCGTGGATTGAAAAGAGATATATAAAGCATTTTTGTAAAAATAACTGCTTTGAGAATACATAAAACATAAAGAGATATGGTAAATATGCACAAATAGAATCAGCAATTCGATGATTGACAGTAAATAAATACAATGATATCATCAAATATATCAAGAAACATTTGTAAAATATATTTATAAAACAAAGGAGGAGCATTCATGAAACGTAATGTATTGAGAGGGACTTTAGTAGCAGCGTTAATCGGCACATCTGTTCTGGCAGTTCCAGCTTCAGCAGAGGAGGCTAAGAGCGAAGAGGCAAAAAGCTATGAGATCGGTATGACAGTAGCGGATCTGACCAATCCAATTTGGGCAGAGGTTTGTGACGAGGTACAGAAGAAGGGTGAAGAAATGGGAAGTACCTTTACCGTTGTTGCAGCTAATAATGATCCGTCTACGCAGGTTGCACAGATCGAGGATTTCATTCAGCAGAAAAAGGATGCCATTATCGTTTCTGCAATTGATATCAATTCTGTAGAAAGTGCTATCAAAGATGCCCAGGATGCAGGAATCATGGTTATGTGTTACGGCGTGCATACCAACACATATGATGTATCCTATACAAATGATAATGCAGGTGCAGGACAGTTGATCGGTGAGCAGGCAGCTCAGTTTATTAATGATAATTATGACGGAAAAGCACAGGTTGGTCTTCTTACTTTCTATGAGAACCAGGAATGTAAAGATCGTGGAGAGGCAATGAAAAAAGCCCTGGCAGAGAATGCTCCAGATGCAGAACTTGTTGTTGAGGATTCCTGTGTAGTTGCAGATAAGGCAATGACCATCGTAGAGAACTGGCTGCAAACATATCCGGATATGAAAGTGATCATGTCCATCGGTGATGGCGGCGGTATTGGTGCTAACCAGGCAGTAAAAGCAGCCGGCAAGCAGGAAGGATTTGGTATTTTTGCAGTTGACGGTACTATCGAAGCCCTTCAGCTGATGGCAAACGGCGACCCCATCAAAGCGGAAGTTGCATTTGGCGCAGGCTGGCAGCTTGGAGATGGTATCGTAGAAGTTATCCTTGATTCTCTGAATAATGGAATCACAGAAAAAGATCAGGTAACACCAAATGAGCTGGTAACTGTTGATACTATGGAAGACTGGCTGAAAGAATGGAAATATGAAGATCAGATAGATCTGAGTAAACTCAGCAAGTAAACATGTGTATGCAGGGCACCTGTACAGGCAGAAGAGGCAACAACGGTGAATATCGTGCAAAGGAAGCCTCAGGCAGGTCCCTGCATAATTTAAGACAACAGGCAGTAACGATTCAGCAGGCAGTATCTCACAAGGGTACTGGACAGTTACAACGAGCAAAAGATATTCAAGAGGTTGGCATATGGAAAGTACGAAAAATATATTGGAATTTAAAAATATCACAAAGAAATACGCAGGTGTTGTGGCACTTGATAATGTCAGTCTTGCGTTCCGTGCAGGAGAAGTCCATGCGCTGGCCGGTGAGAACGGAGCCGGGAAATCCACATTGATTAAATCTACCAAAGGTGCTGTGATTCCTACATCCGGAACGATTCTGATAGATGGAAAAGAATATACTAATAATCTGACACCTGCTATTGCAAAGGAGCAGGGAGTTGCTGTTATTTACCAGGAATTCAATCTGGTAAACGACATATCTATTGCGGAAAATGTCTTCCTTGGAAGTCCGATCCGCACACACGGAATGATTGATATGAAAGCTATGGTGAGTGAAAGCCAGAAAATATTTGAACAGCTTGGAATAAATATTGATGTGACGGCGAATGTAAGAACACTGACAACAGGCTATCAGCAGCTGGTAGAGATTGCAAAGGCTCTGTCCCATAAGGTTAAGATCCTGGTAATGGACGAACCATCTGCTTCTCTTACTACCAATGAAGTGGAGATCATGTTTAAGATCATTAAAAAGCTGAAAGCCTCAGGTGTTACCATTATATATATTTCCCACAGGCTGGATGAAATCTTTGAGATTACAGACAGGGTATCGATCCTGAGGGACGGAAAAATGATCAAAACAGTAAACACCTGTGATACCAACCGTCAGGAACTGATTTCCATGATGGTAGGAAGAGAGCTGACGGAGCAGTATCCAAAGTTGGACAAGCAGGAACAGACGGAAGTTGTGATGGACGTACAGCATCTGAAAGGACCAGGTGTAAAGGATGTATCTTTTCAGCTTCGTAAAGGTGAAATCCTGGGATTTGGCGGCCTGGTAGGAGCCGGAAGGACTGAGTCTGTGCAGCTGGTCTGCGGGATTACAGGAAAAACCGGCGGTACCATCACTTACAAAGGAAAAGAGTTAAAGGTTAAAAATCCAAAGGATGCCATTGAGCAGGGAATCGCTCTTGCACCTGAGGACAGAAAGAAGCAGGGTCTGATGCTTCATATGTCTGTGGGGGAGAATATATATTTCCCCAGTCTGCTTCAGATCTCGAAACATGATGTGATCGATTATACAAAAGCAAAAAATATTGTTGGTGAATACATTAAAGCACTGGCAATCAAAACACCTTCCGACAGACAGATCTGTAAAAACCTGTCTGGTGGAAATCAACAAAAGGTGGTTATTGCCAAGTGGCTGGCAAAGAATCCGGATGTGATCATACTGGATGAGCCTACCCGTGGTATTGATGTAGGGGCAAAGCAGGAAATATATGGGATCATGAATGAACTAATACAGGCAGGGAAATCCATTATCATGATTTCATCTGATATGGAGGAACTTCTGGGAATGTCCGACAGGATCGTAGTATTCTGTGAAGGTCGTGTGACAGGGGAACTGTCAAAAACAGAATTCTGTCAGGAGGCGGTAATGTCCCTGGCATCTCAGAGTTAGGGCGGAATAGTATTTTAGCTGATTCCTTTAAATATAGAATTTTATAAAGAAAAGGGCATAAAAGATGAATAAGAAAAATGTAAAATCATGGATGAACCAAAATATTATTGTATTTGCATTTGTGGCGCTGTTTATTGTATTCAGTATTTTGTCACCGGCATTTCTGAACCTGAATAATCTTCTAAATATCACCAGGCAGATTTCCTTTCGTGGAATTGCGGCAGTTGGAATGATGATGATCATCCTTACCGGTGGGATTGATTTGTCCATTGGTTCCACTATTGAACTTGTAAATGTACTCTGTCCAACCATGATGGTAAAAATGGGTGTGCATCCGATCTTAGCGATCTTGATCAGTCTACTCATGTCTGCAGTAGTTGGTTTTTGTAATGGCTTCCTGATCACAAAGTATAATATCCCGCCGATGATCGCAACAATGGCTTTTATGAATATCCTTTATGGCGCTGCATATCTGATCTCCGGTGGTCAGCCAGTATTTGGCTTCAGTGATGGATTTGCACTTATGGGACAGGGGTATATTGGAATGCTTCCTATTCCTACGCTGATCATGATTCTGATGTTTGTACTTGGTGCCTTTATTTTAAAGAAAACCGTTTTTGGGCGTAGCTTGTATGCTATTGGTGGAAATGAAGAGGCTGTAAGACTTTCCGGAATCAATGTTGATAAAGTAAAGATCATGGCCTATATTATGAGCTCTGTGTTTGCCTGCGTGGCCGGACTTCTTATGCTTTCCCGTCTGATGTCCGGAACCCCGAATACAGGCCGCGGCTTCGAGTTCGAGGTAATTACAGCTGTTGTATTAGGCGGTGTATCAGTAAGCGGTGGTGCCGGAAGATTGTTTTCAGTAGTATTTGGTGTACTGATCATTGGTATCCTGAATAACGGACTTACCCTTCTGGGACTGGATACTTACTGGCAGTATGTAATGAACGGTGTTGTACTGATCCTTGCAGTTGGTATGGACTATGCTTCCAGGAAGCATGCTGCTTCTGCTGTGGAAAAAGAATAAAACCATAATACAGGAAGGTGGTCAATGTGAAGAAAATCATAAAAATAGAAACAAAAGAACCTGTGATCCTTCAGTGCACAGACCTGGTATTCTCTCAGAAACCGTACTGGTGCAATGCCACCAGAGTTCCTTTAAAGATGAGCATTCTTCATCAGAGAGCATTTTTTGAATATGATGATAAGCCTGCGCCCCAGCCCTGTATCCTGTGGATCACAGGCGGTGGATGGACAGAGGTAGATCAGAATGTATGGCTTCCGGAGTTGTCTTACTATGCAAAGAAAGGTTATGTGGTGGCAAGTGTTTCTTACAGTCTTCCAGCAACCTGGTTTTTCCCGGAAATGCTGATGGATGTGAAGCAGGCAATCCGGTACTTACGAGCCCATGCCAGTGAGTGGAACATCGATCCTGACAGGATTGCAGTGATGGGAGAGTCAGCAGGAGGACATCTGGCTTCACTTGTGGCAGCCACCGGAGATTGTAAGGAATTTGAAAAAGGGGAATACCTGGATGAAAGTTCGGCAGTGCAGTCTGCAGTGATCTTCTACGGAGCTGTGGATATGATGAATTTTGAGGGCAGGGAAAGCCTGGATTCTTATGATGAAAAAGAGCAGTTTCTGTTACGAGGAAAATTGGAACCGCAGTCAGTGGCAGCAGGAGTGAATCACCTGCGCCATGAAAAGACAATTGGCGAGAAGATGGATCCAAGATTTTACATTACAAAGGATGCACCTCCATTTCTTCTGCTTCATGGAACAAAAGATACACAGGTTCCAGTATTTCACAGTGAAATTTTGTATGAAAAACTTGAAAAGGAAGGTGTTCCGGCAGAATTTGTACTGATTGATGGGGTAGACCATGCGGATGCAGCATTTTCACAGACTGAAGTAAAGAATCTGATCCTGGATTATTTGAATAGAACATTAAAGTAATAGGAGGTATTTGGACATGCGTGGAGCATATTTTTTAGGAGCGGACAAAGAAAAAAAGTTTGAAGTCCGTGATATGGAATTTAAAGAATTGGAGCCACATCAGGTAATGATACAGAATATGGCAGCAGGAATCTGTGGAACAGATGTACATATTTATCATGGAGAAAAGGGTTCAGCAGATGTAACCCCTCCGGTTGTATTGGGACATGAGTACTCCGGTGTGGTTACTGCGGTGGGATCTGAAGTAACAGAAGTGGCAGTAGGGGATCATGTAACCTTAGATCCTAATATGTATTGTGGGAAATGCCGCCCATGCCGCATGGGGAAAAAGCAGAACTGTGAGCACCTGTTTGCTCTTGGAGTGAATGTGGACGGTGGTTTTTCAGAGTATTCTGTAGCACCGGAGGATCAATGCTACAAATTAAATAAAGATGTTCCTTTTGATGTGGCTGCCATGGCTGAACCTCTGGCTTGTGCGATCCATGGGATTGACAGGACAGATATTATTCCTGGACAGACAGTACTGGTGATCGGCGGCGGTGCCATCGGTCAACTGATGATCCAGCTGGCCAAATTAAAAGGCGCATCTACAGTGATTCTTAGTGAGCCAATTGAGATGAGACGTAAGATTGGTCTTAGTGTAGGGGCAGATGTTGCTGTTGATCCTATCCATGAGGATCTGGCCCAGGCGATCCTTCAGATCACAGGAAATGAAGGAACAGATTGCGTCATCGAGTGCGTAGGCAATCCGAAGATCGCTCAGCAGGCCATCGAAATGGCTGGCGCAGGCGGAACTGTAGTGCTGTTTAGTGTACCGCCAGTAGAAGGAACTGCACCTCTTCCATTATTTGATGTTTATAAAAAAGAACTTACTGTGCGTGGTTCTATTATCAATCCGGATACTCATCAGAGAGCAGTAAATCTGATTAACAGCGGACGGCTGGAGATCGAAAAGCTGATCACCCATCATTATGATCTGGAACATCTGGAAGACGCTATTCTTATGCAGATGTCCAGTGAATCCATCAAAGTGGTGGTACATCCTCAGGACTAATTTTAGGTGAAAACGGTCGGAGATTTTCCGGCCGTTTTCGATATTAGAAAGTAAGGCGCATCTGATGCCATACGGTATTTCCGTGTACGGATTTATCAGAGATACCTTCATCTTTAAAACCAAATTTGGAGTAATAGGAAACCAGGCGGTCTTTACAGGTGAGGACAAGACCTTTTCGCTGCTGCTTGCGGGCGGTGTCGATGGCACACTGGATCAGCTGGCCTGCATAACCTTGGCGACGATAGGAGGGAAGTGTATTAACCCCAAAGATCATCTGCCAGGCACCCTGAGGATTATGCAGAGACGCTTTTTCGTACATTTCATCATATAGATCCGGTTCATCTGTAACAAAGCCATCAACAAAGGCAATCAATTTTTCGTGATCGAACATCAGCCAGAAATGATCACCGTAATAACGAAGTCTTTCTGAAAATTCTTCTTTGGTTGCTGCTTCAGCAGCAGGAAAACACTGAGCTTCTACCTCTGAAATCTGTTCAAGATCGTTGAATGTGGCAGTTCTTATATTCATGGTGTACAGTCTCCTTTTTTATCTTCTTGAAAAACTAACGAATGGTTAATGGAAAAATTCCCTTCAACTATATACACTGATTGTAAGCAATATCATAGCCTGTGTAAAGATAAAAGGGAGGGGATTTTTTATGATTATGAAAAGCAATTTAACCAGATGGAAGAAATACACTTTGGTGTTTGTAGTTGCAATATTTATGTTGCTTTGCTCTGGATCACAGCAGGTACATGCGGCGATCACCAGGGAGAATACCCAGGACGGATTTAAGCTTAGTGGGACAGGAACCATGGATGTGCAAAGTGGAAATTCATTTCGGTATTATCTTGGATATCAGGTTCCGTCAGAGGAGTCCATGGATTACAGAGTAGATGTGACTATGACTTTTCCCAATACTGAACTGACTCCTGGCCGGGTAAGCTTATGGCTGGGCGACAACAGCACATATTTATATCCAAATGGCAGCAATGTACTCCAGGGCTCTGGTACTTTCAATGAATCGGATGAACTGGAATTTATGGAAATATTTACATATTACGATAACTATATTTCTGAGTCGTATGTGGATTTCAATATTACAGTAAATGTTCGGGAAAATCGGAAAAATGCGGACATAACTATTTATCCGCCTGAAAAAAATTATGATAAAACTACAGGAGCATTTCTGGTAACAGTGGATGATCCGTATGTATTAGATCCGCTGAAGGACACATCCAAATATTCTGTAAGCATTTCAGATTCATCAGTTGGAAAGGTTACAGGAATTACTCCAAGATCTGGTGATAGTGTTGAGGTAAATGTTTATTTTTATAAAGCCGGTTCAGCAGAGCTTATTTTCAAATATGGCAATCAAACCCAGAAGGTTTCCTTTACTGTGTCAAAAACAGTTATTACGGTTGCCAAATCCATTACCCTTAAGGTAGGGGACACAACAATGTTTTCCAGTTATGTTTTCAAAACAGGTGGCGGAAGCATTACGATCAAAAAAGTAAAATCCAGCAATAAAAAGATCGTTGATGCAGCTGGCGGATTTATTATAGCAAAGAAACCCGGCACTGCGAAGGTAAGCGCTCTGGTAAATGGCAAGCGAAAGACGATTACTGTGATCGTAGGTAAAAAGTCTGCACCAAAGCCCACCTTGAAACAACTGCAGGTGAAGGTGACAGGTTATAAATATTATCCAACCTCCGGTAAAACCTATTACAGGACTAAATTTACCAACAAATCCAAATCTATCATCACCAAAGTGAAGCTTAAGTTTACCATGACCATCAACGAAACAATGACCCGTACCAAGACGTTTAAAGTAAACATAAAGCCTGGAAAGACAAAAACTATGAATCTCAATATAGGAAAACTAATAGCAGATCCATCGAATATCAAGGTGAAATGCCTGAGGATTTGGTATAAGTGATAGTCTTATCTCAGCAAAGAAGGCTGACTATGTGCAAATACGTAGTAATAATGCCTAAAAATAGAATAGGCATTTTGGCAAAAAACGCTTTTGAAATCAAAATGAAATAGTTTTATAATGAAAATAAAGATGAGCAGCGCAATGGTGCAGGAAAGCAACATATGCCGCTGCTCATCTTATAAAAATTATTTCAGGAGGAAGCGTATATGCATGAGTATGAAATCTTTATTGAGGAAATCAATCCTTGTGGAGGAGAGCAGTATAGTAAAAAAACTCTGATCGAGGCAGAAGCAGATAGTCCGGAAGCCTATGTAAAAGAAAATGGAAGATATCCAATTCTGGAATCCACATGTAATGAGAGTGGGGATATTGTAATAGTGACAGGAGATAATCATGGTTCTTTTGTACGTTATACTTTTACGGAATAAATGTGCCAATCAGTAAGGAGAGAATTTTGTGAAATATGAAATTGGAGATCTTGTCAGCAAGCCTGTTACAGGTATATGCAAAATAGATAATATTTTATATTTGAATCCACAGGACGAAAAAAACAACAAATTGTATTATCTGATGAAGCCGGTAGAAGATGAAAAAGAAAAAATATATGTTCCTGTCTCAAACTCAGATGCAAGATTGAGATTGTGTCTGACAAAAGAAGAAGCCAGAATGCATACCAGCTATGTGAAATGTCAGAAATCTCTATGAAAATCCAGAGGCAGGGAACCAGTAATATCAGTTGGCGGATAGCTGCACTGATCATATTAATACAAGCAATGACAGCATTAGGGGAACTGCCATTGTGTATAGTAAAGGTCAGATTGGCCTTTCTGCCAGTTTGTTTCTGGAATTCATAAGGCCTCCTTATGGCATTGCAAAAAAAATGTAAGAAAAATTTTGTTTGACTTTTTGAAAAACAGGAAATATAATTACACCAAACGAGTAGCGAGTAAGCGTAAATCCAGTTTACTAGCTGCTCGTTTTTTGTTAAAATATAATATTTGCCATGAAAAAGTGTGTAGCCTTTCAGCGTAAGTCCAGCTTATATGACAAGGTGCACACTTTTTTTGTGCCAAAAAGAGAGGAGCTAAAATAAAATGTCGGAAAGCAATAAAATGAAGGAGATGCCAGTGAGTAAGCTGATGATCCAAATGGGAATCCCGATGATCTTATCCATGGCATTGCAGGCGGTTTATAACATTGTAGACAGTGCATTTGTGGGAAATATGAGAGTAGGTAGTGAAGCGGCATTAAATGCATTAACATTGGTATTTCCGGTTCAAATGCTTATGGTTGCGGTGGGAGTTGGAACCGGTGTAGGAACCAATGCACTTCTTGCAAGGACACTTGGACAGGGAAACAGTAAAAAAGCAGCAAAGGTAGCAGGAAACAGCCTGTTTCTGGGAGTGATCATTTATGTGCTCTGCTTATTGTTTGGTATCTTTGGTGTGAGAGTATATATTTCATCACAAACAGTTGATGCAGAAGTACTTGAGATGGGAGTTAGTTATCTGAGAATATGCTGTGTGATTTCTTTTGGAATTGTTTTCTTTTCATTATTTGAAAAGTTATTACAGGCAACAGGGCGTTCTTTTTATTCTACAATCGGACAGGTTGTTGGTGCGTTAGTAAATATTATTCTTGATCCGATCATGATCTATGGTATTGGACCTTGCCCTGAAATGGGAGTAAAAGGTGCTGCTTACGCAACTGTAATTGGGCAGGTAGCATCCGCAGTATTACTGCTTATTTTTCATATCAAACTGAATAAGGAATTTCAGCATGGGGTGAAATATATGAAGCCAGATGCCAAGGTTATAAAAGAAATCTATGCAATCGGACTTCCGGCAATTATTGCACAGGCGTTGATGTCTATTATGGTTTATGTGATGAATCTGATACTGAAATTTAATCCGTCTGCACAGACAGCTTATGGATTGTTCTATAAAGTTCAGCAGTTTGTTCTGTTTCTTGCTTTTGGTTTACGAGATGCGATCACACCGATCATTGCATTTGCTTATGGAATGCGGAGCAAGAAGAGAATTCAGGATGGAATCAAATATGGGCTTATCTATACCATTGTATTAATGATTCTGGGAATTGCAATCACAGAGATCTTCCCTGGAGCGTTTGCAACATTGTTTAATGCGGGACAGTCAAGAGACTTTTTTATCAGCGCGATGAGAGTGATCTCTGTCAGTTTTCTGTTTTCCGGAATTAATGTTGCTTATCAGGGCATTTATCAGGCGTTGAATGGCGGCTTGGAATCATTGGTTATTTCTTTGTTAAGACAGCTTATTATCATTCTGCCGCTGGCTGGAATCTTTTCACTGTTTGTCAGAAATGGTCAGGCAGGAGTTGCATTAATCTGGTGGGCATTTCCGATTACAGAGGTGATCTCATGCCTGGTGGGATATGTATTTTTAAAGAAAATCAGGAAAAATAAAGTGGATATTTTGAATTAAGGGGGAGTCTGAGATGACAAAAAGAATCATTACGATCAGCAGAGAATTTGGAAGCGGCGGACGTTTTATCGGTGAAGAGGTAGCAAAGAAACTGGGAATTGCCTATTATGATAAAAATGTTATTAATGAGATTGCAGAAAAATCCGGCTTATCACCGGAATATATTCAGGAAAATGCTGAGTTATCTCCGAAGAAAGGACTATTTGCGTATGCATTTGCCGGGCGTGACATTACAGGAAAATCAGTAGAGGATATGGTATACGAGGCACAGAGAAAGGTTATTCTTGATTTGGCTCAGAAGGAGTCCTGTGTGATTATTGGAAGAAATGCAGATTATATTCTGAAAGACCGGGACGATGTACTGAATGTGTTTATTCATGGGAATATGCCGGAAAAAATACAGCGCATTATTCGCTTATATAATGTAGGGGAGAAGGAAGCGGTCAAAATGATGGCAGACACAGATAAGCGACGTATGACAAATTATAACTTTTATACAGAGCAGAAATGGGGAAAAGCCAGCAATTATACGCTATGCCTGAACAGTTCCCAGCTTGGTTATGACAGATGTGAGAAAATAATTATAGAATGTAATAAACTTCCAATGACAAAATAATATTAAAGAAAGCGTGTTGAGACATTTTTAAATTTTGAGAAAAGATAGTTAATCCTGGAAACTGACTTATACAAATGTGAATGGATATCTGATTTCCAATCGCATCTATAAATCGGGCGAACAGATAGAACAACTTGGCAAGTATGGATTTTCAAGCAGAGATTATTTGAAAAATCATAGAAATTCACTGTATCAGATAATGTTCCTGCAAGATAGCATTGGTGAATTTCCTGAAATATCTCCCAGCTTCGGTTCATGCTGGATAAAGCATTTGGATATGGTTATAAGAAGATCGGATTCATTCTGGACAGGGGATATTTCAGCTGTGAGAACATAAAATATGACTTGGGGAAACATCAGAATCAGACCCTATGAAATACATACAGTCAACGCATCACCGAAAGTTGGACTTACTTGATTCGGCTTAAATTTCGGCTGTCATGAAACAGGCTTCAGATATTTGGTTTTCTGAAATTACACAGCAAGAAGACTAGCATGTTAAACTATAGAAAATGCCAAAGGAGGAAATGCCAAAGGAGGAAATGCCTTATGAGAAGAAACCAACTTCTGGCTGGTATAATGACAGCGATGGCAGCAGTGATGCCAGTCGTCAACGTATATGTTGATACCGCAGCGGCCAGCGAAATCCAAATCTTTACTTCAGATGAATACATGCAAAATGAAACCAATATTAACAAAACTACAGTATTACAAAATTCAGTAAAAATGACAGACATGCTCTCAGCGGAAGCTTTCGGTAAAAACATCATGTTCAGTCCGACAAGTTTGAACTTTGCACTCGGCATGATTGCAGAAGGTGCGAAAGGAGAGACAAAAGAAATTTTGGATAATTACCTGGGAACCAATGATTTTGCCACCTATGCAAAGGAGTATCTGGACAAAATTAAGGCATATAATACTGAAGATGAGAGTTACGGATATCAGTCAAAAGTAAAGATAGCAGATGCGATTTGGTTGGATAATGGGTTAACACTTCAGGAGAAATTCAAGAATACGGTATCGAATAGTTTTGGGGCAGAAGTGGAAGCTGTGGATTTTTCTGCCGCGGAGAAAACATGTGATGTCATCAATTCCTGGTGTGACAAAAATACAGAAGGGCTGATCCCGAAGATCATTACGCCGGATCTGATCAATGACAATACGGGACTGTGCCTGACCAATTCCCTGTATTTTGAGTCCGGATGGAGTGGGGAACCTTGGAATGTTTCTGATACAGAAGAAAGTTTTGGAAAAAAAGAAAAAACAAAATACATGACCTGTACAGGAGACAGGTATTATGAAAATGACAAGGCTACTGCTTTTGGCAGGGATTATGCCAACGGGCTAAGTTTCATAGGCATCCTGCCAAATGATGAAGGTGATTTCAACCTTGAGGATCTGGATATTGGCGGACTTCTGAAATCCAATCCAGAATATGATGAAGTTGATTGCAAGATGCCAAAACTTAACTTTGAGACGAGCACTGTTCTAAACGATATGCTCTCAAGCATGGGGCTGGACAATCTATTTTCCAGCAATTCTGATTTCTCCGGTATTGTAGACCAAAATGTAAATGTGGATACGATACTGCAGAAAACAAAACTGGAGTTGGATGAAAACGGCACGAAGGCAGCAGCAGTGACGGCAGTTACCATGGAATGTATGTCTGCCGCGGTGGAAAATGAACCGATTATCAAAACCGTGGAGCTTACTCGCCCATTTGCATTTCTGATCTATGACAGAAACAATGATGAAATTCTGTTCATTGGAAAAGTAATATCTATTTCCTGATACAAGCAAATATTCGATCAAGACTCTGGCCGCCCTTTCGTGGGATTTGACGCCCGGGTGCATATGGACCCTGACAGTATCTGCGGTGGTATTGGGCAGATTCCATCTTCTGCCATTAATCTTAGACTGTCAGTGAGAACCTTCTGGCTGATACCTTTCAAATCTTTTTTTGGACAGAATACAGAGAAAATCCAATGGGACTTACAGAGAAAGCACCAAGATTTTCCTGGAAAATAGAATCGACAATCGGTACAGATGCGCCGAAAATCACAGAAGGAAATGTTATTGTTAAAGATTTTGACAAAGCAGTATTAACAGCACAGGAGAATGAACCTGTTCGTATCATAGAGAAAATTGTGGGTGAAGAGTTGATTGTGACATCAAAAGGTGAAAAGTTTATCTCAGTCGAGAAGACTCCCACCTCTTTCAGGTGGTGAGTAACAGCAAGTTAGTCTTAGTGGGAGTCCAATCTCCGACTGAGATAAACGCTCCGCGAGGATGCACAGTGATTCTGCAAAGAATATGTCAGCTTACGCTGACCAGAATCACGCGCCAAGTCTCGCGGCTGCTCGACTTGAATGACTTCGGACAGATTGTGACTGGCGTTGTAGAGGTTCATGTGAAAGGCGAGAAAGGACAGAAGATTGTGCTCCGTCATGCAGAGGTACTGGACAAAGATGGAAACTTCTATCCGGAGACACTTCGTCAGGCAAAATCAATCGATACATTTATCTGTAATGGAGAAGAACAGATTTTTCGACCGCATTTTACATTCCATGGATTCCGTTATATCAGCGTAGAAGGAATGGAAGAATTTACAGCAGATCAGTTTTTCGCCTGTGTGATACATTCTGATATGGAAAAGACAGGTGATTTCCCCTGTCCTAATATAAAAGTAAATAAACTGCAAAGTAATATTATATGGAGTCAGAGAGATAATTTCCTTATTTTTCATGGCTTGTAGCGATAACAAATTCTTCATAAAAATTAGCACTCACCTCTTGATAATGGAAGTCGATTTTTGTCCTGTCTTGTGTATCTTAGAAGTGCCTGTTTTACAGGCTTTCCGGTGCATCAGTCATTTTGCCTGGTATTGTAAAGCAGTGTCAGATTTGTCGTAAATGTCGTAAATTTGTGGTCAAAAAATGATGAGAAATGGAGAGTGCTAATAAAATGAACGCAGGCAGCGAAGCAACTGCGTTCATGAGCAAGTAGCGAAAGCGGATTGCGAATGTCCTATTTATATAAGGTATACGAATGTAAATGGATATCTGATTCCGAATCTCACCTATAAATCCGGTGAGCAGATGGAGCAACTTGGCAAGTATGGTTTTCTTCGCAGAGATTATCTGAAAAACCATCGAAATTCAACCTATCAGGTGATGCTTTTACAGGATACAATTGGAGAACATCTTCTGGAAGTAGATAAGGCAGCCAGAGAACGGGAAGAAGTGATCCTGAAACAGTTGGAAGAAAAAGAACCATTACTGGATAAAGAGAAAGATCAGATGGCATGGGTAAGAGCTGCTAATCAGCACAGAGCGATTGCGGAAGAGATTATTCTCAAGGAATTGATTTATGTTTAAATGAAGGTGATGAGGTCGTGAATTGCGACCTCATTATTGTATGAAAAATAGCAGTAGGCAGGATGAGAAAAATAGGGTAAAATGGGAACATGGATTTTGGAAACTCATAAGAAATGATTGTGCGATAAAGTAACTTGAAATGCCAGTTTGGCATTTCGAGTTATAGAGGAGATGGAATGGCGGATCAGAAAGCAAAAGAAATGGAACCAGTGGAAACACAAATCGTTGAAATCATGCCACCGGACATTGAAAATCTGATTTATGTAGTAAGAAACAAACAAGTCATGGTGGATAGTGATCTGTCAATGCTTTATCAAGTAGAAACAAAAGTTTTAACATAATATATAGCAAGAATTCTCCTTCCTCTACAGGTGGGAGATGAATTG
>NZ_JAAITU010000110.1 GCF_013304385.1 Blautia glucerasea
AGCCTCCCACCTATCCTGTACATGCAATACCGGATCCCAGTACCAAACTGGAGTAAAGCTCCATGGGGTCTTTCCGTCCTGGCGCGGGTAACCAGCATCTTCACTGGTACTTCAATTTCACCGGATGCATTGTCGAGACAGCGCTCAAATCATTACGCCTTTCGTGCGGGTCGGAACTTACCCGACAAGGAATTTCGCTACCTTAGGACCGTTATAGTTACGGCCGCCGTTTACTGGGGCTTAAATTCAAGGCTTCGATTGCTCTGACCTCTCCTCTTAACCTTCCAGCACCGGGCAGGCGTCAGCCCATATACCTCACCTTTCGGTTTCGCATAGACCTGTGTTTTTGCTAAACAGTTGCTTGAGCCTATTCTCTGCGGCCTGTTTCCACAGGCACCCCTTATCCCTAAGTTACGGGGCCATTTTGCCGAGTTCCTTGACAATGCTTCTTCCGCCGGCCTTAGGATTCTCTCCTCATCCACCTGTGTCGGTTTACGGTACGGGTACGGTACAAACAATAGCGGCTTTTCTTGACGCATGGCTCACGGACTTCGCTACTTTATTTCGCTCCGCTTCACAGCTTCCCATTGTGCGGCGGATTTGCCTTCCGCACTGGTACCCTGCTTGCACCGGGCTTTCCATTCCCGGCTTCCGCTTTCCTTACGTGTCCCCACAGTTCTGTCATACCGCAGTACAGGAATCTCCACCTGTTGTCCATCGGCTACGACTCTCGTCCTCGCCTTAGGCCCCGACTCACCCAGGGCAGATCAGCTTTACCCTGGAAACCTTGGATATTCGGCCACAAGGATTCCCACCTTGTTCTCGCTACTCATTCCGGCATTCTCTCTTCCATACAGTCCACAGCTCCTTTCGGTACTGCTTCGTCCCGTATGCAATGCTCCTCTACCAACCTTTCGGTTCCTTAGTTTCGGTGGTGCGTTTCAGCCCCGGACATTTTCGGCGCAGGACCTCTCGACCAGTGAGCTATTACGCACTCTTTGAATGTATGGCTGCTTCTGAGCCAACGTCCTGGTTGTCTTGGAGATCCCACATCCTTTTCCACTTAACGCACACTTTGGGACCTTAACTGAAGGTCTGGGCTCTTTCCCTTTTGACTGCCCAACTTATCTCGTGCAGTCTGACTCCCGGTCATATCTTAGCGGCATTCGGAGTTTGATATTCTTCGGTAGGCTTTGACGCCCCCTAGGAAATTCAGTGCTCTACCTCCGCAAGACTCGATACCGAGGCTAGCCCTAAAGCTATTTCGAGGAGAACCAGCTATCTCCGGGTTCGATTGGAATTTCTCCCCTACCCACACCTCATCCCCACCCTTTTCAACGGATGTGGGTTCGGCCCTCCACTGCCTCTTACGGCAGCTTCAGCCTGGACATGGGTAGATCACCCGGTTTCGGGTATACTCCTACTGACTTTGGCCCTGTTAAGACTTGGTTTCCCTACGGCTCCGTCCCTTAAGGACTTAACCTTGCCAGTAAGCGTAACTCGCCGGACCGTTCTACAAAAAGTACGCGGTCGTGCTCATATGGCACTCCCACAGCTTGTAGACACAGGGTTTCAGGTTCTCTTTCACTCCCCTCCCGGGGTCCTTTTCACCTTTCCTTCACAGTACTCTGCGCTATCGGTCACTAAGTGGTATTTAGCCTTGGGGGGTGGTCCCCCCGACTTCCCACAAGGTTTCTCGTGTCTCGTGGTACTCTGGATCCTGCCATGCTGCCTTTCCTTTCACTTACGGGGCTTTCACCCTCT
>NZ_JAAITU010000111.1 GCF_013304385.1 Blautia glucerasea
TATAGTTCAAAATGCCTACACGCTGCGTAGACATTTTGAACAGGCTAAAGCCGTACATAAAAAGCTCCCTTGAAGATACTGCGAGGGAGCTTTTTCCTGCTTAAATTAACGTACTTTTGTGAAATCCTGTTTTTGTCATTATTCTTAACAGCTTATTTAATTTACAGTGATTTTTTTCTGATCCAGTCTTTTATTTACCCATTCTTTAAACAATGCATAGAAAACAGAAACCAGCGGAATAAAAATCAGCATTCCTACGATTCCCATCAAGCTGCCGCCAACAGTCACCGCAGCCAGCACCCAGATTGCCGGAAGTCCTACAGATCCGCCTACCACATGTGGGTAGATCAGATTGCCTTCAATCTGTTGGAGCACAACAAACAGTACCAGAAAAGCCAAGGCCTTTACCGGACTTACCATCAGAATCAGAAAAAATCCGGTCCAACAGCCAATAATCCCGCCAAACATAGGGATCAACGCTGTAAATGAAATCAGTACACCGATCAGCATTGCATAAGGGAAATTGCCAATGGTCATAGTAACAAAAAACATAGCCCCCAGGATCACCGCTTCTATACATTGTCCGGTAATGAAGCTGGAAAAGGTTTTGCTTGCAAGTCTGGCCACCCGAAGGATCCTTTCGACGATCCTCTTTGGAAAAATCGCATAAAATGCCTTTTTCATCTGCCGTGCCAATCGTTCTTTAGTCAGCAGGATATAGCATGCAAATACAAAACCAATACCTACATTCATAGCTGTACTAAAAATACCCTTTGTAAAGGAAATGGTAGAGGCCACAATATTATCAGCACCATTTTTAAGTGTATTCATTACAGAATTCAGAATCTTCTCAGGCTGAATATTGATGGAATCAGCCCATTTTACAATCTGGGAATCCTTTTGAAATGTACTTCCCAACCACTGCTGGATCTGTGGAACTCGCTCTTCCACACGCTTTGCAACACTGACCAGAGCATTACCGATCTGGGGAAGCACAACCAGTACAACAAGCATGATCAGTAGAATGATAAATACAATAGAAAGGAATAAGCTTACAGGTCTTGCCGCTTTCTCTGCACTTTTTTTATGCTTTTCTTTTGCTTTTCCAAAAAGATGACGTTCTATAAATGTCATTGGTACATTCAATACAAATGCCATGGCTGAACCTACAATAAAAGGGAACAATAATCCCCAGCCCAGCCCCAATACACCAAGTACTACATGAATATTCTGAACTCCAAGATACAGGATAATGGCAAAAGTGATCAGATATCTGATCTTAGTCATATTTTCTTTATTCAGGTCCATGCGGTTTCCTTCTTTCTCTTTCTCTTTCTCTTTTTCTCTTCCGTTAGTGATGCTTTTCATCCTGGATTTTTTTATTGTATCATTAATCTCTGAAATCTGCTACAGTTTCTTTTTCATATAGACTATAGCGGAATTGCAAAGCACGGAGCAATATTTTATTGCATAAAAAAAAGCAATGAACCAAGTCCACTGCTCAAATGCTTTTGTACCTTCAAAACCACATACATGCTGACATCCTTTGGAATCGTGAAATCCTGCAATTAACTATTCTCGAAAACGGTCATCTCGCAACTACGTTGCTCGATGCCTTTTGCTTCGCAAATGCCCCTGCCACAGTCTCTGTGTCCATCACCAGATAAACCTGTCTCTGTCCACATCCCTGTGCCATGGCCGCTTTCTCGCTTTTTGGTCAAGCCCTCGACCGATTAGTACTGGTCAACTCCGTACATTACTGC
>NZ_JAAITU010000112.1 GCF_013304385.1 Blautia glucerasea
GTATACCCTTTTCTTATCAGGTTGCTCTATTGCTGTGGTTTAAGGATATCGGAAGCTTTGTCCCTTAAGATATCTGATATAGATTTTTCGGACAGGGTAATTACAGTAAGGCAGTCAAAATACAATAATACACGCTTAGTTCCCATGTCAGAATCCTTGTTTGCTTGCTTAAGAAACTACATGAATTCAGTCGGTTATTCGGAAAATGACACAGGTCTTTTATTTAGAAACAGATGGGGAGAAGCTTACCGCACCGGGTCTATACTTGGAAGATATAAGAAGTTGCTTGTGGAGGCTGGAGTTCCGTGTGCTGCAAATGGCAGACTTCCCCGCCTGCATGATTTGAGACACACATTTGCGGTTCATGCTCTTGAGAGTATGGTAGATAAGGGCATTGATACATATGTTTCGATTCCGTATCTTGAGGAATATATGGGACATAGGAATATCAAATGCACAGAGAAATACCTTCGCCTAACTGCTGAATCTTATGATCGTATAATTGATGCACTTGTCCCTTTATACAATGACATGTTCAAGGGAGGGGATGAGGATGAGTAAAAAATATTTATCAGATTACCTTACTGACTATCTGACAAGGTACCTTCCTCTGCAGATAGGTGCAAGTCCCAATACAATCAAGTCGTATAGAGATGCCTTTATCGTATTTTTAAGGTATTGCCGTGATGAACTGAAGATAAAGCCGGAGAAGTTAACGATGGATAATATTTCAAGAAAGACCGTTGAAGGTTATCTGCAATGGTTGGAAAAAAACAAAGGTTGCGCAGTCAGCACAAGGAATCACAGACTGACAGTTATTCATGCGTTGGCAAGATATATCGCAGTCGAAGACCCGCAATATATGTCCAAATGTCAGGAAATACTTGGAATAGACTTTAAGAAATGCGCGAAAAAGGAAGTAGAGTACCTTACAGTCGATGAGTTGAAAATTATTTTTGAGCAACCCGATACCAAGAGTAAAAATGGTCAAAGAGATCTCGCAATGCTTTCGCTTTTATATGATTCTGGTGCCAGAGTACAAGAGCTTGTGGACTTAAAACTGAAAGACGTTCGTTTCACAAAGCCTGCAACAGTAACGCTTACGGGAAAAGGTAATAAATCAAGAATTGTACCTTTAATGCCTGATACAGGATCATTATTAGAAAAATATACCAGTAACTACAGCATTACGGAACCTGAGCAGTATCTGTTTGTGAACAAAATGAAACAGAAACTCACAAGATCCGGTGTAGAATATGTGATTTCAAAATATGTGGCGAAAGCTCAGGATAGTCACCCTGAAATGACTATATCAAATGTGACGCCCCATATTTTTCGCCACAGCAAAGCAATGCATTTGGTGCAGGCAAACGTAAATCTGATTTACATTCGTGACTTTTTGGGTCACGAATCAGTCAAAACGACAGAAATATATGCAAAGGCTGATTCTGCTGCAAAAAGAGAGGCTCTTGAAAAAGCAAGCAAGAAGATCATTCCGGAAAGCCGTTACAAGGATAAAAAGAGGGAAGAATTGCTTGATTGGCTAAAAGAAATGATTTAAAGAAATCAACAGGACGGAGGATTATTATGTTGAGTAAAAAACGACACTATTCCATAAATATGGGGTATTTCAAAAGTTAATCAGCATAATAATTTACTCCGCATTAGA
>NZ_JAAITU010000113.1 GCF_013304385.1 Blautia glucerasea
CACAGCACTTTAAATTTTGTTGTTTTTACGAGAGATTTTTAAGCAAAATCTCTCGTTTTCTGCTATAATTGTTCTAACTTAACGAAATTTTCTGGATTTCATGGCATGCTAAATGGGCTACTGGAATTCGGTGTGCTAGACTAAATTCCACCAGCCACATTTGAAAAATGTGAAAAGTTTACATCCAGTCTGACAGCAGATTTCGATTAGTTGATTAGTGGTTGAAGCGTATCAGCTTAGGCGTCAGATTGACCTCGTCAGGAGCAATCCGCTTAAGCTGAAATGCTTTTAAAACATCTTCGCCAAGGGTCTCCAGGGCAAGATCGTATGGAGTTCGTCCATTGAGACTCTCTCTTGGGGTTGAATTGATATGATTTACAATAAGGTTCACATCCCATTGTGTCAGGAATTCAAAGGATGTACCTTTTGGCAGTATCATGCGGAGCATGGTATGAGCCTGCTCGATGCCCCCTTTTTGCCCACTGCGCATTGGATCACAATAATAGATACTGGTTCGTTGTATTCTGTTTATACCAGTTTCTAAGGCGACTGGATCTCCAAATTCTGAGCCGCGGTCTGTTAATACATTTTCAAAAACTGAGATGAACTCATAGGTTCCCATACGCTTTTCAAGGCGGTCAAATATAAGCCGGACTGCACCTTTTGTGCAACGGTTAACCAAAAAGGCAAGAAACAGTTTCTCTTTTGTAAAAAACAAGGTCAACAGGGCTTTCTTTGAGTCCCTGGAAGATTTGACCGTATCCATTTCAACAAAGGATTCCAGACTCAAAGAACAGAAGTCAGAATAAGTTCTATTAATGAATGCTGAACGGTCTGTGATCTGTGTTTTATGACATTTTCTTGGTTTGAATTTAGCCTGCCTTTTCAGATCTACATTTCTGGCAGTGAATAATCCTTTATCAATGTATGTATACATAGAACGGACAGACATATCGAGTTCCGGATGATTTGCCAGAATCTGATATGGGGACTGTCCCTGTTCAATAAGAGGAGTAATGATCTGATCTTTCTGATGCAGTTGCTTTTTTGACATATTTATTCCGGATCGTGAGCCTGTTAGTAATTCTCGATATTTTCTATCTGCAAATCTGGCATCATAACGATACTTATGTGCGATTGTGCAATGATTTATCTTCTTAGGACATCCGTTACATACATATGGAGCTTTATCAAGCCTTTTACAGCGTTCTTTCTCGAAATCTCTACAGGTCTGATTGCATGTTGGACAGGAAGTACATTTAATACCACAAAGAAGTATCTTTCCACAGACATTGGTCTTTTTACAATGGTAACGATGGGTGCAAAAGTTTCTGGCATTATAAAAAGTTCCTTTGTGATACCAATCAGAAAGGCGGTGAGCACGTACTTCTTTGGATATGGTAGTTGGGTCTTTGCAAAGGAATGCTGCAATGTTTTTAAAAGAGGTTCCTTTTGCCAATTCATTTTCGATATAAACTCTATCTTCTAAAGTAAGGTGTTTCTGATTTCCTGGTATATATTTACTCATAATACTTCTCCTTCTACTGCTGTCAGAAGGAGCTATAACCATAGCACTATTTGTATGCAAGAGTAAATATCTACTGTGTTAGAGTAAATTCCACCGCATAAGCGGGCGGTGGAATTTAAAGTTTCATTTTAGG
>NZ_JAAITU010000115.1 GCF_013304385.1 Blautia glucerasea
TTTCCCTTATGATTTCTTCTGCAATCTGCCTTATACTGTAACCGGATTTATAAGCCCGGTACATGCTTGTCGTAGTCGCACCAAATCTTATCGGCTCGTTTCCTTCCTGAATCACCAGACTTTCTTCCAGCATATTGCCATCTGCCGGTTCATAACAGGCATATTCTTTTTCAGTAAGGCGTTCCTCTATCTCTGCTAACATCTGATTTTTAAATTCCATGTAATCCATCTGCAATTCCTCCGTTATTTTTACTCTTTGTAGCTCCGCAGCGGTACTTCTGACTGCCGTACATTTTTTCTTGGGTCTGACATAACTAAATGCTGCGTCATCCCATATCTACAATTTACAGCTTCTCGATTAGCCGTCCATAATCAGGCGGCTGATTTTGTTCGTTTCAGTCCATTCAGTGCTCTTTTCCTTGATACCTCATCCAGTTCGCAAAGAGACTTAACACCATACCGCTTTAGAATCTGTTCCTCTGGCACTTTCGTCCTTTCCAGCTCCCTGTACAGTTCCTGCCATTCCTCGTTTGCATCTCCATTGTTCTTCTCTGCAGCGTTTAAGTTTCCCCATCTGAAAACCTCTGCTTTCTTCTGATTGATAACCGAAATCCCTGTAATGACCTTATCTGCCGAAATAGTGATTGCACTTACACTGAAACTGTCTTTCACAACCTTCTTCCGGTCTTTCTCTGTAACCACCACTTTACTGGCTGGGATAAAAATGAAGGGAGCCGTATACAGCTCCCTTCCAATCCCCAGATTCACGCACGCTCTTTTGAACGAATCCGAAGCAGCACTTTTCTCCTTTTCAAAATCCCCTGTTGTTCCCACATCCTGCTTGGAAATCCAGGTCTTTTTCTCCGGGTCCCAGATACTCACGGTACAGTACAGGGAATTTCCAATCATCATATGGCTTCTCTGCCAGCCATATATGCCAAAGACTTCATCCAGGATTGCCTGGTCTACCCTTGCATTCTTATATAACAGAAGCGAGATTCCTTTTTCACCGATACTTCCTACCCTGCATTCGATTTCATCTGCATGTAAGCTTCTTATCTTCGATTCCACAGCCATAGTACCAGCCCCCTTTAAGACGCAATAGACAGGGTGCGGTAAGCATTTACACTGGTATACTGGTTATAAATCTCCGGCTTCTCTGCTTTCAGCCTCTTAGAATCCAGTAAATTCTTCTCAATCCGTTTCCAGCGTACAATCTGCCCATTGTCAAATTTTCCCTCTTCATGCTCCCCAAGGGCAGCTTTTAGCTGATTGGAAAGGCCGGTTTTCCGCTTCTCCATATCCTTCAGCTGGTCACTTACATCTTGGTATTCCTCCAGGACTTTCACCAGGGAACGGTCAAGCGGGACACTGTCCTTCACGGATTCCTTGTACTTTCTGTCCAGAAACTCTTTCGTTGCCTCGGAGTCATCTATCTCCGGACGGATATCACACTTTACGTTATACTCCCAAAACTTTTTCTCTGCATAGACCAGGTCAGCAATCATCTCTTCATCACGCAAGATTGTATAATATATAAAATGGTTGCCGCCGATCAGAGCCGCAATGTACGCTTTCTGCATATTGCAGACTGCCAG
>NZ_JAAITU010000116.1 GCF_013304385.1 Blautia glucerasea
AAGGGCACTGAAAAAGTCTGATTCTAAAAAAGAATTGGGCTTTTTTTCGTATTTCCATTATAATAGAAATATAAGGAGGGAGCGGCTACCATGTTAAAAGATCATTCACAGTTACAATTATCATTGTCACCATATCAGGGGCTTTACGATGCAATCATTCCCGAAGATCATCTTTTGCGGAGAATAAAAGAAAATATAGATTTCAGCTTTGTAAATCCAATGCTTCGTAAGCAGTATTGTGAAAATTTCGGTCGCCCGGCGAAGGAACCGGAGATGATGTTTAAACTGCTTTTTCTGAAAAAGCTGTATGATCTTTCTGACGAAGCTCTAATAAGTAGCGCCCAGACGGACATGGCATATAAATTTTTCCTTAATCTGGAACCGGAAGCAAAAATGATAGATTCCAGTCTTCTTACAAAATTCAGAAAAACTCGTATTACAGAAGATATCTTAGAAGAACTACTGAAAGAAACCATTCAACAGGCACTAGACAAAAACCTGATCAAATCGGGAACCATTATCGTCGATTCCACTCATACACTTGCGTCTGTTCGGGCAAAATCCCCAACGCAGATTCTGCGAGATATGAGCAAACAACTCCGGAAAGAGATTTATAAAACAGCTTTTGAATTATCAGAGCAATTTCCTGAGAAACCATCTTTGGAAGCAGGGTTGGATGAAGAAATTGCCTATACTAAGGAACTCCTCCGGATTTTGGAGGAAGGAATAGAATCCTGTGGAAATGAAAAGATACAGAAACTTTCTCGGGAAATGAAAGAGCTGCTAGAAGATGAACGGCTCAAAGAGATCCGCTCCAAAGAGGATAAAGATGCACGATTCGGGCATAAAACGGCAACCAGTACGTTTTATGGATATAAAAATCACCTTGCGATGACAGAAGAACGTCTCATTGCAGGGATCAGTGTAACAGATGGAGGAGCGCCAGATGGGCAGGAATTACCAAAACTGATAGAAAAAGCAAAGGAAAATGGAATAAAAGTTACAGAAGTTATAGGCGATATGGCATATGTCAGTGATGATAATCTGGAAGTTTGCGGAAAAGAGATTACATTGATTGCCAGGACCAATACAGCAGTAGCTGCAGCAGCAAACGGAAACCTTGAGGAAGGTTTCTGCTTTAACAAAGATGCGGGGATGTTGCAGTGTCCTGCCGGAGAGCTTTCCACGCGTGTGGAAAAAAGAACAGCAAAAAACGGAAACACTTATTTAAGATATATATTTAGCAAAGTAAAGTGCCGGAAATGCTCACAAAGAGAAAACTGCCGTGTAGGGAAATCAAAGGCTAAAGAACGAAGCTACAGTATTACGCAAGCAAGCGAGAAAAATCTTGAACGGCTTAAATTTGAAGAAAGTGAATATTTTCAGGAGCGAATGAAGATTCGGCACAGGATAGAAGAAAAGAATGGAGAATTAAAGGAAGCTCACGGTTTGCGCAAAGCAGATTCGAGAGGTCTATTTGCTATGCATCTGCAAATGTATTTTACGGCATTTACAGCAAATGTAAAACGAATAGTAAGATTAGAAGAGCTGGCTATGGAGTAAGCCATAGCT
>NZ_JAAITU010000117.1 GCF_013304385.1 Blautia glucerasea
AGCCCAACATCATAAACTTAAGAGAATCTGCTTAGAGATAGGCAGATTCTTTTATTTATGGTAAAGTTTAGGCAGGGGTGTATATGAGAGGAAGTTATATTGAAAGAATCCAAAAACTTTCTGAGAAACTATCAGATCCTAATTTAGCAGTGCGTGCAAGAAAAATGGACAGTAATACTTTTTCTCGAAATAGAAAGATGTCCTTAAAAGATATTTTACTGTGCTGTCTTTCTAAAAAAGGGCTTACTACTGCATTGGAACTGAGAAATTATTTTAAACAAAAGGGTGATCTCTACATGGAAATATCGAAACAAGGGTATTTACAACAACGAAAACGACTGAATCCTGAAGTGTTTTCTTATTTGAATGATGAATATCTGGCTGATTTCTATCATTCCTCTGAGCCAAAACTTTGGAACGGATTTTTGTTACTGGCCATAGATGGAAGTAAGGCAGAAATACCGAATTCAGTGGAGAACAGAGAACGCTTTGGGAAAAGTAATAATCAGCATTCAGAACTTGGGCAGATACGAGCACTTGTAAGTGGTATGTACGACATTTTGAATCAATTTTACTTGGATATCGAGATTTCACATATTTCTACCAATGAGACAGAGCTTGCCAAGAAAAACCTGAATCATTTAAAGCGCATGAATATCAAACAGCCGGTATTAGTCATTTTTGACAGGGGGTATCCATCCATGGAATTTGTTGACTTTCTGGAAACGGAAAAGATCAATTACTTATTCCGTCTATCCTCCAATGATTATAAATTTGAGCGCAACAATATGGTATCCACTGACGAAGCCGTTATTTTGCGGCATACCCATCAGCGATTAGAGAAAATAAGGAAAAGACATCCTGATCGTTTCGAACATATGAAAGAAAAAGTAAGTACACATACGCGAATTATGACCTCCATACTTCCTTCCGGAAAAGAATTGGCACTTATGACAAATCTTCCCTTTGAAATCTCCCAGAAAGAACTGGAGGATTTATATTACCACAGATGGGAGATAGAAAAGAAATATCATACTCTTAAAAATAAAATGAAGTTTGAAAGTGTGACAGGAAAATCGACCATTTATGTAGATCAAGATTTTCGTGCACAGGTGCTGGTATACAACATGATACAGGATATACGAAAAGAAGCTGACGATAAAGTATCGGTAAAAGGTCGTGAAAAAAACTGCAGATATCCTATGCGCACAAACGAAAATATTGCTATAGGTTTATTTAAAGAACAAATGATAAAATTAATTCTGGAAAAGGATGCTGAAAGGAGAAGGCAATTGCTTTTTGAATTGCAGGCAGAAATGGAGGAACACATTTTGCCACAAAGAAAACTGCCTGGAAAAGAGCGAAAAAAGAATATCTCAAACAAATATAAAAATAATCAAAAAAGCAGTTTTTAAAAAGTCCATGCAATTCCCCTGGGGAAAGTCTGGACTTTTTTTCTTACAATACAGTTTTATAATGAAGCCTTAATTAAAAAATAAAGGACATAAGAACAAGTATTTTCTTAAGTTTATGATGTTGGGCT
>NZ_JAAITU010000118.1 GCF_013304385.1 Blautia glucerasea
CGAGACTGTAATTAATTCTGTGTAAATTCTAAAAGAGCTATATATCCTCTTGGATTGATGTTAAAATAAATATCAATTCAGGAGGATTTTTTTATGGCACGAAGAAGAAAAATGGATCCGGAACGCAAAGCGTTCATCAGTAGCTTGTTGGAACACTATCAACCAAAGGATGCCCAGGACGTCCAGGACATGCTGAAAGACCTGCTAGGCGAAACGCTGCAAGGTATGTTAGAAACTGAAATGGATGATCACCTTGGATATTCCAAGTATGACTACAAGAACAAAGAGACAGACGATAGCCGTAATGGTTATAGTCCTAAAACAGTCACCTCTTCAATGGGGACGATCGATCTGGATATACCACGAGATCGAAAGGGAGATTTTGAACCGCAGATTGTGAAAAAGAATCAGACAGATATCTCAAACATTGAAGATCAGGTACTATCTATGTATGCAAAAGGAATGACGACAAGGGATATCTCCGCTCATCTCAAAGATGTTTATGGTGTGGATGCATCAGCAGAAATGATATCACATATGACAGATCGAATCCTTCCTATCGCAAAAGAATGGCAAAATCGGCCGCTGGAAAGAAAATATGCCATTGTTTTTATGGATGCGGTACATTTCCATGTTCGAGAAGACAATCGAACGGTAAAAAAAGCTGTTTACGTCGCTATAGGTGTTAAACTGAATGGAAAACGTGAGGTTCTCGGCATGTGGGTAGGAGGAAATGAAAGTGCGAAATACTGGTTGTCCGTTCTCAACGAGATAAAAAACAGAGGTGTGGAAGATATCATGATCGTATCCGTAGATGGATTGACCGGATTCGGGGATGCCATCCATGCAGTATTCCCACAGGCGGAGATCCAGAGGTGTATTGTGCATCAGATTCGTTATTCTACAAAATTTATCTCTTACAAAGATTTAAAACCATTTATGGCGGATTTAAAGCTGGTTTACAAAGCTGATACAGAAGATCTTGCGCTCACAGCCTTGGAAGATCTGGAAGAAAAATGGGGCAAAAAATACCCTGCTTCCATTGGATCTTGGAGAAATAACTGGACACAATTATCCACTTATTTTAAATATCCATCTGAGATACGTAAATTAATATACACTACAAATTCTATCGAAAATTTTAACCGCCAGCTACGCAAGGTTACGAAATCCAAGACTATTTTTCCGACCGATGATGCACTTTTCAAGATGCTCTATCTGGCAATGATGGATGCTACAAAAAAATGGACCGGAAAGGCTTGGGACTGGGGTCTGACACTGGATCAGTTATGCATCTATTTTGGAGATCGGATCCAGCCAGAGGATATCGATTAAGCACAGATCCAATCGCATATCAAGGGTAAATAAACGCCCGATTTTCTCGGGCGCCCTTGACATGCAATAGAATCCATGCTACTAAATAAACAACAGGCTGAACAGCAAAGTATGCCATTCAGCCCATCACATTATATTTTTGTATTCTATAAACCTATGATTTTATCATCAATTTGAGAGGTTTACACAGAATAATTTACACTACC
>NZ_JAAITU010000119.1 GCF_013304385.1 Blautia glucerasea
ATGTGCAGGAACTGTTAGGGCACTCAGATGTCAGTACCACCATGAATGTCTATGCCCACTCTACAAGAAAAGCCAAGCGGGAATCTGCAAAGTTACTTGATAAAGTGGCAGGCAACGACTAAATAAAACTTTCCCTTATTTCCCTTACGATTATCTCATAAGGGCAAAAATAAGGGAAAATACATATCATTTCACTAATGAATAGGCTAAAAAGCCTGTAAAATAGGGAAAGTTATAAAAATATTTCGGCAAACTGGAATTGTTCAAGCTTTTCAAATACTAACGTCCTTAATTCTGTTCAATAATTGATTTATAGTAGTTACCAAAGTCAGCAAGTGAATTAACAATTGGAAGCATTTTTGTTCCGAGTTCCGTTAAGCCGTATTCAACTCTCGGTGGCTGCTCATGGTAATCGTGGCGATATGCCAGCCCATCACTCATCATTTGTCTTAAACTATCTGTCAAAACCTTTTGTGAAATACCATCTATACTTCGTTGTAGCTCATTGAATCTCCATGGACGCTCTTTTAAGTTACGCAAAATCAGCAGTTTCCATTTTCCTCCGATAAGAGATACTGCTGTTGCAACTGGGCATTCCGGTAATTCTTCTTTTGCTCGCATAATTCTCACCTCCGAGTCTATTGTAACACATTCATTTTTGAGTGTACAGTTACAAAAAGGTGCGTACTTGTTTTTGTATGTGTCTCACACTATACTAATACCAAGCAACCAGAAACTACAAATTAACTATGGAGGTTATTATGGCAAATTACACAAAAACAACTATTGGAAAGGAAAACCGAATTGAGCTGCATGAAAAGTTGTCTTTAACAGGTGCAGAAATCAGTTTAAACGAACTACCTGCAGGAGCAAATGTCCCATTTGTTCATTCTCATAAAGAAAATGAAGAAATCTATGGAATTCTTTCAGGTAACGGCAAAGCCATAATTGATGGAGAAGAAATTAGCCTTTCAACTGGAGACTGGCTAAAAATCGCACCTACTGCAAAGCGTCAGTTTTTTGCATCCGATATTTCTGGAATTACTTATATCTGCATTCAGGTAAAAGAAAATTCCCTGGAACATTTTACAGCAGAGGATGCCGTAATCGGCTAATTAAAAGTATTTATTTACTAAAATGCACAGTTCACGATAAGCTAAGAACTGTGCATTTCTTTTTGTTCAATATTACGTTTTCTCAATTTTTCAAACAAGAAGTTATCAGTGATTATCTTTTAGAAAACAGCCAAATACAGCGACGCCAAATCCAAGAACACCTAGGACATATCCCCAAAAATTATTTGTTGTCACAGCAATTCCTAAAGGTATTATTGCAATCCCCAATAACTCAATCTTAATTCCTTTCATCGCAAATACCTTCGTTACAAACTGTTAAGGAAACAATCGGAGTTGGTGTAAACGAAAAAGCAGCCTTGAGTTC
>NZ_JAAITU010000011.1 GCF_013304385.1 Blautia glucerasea
GGATTCAATTGATAAAACAGGAAGAGAGCTATACCAGCCAGTGCAGCCCGTTATCGCCAGACGTATCGAAAAGATATGCAGAAGCATCAAACCGAAAAGAACGGGGTATGTATATAACTGACGGAGTAAGATACAATGCAGATGCGGTAGGTGCGTTTAATATCCTGCGGAAATATCTTTCCGTATCCGGAAAACAGAAGAAACTGTCCGTAACCGGACTAAAAAAGCCAGAAATAATAAAAGTAGCTGCATAGCCGGAAGGCAAGCAGTATTGGTGTCATGGACGCACCCTGAAAAAGGCGGTATCCCGCCAGATTTCAGATGCTCTGGTAACTAAGTTGCCGAGTAGTTCACTAGTGACTGTTGCTTCTGAATCAGAAACGGTTTAATCAGCAGACGCTAGATACAAAATGCTGCATAAAGGGGCACGATTTTTTTATTATCTTCCAGTCCAAAGTTCTTGGTGGAAAGTTTGATGGCATATTCAGGTTTGTAAGTATTCATATAGATTCTTAAACTTTTGGCTCTGGTGTTATCGGCAGATTTAACCTCAATCGGGATGAGCTGGCCGTTACGTTGGATAACAAAGTCAACTTCTGCGCCACGTTCAGATTCCCAGTAATAGGTGTTATAGCCATTAATGGTAAGTTGTACATTGGCATAATTTTCTGCCATACCGCCTTTAAAATCGTTAATTTCATCCACCATATAAAGAATATCAGTGGCAGTTAAATCTTTTTTTGCACAGAGAAGCCCTAAATCTGAGACATAAATCTTGAATGAATCAATATCGCGATAGTTTTCCAAAGGTTTTTTGATTTGTTCTGTTTTGTAAACTTGTGACACGATGCCGGATAAACAAAGCCATTCAATGGCATTTTCAAATTCTGAAGCTCGTCCCCCTTTTTTGATCAGCTTATATTGGAAACGGGTATTCTTTTTGGAAAGCTGAACAGTGATGTTGTCATAGACAAGTCGGGTTTTCTTGATTTCATTTAAGTTATTATACTTACTCATATCGTTAAGATAACTTGCAAGTATTGTATCCTGTGTGTGCCGGACAAGAATGTAATCAGTTGTCTGGGCGAACTGCATCACACATTCTGGCATACCGCCAACAACAAGATACTGGCGGTAGAGTTCAATTGCCATATCATGCAGGGCAGAGGGTAACGGTGTATTGGTGTTGAAACATTTTTGAATCCGCTTCACCAGATCTTTCTGACCGAGAGCCAACATAAATTCCTCCATATCCATAGGATAAAGAGTTTTTATATCAACCTTTCCTACAGGAAAAGAGAACTTAGTCCTGTTGACTGCCACGCCCAGTAAACTGCCAGCCACGATAATGTGATAATCAGGAGCATTTTCGCAAAAATATTTGAGAGAAGTCAATGCTCTTTCGCAGAGTTGAACTTCATCGAATACAATCAATGTTTTTTCTTTTACAATGGTCTGGTTTGCAATATGAGATAGAATGGGTATCAGATAATCAGGACTAATATTTTCGTCAAATGTTTCGTTCAATTTCGGATTTGTTTCAAAATTGAAATATGCCACATTTTCATAGTGGGTACGTCCAAATTCGAGAATGGAGTAAGTTTTTCCAACCTGCCTTGCACCTTGTAAAATAAGAGGCTTGCGATATTGGCTTTTTTTCCAGGATTCTAAGAAATTTGTGATTTTTCTGTACATGATCAGCCCTCCCAGTTTAATTGTATCAAATATATCATATCAGATATTCGTGTGAAAATCAATAAAATAAAAAGCTAAAATAGCACCATAATACACGAATAACAATCAAAAAAATGCGTTAAATGACATGAAAGATAGAATCGATGCACATAGATATGATATTGCTTTTTGGAAGGGACCATAAAAATTATTAAAACCATTATTAAAACCTTATTAAAACATGTTGACAAGTATATTTGTCAATGTTATATTGAATGACAAGAAAAGTTGTCAAAATGACAAAAATACAAGTCATGTATAGAAGACAACAAAAGAAAAGAAAAAGAAAAGACCAACAAAAGAAAAGGAACAAAAGAAAAGGAACAAAAGAAAAGGAACAAAAGAAAAGGAACAAAAGAAAGGGAAGGGAGGAACATGAATGCCGTTGGTGAATCACCTGAAGGAACAAAGAGCCAGGCTTGGAATCAATCAGGCACAGATGGGGAAGCTTGCAGGAGTATCCCGACAGACCATCAGCCTGATCGAAAGAGGCGACTATTCCCCATCGGTAACACTTGCCCTGAAGCTGGCACAGATCTGTCAGGTTCAGGTGGAGGATATATTCAGCTATTTGGAGGATGAAGATGAAGAAGGATAAAGTAAATAAAAGAAAGATGAATACCTATTTGAAATATGGGCTGATCATGCTGGCGGCAATGATCTTCGGAGGTTTTCTTGGCGGTGGGATGAGCTATCTGAATCATGGGGCGCCATTGGGACAGACCATCCAGGATGCAGCACAGATGCTTGTTTTGGGGATTCGTGAAAGGATGTTTTTCATCCTTCTGATCCTGTTTGTTGCTTGTATTATCTGGAATGAATGGGCACTGCATCAGATGAAAGCAATCGAACAGCGGCTGGAAGCCGTAGAGGAAGAGGATGAGAATGACCGGTTGGAGTATGACCTGGATCGGATCTATGGCATTACCAATATTGTACATAATATTTTTATGATCCTGGACATTCTGATTTTAAGCACCAGCTATTCCGCTCATTATATTGATACAGTGGAAGACTGGCAGGCATATTTTTGGTTAGCAGGGATGGTAGTTTTTGTAATTACTTTTTTATATATTGGTATTGGCCAGATCAGGGTAATTAAGCGTATCCAGAGGATTTATCCTCAGAAGAAGGGGGATCCGGCATCAAGGAAGTTTGCCCGGCAATGGCTGGAGAGCTGTGACGAGGCCGAAAAGGAAGCAATTTACCAGGGTAGCTACAAGGCCTATATGTGTATTATCAGGCTGCTTCCCATCCTGACAGCGTTGGCGATGGTATTCCAGATGATCTGGAATACAGGGATCATGGCAATCGTAATGCTGGCAATTGTCTGGATGGTGGTGAGCATCACCTACTGTAAAGGTTGTATGATGAAAAAGGGAGAGAAGCTTCGATAAGCGGCAATCATGGGTATTAACCATAAATATATTGTAGGAAGGAAAAAGGAATGAAAAAGAAAAATAAAAAGAAATGGCTGTCTACGTTTGTAGGTGGATTGCTTGGATTTGCTGTGGGTGCAGCAGGCGGTCTTCTAATGGTTAAGATAGCGGATAAAACCGACAGTATTAGAAATGGGGGCATGTGGACATTTGTGCTGAATATTTTGATCATGCTGGGGGCAATTTATGCCAGTATGTTTTTACATATTCTGGTGCATGAAGGAGGTCATCTTGCATTTGGCCTGCTCACCGGATATAAGTTTAGTTCTTTCAGGATCGGGAGCAGGATCCTGTTAAAAACAGAGCAGGGATTTCAATGGAAGAAGCTGCATATCCCAGGGACAGCCGGGCAGTGCCTGCTGGATCCACCGGAGCTGATCAATGGGAAAATGCCGTATGTGTTGTACAATTTGGGCGGTGTTTTGATGAATTTTCTGGTGTCCCTGATCTGTTTTGTGATCGGTCTGGCACTTTGGAAGCCGCATCCATATGCAGCAGAATGCCTCCTGATCATTGCCTTAATGGGGTGCGCTTTTATACTTTTGAATGGGATTCCAGCAGTTATGGGGGGAATGCCCAATGATGGCTATAATGCCTGGACGATCCGAAAGTTTCCAGGGGCTTTGCGTGCCTTCAGAATCCAGATGCAGATCAACCAGGAGGTTTCCAGAGGCAGAAGGCTGAAAGAACTGCCGGAGGAATGGTTTCAGATGCCGTCAGATGAAGATATGCAAAATCCTTTGTCTGCTGCAATTGGGGTTTTTGTATGCAACAGGCTGATGGATGAACATAGATTTGAAGAAGCAGATCAGCAGATAGAAAAGTTGCTGCACACTGAAAACGGGATCATTGACCTGCACAGAAAGCTGTTGGCTTGTGATGGGATCCTGTGTCAGCTGTTAGGAGAGAGAAATGAAGGAGTTCTGGATGGACTTCTGGATAAAGAACAGCTGAAGTTTATGAAAGCTTTTGGGAAAAGCCTTCTGTCTGTGACACGCACCCAGTATGGACTTGCGCTTTTGAAGGACCAGGACACGGAAAAGGGAGAGGAGCTTCGGAAGAGGTTTGAAAAACAGGCAAAAGTATATCCATATGAATCCGATATTCAGTCTGAAAGAGAACTGATGGATCAGATAGATATAAGCTTCAAAGAGCAAACAGGGCAGACGATCGGCCCGGAAAAGGAGATTATGTATGAAACTGGAAGTAAGAGATCTTAGAAAAAGCTTTGGCGGAAATGAAGTGCTGCATGGAATTTCTTTTTCTGTGGAAAGCGGAAATGCACTGGGGCTGCTGGGAAGGAACGGAGCCGGGAAAACAACCACTATCCGTATTCTTATGAACGTATTTAAGGGAAATGCAGGATCAGTTCTGCTGGATGGCAAGTCCTTCGACCCGGCAAAGCACCAGATTGGATATATGCCAGAGGAGAGAGGATTATACCCAAAGAAAACCGTTAGTGAACAGCTGATATATCTTGGAATGCTTCGTGGCCTAAGCGCAAAGAAAGCCAAGGAAAATATGAAAAAATGGCTGGCTAAAATGGAGGTGTCAGAGTATGAGAACCGGAAGCTGGAAACTCTTTCAAAAGGAAATCAGCAGAAGGTACAGCTGGCGCAGACCCTGATCACAGATCCAAAGATCATTATCCTGGATGAACCTTTTTCAGGGTTGGATCCGGTAAATTCCCAGATCCTGAAAGATGTGATCAGTGAACAGATCCAGCAGGGAAAGCTGGTGATCTTTTCCAGCCATCAGATGAGTTATGTAGAGGAATTCTGCCAGCAGATCGCCATCCTGAATCATGGGGATGTGGTTTTGTCCGGAGAATTGAAGGAGATCAAAAGGGAGTTTGGGCGGGACCGCCTGGTGGTATCCAGTCTTGAAGAAACACCAGAGGAACTGGCACACAGGTTACGTGATACTTTTGCCGATCTTCTTGAAGTAGAAAAGGTACAGAAGGATCGTCTGATCATCAGGAAAAAAGCTTCAGATGCAAAGCTTAAGATCCTGGAAAGGCTTGTAGAGCAAGATGTGGATCTGGAATTTTTCGGCATGTATGAGCCGTCTTTGAATGACATTTTTGTGGAGAAAGCAGGTGACGAGGCATGAAAAAATTTTGGACTATATTAAGGTTTGAGCTAAACAATTACTTTAAAAGTAAAGGTTTTCTGACTGTCACGGTACTTCTTACCCTGGTGCTTATGGGTGTGATCATTGTTCCAACTATGGTTCCGGGGCTTTTGGGAGACGATAAAGTTTCTGAAAGCAGCACCGATTCAGGTGAACAGGCAGATACACTGGGTATTTGTGTGAAGACAGATCAGATTACAGACGTAGACAGCCTGCTTTCAGGTATGTGGGCGAATTGGGAAACATATCAGGATGAGAGCAGCCTGAAAAAGGCTGTAAAGGACCAGGATGTTCAGGCTGGTTTTATCCTGAACAGTCTTTCAGATGTTTCCTATGTGGTAAATAATAAGGAACTGTATGACAGCTATCAGGATGCCTTTGTCAGCACACTGGAGGCTTATGAGACACAGCAGTATCTGATGGCAAAAGGACTTTCAGAGGAAGAAATTGTATCTGCTGAAAACATAAATATAAACGTTACTACAGATATTTTGGGAAAAGACAGTGCATCCAATTACGGATATACTTATATCCTGGTGTTCCTTGTATATTTCCTGATCATTTTTTATGGACAGATGATCGCAACATCCGTTACCTCCGAAAAAAGCAACCGTGCTATTGAGATCCTGGTAACAAGTGTAGATTCTAACAGTTTGATCTTTGGCAAGGTTTTGGCAGGTGCGCTTGCTGGCCTGGTCCAGGCATTGGTGATCCTTGGTGGTTCATTTGGAGCATACGCAGCTGTTAAGGAAAAGTGGGGCGGGATCCTGGATCCTTTGTTTGATATTCCGGCCAGAGTATTTGTTGCTTATGCATTCTTTGCAATTGCAAGTTATCTGTTATACGCATTTTTGTTTGGGGCACTTGGAGCACTTGTTTCCAAGACAGAGGATATCAGCAAGGTATCCGGACCAGTGACAATGCTTTATGTGATTTCCTTCCTGGCAGCTATTTTTGGAATGAATGACTGTGACGGGCTTATGATCAAAGTAGCTTCATTTATACCATTTACCTCCGGAAATGCTATGTTCATCCGTGTGGCTATGGGTAGTGTGGCTGCTTGGGAAATCATCCTTTCCGGTGGACTTTTGGTTGCTTCCTGCGTATTGGCCGGAGTGCTGGCTGCTAAACTGTTCCGGTATGGGACCCTTCATTATGGCAATCCTCTGAAGATCACAACTGCATTAAAAAATATGAAAATGTAAGGTATATATTGCTGAAATAAGCATATCCTGATAACAGAGTCATGAAAGGGGATGCTGTAAGATCACGCAGATGTTTTAATCTGTTAAAAGATTTTACAGACATCCCTTTCATTAAAGATCTGTGGAGGAAGGAATATGTGGGGATTTCTTGCAGCACTGTTGTCAGGAGCACTTATGAGTATACAGGGGGTATTTAATACAGAAGTCACCAAACAATCCAGCCTTTGGGTATCTACCGGATGGGTGCAGCTTTCAGCATTTCTGGTATGTGTGGCAGCATGGCTTTTTTCGGGGAGAGACAGTGTATCGGTTTTGTGGCAGGTCAGTCCTAAATATATGCTTCTTGGAGGCGTGATCGGAGCATTTATTACAGTGACCGTGATCCAGAGTATGGGAGCCCTTGGTCCGGCTAAGGCAGTTATGGTGATTGTTGTATCTCAGCTGGCAGTTGCATATATGATTGAATTGTTGGGCATATTTGGTGTGGAAAAGCAGCCTTTTGAGTGGAGAAAGATTATGGGAATGCTGATCTGTGCAGCCGGAATCGTTATTTTTAAGTGGCAAAATTAAGAGATTGGTATTGTAAAAGTACAGATCTTTCGTTAAAATAAGAATGAGTAGCGGGGAGCCTGCCATGCTTTGTTATGGGAGGAGAACCGAAAATGAAAAGAAAACCTTTAGAACCGGGGAAATATTTCTGCTTTTTTTTCAGTGTGATTTTCATCAGCTGTGTACTTACAGGATGCAGCAGGAGAGATGATCTTTTCCAGGAGGGTTCCCAGGAGATGGCCGATGAAGAAGAATTTCAGATCACCGACCAGGAGACTGCAAATACACAGGTTCCTGTTTCGGAGGCAGCCATCACAGAATCTGCTGTACTTGCAGAAGTTTCTCAGGGACCGGAAGAGATTTATGTGGATGTTTCTGGTGCTGTGGTCAGTCCGGGAGTATACTGTCTGGATGCAGGCAGCCGGATATTTCAAGCTATAGAAGCAGCAGGAGGATGCACAACGGAAGCTGCCCCCGTGTGTCTGAACCAGGCAGCAGAGCTTTCAGATGGACAGAAGGTGTACGTTCCTACTGTGCAGGAAGCAGAAGATGTGGTAGCTGGAAATGGCACGGGTAGCAATGCAGGAAATTTATGGGATCTGGGTACACAGTCATCTGTAACAGGACAGACGTCACAGGGTACAGGGCAGGTATCAGAGGATACCGGTACAGGGAAGGTTAATATTAATACAGCAGACAAAGAGCTGCTGACCACACTGCCTGGTGTGGGAAGTTCCAAGGCAGATGCCATCCTTGCATATCGTCAGGATCAGGGAGGATTTTCTTCCATTGAAGAGATCATGAATGTGGAAGGGATCAAGGAAGGTGTTTTTGCCAGGATCAAAGACAGGATTTCCGTAGATTAATATCGTCTGTGTGTAGTTGAGAATGGATGGCAGGCGAGAATAAGGAGAATATACATGAGCAGGAAAGTATTGGTAGTAGATGATGAAAAGCTGATCGTCAAGGGTATCCGCTTCAGCCTGGAACAGGACGGTATGGAAGTGGACTGCGCCTATGATGGTGAGGAAGCTGTAGAGAAGGCCAAGGAAAAGAAATACGATATCATTCTTTTAGACCTGATGCTTCCAAAGATGGACGGACTTGAGGTTTGCCAGCAGATCCGGGAATTTTCAAATGTTCCGATTGTGATGCTTACAGCAAAAGGAGAGGACATGGATAAGATCCTGGGACTGGAGTATGGTGCTGATGATTACATTACAAAGCCGTTTAACATTCTTGAGGTGAAGGCCAGGATCAAAGCAATTATGCGAAGAGCAGGCAGCAATCATGAAGAAAAAGAAAAGGCAAAGACCATTGAGGTGGGAGACCTTAAGATGGACTGCGAAAGCCGCCGGGTATTTATTGCCGGCCGTGAGATCAACCTTACAGCAAAGGAATTCGATGTTCTGGAGCTTCTGGTATTTAATCCCAACAAGGTTTACAGCCGTGAGAACCTTCTGAATATTGTTTGGGGATACGAGTATCCTGGAGATGTGCGTACTGTCGATGTACATATCCGTCGTCTTAGAGAGAAGATTGAGGCAAATCCCAGTGAGCCGAAATACGTACACACCAAATGGGGTGTGGGTTATTACTTCCAGGCTTAAGCTATGATCAACAAGCCAAAGACAAGCTTTTTTAAAAGCCTGCGTTTTCGTATCCTGATCATCCTGATCATTCTGGGAATCGTGCCAAGTGTTATAGTTACACAGATTGTGATCAATACCTATGCGGATCGGGCCATTGCTCTCCGTACTGAGAATGTGAAGAATCAATGTGACATTTTGTGCAACCTGTTAATCAAAGAGAATTATATTAATGACTCCAGCTCGCAGGTAGTGAACAGCAAGCTGGAGTTGTTGTCTAATGTATATAGCGGCAGACTTTTGCTGGTTGACAGGGATTACAGGATCGTAAAGGATACGTATGGCATAGATGAAGGGAAGACATTGCTTTCATCCATGGTCATCCGTTGCTTTAAAGGGGATGAAGTCAGCTGGTATAATCGTAAGAACCGGTCGATAGAGATGGTTGTTCCGGTAAAAAGTCCTGAAGTGAAGCAGCTGCAAGGGGTACTTCTGGTAAGCGTTTCAGCCAATGAGATCGCTTCTACCATTGATGAGCTGGAGCAGAGGGAGATCCTGATCATCGGGTTCATAGTAGCACTGGCCATTTTGCTTGGTTATGTACTTTCCACTATTCTTGTAAAACCTTTTGCGAGGATCACCAAATCTATAGAAGATCTGACAGACGGATATCAGAATGATGAGATCTCCGTTCCGGATTATACAGAGACAAAGCTGATCACAGATGCATTTAACAAGATGCTGGCAAGGATGAAGATCCTGGATGAGTCCAGAAATGAATTTGTATCCAATGTGTCCCATGAGTTAAAGACACCTTTAACTTCCATGAAGGTGCTGGCTGATTCCCTTGTAGGGCAAAGCGGTGTGCCAGAAGAACTTTACCAGGAGTTTATGGGGGATATTACTGCGGAGATTGATAGGGAGAATAAGATCATCACAGATCTTCTTTCCCTTGTAAAGATGGACAAAAAGGCAGCAGATGTAAATATTTCCCATATGGATATCAATCAGTTACTGGAGGATATCCTGAAGAGGCTTCGGCCCATTGCAGACAGACGTAATATTGACCTGATCCTTGATTGCTTCAGGCCAGTAGAAGCTGATGTGGATGAAGTGAAATTCACTTTGGCAGTGACCAATCTTGTGGAAAATGGCATCAAATATAATGTGGATGACGGATGGGTAAGGGTAACGCTGGACGCAGACCATAAATATTTTTATGTGACAGTGGCAGATTCCGGCATGGGCATTCCTGAGGATAGCATTGACCGCATTTTTGAAAGGTTCTACCGTGTGGACAAGTCCCATTCCAGGGAGATTGGCGGTACAGGTCTTGGACTTGCCATTACAAGAAGTGCCATAGCCATGCATCATGGCACCATTAAGGTATTCAGCAAAGAGGGAGAAGGAACTACCTTTACCGTTCGTATCCCGTTGTCATATATTCCTTAGGAGGCACCAGATGAAAAAGTTACTTATATTGCTGCTGAGTGTGGCGCTGATTGCAGGAGTTCTTGGCGGTTGCGCTGATACAGGACAGTCTGGCCTTAAGGACAGCGGAGGCAATCAATATTATTTTTACTATACAAATCAGGAAGAAACAAAGCTGCAGAGAGAAAGTTATGTGCCTGAGAAGGAAAGTCCCCAGGATATGATCGATGAGCTGGAGCAGAAGCTGAATGACAGAGAAACCAGCGGAGATTATCAGGCGCTTTTCCCAAAAGAAGTACAGATACAGTCCTGTGTGCTGGACGATACATCCCTGCTTGTTTATTTTAATAGTGGATATACCAGTATGGGAAGTACCAGGGAGATTCTGGTACGGGCTGGAGTTGTACGAAGCTTTCTTCAGGTTCCGGGGATTTCCGGTGTGAAATTCTATGTAGGAAATACAGAGCTTACAGATTCTAAAGGAAATCCAATAGGCACCATGGATAATTCCAGTTTTGTGGAACTGCGGGGTGATGATCGGGATGCTTACCGGTATGATACTTTTACCTTGTATTTTACTGACAGCACAGGGGAAAAACTGGTTGAGGAAGAAAGAAGCGTTTATTATAAGCGAAGTCTTCCAAGGGAACGGGTGATCCTGGAGCAGCTGATCAAGGGGCCTATGGAAAAAGGACATTATCCTACTCTTCCGGAGAATACAGAGGTTATGTCTGTAACAACTTCTGATCGTGTATGTTATGTGAACTTCAGCCAGGCGTTTTCTGATGCAGCTCTTGATATTCCGGAGAAAACAATTATTTATTCTGTAGTTAATTCCGTACTGGCTGCTGTGGATGCAGACAAAGTTCAGATCAGCCTGAACGGACAGGATGATGTAAGCTTTGGAGAGAATACCTCTCTTTATAATTTCTTTGGCTGGAATACTGATTTGATCCAGGACAAAGAGTAAGGAGGAAATGGATGGCAAGACGTCCCTTATGTCTTGCGTGCCTTCTCCTGATGTTGGCGATGGCCATGGCAGATTTGCTGGGGATGCCCCTGATCAGGGGGAATCCTCTGCCGAAATCTGTTTCAGAATATTTAAAAAAGCATCCGGGGACCACCATCTGCGGGGAGGTGGAACGGTGCGCAGAAAGTGAAAATTCAAAATCAGTCTATCTTAAAGATGTCTATTTTATCTATCAATCTAAGAAAATTCCAATAAAAAATGTAAGAGTCTTTTTGAAAAATCAGGAAACATTTTCTAAAGCCAAGTCTGTGGCGAATGTCAGATCCTCTGTAAAGGGACGAAGTTCTGTGAATGCAGATAAGGGTTTGGGGGATAAGTGTGGAGTATCTGTGGATACAGATAAGGATGTCCTGTATAAAGGGATGATGGTTCGTGTAAAAGGAAGGCTGGAAGAAATCCAGGGCAAACGAAATCCTGGAGAGTTTGACAGCCGTCAGTATTATGCATGCCAGCATATCTATTATGTGATGAAGAAAGCTGTGATCAAGGAAAAATCATTCAGTTATTCTGTTTATGGACAATTTCTGGTGGATCTGCAGCAGTATCTGGGGGACATTTTGTGCCAGGCCGCAGGAGAAGAAGGAGAAGTATTAAAGGCCATTGTGCTGGGGGATAAAACCGGTTTGGAGGATGAAACAAAGCTGCGCTACCAAATGGGCGGGATACTGCATATACTGGCGATTTCGGGACTCCATATCAGTATTATCGGCATGGGCTTTTACCGGTTTTTGAAAAAATGTTATCTGGGAAACTGGACTGCCGGTATGATCGCCTTGGTTTTTATGATCCAGTATGGGATGATGACAGGAGGCAGCGTGTCTGTTATGCGGGCTGTGTGCATGTTTCTCATGGCTGCAGGGGCGAGGATTCTTGGCAGGATCTATGATCTGCCTACAGCACTGGCTGCATCTGCAGTACTGATCCTTCTGGAATCGCCGGCTTATTTGTACAGCAGCGGTTTTCTTCTTTCCTTTTCTGCAGTGTTCGGGGCAGGGATCATTTATCCTTATCTGGAAAAGAAGGCAGACAAAAGGGGAAAGAAAGAAAACAGAAAAACAGAAAATAGAAAGACGGTAAACAGAAAGGTAAAAGCAGTTTGCAAAAAGGGAACGGCCATGTTTCTGGCCTCGCTGGGAGTGCAGTTGACTATGCTTCCGGTGAGCCTTTATTTCTTTGGGGAGGTTTCTGTGGCTGGATTGATGTTGAACCTGTTAGTGATTCCGTCAGTAGCGGTGGTTCTGGTCAGTGGTCTTGCAGGAATGCTGGTGGGCTGTTTCTGGATGACAGGCGCCAAAATACTGATTTTCCCTGGAAAATTCCTGTTATGGCTTTATGAAATGCTATGTGGTGCAGCAGGCAGTCTGTCTATAGGAAATCTAAGAATTCCTGTTACCTGGGTGGCAGGCCAGCCAAAGCTGTGGCAGATCGTACTGTACTATTTGATCTTGGGAACACTCCTTTTCTTATATTCACAGAAAAGCAAATGGCGAACCGGATATAAAGAAAAATATGAAGAAATGCCACTGAGAATGATAAAAATTTCAGGAATAGTTTACTGGGCAATTCTGGCAGCAGGAGTAGTGGTCAGTCTCCTGGTGATCCGAGTCTGGCCCTCAGCCTACCTGCAGATCACTTGTCTGGATGTGGGGCAGGGAGATGGAATTGCGATCCAGACGCCGGAAGGGAAAAACTATCTGATTGATGGAGGAAGCAGCAGTAAAACCAGTACTGGCAGATATCAGATGCTTCCCTTTTTGAAGTCAAGGGGAATCAGCCGGATTGATGGGATTTTTATATCTCATGTTGATGAGGATCATATCAGCGGAGTTCGGGAAATCCTGGAATTGCAGGCACAGGGGCTGACCTCGGTATATGTAAGCAGTCTGTATCTGCCTAAATGGCAGGATCCTCCGGAAAACTGGAATAATCTGGAGAAACTGGGCAGACAGGCAGGCGTCCGGATCTATACTGTAAAGAGAGGAGATATTCTCCAGTCCGGGAAAATGAAGCTTTGTTTCCTGGCACCGGAAGATGGGGCAAAAGGAGAAAACGTAAATGAGGATGGCATGGTGATACAGCTTGAATATGCAAGATTTTCCGGCCTTTTTACAGGTGATATCGGTGAAAAAACAGAAAAAGAGCTGCTTCCATATCTGAAGGATGTGGATTTTCTGAAGGTAGGGCATCATGGATCAAAATATTCTACCAGCAGTGTTTTTTTGGAAAAGATAAAACCTGAAAATGGAGTGATTTCCTGCTCAGAAACAAATACTTATGGACACCCTTCGTCGGAAACGATCCAGCGTCTGAGAGAGCATGGATGTGAGGTGGCATATACCATGATAAGCGGTGCAGTGACTGTATACACAGATGGGAAACATGTGAAAATGGAAGGCTTTTTAAGTAGCGAGTTATAGCTGCCACTCCTTGTTTTTGCCAACAGGATATATTATAATGCTTTCAAAGGCCGGTGGTGTCCGGCATACAAAAGAGGGAAGAGGGGCGGCCATGAAGAAAACAGTTACCATATGTTTTACCAACAACAAAGGAGGAAGCGGCAAATCCACCACATGCTCCAATGTGGGAGCAGCAATGGCACGGGCAGGAAAAAAGGTACTGCTGGTGGACGGAGACATGCAGCTGAATCTGTCCCTGTCCTTTTTCTCAGAGGAAAAAGTACTGGAAATGGCAGCAGGGGAGATGAATCTATACCACGCCATTGGGGGACAGAAGGATCTGACAGATTACATTGTACATACTCCATATGAGGGGCTGGATCTGATTCCTTCTTCTACTCAGATGAGTTCCATTGAGTATGAGCTTTTTACAAAATGGCAGAGGGAATTTATCCTGAAAAAATGTTTGCAGAAGATCAAAGCAGCAGGGACTTATGATTATATCCTGATTGATGCACCACCTACACTGGGAGGCTGGGTGATGAATATTTTGTGTGCTTCAGACCGGGTGCTTGTACCGGTAGAGGCAAGCCCGTGGGGGATGTTTGGACTGGCCAATATGTTTGATTTTCTGGATGAAGTAAAGGAGATCGCACCGGAGCTTCAGGTGCTGGGGATCGTGATCACCAAGGCAGACACAAGAAAAGCATATTTTAAACAGACGCTGGAGACCTTAAAGGATATGGACGGGATCCGGCTGTTGGATTCTGTGATCCGGGTGGACAGCTCCATTGAGTGGGCACAGGATGCCAGTGCCCCGGTGGTAGAGTTTAAGAAAAGCAGCAGAAGTGCAAAAGAATATACAGAACTTGCAGAGGAGGTAATGAATCGTGTCAGTAGGTAAAGCAAGCATTCAAAGGGCAGCAGCTAAAAACACAGCTGAAGCAAAAACAACAAAAGCAGCAACAAAAACAGCAAATAAAACAGCAGCCGGGAAAACAACAGGGCGAGCTGCTGCAAAGGCAGCACCAAAGAAAGTAACACAGTCTGTGGCAACGCCTATGGATTCCCAGGAAATACAATTAAAATTTCTTTCAGGCAACAGGCCGGCAGAAGAGGGAAAGCCTGTAAAGATCGCAGAGGACCTGCCGGTTTATCTGCTCTGATAATAATTTGGGTTAATATAGCTTTTTACAATATAAACAGTCTCAGATTTTTTGAGAATCCTGTGGCATGATGTATTCAGAATATCCTGCTCTGGAAAGAGAAAAATCAAAAAAGTGATATTCAAAAAGAAAATAATTTATAGCGTTTGTCTTTTTGAAATCCTAAAATGATTTTATCAAAAAGGAGGTTCTGTTTATATGAAGAAAAGAATAATCGCAGTGGCTGCATTATTGGCCTGCTCCACACTTTTGGGAAGTGTTCATGTGTATGCAGAGGAAAATGAAAAGAATATTGTTGAAACAGCATACGGAAAAGTTCAAGGTATCAACAGTACGGATGAAACTTATGAGAATGTTGTAGAGTTTCGTGGAATTCCCTATGCAGCACCGCCGGTGGGTGATTTGCGCTGGAAAGCACCTGTAGATCCGGAAAAATGGGATGATGTACTTGTGTGCGACACTTACAAAGATATTCCTATGCAGGTATTGGGTGGAGCAGAGGTGGAACCATATAAATCGGATATTTATTACGATGGAGTTCCTGAAATGAGTGAAGACTGTCTGTATCTGAATGTAATGACAACAGAAGATTCACTTTCTTCTACAGAAAAGAAACCGGTATATGTCTGGTTCCATGGAGGTGGACTGAACAGCTGCTATACCTTTGAGCCGGAAGGAAACGGAGAAGCTTTTGCAAAGAATGGAATTGTTGTGGTAACAGTGGAACAGCGTCTTGGCGTCTTTGGGTATCTGTCATTGCCACAGCTTACTGAGGAACAGGGGCAGAGCGGAAATTATGGTCTGATGGATCAGATTAAAGCAATGGAATGGATCAAAGAGAATATAGCTAACTTTGGTGGAGACCCTGAGAATATAACTGTTGGCGGACAATCCGGCGGTACCACGAAGGCAATGGCAATGACTGCTTCTCCTAAAATGGATGTGAAAGTTGATAAATTGATCCTGGAAAGCGGCTTAAAGTACAATATGGAATTCCAGACTCAGGAAAGTGCTGAAGAAACAGGAACTGCATATCTGGGAGATCTGGGGCTTGATGAAAGTGCCACACTTGAGGATCTGAGAAACGTGGATGCTGAAAAACTGATCGACAGTACCAGCTCCAATTATCCGGGAAGCATGAATCTGGATGGTTTGTATGTCACCTATGAAAACATTCAGGATTCTATTAATGACGGAGCTTTTGATGAGGTTTCTATATTGTCCGGAACAAATCTTGGCGAGGGAAGCTATCCGAAGGTATCCACAGCAGATGATTTCTATGCTCAATATAAAGAAGCTCTTGGTGATTTGTATGACCAGTACGATTTTGAAAATCTGGTAAAAGTTGATGACAGTACAGCTGCTATGATCAGCCGTCAGTTAGGAACTTATGGTCTTGGCACAAATGTCAGCAGAAGCCTTATGGTTAATCGACTGTACGGAAAAATGATGTCAGAAAGAACAGATGGAAAAGTTGCAAACTATACATACTTATTCAGCCACGCTACACCTGAGAGCATTACAGATTTAGGAACGGACAGAGGCTGGGCTAACCAGTGGGCATGGCATACAGGTGAAATGTGGTATGCGTTTAATTCTCTGCGTGAGGGTGTTCCGGCGGTAAGACAGTGGACTGACTGGGATTATGAGCTGGCAGAAAAAATGAATCAGTATTGGTCAAACTTTATCAAAACCGGAGATCCGAATGGAGACGGACTTGCATACTGGCCAGTGGCAGATGAAAATATGGGATATATTCAGTTAGGAGACGGAATCAGTACACATGAAGATGAACTGACAGATCTGGAAAAACTGATGATGGATTATACAACCAGCTATTTCAATTTTCCTGCAGCTGAATAATAATAAACAGACTATTACTCACAAGTAAGGGCTGCCGGAAAGCAGGCAGTTCTAAAACAGGGAGGGTGTGACTTGCACTGAGTCACATCCTCCCTAAATTTGTTAATTGATGCCGCAGCTGTATTTTACGATCAGCAGTTCTACGCTTAAGGTATCCTGAAGACGTCCGGTTTTAACAGCTTCTTCTGCATCTACAAAATCAGCTACTGCCTGTTGAAGCTCATCCAGGGAATAGGACCGGGCGCAGGCAAGGATCTTCCGGACAACAAAGGCCGGGACACCAAGGCGGGAAGCCATTTCTGCCTGTGCCAGCCCTTCCTGTACAAATTGTTTTGCTAGAAAAAGCTGCCGGAACTGTTTCGCAAGAAGAAACAGGATCCGCATAGGAGGTTCCTTCAGGGTGAGCAGGTCATAATAAAGATCAAGAGCCTTTTTCTGGTTCTTATCGGCTACTGCCTGTACCATATCAAAGATCTTATTCTGGGTACGCGTCACACACACTGCCTCAATATCAGCTGCTGTAACAACATCCCTGCCGCTGGTGTAATTGATCAGCTTTTCCAGTTCCATGCGGAGATTCCCCATATCAGCTCCTGTTTTTGTGAGAAGCAGTTCCATGTCACGCTGGGTGATCTTTTTTCCTTCTTTGCCAAGAAGGCCGGCAGCCCAGCGCATCAGGGTTTTCTCATCCTGTGGGAGAAATTCACAGATCCGGCCAGCAGCTTTGACCGCCTTGTACATCCGGCTTCGTTTATCTACTTCGGACTCTGCGAATATGAGACAGAGATAATCAGGCAGGGATTTCATATAATCTGCCAGCTCGTCACATTTGTTTTTGAAAAATCCGGTATCTTCCAGAAGGATCACTCTCCGGTCAGCAAAAAAAGGCATGGTTTCGCATAAGTCGATCAATTCTTTTATTTCAATCCCTTTTCCTTCAAAACGGGTAAAATTCATGGTGTCCCCATCAGGGTTCAGTGCTTTTACCAGATTGTGCTTGTACTGCTGCTTCAGGTAGGCTTCGGTTCCGTAAAGCAGATATGCAGGTTTGAAATTGCCTGATTTAATATCTTCCTGAATATTTTTCAAAATAGTTTCTCCTACTGAAAAAGGCAGCCGCTGACGGTGCGACTGCCATATTTTCACTTATAAGCTTATAACTAAAAATAAAATTCTCTATTAACCGATGCTATTAACGGCTTTTGTTAAACGGGAAACTTTTCTAGCGCAGTTGTTCTTGTGGTAAACACCTTTGGATGTTGCTTTGCTGATAGTAGCAATAGCCTCTGTAAGTGCTGCCTCTGCTGCTGCTTTGTCCTTCTGTGCGACTGCTGCATCTACCTTTCTGATGGAAGTCTTAACAGCAGATTTGATGGATTTGTTTCTCGCAGCTTTAGTTCTTGTAACTAAAATTCTTTTCTTTGCGGATTTAATGTTAGCCAATTCGTACACCTCCAATTCCTAGATAATCGTGAAAATATTTTCTTTCATAGAAACAGACACGGGCGCCTCTATGAAACATGCTTATATAGTTTAGTATATTTACCATGGAATGTCAATACATAATTCAGGAAAAAGGAGAAAAAATATAGTATGATGGCTACTGTAAAAGGTCTGGATCCATATGGTGGATTGACCGTAAGTGAATGAAAGACGGTAGAACCGTAATCAAAGATATTTCAAAGGAGGAGTGCATGTTGGGCGATTATAAGATCCGCACAGACCTGGCATTAGAGGCAAGAGAACGGTTTGATGAAAAAAATGTGGAATTGCGGGGAGTGGAAGTGAAGGAAACCTATGACCAGGAAAAGGAAATCCGGACAACGGTTGTGAAAATTTTTACGGAAAACGGAGCAAAGGCCATGGGACGTCCTCAGGGCAACTACATTACTATAGAAGCACCTAATCTGTCTTCGCCGGACGAAGGTTATCACAGGGAAGTGTCAGAAGAGATCGCAGCCCATCTGACTCAGCTGATCAATCTGAAAAAAGAGCAGTCCATTCTGGTGGTAGGCCTGGGAAATCAAAACATTACAGCAGATGCTCTTGGTCCGCAGGTGGTGGGAAATCTTCATATGACAAGGCATATTATCAGGGAATACGGACTGATGGGACTGAAAAATGAAAAGCTGCACAGGATCAGTGGAATCATTCCAGGAGTGATGGCCCAGACAGGTATGGAAACCTGGGAGATCATCCAGGGAATCGTATCGGCCACAAATCCGGATGTGGTGATCGCAATTGATGCACTGGCAGCAAGAAGCACGAAAAGACTTAACAGGACAATTCAGATCACAGATACTGGAATCAGTCCGGGATCCGGAGTGGGTAATCACAGAGTGGGGCTTTCAAAAGAAAATCTTCATGTGAAAGTGATCGGGATCGGTGTTCCCACTGTTGTGGATGCAGCCACGATTGTTTACGATGCTATGTCTCATCTGCTGGAGACTTTGGAAGAAACAGAACAGAAGGAATTTCTGGAAGAAATTATTTCGCCTCATCTCCATACCATGTTTGTAACGCCCAAGGATGTGGATGAAACTGTAAGATATCTGGGATTTACCATTTCTGAAGGACTGAATATGGCTTTTGCACAGCAGGAATAAAAGATGAAAATCATAACTGCCGATTTTGCTTCATAGGATAGCATAAAGAGGTGGTTCGGTGACAAAATTCCAGAAGGGGTTCTGCGTTATTTTATGTCTGTGTTTCTTTCTGGTTCTGGCAGTAATGCCAGAGCCTTTTTCCCGTCTGGAAAATATATACCGGCAGTTTCCTATTTATCGTTTTGCAGAACAAAAAGCCAGAGATACATATCTGGAAGCAGACTGGCGGACAGAAGAAAAATTGATAGAAGAAAATGCAGAATACGTGGGACAACTACTGGAATCAACTCAGGCACAGCAGACAAAGGAACCACAGGTAACGGAGTTTCCGCAGATGACAAAGGAACCACAGGTAACAGAGTTTCCACAGATAACAAAGAAACCACAGGTAACAGAATTTCCGCAGATGACAGAGAAACCCCAAATCACAGAGAAATTACAGGTTACAGAACCTCCGCAGATGACAGATTCCCCGCAGGTGGCAGAAACTGTGCAGCCCCATCCTGTGATCGACCTTTCACCGGAAAAGCTGGCAGATAAAAACTATCTTTTGGAACATTTTTTTGTGGTAGATGCAGCTACAACAGCAGAGGCGGCTTCCCTGAATGCAGCCGAATATCTGGCAAAGGATATGACACTTAAGCCGGAAAAAGATCAGCCGCAGATATTGATTTACCACAGCCATTCCCAGGAAACCTTTGCGGATTCAAGAACAGGAGAAGAAGCAGATACAGTGGTTGGAGTAGGAGATTATCTGACAGAAATCCTGGAGCAAAAGTATGGCTATCAGGTAATCCATGTAAGGGAGCATTTTGATGTGATAGGCGGAGAAATCGACAGAAGCCGGGCATACGATTTTGCCAGAGAATATGTGGAAAAAGTGCTGGAGGAGAATCCAACAGTTCAGGTTCTGATCGATCTTCACAGAGATGGGGTGCCGGAGGGGAAAAGGCTGGTAACAAAAATCGGAGGCAGGGATACAGCACAGATCATGTTTTATAACGGTTTAAGCTATACTGTAAATCAGGGGAAAATAAGCTATCTGCCAAATCCATATATTGAAGAGAATCTGGCTTTTTCTTTTCAACTGGAGTATACAGCGGCAGAATATTATCCTGGATTTTACAGATGTATTTATCTGGCAGGGCTGCGGTATAATCTGCATTTAAGACCAAGGGCGCTGCTGGTGGAAGCAGGGGCGCAGACCAACACTGTACAGGAGGTGAAAAACGCCATGGAGCCTTTGGGGGATATTCTGAATCGGGTTTTAAAAGGCAGTGACAAATAAGCAGAAGCTGTGATATAATCAAAAAAGAGCGTAAAAAAGAGGAGGATCGTCTGGAATGACAGACCAGAGTAAGATACGGAATTTTTGTATTATCGCACATATAGACCATGGGAAATCCACACTGGCAGACCGGATCATTGAGATGACCGGCCTTCTTACAGAGCGTGAGATGCAGGCGCAGGTTCTTGACAACATGGACCTTGAACGCGAGCGGGGCATTACCATCAAATCCCAGGCAGTGCGTATTGTATATAAAGCAAAAGATGGAGAAGAGTATATTTTTAACCTGATCGATACACCAGGGCATGTGGATTTTAACTATGAGGTTTCCAGAAGCCTGGCAGCCTGTGATGGTGCAATCCTTGTGGTAGATGCAGCACAGGGGATCGAGGCACAGACACTTGCTAATGTATATATGGCGCTGGATCATGATCTGGAGGTGATCCCTGTGATCAATAAGATCGATCTGCCAAGTGCCCAGCCAGAGCGAGTGATCAATGAGATCGAGGATGTGATCGGACTTGAAGCCCAGGATGCACCTAAGATCTCAGCCAAAACAGGACTGAATGTGGACCAGGTACTGGAGAGTATTGTGGAGAAGATCCCTGCACCTGAGGGAGATCCGGATGCACCGCTGAAGGCGTTGATCTTTGATTCTGTTTATGATGCCTATAAAGGAGTTATTGTATTTTGCCGTCTGATGGACGGGCGTGTGCGTAAGGGGACTACTATCCGTATGATGGCTACCGGTTTTACAGCAGAGGTTGTGGAAGTTGGATATTTTGGACCGGGGCAGTTTATTCCCTGCGAAGAACTGAGTGCAGGTATGGTAGGATATATTACTGCAAGCATTAAGAATGTAAGGGATACCCGTGTTGGTGATACAGTGACAGATCATAACCGTCCCTGTAAGGAAGCACTGCCCGGATATAAGAAAGTAAATCCTATGGTTTACTGCGGATTGTATCCGGCTGACGGAGCTAAATACGGAGATCTGAGGGATGCACTGGAAAAACTGCAGCTGAATGACGCATCTTTGTTTTATGAGCCTGAGACTTCTGTTGCTTTGGGCTTTGGATTCCGCTGCGGATTTCTGGGACTGCTCCATCTGGAAATCATCCAGGAGCGTCTGGAAAGAGAATATAATCTTGATCTGGTTACAACTGCGCCCAGTGTTATTTACAAAGTCCATAAGACCAACGGAGAGGTGATCGATCTGACCAACCCAACTAATCTTCCGGATCCATCGGAGATCGAATTTATGGAAGAACCAATGGTTCAGGCTGAGATCATGGTGACTACGGAGTTTATTGGTGCGATCATGGATCTGTGCCAGGAACGCCGCGGACAGTACGGTGGCATGGAGTATATGGAGGAGACAAGGGCACTTTTGAAGTACAAGCTGCCGCTGAATGAGATCATTTATGATTTCTTTGATGCATTGAAATCACGTTCCAGGGGCTACGCTTCCCTGGATTACGAGCTTTGCGGATATGAGCGAAGTGAGCTTGTGAAGCTTGATATCCTGGTAAATAAAGAAGAAGTGGACGCATTATCCTTTATTGTCCATGCAGATACTGCTTATGAGAGAGGCAGGAAGATGTGTGAAAAGCTGAAGGACGAGATTCCAAGACAGCTTTTTGAAATTCCGATCCAGGCAGCTATCGGCAGTAAGATCATTGCAAGAGAGACAGTAAAAGCCATGCGTAAGGATGTGCTTGCCAAGTGTTATGGCGGTGATATTTCCCGTAAGAAGAAGCTTCTTGAAAAGCAGAAGGAAGGTAAGAAGAGAATGCGTCAGGTAGGAAATGTAGAGATACCGCAGAAAGCATTTATGAGTGTTTTAAAGCTGGATGAGAATTAAGGCTCTGGAGGAATACTAATGAAAGAAAAAATCCTGCAAATCCTGAAACGGATTTCATATTCGGTGAAAAAGAGCATAAGGCGAAACCGGCAGCTGTGGATCCGCGGCGGGATCATGGCTGTAGGTCTGCTGGTGATCGTGATCTTTATCGGTAAATGTGCCTGCAGCAAGAAGCCAGCCGGAACCCAGGATGAAAGCTCCATGGGGGTTATGACCATTACCGTGGCTCCGTCTCCCACGCCGACTGAGGTTCCAAGGCAGGTAAGCAGTGATGCAGCTGTTACCAATGGCAATGTTACCATGGTCAATGAATATCTGGTGCAGAAAGGAAATGACAGCAGCACAAAGGCAGATAACAGCAGTGCCACAGATAATAATGGCAGCGGAGAGGGTAGCGATACTTCAGGAACAAATGGAGACGGCAGTACAGATGGAACAGAATAAAAAAATAGAACTATATGTTCATATTCCTTTCTGTGTGAAGAAATGTGATTATTGCGATTTCCTTTCTGCCCCGGCAGGAAGGGATACACAGGAACAGTATGTACAGGCACTTCTACATGAGATCCAGACAGAAGGCGGCAGGCGTAAAGAACCTGTGGCCTCTGTTTTTATTGGGGGAGGGACGCCTTCTATATTAGAAGCAGATCTGCTGGAGAAGATATTAAAGGCTTTGTATCGATGTTTTTATATAGAAAAAGAAGCAGAAGTAACCATGGAAGCCAATCCTGGTACGCTTACCTTGGAAAAACTGAGGATCTGCAGGGAAAATGGTGTGAACCGGTTAAGTCTGGGACTTCAGTCACCGGATGACACAGAACTTGCCAGTTTGGGCAGGATCCATGATTACCAACAGTTTCTGGAAAGCTATCAGATGGCCAGGGAGGCAGGCTTTCACAATGTAAATGTGGATCTGATGTTTGGAATTCCGGGCCAGACAAGGGATGGCTGGGAAAAGAGCTTGCGCATTGTAGCAGCCTTAAATCCGGAACATATTTCGGCTTATAGTCTGATCATCGAAGAAGGGACACCTTTTGCTGCAAGAAACCTGGCGCTTCCAGATGAAGACACCGAGTATCAGATGTATGAAGATACGGCACGTATTCTTGGGGAATATGGCTTTGAACAATATGAGATTTCCAATTATGCCAGAGGCGGCAAAGCCTGTATCCATAATATTGGTTACTGGACAGGTGTTTCTTATCTTGGCTTGGGATTGGGGGCAGCTTCTCTGATGGATGGCTGTAGATTTACCAATACAACCTCTCTGGAAAGGTATACAACAGCCAGCAGAAAGCCGGATTTTCCTGACAATATCAGGAAAGATCTGATCAAGCTGACCCGTCAGGAGCAGATGGAGGAATTTATGTTTCTTGGGCTAAGGCTTAGATCGGGTATTTCAAAGGCTGAGTTCGCAAAGAGGTTTGGTATCCCTATAGAGGAGATTTATGGGGATGTGATCCGCAGATATAAAGAACTTGCTTTGCTGCAAGAAGAAAATGGGCGGATTTTCCTTTCCAGACATGGCATCCATGTAAGCAATACAGTGATGGCGGATTTTTTGCTGTAGATATGGAAAACTAAGCAGACCCCTTGAAAAACAGATGTTCGTGTGCTATGCTAAACGAAGTACAACTCGAACATTTGTTTTTACTTGAAGAACTGGAAAACAGGAGGCAGATATGGCCATAGATCAGAATAATAAAAAACAGTTTATCCGCATTCGAGGAGCTAATGAAAATAACCTGAAGAACCTGAATGTAGATATCCCAAGAGGGGAATTTGTAGTGTTGACCGGACTGAGCGGATCCGGTAAATCCTCCCTTGCTTTTGATACCATTTATGCAGAAGGACAAAGAAGATATATGGAATCTTTGTCATCCTATGCCCGGCAGTTTCTGGGACAGATGGAGAAGCCTGATGTAGAAAGCATAGAAGGCCTGCCTCCGGCCATATCCATTGACCAGAAGTCTACCAACAGGAACCCTCGTTCTACAGTAGGCACTGTGACAGAGATCTATGATTATTTCAGGCTGCTGTATGCCAGGGTAGGAATTCCTCATTGTCCCAAATGTGGTAAGGAGATCAGGAAGCAGACGGTAGATCAGATGGTGGATCAGATCCTGATGCTTCCGGAGCGTACAAAGATCCAGCTGCTAGCGCCAGTCGTCCGTGGGAGAAAGGGCACTCATGCCAAGCTTCTGGAGCAGGCAAAGAAAAGCGGATATGTGCGGGCAGAGATCGATGGCAGTGTTTATGAGCTGTCTGAGGAGATCAAGCTGGATAAGAATATTAAGCATACCATTGCCATTATTGTAGACAGGCTGATCGTAAAGGATGGGATCCAGAAGCGGCTTGCAGATTCTATTGAGACAGTGCTGGGGCTTTCTGATGGTCTGCTTGTGGTAGATACTATGGACGGTAAATATCTTAATTTCAGCCAAAGCTTTTCCTGCCCGGACTGTGGGATCAGCATTGACGAGATCGAACCAAGAAGCTTTTCCTTTAATAATCCTTTTGGTGCCTGCCCGGACTGCCTGGGATTAGGCTATAAGATGGAGTTTGATATAGACCTGATGATCCCGGACAAGTCTTTAAGCATCGCAAATGGAGCCATTGCAGTTACCGGATGGCAGTCCTGTACAGATAAAGGCAGCTTTACCTATGCGATCCTTTCTGCCCTGGCAAGGGAATATGATTTCAGCCTGGATACGCCATTTCAGGAATATCCTCAGAAGATTCAGGATATTCTTGTGAATGGTACGGAAGGACGCTCCGTAAAGGTATACTATAAGGGACAGCGAGGGGAAGGGGTTTATGATGTGGCTTTCCCGGGACTGATCCGTAATGTGGAGCAGCGGTACAGGGAGACAGGTTCGGAGACCATGAAGCAGGAATATGAAAGCTTTATGAGGATTACACCATGTACCACTTGTAAAGGTCAGAGACTGAAGAAAGAATCCTTGTCAGTTACTGTGGCAGATAAGAACATTTATGAGATCACCAATTTATCAATCGAAAAACTGAAAGAGTTTCTTTCGGATATCCAGCTTACACCTCAGCAGATGCTGATCGGCCGGCAGATCCTGAAGGAGATTGTTGCCAGAGTAGGCTTTCTTTCAGATGTTGGGCTGGATTACCTATCTCTTGCAAGGGCAACTGCCACTCTTTCCGGAGGAGAGGCTCAGAGGATCCGTCTGGCGACTCAGATCGGGTCAGGTCTTGTAGGAGTTGCTTATATTCTGGATGAACCAAGTATCGGGCTTCACCAGAGGGATAATGACCGGCTGCTTCGAGCGTTGATGCATCTTCGTGACCTGGGCAATACATTGATCGTAGTAGAGCATGATGAGGATACCATGCGTGCTGCAGATTGTGTAGTTGATATTGGCCCCGGAGCAGGGGAGCATGGCGGAGAGCTTGTGGGTATCGGTACTGCAGAAGATCTGATGAAGAATGAAAGATCTGTTACAGGTGCATATCTTAGCGGCAAGCTTAAGATCCCGGTACCAAAGGAACGGAGAACACCAACCGGTTTCCTGAAGATCCGTGGCGCAGCTGAGAATAATCTGAAGAAGATCAATGTGGACATTCCGCTAGGGGTGATGACTTGTGTGACCGGTGTGTCCGGATCCGGGAAAAGCTCCCTGGTGAATGAGATCCTGTATAAGCGTCTTGCCAGGGATCTGAACAGAGCCAGGGTGATTCCTGGAAAGCACAGTGATATCCTGGGGATCCAGCAGCTGGATAAGGTGATTAATATTGACCAGTCTCCTATTGGAAGGACTCCACGTTCCAATCCGGCTACTTATACCGGCGTTTTTGATCAGATCCGTGACCTGTTTGCTGCCACTGCCGATGCCAAGGCCAAAGGCTATAAGAAGGGCAGATTCAGCTTCAACGTAAAGGGCGGGCGTTGTGAGGCCTGCAGCGGAGATGGTATTATTAAGATTGAGATGCATTTTCTTCCGGATGTATATGTGCCCTGCGAGGTCTGCAAGGGTAAGCGGTATAATCGTGAAACATTGGAAGTGAAATATAAGGGCAAAAGCATATATGATGTACTGAATATGACTGTAGAAGAAGCGCTTCCGTTTTTTGAAAATATTCCGTCCATCCGCAGAAAGATAGAGACTTTATATGATGTAGGACTTTCTTATATCCGGCTTGGACAGCCTTCTACTACTCTTTCCGGAGGAGAAGCCCAGCGGATTAAGCTGGCTGCAGAGCTGAGCAAACGCAGTACCGGAAAGACTATTTATATTTTGGATGAGCCGACCACAGGTCTTCACTTCGCAGATGTGCACAAGCTGGTGGAGATCCTGAAGCGCCTGTCTGAAGGAGGAAATACTGTGGTAGTGATCGAGCACAATCTGGATGTGATCAAGACTGCAGATTATATTATAGATATAGGCCCGGAGGGCGGCGACAGGGGCGGCACTGTGGTTGCCTTTGGTACGCCGGAGCAGGTTGCAGCCAACCCGTCCTCCTACACCGGCCAGTACGTAGCCAAATATTTACGGTGACAAGAGCTTTCTTTTTGGAGGGGAATTGCGTATAATAAGAAAAACGTAACTGTGTTTTTAACAGTTACAGTTCTGGGAAAATAAACAGGAATTAAAGGGAGGTTCACAATGCCGGCAAGCGATATAGGAATTGATCTTGGAACCAGAAACAGCCAGGTATATTCTACCGGGAAAGGCCTTGTGCTGATGGAGCCTACAGTAGCAGTATATGATAAAGATTCAGAAAAAATAAAGGCAATGGGAGAGGAAGCAAAGCAGATGGCAGGGCATGTTTCTTCCAATATGGAGATTATCTGGCCCATTCGCCAAGGTGTGATTATAGATTACACAGTTATGGAGAAAATGCTGAAGTTCTTCATTTCAAGGGCAATGGGACGCAGAGCTTTCCGCAAGCCAAGGATCAGCATCTGTATTCCCAGCGGGACCACTGAAATCGAAAAAAAGGCTATCGAAGAAGCAACCTACCAGGCAGGAGCCAGAGAGGTTTTTCTTGCAGATGAGCCGATTGCCGCTGCTATTGGTGCAGGTGTGGATGTTACAAAACCGTTTGGCAATCTGATCGTGGATATTGGTGCAGGTACTACAGATATTGCAGTGATTTCTATGGCAGGAGTTGTGGTATCCAGTTCCATTAAGGTGGCAGGAGATAATTTTAATCAGGCCATTATGGGTTATGTGCGGAAAGCCCACAATCTGTTTATAGGGGAGGATGCAGCAGAAAGAATCAAGATAAAGATCGGTACTGCCATCGAAGAAGCATCTCCCAGGACTATGGAGGTGAAAGGGCGCAATGTGATCACCGGACTGCCCAAGACAGTGACCCTTACCTCTGAAGAAGTAAGGATGGCTCTTAGGGAGGCTACAGGACAGATTGTAGAGGCTGTACATGGAGTTCTGGAGAAAACACCGCCGGAACTTGCCGCTGATATTGTAGACCGGGGGATCGTGCTTACCGGCGGAGGTGCATTGCTTCATGGCATAGATAACCTGATTGAACAGAAAACAGGTGTAAATACGCTGACTGTACAGGATGCCATCATGGTAGTTGCTGCAGGAACAGGAAAATATGCAGAGATCATGTCGAGGATGGATGATTAGAAAGAATGAGTGAGAAGATTACCGGTTATATTGACCATGTGGTTTTCCGTAATAATGACAATGGATATACAGTTATGGTGGTGAAAGGCACAAAGGAGGAAGAACTGACTTGTGTAGGCAGTTTTCCTTCTATTAGCCAGGGCGTGACTATAGAGGCGGAAGGCACTTACACTACTCATCCTGTTTACGGAAAGCAGTTTCAGATACAAAGTTATACAGAAAAGATGCCGGAAGACAGCCTTGCAATGGAAAGATATCTTGGATCAGGAGCCATCAAAGGAATCGGGGCGGCACTGGCTGCCAGGATCGTTCGGCATTTTGGAGAAGATACACTTCGGATCGTAGAGGAGGAGCCAGAACGTCTTTCAGAAGTCAAAGGGATCAGTGAGAAAAAAGCGCGGGAGATTGCTGCCCAGGTTACAGAAAAGGCAGATATGAGGAGAGCCATGATCTTTCTGCAGAAATACGGGATATCCCTGAATCTTGGCGCAAAAATATACCAGAAATATGGCCAGGCTGTTTACGGTGTGCTTCAGGAGAATCCGTACCGCCTGGCCGAAGACATTTCTGGCGTGGGATTTAAGATCGCAGATGAGATTGCATCCAGGATCGGTATACATACAGATTCGGATTACAGGATTCGCAGCGGTATGTTGTATACTCTTATGCAGGCTTCAGGTGAAGGCCATATTTATCTGCCCCAAAAAGAGCTTTTTGAAAGAGCTTCCAGACTGCTGGATGTGGATCCCTCCTATATGGAAAAGCATCTGATGGATATGGCTATTGACCGGAAACTTGTATTAAAAGAAACAAAAGAGGCTACTCTGGTTTATCCCAGCAAATATTATCAGATTGAGCTGAATACAGCCAGAATGCTGAATGAACTGAATATTAAATGTCCTGAGAATGAAAAACTGGTAGAGCGCAGATTGGTCCAGATACAGAAGGAAACAGGTACTGTCCTGGATGAAATGCAGAAAAAAGCAGTAAAAGAAGCAGCAGAAAATGGCCTGTTCATTCTTACAGGAGGTCCTGGCACAGGAAAGACCACCACCATTAATGCTATTATCCGCTTTTTTGAAGGGGAGGGAGCAGAACTTCGACTTGCTGCGCCTACAGGCAGAGCGGCCAAAAGAATGACGGAGACCACCGGATATGAAGCACAGACGATCCACAGGCTTTTGGAACTGAACGGTGTTCCGGATGAAGAGCATGACAACCAGGCTATTCATTTTGACAGAAATGCTCAGAATCCGCTAGATGCGGATGTGATCATTATTGATGAAATGTCCATGGTGGATATTTTTCTGATGCATTCTCTGCTTCAGGCCATCACTGCCGGCACAAGGCTGATTCTTGTAGGAGATGAAAATCAGCTGCCAAGCGTAGGCCCCGGGAATGTACTGCGAGACATTATCCGCAGCCAGGTATTTCCTGTGGTGGAACTTACCAAGATCTTCCGGCAGGCGTCTGAGAGCGATATTGTGGTGAATGCCCATAAGATCAACCGTGGAGAACAGGTATCCTTAGATAACAAAAGCAGGGATTTCTTTTTTCTGAAGCGATATGATGCAGATATTATCATCCGCGTGGTGATCGCATTGATCCAGGAGAAGATGCCCAGATATGTGGAAGCCAGACCCTTTGAGATACAGGTGCTTACCCCTATGCGTAAAGGACTTCTGGGTGTGGAGCGGCTAAATCAGATCCTGCAGAGATATCTGAATCCGCCGGATTCGGGTAAACGGGAGTATGAAGCCGGGCAGCAGATGTTCCGTGAAGGGGACAAGGTGATGCAGGTTAAAAATAATTATCAGATGGAATGGGAAGTGCGGGGCAAATATGGCATTCCTGTAGAAAAGGGAGTAGGCGTATTTAACGGAGACACCGGGATACTGAAGGAAATCAATGAATTTTCAGAGATTGCATCCGTGGAATTTGAAGATGGAAGATGGGCAGAGTATTCTTTTAAGCAGCTGGAGGAACTGGAACTGGCTTATGCCATTACCATCCATAAGTCCCAGGGGTCAGAATATCCGGCAGTGATCCTTCCGATCCTGTCAGGACCAAGGATGCTTCTGAACCGTAATCTTTTGTATACAGCTGTTACCAGGGCAAGGAAATGTGTAACTGTAGTGGGAAGTGAAGAAACTTTTGGGGAGATGATCCGCAATGAAAAGCAGCAGAAGCGTTACAGCTCTCTGGACATGCGTATCCGGGAGCTTGCTGAATCTTCTTTATCCCAGACGATGTCCTTTGTGCCATCAGGTAATGAAGGAACAAAGGCGGCTGATTTGTCCGGAATGTGAAAAGGATCTTCATCCTATTACCGGCCCAAGATGTTATCACTGTGGGAAACCGATCAAAGAAGGAGAAGAATACTGTGCAGACTGCAGATCTCATCCGGGCGCATTTACAGCGGGAAAAGGGATTTTTCTTTACGATGACAGGATGAAGGCTTCCATGATGAAGTATAAGTACAGCGGATGCCGAGAATATGGACGTTTTTTCGGAAGAGCCATGTGTGTCTATGGTGCGGATTCCATTCGCAGATGGTCACCGGATCTGATCGTACCTGTCCCTATGACTGCCGCAAAGCTGCGGCAGAGAGGATTTAATCAGGCAGTGGATCTGGCAGGGATCGTTGCTGCGTGGATGAAGCTTCCTTTGGATACCGGGCTTGTACAAAAGATCAGACATACAGATGCTCAGAAGGAGCAGGATGCAGCAGGACGGCGCCGTAATCTGAAAGGTGCTTTTGAAATTACCAGAAGAATTGACGGAATGCGTATTTTGATCATTGATGATGTGTATACTACAGGCAGTACCATGGATGAGATTGCCGGATGCCTGAAAAAAAGCGGGGCAGAGGCAGTGTTTTTTCTCACTCTGTGCAGTGGGATCCATTGATTCATGGCAAAAAATGCTTTTCACAGCATAGGATATATGATACAATCAATCTATATGGTTAAAATGCGTTTATAGTATCAAAAGCAAGGAGTCATTTATGATCAACGAAGAGAAAGTCAAGATAATGAACAGGCTTGCAATGTATGAAAAGCGGGGCGGGAAGAAGTATCTGCCTGTCAGCAGATATTACCGCAGCGATTATATCGGGCTTGCATTAATTAAAAATTTTTTTCTGGTTACTATTGGATATGCCTTGGTTCTTGCAGCAGTAGCTGTATATTATTCAGAATATCTTATGAATAATATTAATCAGATGGATCTGGTCAGTCTGGGCATGAAAGTGGTTGGCGGTTATGTGGTGGTGCTGATCAGTTATTCGGTTCTTACTTATATTGCATATACTGTGAAATATCACTGTGCCAAGAAAAGTGTTAAGAAGTATTATGAAGAACTGACCAAACTGGAGAGGATCTACGGTCGTGAAGAGAAAAAGAATTCCGGACGGGAAATCACAGGAGGACGTAAAAGATGACAGCACTACTTGAATTAAAACAGAAAATTAAAAACCTGTATGGGCAATATGAACTTTATCTTCTTCCTGTATTCAAATTTGTTCTTGCCATGCTGTATTTTACCTGGATCAATGAAAATATGGGATATATGAGCCAGCTGAACAGTATGTTTGTTGTGCTGATCCTGGCTCTGATCTGTTCTATACTGCCATCTGTTGTGACAGTATATGCAGGATTTATCCTGATGATCCTTCACAGCTATGCCTTGAGCCTGGAGACTGCAGGGTTTATGCTGGTACTGATTCTGGTAATGGTGATCTTTTTCCTTAGATTCAGCGGCGGACAGAATACTGTGATGGCTTTTACACCGATCACCTTTATGTTTAATGTTCCGGCGATCCTGCCTATTGGCAGCGGCCTTATGGGCAATGCAGTATCCGCTATTCCGGCAGGATGCAGTGTGGTATTGTTTTATTTTATCCGATTTATCAAAAGACAGTCCGCTTCACTGATGAACACAGACCTGGAAGTGGCAGACAAGCTGCAGCTTCTTGCAGACGGGCTTGCACAGAATTGGGGTATGTGGATCACAGTAGTTGCTTTTGTTCTTGTGGTCCTTGTTGTTTATCTGATTCGTACCCGTGCTTTTGATTATGCATGGAGGATCGCTATTGTTGCAGGCGGTGTGACTTATGTGCTTGTGATGCTGGGAGGAAGTCTTTTCCTGAACGCAACTGTTTCCATGCCGGCACTGATTACCTGTGCAGTTTTGTCAGTGGTATTTGCCATTATTCTGGAATTCTTTGTATTTGGAGGGGATTACAGCCGTACAGAGAGACTGGAATATGAGGATGATGAATATTTTTACTATGTAAAGGCTGTTCCCAAGGCGTCTGTATCTACTTCCGAAAGAAGCATCAAGAAGATCAACGGAGAGCCTATAAGGGAAGAGAGACGTTCCGAAGAAAAGAAAGCGGTATCTTTCACAGAGCCTACGCAGGCTGTAAGTGACAAACCAAAGAAACGAAGGACAGCGCCTGCACCTACGCCAAGAAAGGCAAAGCCGGTTTCAAAGGAAGACGATATGGATGAAATTGACTTTGAGAAGAAACTGGAAGAGTCTTTGAAAGATCTGTAATAACAATTCAGCAGTCGGTGATTACAAGGATGCTGAATTGTTATTACCTGTAACTGTAAACCAAACCGGCGCCAAAGCAGCGCTGATTACAATAAATGAAAGGAGACCGTTATGCAGGATATTGCAGTTATGCTTGCCAGGTATCTTCCTAAGCTGGCATTACCGCAGGTTGGAATCACTGATGTGATCGAAATTGCCCTGATATCATTTTTCGTATATCAGTTCATGGTTTGGATCAAATTCACCCGTGCATATACACTGCTGAAGGGTATCCTGATAGTTCTTGGGTTTATTTTTATTGCATATGTTTTCCAGATGAGCACCATTCTCTGGATCGTAAAGAATTTGTCTACTGTGCTGATCACTGCAGTGATCATTATTTTTCAGCCAGAGCTTCGTAAAGTGCTGGAACAGCTTGGACAGAAAAAGATCATGTCTGCGATCCCATTGTTTGATACAAGCAAGGAAGTACAGGAGCGTTTTACAGACAAGACTGTAAATGAACTGGTCAAGGCCTGCTTTGATATGGGAGAAGTCAAGACCGGTGCTTTGATCGTGATCGAGCAGAATATCCGTCTTACAGAATATGAGCGGACTGGTATTAATGTAGATGCAGTGCTTACCAGCCAGCTTCTGATCAATATTTTTGAGCATAATACGCCTCTTCATGACGGAGCGGTTCTTGTAAGAGGCAATCGTATCGTGGCTGCGACCTGCTATCTGCCGCTTTCTGATAATATGGAACTGAGCAAACAGCTGGGAACCCGCCATAGAGCAGGTGTAGGGATCAGTGAAGTTAGTGATTCTCTGACGATTATCGTGTCAGAGGAAACAGGACAGGTATCTGTAGCGAAGGGCGGAAAGCTTTCCAGAGGGCTGACCAGTGCCCAGCTTCGGGAAGCACTTGTAAAAGCACAGAATAAGAAGGTTGTTGATAACGGTAAATTACGCCATCTGCTGAAGGGGAGGGCGAAACATGAACAATAATAGGAAGCTTACAGCAAATATTCCATTGAAAATCATGTCCATCCTGGTGGGGATCCTGGTATGGCTTTTGGTTGTCAATGTGGATAATCCTATTAAGACCAGGACGATCATTATTCCAGGGGAGAACGTGGAAGTGATCAATAAGGCATACGTGGACAGTGACAATAAGATGGTTATGCAGGATGACAATCCGGATCCTGTAAGGGTTTCTGTGACTGCAGAGCGCAAGACCCTTGCACGTCTGACGGCTTCTGATATATCCGTAGTAGCTGACCTGCAGCAGGCAGGGAATCTTGATACAAAGCCGGTGATGGTTCCTATTACAGCAAGCTGCAGTAGTGTTTCTGCTGATAACATAAAAGTGACACCTCAGTATCTGGAGGTGCGTCTGGAAGAAAAAGCCTCCCAGGATTTCTTGGTGAATGCTAATTATGGCACCAGTACACCGGGGAAAGGCTATGAGGTAGGTGCTCAGACTGCAAGCCCGGAAAAAGTAAGGATCACAGGACCAAAGTCGCTGATCAATAAAATTGATAAAGTAAATGCTACCGTGAATGTGGACGGCAAAACAAAAGATGTGACAGAAGATGTTAATCTTCAGATTATTGATAAGAACCAGGACAGTCTTACTGACGGCAAGATGGCATATCTGACCATTGACAATCCTAAGGTAACAGTTACCACCAAGTTTTGGAAGATCCGTACAGGTGTGAAGCTGCGTGCCGGTTATACAGGAGAAGCGGCAGATGGTTATCAGGTAGACAGTGTGACTACAGTGCCTGACACCATCAGCATTGCAGGTACGGATGAGGCATTAGAGAAGCTGAGACTGGAAGATAATACATTGTGGATCTCAGGAGATGGTGTAGATATCTCCGGTGAGAAGGGTGATATGGAAAAGAAGGTAAGCCTGAAGGATGTGCTTCCTGAGGATACCAAGCTTACAAGTGGAGCCAGCGAGGATGTGCTGGTGCGGGTATCTATCCTGCCTGTTGGCAGTCGTACATTCAGTCTTCCTGCTAATGAGATCGAAGTGGATAACAAACCTTCTGATCTGCAGTTCGCTTTTGACACAGATAGTATCAGTGTGAAGGTAAAGGCTGTAGACGGGGATATTGATGAGTTTGATGTTTCGGATATTAAGGCATCCATTGATCTGGATGGAAAGACGGAAGGAAGCTATGAAGTGCCTGTGACAGTGAAGCTGCCAAAGGGCTATGAGCTTCTTGAGGATGTGACCACAGATGTGACGATCTCCGAGATCTCCAATGTGGAAGATAATAATGGATAAGGGGTGATAAAATGGTAAGTCAGAAAGTAATTGTGAATAATCCATCAGGACTGCATCTGCGTCCGGCAGGAATCCTGTGTAAGGAGGCAATCAAATTCAAATCATTGATTACATTTACATTCAGTGGGGGAACTGCAAACGCCAAAAGCGTACTGAGCGTGCTTGGGGCATGTGTGAAGTGCGGAGATGAGATTGAACTGGTGTGCGAAGGTGCAGATGAAAAGGAAGCACTGGAAGCATTGGTAAAGGCAATTGAAGGCGGATTAGGGGAATAAGGAGATCTTAAGTGAAAAAAAGAATTGTATCTATGCTTTTGTGTGCAGCTATGTGTATGACAGCTGCGCCGTCTGCTTATGCTATGGAAGTGGATTCTTTTACAGAGACTGCTGCAGAAGGGTCAGATGAGGGGTTTGAGGATTTAACTGCTGTACCATCAAAGGAGGCAGGTGAAACAGGAACTGAGTCAGAAACTGTGACAGGGACTGAAACAGAGACTGAAACGGAGACTACTACAGAGATTACTGATATTGGCCAGGATGAACTGACGGGAGCAGATGTGCAGGAGAGCACTGTACAGGAGGAGCCGTCCGCTGATGCGTCCGGACTGGATGCAGACAGCCAGGAAAGTCTGTTTAATGATGGGAATGTTTTTGCTGGTGAGGATCTTTCAGCACAGGAAGCAGGTAATACTGCCGGAAGCTGGCGTTGGGATCAGGCATCAGGCGCTTTTTCCTACTACGACCCATCAGGGAAACAGGTGGCTCTGCCTCAATTGGATCAGGAATACCAGGCGCAGGGAAAATACACAGGATATTATCTGATCGATGGAAATTATTACTGCCTGGATGAGCATGGAGTTCCACGTACAGGTATGATCCAGCTTACTGCGAACGGTGTGACTTCCACCTATTATTTCCAGGAAGAAAAAGATGCTTATGGTATTGCAGGCAGAATGTTCTATGGCGGATGGCTTTGCCGGCAGACAGATCAGGGTGAGAAGTGGCAGTTTTTTAATACTGGCAGAGACAATGTGGCCGATCTGGGTAAGCTATATGAGCATGGAACCATTGTTACCAAACTGGATCCGGCTGTAAAAGGAGACAGATCTTATCTTCTGGATAAGAATGGCTATATCCTTAAAAATGCCATGAAGAAGGCTGAGAATGGTAAGTATTATCTGACGGATGCCCAGGGGCAGATCTATATCAATAAGATCGTCACCTATAAAGGCAGCAAGTATTATGTGGGCAAGTATGGCAGCCGTGCAACATGGAAGAATTGCTGGCATCGCTGTACAGGTGCGGGGAACCGGATGTATTATTTCGGTAAAACACCTGGCAAGATCGTCAAAAAGACTGGCTGGCAGAAGGTAACTGTAAATGGTAAATTTTATGGATGGTTCTATTTTACAAAGAATGGAAACCATTATAAGAACAAGCTGCTGAAGTCCGGTTACTATTTCAGAGAAAACGGAAAGCTTGCCGGCGGCATGTATAAGGTTGGGAAGAAGACATACTTCTTTACACCAAGTACCTCATCCAAAAGGAATGGCAAGATGGTTAAGGGACGTCTGGCAACAGACGGTACCAACTGGTATTATGCATATAAGACTGGTGTACTTCGCAAGAGCGGCTGGCAGAAGGTGAAGGGCAATTCCTATTACTTCAAGAATTACAAAGCAGTTCGCAATACATTTATCAAAAAAGGAAGTACATACGGATATCTGGACAATACAGGAAGATTTACAACAGGATGGGTGATTGAAAATGATTCAAAGAATCTGGTTCGGTATATTGACCCATCTAAGAAAGGCTTTGTGAAGAATACATCCTGTGTGATCGATGGTCTGCGTTATTACTTTGATGCAGACGGTTACAGGATCAATGATGTGACTGATCGGGTGGCTGGACCATATTCTGTTACAGTAGACCGTGTGAATGGGGTTATGACTGTATATAATTCCAATCGCACCATTCCGGTAAAGAGTATCCGCGTTTCTGTTGGACTACCATCCACACCTACCCCGGTAGGTACATTCAGGCTTAGCCGCAGCGCCAGATGGCAGCCGTTGATGGGTAATTCCTGGGGACAGTATGGGACACATGTAACTGGCAATGTTCTTGTGCATTCCGTACCAGGAGGCAGCCCGGATGTATATGCACTTCCGGCAGGATTTTACAATATGCTTGGAGAGCCTGCTTCCCATGGATGTATCCGTGTATGTGTAGCAGATGCCAAGTGGGTTTATGAGAACTGCAATGGATCTGCGATTACTATTTTTGATGGCACAGCCAGGAGCGAAGAAGTATTCAAGGGACCGTTGGGACGCAATCCGCTGGTAGCTCTGCGTGCGCCATACACTTTTGATCCTACAGATCCTTCTATTACAAAATAAATTACAATGGGAGATGTTGCTGCGGCAGCATCTCCTTTTTTACAATGCAACCAGTGATACTATTTTGCCTATGTTTGTTTTCTGTCCAGTATCTTTGGGGTGATTAGGTGTGATAGTTTGGAACGGCGTGGAAAATCTTGTTGAAATTCAGGGGATTCCTATGTATAATAAACAAGTAACAAAAATGTAATAATTTTGATAAGGTTTGGTGCTGATTCCTCAGGAGAGTCTTTTAAGCTCAGGCTGGGAAGGCGTCAATTGTGAGGAGTTTTGTTAAGAAAGGATTTGGAGGGTATAAATGAAAAACTGGAAAAAGTGGCTGACCTGCGGGATGCTTGCAATGGCATTGGGAACAGCAGGGATTTCTGGAACGAAGGATGTAAAAGCAGAAAGTGTGAATCCGGCATTACTGCGGCAGAACGTAGCGGAAGGAGAAGAGGTTCCGCAGGTAGGGGCTACCAGCTCTTCTGCTGTGGACAAACGTGCATGGAGACGGATCAACGGTGTGTGTTACAATGGCAGCGGCGCAGAGATTCCCGGAGTGGTAACAAGAGGTATCGATGTATCAGAATGGCAGGGGAAGATCAACTGGCAGAAAGTGAAAAATTCAGACATTGATTTTGCTTTTATCCGTATTTCCTCTGGTACAGATTATATGGATAAGTATTATGATTATAATATGAGTTCTGCGAATGAAGCAGACCTTCCGGTTGGAACTTACGTATACAGCAAAGCCACCACTACCACTGCAGCTTTAAAGGAAGCACAGCTGGCCATCAGTAAGATGAACGGCTACAAGGTTTCCTATCCGGTTGTATATGATATTGAATATTCCAAAATGGAATCTTTATCTAAGAACCAGATCGCAAGAATGACCCTTGCCTTCTGCAATGAAGTGAAGGCTGCCGGATATACGCCAATGGTTTATATGAATACCCACTGGTATAAAGAAAAGGTAAATATGAGTATGCTGTCCGGTCTTGACGTATGGATCGCAAGCTACAGTGATAAGAATCCTGCACCAGACAGAAGTGTATACAATTATGGGATCTGGCAGTGTACAGCCGGGAATCTTGGAGAAGGCTCTTACATGCGTACTACCAAAGGGCTGGTAGCAGGTATTCCTAAAGAAAATAATGTGGACCTGAATTATGGCTTTGTAGATTATACTACACGTGTGACGCCCAGATGGTCAGCGAGGGAAGGATATACCCCTGCAACAGAAGCATCTACATCTGATATATCTGTAAAAAACGGCTGGTATACAGAAAATGGCAGACAGTGTTATTACATCAATGATGAGCGTGTAAAGGGCTGGAAGCAGATTAATGGTAAATACTATTACTTCCATCCAGTATCCGGTAATATGTACGTGAACAGCCTTGTAAAAGTAAATGGTGTAGTGTATTATGTGGACAAAAATGGTGTACGTACGGCCAAACGCTGGGTAACAAAAAGCGGCAACAAATATTATATTGGCAGCAAGGGCATTGCCTTAAAGGGCAGCCAGAGGATCAAAGGAAAATATTATTTCTTTGATCTGGACACCAGGATCATGTACAGGAATAAAAAGCTGGTAAGGAATGGAAGGATCTTCTATTTCGGAAATAATGGTGTAAGATTTAACGGAGGATTTAAGACCATCCGGGAAAATGGAGCGTATAATACCTATTATTTCCAGAAGAACGGACAGGCAAAGAAGGGCTGGCTGAGATTAAACGGTAAGAAATATTATTTCTATCCTTCTGGTGACAAAGCAGGTGTATGTGCAAAGCATACAAGAATCCGGACAGCCAGCGGAATGATCTACGTGTTTGATAAAAACGGTGTCTATGTGAGACGATATAAGCGGAAATAAAGAGAAACAGGTCAATACAGCCTGTAAACAAAAAGCTAAGGAAAATATACGCAAATAAGGATAAACAGGGACTATGAAGAAAATTGTGATCATCGGAGCAAATGATTTTCAGCGCCCGCTCATAAGAAAAGCCAAGGACATGGGTTATCAGACCCATGTCTTTGCATGGAGAGAAGGCGCTACAGGTGCGGCAGATGCAGATTACTTTTATGAGATCAGTATTACTGAAAAAGAAAAAATATTGGAGATCTGTAAACAGATCCAGCCGGATGGAGTAGCGACTATTGGCTCTGACCTGGCAAATATAACGGTACAGTATCTGGCTGAAAGGCTGGGACTTCCAGGCAATTCGGAAGAGTGTATCAAAAACTCTACCAATAAGTATGCCATGCGGAAGGCCTTTCTTCTGGCTGGGATCCCTGTACCTTTTTTTACGAGCGTGGAAGAAGAGGACAAGGTACAGATACCGGAATATCCGGTGATCGTAAAGCCTACAGACCGTTCCGGGAGCAGGGCCATCACAAAGGTAAACAACTCAAGGGAGCTGAAGGCTGCTATCACTGCCGCAGTCAGTCAGTCCTTTGAAAAGAAAGCCATTGTGGAAGGCTATCTTTCCGGGGATGAATATAGCATGGAAACCATAAGCTTTGCAGGACAGCATCATTGTCTGGCTATTACAAAGAAATATACCACAGGAACTCCTCATTTTATTGAAACAGGTCATTTGCAGCCTGCACCTCTTCATACTGAAACAGAAGAAAAAGCAAAGAAAATGATTTTTGCAGCTTTGGATGCCCTGCAGGTGAAAAATGGCGCCGGTCACAGCGAATTCCGTATTGATGAAAAGGGTGATATCCACATTATTGAGATCGGATCCAGAATGGGCGGGGACTGTATCGGCTCACATCTGGTGCCTTTGTCCACAGGACAGGATTTTGTAGGAATGGTGGTGGACATAGCATTAGGGAATGCGCCCAAATTTGCCCGGAAGCAGGAAGGAATGTATGCAGCCATTCGTTTTATCATGGATGAAAAAGATCTTCAGGCTTATTACCAATTAAAAGAAACGTGCCCTGAGATCATCCGGGAGTTTGTGCTGGACAGTCAGCCTGGCTCCCATCCTATTACAGACAGTGGCTCCAGATATGGGTATTATATTGTGCAGACCGATTCTCTGGAGCAGGCGCGCAAAATCCTGGGCTCCGTCAGTTGACAGTATCGGACAAAAACGCTATGATATGATACAGCGATAACCGGGCGGTTCATGCCCTGATTTTTAAGAAGAGGTAGGGATTCCATGAAGAAACTGATGATCCTGGGAGCCAGTTACTCTCAGATGCCACTGATCCAGGCGGCGAAAAGGCTGGGGATTTATACCATTGTCTGCAGCACACCAGGCAGCTGGCCAGGTTTTGCAGAAGCAGACGAATGTTCCTATACAGACATATCAGATCCACAGGCAGTGCTGGCAGAGGCAAGACGCACACAGATCCAGGGGATCACCACCTGTTGTCTTGATACAGGAGTACCGGCTATAGGGACTGTGTGTGAAGCTATGGGGCTTACCGGGCCAAAAGCCATTCCTGCACAGACAGCCTCTGATAAATGGAAAATGAAAGAAGCCTTTGTAAAGGCAGGGGTACAGACAGCACGGCATATCCGTGTAAGATCTGAGGAAGAACTGGAAGCCGCCCTTTCCCAGCTTACCTTTCCTGTGATCCTGAAGGCAGTAGACCTGATGGGGAGCAGAGGGATTTTTCGCAGCAATACAAAAGAAGAAGCAAGAGCCAATTACAGGCTTACTATGGAAGCTACAGGGAAGGATTACTGCCTTGTAGAAGAATTTATAGAAGGCACTTTATTTGGGGCAGAAGCTATGCTGAAGGACGGAAAGTTTTTGTATTGCCTTCTGGATAATACAGAAGCTTTCATCAGCGCAGTGCCTACACCGGTAGGACATTCTGTGCCTTTTGATGAAGAGGAAGCTCTTGGCGCGCAGGCCAGGGAGCAGGTGGGCAAAGCAGTAAAAGCCCTGGGACTTGATAATTGTCCTGTGAATTGTGACCTGATCTGGAAGGATGGCAGGGTTTATGTGGTCGAGATCACTGCCAGGGCAGGAGCTACTTGTCTGCCGGAGATTGTAGGAGAGTTTTTTGGTATAAATTATTATGAAGCCATTGTAAGGCTGGCTCTGGATCTTGGAGTTGAAGAGATGTTCCATCTGGATGGAGAACATCCTGCTGTTTTGTCACATACTCTGTTATCTTTACGTGATGGGATCGTAAAAGAGATCAGGAATGACAATGCACCATCCGGGGATATCCTGGATCTTTCTTTCAACATTTGCCCTGGAGAAGAGATACACAGATATCGTAATGGCAGGGACAGGCTGGGGCAGGTGATCCTGAAGGGCAGCATACTTACAGAATGCAGAAAGAGACTTCAGGAAGTTTTATCAAAAATACACATTGAATTTATGGAATAATTATGGGAAAATAGCATGAAAGAGAATGGAAAGCAAAAGACAGCAGGACTTTTTCTGGTTCTGCATGTAAGCCTTCTGATGAGTTCTTTAAGCGGTGTATGTTCCAAAATGGCAGCCAATCAGAAAAGTTTGATCGGCTTTGCTTTATGGTATGGAGGCGTTCTTCTGATCATGGCTTTGTATGCCCTGATCTGGCAGCAGATCCTGAAGCATCTGCCATTGACGGTGGCTTATGCTAATAAGCCGGTAAGCTTGATCTGGGGGATGATCTGGGGTACCTTTATTTTTGGTGAGAAGATCACCTGGAATATGATCCTTGGGGCACTGATCATTTTTGGAGGAATTTACCTGGTGGTGACTGCTGATGAATGAACTGCAGATTTATATATGTATTCTGATCGTATCCGTATTTGTGGCATCCCTTTCCCAGATATTGCTGAAGATATCTGCCAATAAGACATACAGGGACAGACTTCACGAATATCTGAATCCTTATGTGATCACAGGATACGGACTTTTGTTCCTGTCAACACTTCTTACAATGGTGGCATTAAAGAAAGTACCCCTTTCTCTGTCGCCTGTGATTGAGTCCAGCAGCTATATATTTGTGTCCCTGATGGGATATCTGGTGTTGAAGGAACGGTTTACCAAGAGAAAACTTCTGGGACTGCTGGTGATCCTTGTGGGGATCCTGGTATTCTCATTATAAAAGGAGAAAAAATGCTTTTATCAATTGTGATCCCCTGCTACAGATCTGCCCATACCATTGAGAAGGTGGTGGAGATGAGCATGGAGGTGATTCGGACGATCCCCGGACTGGACTGTGAATTTATCCTGGTGAATGATTGTTCCCCGGATGATACCTTTGAAGCTATCCGCAGGCTGGGCATCAAATATCCGAATGTAAAGGGAATTAATCTGGCTAAGAATTTTGGTCAGCATAATGCCATCATGGCAGGACTTCATGAGGCAAAAGGGGATTATATCATGGGAATGGATGATGATATGCAGACCCACCCGTCGCAGATCCCTGCCTTTATTAAGGCGATGGAAGAGGGCTATGATGTAGTCTTTGGAATATATAAGAAAAGAAAATTCAGTTTCATGAAGAATCTGACCAGCAAGATTGCTTCATTTATTGTATGGCATATGGTAGAGCGGCCTAAGGGACTGGAGGCTAGCAATTACTGGTGCTGCCGCAGGTATGTGCGGGATGAGATCGTGAAGTATGAAGGTTACAATCTTTACCTGCAGATCCTGTTTTATCGAACTACTTCCAATATTGCCAATATTGAGATCCAGCATTTTTCAAGAGAAGAAGGAAGCTCCAATTATAATTTTAAAAAGGCGTTCCGCTTGTTTATGTCTTTTCTGAATTATACAGTGATCCCTCTTCGGGCAGCAGAGGTGATGGGAGTTCTGTTTTCCCTTACCGGATTTATACTGGCAGTGGCTGTGCTGATCCAGAAGCTGTCCAATCCTGATGTGGCTATGGGCTGGTCTTCCCTGATGTGTGCCATGCTGATCTTCTTCGGTATTACATTTCTGATGCTTGGAGTTATGGGAGAATATATCGGTAAGATGATTCTGAACCAGAATAAAACTCCTCAGTATGTAATACGGGAAACAGTAAATGTTCAGAAGGCAGATGCTCAGAAGATAAGTGTTCAGAAGTCAGATGCTCAGGAACCGGCAGAAATTATACAGAAAAAAGGACATGGAAAAGCTGATGATTGATTTTAACAGGCCTGCCTATACAGGCAAAGAAATGGAATATATTCAGGATGCTGTACAAAGAGGCATGCTGTGCGGTGACGGGGAATATACCAAACGGTGCTCCAGATGGATGGAGGAAAGGTTTCATACAGCACATGTAATGCTTACCACTTCCTGTACCCATGCACTGGAGATGGCTGCTTATCTGTCCGATATACAGCCCGGGGATGAGGTGATCATGCCTGCATATACCTTTGTGTCTACAGCAGATGCGTTTGTACTTCGTGGCGCCAGGATCGTATTTGTGGATATCCGTCCGGATACCATGAACATTGATGAGAATTTGATCGAGCCGGCCATTACAGAGAAGACAAAGGCAATCGTAGTGGTCCATTATGCAGGAGTGTCCTGTGAGATGGATAAGATTCTTCAGATCGCACACAAATATGGACTGAAGGTAGTAGAGGATGCTGCCCAGGGCGTAAATGCCTATTATAAGGGCATGGCACTGGGAACTATTGGTGATTTTGGCTGCTATAGCTTCCATGAAACAAAGAATTATACCATGGGAGAGGGCGGCGCTATTTTATTTGATAAAGACGAGTATCAGGAAAAAGCAGAGATCCTCAGGGAAAAGGGAACTGACAGAAGTAAGTTTTTCAGAGGCCAGGTGGACAAATACCGGTGGATGGATTATGGTTCCTCCTATCTTCCAAGTGAACTGAATGCAGCCTATCTTTACGCACAGCTGGAGGTTTGTGACCAGATCCAGGATAAAAGGATGGAAATCTGGAATTATTATCATCGAGAGCTGGAAGCTCTTGAGAAAGAAGGCAAGATTACACGGCCTGTGATACCGGAAGGATGTATCCATAATGCTCATATGTACTATTTGAAAGTGCGGGATATGGAAGTTCGTACTAAGCTGATCCATTATCTTCGGGAAAAAGGTATCTGCAGTGTATTTCATTATATTCCTCTGCATACAGCACCGGCAGGACAGAAGTTTGGCCGTTTTGCAGGAGAGGACCGATATACTACAAAGGAAAGCGAGAAACTGTTAAGGCTGCCTATGTTCTACAACCTGGACATGAAGGATGTGGAGTATGTTACAGAGCAGCTGAAGTCCTTTAAGGAGTATTAAGCAAGTTGGATTTGTGACCAAAATATAGAAAATGGAAAGCCAAAAAAGGCAGAAAGGAAATCAAAATGGGAAAGATCAAAGTGACACCATGTGGAGATATTGAAGGATTGAAGGTAATCGAGCCAACTGTTTTTGGAGATGCCCGTGGTTATTTTATGGAAACCTACAATTACAATGATTTCAAGGAAGCAGGGATTGATGTGGAGTTTGTGCAGGACAATCAGTCCAGTTCCCACTACGGAGTATTAAGAGGTCTTCATTTCCAGATCAATTATCCTCAGGATAAGCTGGTTCGTGTGGTAAACGGTGAAGTGTTTGATGTGGCAGTAGATTTACGAGAAGGCTCCAAAACCTACGGCAAATGGTTTGGTGTTGTGCTTTCAGCAGAAAATAAAAAACAGTTCTTTATTCCAAAGGGATTTGCTCATGGATTTCTGGTACTTTCCGAAAGTGCAGAGTTCACCTATAAATGCTCTGACTTCTATCATCCGGGAGACGAAGGCGGCCTGATCTGGAATGATCCGGATATTGGAGTAGAATGGCCGATCCCTGAAGGTATGGAGCTTACTTTCTCTGACAAAGACCAGAAATGGGGGAGCTTTAAGGAGTTCCATAGATAGGAGAGAATGAATGCTTAAGACGATATTTTCCCTGCCGGCGGATGTATACAAAAACCGCCGGCTGGTTATGAAACTGGCTAAAAATGATTTTAAGACCAGATACGCAGGTTCCTATTTTGGAACCTTCTGGGCATTTGTGCAGCCCATTGTTACCATTATGGTGTACTGGTTTGTATTTTCTGTTGGCTTCCGCCAGAATACAGATGGGATCGGGATTCCTTTTGTACTGTATCTGGTAGCTGGGATTGTTCCCTGGTTCTTTTTCCAGGATGCCCTAGTAGGCGGGACCAACGCTCTTCTTGAATATAATTACCTTGTAAAAAAAGTCGTTTTTAACATCAGTGTGCTTCCTGTTGTGAAGATCATTTCCGCACTGTTTGTACACGGCTTTTTCGTGGTCTTTACAATTATTTTGTATGCCTTCTATGGAAGATTTCCGGACTGGTATTATCTGCAGATCCTGTATTACAGTATTTGTGTATTTATATTGTCCTTAAGCCTGGTTTACATTAGCTGTGCAGTGGTGGTATTTTTCCGTGACCTGACCCAGATCATCAACATCGGCCTGCAGGTAGGCGTATGGCTTACACCCATTATGTGGGTGGCAGATACAGCTTTGAAGGACCATCCGCTGATCCAGAAGATCCTTCAGCTGAACCCTATGTATTATATTGTTTCCGGTTACAGGGATGCATTTGTTGTAAAAAGGTGGTTTTTTGAAAGACCATTATGGACCTTATATTTCTGGCTCTTTACCCTGGTTTGTTTCTGCTTCGGAAACTGGGTATTTAAAAGACTGCGGATCCATTTCGCAGACGTACTATAGAAAGGAATCAACCTGTTTTGAGTGATAAAAATGTGATTTCAGTCCAGCATTTATCAAAAATGTATAAGCTGTATGACAAGCCCTCTGACCGTCTGAAAGAGTCTCTTGGCCTGTCCAGAAAGAAAAAATACAGGGAGCATTATGCCCTTCATGATGTGAATTTTAATATTCACGAAGGAGAATGTGTAGGGATCATCGGAGTGAACGGTTCCGGGAAGTCCACGATTCTTAAGATCATCACAGGAGTGCTGGCACCTACCACAGGGGAAGTGAAGGTCAATGGACGTATTTCTGCCCTTCTGGAGCTGGGAGCCGGTTTTAATATGGAATATTCCGGGCTTGAGAATGTGTATCTGAACGGTACCATGATCGGTTTTTCTGAGGAAGAGATCGACGCAAAGCTGGATGATATCCTTGCTTTTGCAGATATCGGAGATTATATCCATCAGCCGGTGAAAACCTATTCCAGCGGTATGTTTGTACGTCTTGCCTTTGCAGTTGCCATCAATATCGATCCTGAGATCCTGATTGTAGATGAGGCACTGTCTGTTGGTGATGTATTTTTCCAGGCAAAATGCTATCATAAATTTGAAGAGTTTAAGAAACAGGGAAAAACCATTCTTTTTGTTACCCATGACTTAAGCAGCGTGTCCAAATATTGTGACCGTGTGATCCTTCTTAACAAAGGTGTTAAGCTGGATGAAGGCTCACCAAAGGAAATGGTGGATCTGTACAAGCAGCTGCTGGTAGGACAGGAGCCTGTGAAACAAAAAACAGATGGGGGCGAGGACCTTGCAAAAGCAGCCGTAGCGTCCATCAGCCATGAACATTTTCTGCCAAATCCTAATACTCTGGAGTATGGGGACAAGCAGGCGGAGATCGTGGATTTTGCAATTAAGGATGATAAGGGGATGTTCACCAATACCATAGAAAAGGGAAGCACCTTCCAGATCCTTATGAAGGTTCGATTTAATGAGCAGATCCAGGAGCCGATCATGGCTTATACCTTTAAGAATATTAGGGGAACAGAGCTGACAGGCACCAACACCCTTTTTGAGAAAGCAGAAGTGCCGGAACCTGCTCCTGGAGGATGCTGCACAGTTACCTTTACACAGAAAATGGATCTGCAGGGTGGGGAATATCTTCTGTCCTTTGGCTGTACCGGCTATAAGGACGGGGAATTCAAGGTGTTCCACAGATTGTATGATGCGTGCAATATTACCGTTATTTCTGCCAAGAATACGGTAGGCTTTTTTGATATGAATTCGACTGTAACGGTTCAGGAGGATGATATATGAGGAAGATCGGTAATGTGATCCTGGATGATACCTGCTATCAGGGCAGGGATTTATATACAGATGGTGCTATTGAGGATGAAATGCTGGAGATTGCCAGAAATGTAAGTCCAGACAGATTTAATAAGATGATCGGGGAAAAGAAAAGTTGGCCCATTCTCTATCATTTTTCACATATCAGAGAGAATATCCTTAGCTGGATGCCTTTTACAGGCAAGGAAAAGGTGCTGGAAATCGGTTCCGGATGCGGTGCTGTTACAGGTGCCCTTCTTGGCGGAGCAGGTGAAGTGACTTGTATCGATCTGTCCATGAAGCGCAGTGAGATCAATGCGTGGAGACACAGAGACAGTGAGAAGCTGAAGATTCTTGTGGGAAATTTTCAGGATGTGGAGAAGAAACTGACAGAGAAATATGATTATATTACTTTGATCGGTGTATTTGAATATGGAGAGGCCTATATCCAGAGCCAGGATCCTTATGTGGATTTCCTGAAGATTATCCGAAAGCATCTGAAGCCAGACGGGAAGATCGTGATCGCCATTGAGAACCGTTTTGGTTTGAAGTACTGGGCTGGATGTACAGAAGACCATTTTGGTACTTTATTTGAAGGAATCCAGGGGTATCCATCCACAAAGGGCGTAAAGACCTTTACTGTAAAAGAACTGAAAAAGATCTTCCGGGAAGCAGGCGGCTTTGAAAGTACCTGGTATTATCCATTCCCGGATTATAAATTCCCTATGACCATTTATTCGGACAGAAGACTGCCAAGGCGTGGGGAACTGAATCGTACAGAATATAATTTTGACAGGCTGCGTATGGAACTTTTTCAGGAATCAGCAGTGTATGATTCCATTTTGGATAATGATCTGTATCCTCAGTTTGCCAATTCCTTCCTGGTAGTGATCGGGCAGGATAAATTTGAAACAGAGACAGCCTATATCAAGTATTCCAATGAAAGAGATCCAAGATTTAATATCCTTACCCAGATCTGCCAGAAACCAGATGGCAGCCGTTATGTACAGAAGCTTCCGACTGGGTTAAAAGCAGAAGCTCATGTAAGTAATATTTATGATAAAGGACAGGCTTTAGCCCCACTTTTTGAAAAAGAAAAGCTTTATGTCAACTCCTGCGAAAAAGTATCATATGGGGTAAAACTGGAATATCTGGAAGGGATTTCCCTGGAGGAGAAACTGGATACACTTCTAAAAGAAGGACAGTTAGATGAGGCAGAAAGCCTTTTATTTACTTATCTTCATAAGGCAGAACGGCTTTACGGCAGCCAGGATTTTAAGAAATCACCGGAGTTTATACAGGTGTTTGGCCAGGCTGGGCTTCCAGAAGGCTTAAAGGGCGGCAGGCTTGCAGATATTGATCTGGTTCCGGCCAATATCCTTCTTGGAAAAGGCAAGGACTGGGTGCTGGATTACGAGTGGACCTTTGATTTTTGCGTGCCTGCACACTTTATCATGTATCGTATGCTTCATTATTATCTGGAAAGTGACGGAAAGCGTCATGTGCTGAAAAACAGAGACCTTTATGAAAAGGCTGGGATCAGCCGGGAAGAACAGGAAATATATGCGAAGATGGAGCAGCATTTCCAGAAATACATGGTCGGAAAGCATATCCCTATGCTGTCTCTGTATGATGAGATTTCTCCAGGCAAGCTGGATGTGATGGAATATTATGACAGGATCCGGGGCTGTGGAGATGAGAGAAAGCTTCAGGTATTTTTCGACAGGGGACAGGATTTTCAGGAAAGAGACTCTTTTAAGTATCCTATGACCAGGAGAGGGCTATGTATTGATATCCCTGTACCTGCAGGCACAAGACGGATGCGTCTTGATCCTGGTGAAGTGCCGGGAGGTTTTAAAATCTGCAGGATCCGGTGGAGAGATCTGGGAAAGGCAGCCTTCCATACCAATGGGTTTGCACTTGGTGATCACTGCTACTATTTCGGCGGCGGAGATCCGCAGATCATTTTGGAAAATGTGCCAAGGGAAGCAGAGATCCTCACCCTGGAGCTGGAGGCCTTAAAGGAACAGGAAGCAGTAAAGGAATTCTGGAGCAGATTTGCACGGGAAGAAAATGAAAAAAATGCTCAGATCCAGGATCTGAAGGCTCAGCTGAAGCAAAAAGAAGCCCAGATCCATGAAATGGAAAATACAAAGGCATGGAAGTTATACAGAAAGCTGAAGCCGGAAGGAAAAGGGGCTTCATCAAAGAAGCAGGAGTAACCGGATGGAACAGTTAGTGTGGAGTGTAGATGACCGTAAATACCAGGAGAAGAATGAAAAATCCCTGATTCTGGAAGGGTGGGCCTTTCAAAGGGACAGCCAGCCCTTACGTTTCCTTCTTACAGATCCGGCAGGGGAGCAGCTCCCGATGGAGGAGCCGGTGCGCTTTGCCAGACCGGATGTGGAAGCCGGATATCCGGAGACATCAGGGACAAAGCAATGCGGTTTTACAATAAGGATCCCCAATGCAGAAGCGCTTGTAAAGAAGCATGAAAAGCTGAGGCTTGTGGTTACAGATGGAAAAGAAAAAGCCATTTTGTGGGAAACAGATCCACAGCAGCTTTATGATTTTTGTAAGGATCAGATGATGGAGGTACACATAGACCGACAGGAGGTGCTGTACCGCACCATGATCGCTGCAGAGGGCTGGGTACTTTGCCAGAAAGGTACTGACCGGATCCTGCTTCAGGACGGTAAGGGGAATCCGGTATCCTTGAAGCTGAGCCGTGGACGCAGGCCGGATGTGGTGGAAAGTCTGGCGCTTGGCACAGAATATAAAGAAAAAGAACTGGGATTTCAGATCAGCGGCAAACTGGCAGATGTGGCCGGAGGCAGGCTGGTGTTGGTTTTCATTGGGAATACAGGCAGGGAAGAGATCCGAAAACAAGTGGAAATCGACCTGAAAAAGCTTCAGGCGGAAAATTCACCTGCCGGCAGACGTAAAAAGGTGCTGGCCTGGGAAAATCGGAAAGAGAATCTGGAATGCCTGCGAAAGAAGGGAATCCGTGGATTTTTGAAATATGTGGATGCAAAAGCCGGAATCGTGACCGGAGACTATGAGCAGTGGCTGATGCGTCACAAAGCCGGGAGAAAAGAGCTGATGGCCCAGCGGAAAACCCATTTTCCTTATGAACCTAAGATCAGTATTGTGATCCCTCTTTATAATACACCATTACCTTATCTGAAGGAGGCGGTGGATTCTATCGTAAAGCAAACCTACAAGAACTGGCAGCTTTGCCTGGCGGACGGAAGTACAGGAGATGAGCTTACCAGTTATATTCATAAGCATTATGGCAGGGATCTAAGGATCTGCTATAAAAAACTGGAAAAGAACGGGGGTATTTCAGAGAATACTAATGCGGCAGTAAAAATGGCTAAAGGGGATTATATCCTTCTTGCAGACCATGACGATGTGGTAGCACCGGATGCACTTTTTCATATTGTAAAAGCCATCAATGAAAGTATTCAAAAAGGTGATCGTCCGGCAGATGCACTGTACACTGATGAAGATAAGATCAGTATGGATGGTGCCCATTATTTTGAACCAAATTTTAAGCCGGATTATAATCTTTTCCGTTTAAGGGAGAATAATTATATTTGTCACATTTTTGTGGTAAAGAAAGAATTGTTAAAGCAGGTTGGACTTTTTTCATCAGATTATGATGGAGCACAGGATTATGACCTGATCTTGCGGTGCTGCGAAAAGGCGGAAAACATAGTGCACATTCCAAGGGTACTGTATCATTGGAGGTGTCATATGGAGTCTACAGCAGCAGATCCTGCAAGCAAGGCTTATGCCTATGAAGCAGGGAAAAGAGCACTGGAAGCACATTACAAAAGAATGGGGATCCAGGCAGAAGTGGAGATGACAAAGAGGCCAGGCTGGTACAGAAGCCAGGTGAAGATAAAGGGACAGCCCTTGATCTCCATTATCATACCAAATAAAGATCATGTAAAGGATCTGGAACTGTGTATTTCTTCTATTGATAAGAAAAGTACCTACCGAAATTTTGAAGTACTGGTTGTGGAAAATAACAGCAACCATCCGGAAACCTTTGAATATTATGAGAAAATGACCCGAAAGTATTCTTTTGTAAGGCTTCTCACATGGAAAGAAGGTTTTAATTTTTCTGCTATCAATAATTTTGCAGCAGCCCTGGCGAATGGGGAATATTTCCTATTTCTGAACAACGACGTGGAGGTGCTTACTCCCAACTGGATCCAGGAAATGCTGATGCTTTGTCAGCAGAAGGACGTAGGCGCGGTAGGGGCAAAGCTGTTTTACCCAGATGATACCATCCAACATGCAGGTGTGGTGATCGGCCTGGGAGGCATTGCAGGACATATTTTCTGCAGGGCGTCCGGCAGTGCAGATGGCTATATGGGACGATTGGTAAGCGTACAGGAATACAGCGCAGTGACAGCTGCCTGTATGCTGGTTAAGAAAGAGGATTTTCTGCTGGTAGATGGTTTTGATCCGGAGTTTGTAGTTGCATTTAATGATATTGATTTCTGCATGAAGCTTGGACAGCATAAGAAAAAGGTAGTATTTACGCCTTACGCACAGCTGTATCATTACGAGTCTAAGTCCAGAGGCATGGAGGATACACCGGAGAAGCAGCTTCGCTTTAAGAAAGAAACCCTGCTTTTTGAGAAAAAATGGGGAAAAGAGCTGGCCAAAGGAGATCCTTATTATAGCCCGAATTTATCAGTGACAGAAGGAGACTGTTCCTTAAGAGAGGTTTAAAATGTATAAGGAAATATTTGAGGTAACGAAAGAACGGTTCCATTTACAGGATCCTACACGGTATGTTCTGCAGGGAACCTGGCCCAAAGAAGGAAAAATGCTGGCTTTTCTGGATAACAGCCAGTTAAAGGCAGATATCCAGAAGCTAGAGATCGTTAGCGCCATGGAGCGCTTCAAGGATCCAGACAGGATCCGGGGAGAACGGATCACAGCAACGATACAGCTTCCACAGGATCTGAAGGGCTACCATAAGCTGAAGATCTATGCAGACACACCAGATAAAAAGGAATTGTGGTTTTCCATTCCGGTGAAGGATCTGGAGAAAAAAAGAGGAAAGCCACAGTATTATATGGAAGAGGAAAAGGTGCAGGCAGGCTGTGTCCGTTTAAGGGGCTGGACCATTGCTGACGGACCGGTTTCGGTCCATATTTTTGATGAAAACAAAAAGCCTGTCCAGGCAGATATCCAAAGGACTGCACGGGTGGATGTGGAACAGCTTTATGAGGAAGCAAAGGATCCTGGAAAAACAGGGTTTTTTGCAGAAATAACCGGGTTTTCTGGTAAAGTAATGTATCTGGTTTTTGAATGTAAAGGCAAAAAGTCAGTTTATGTAGTGCATCTGCAAAAACCGGTGATCCTGGCAAATAAGGTGGAAAAATATGCGAAAAAGGGCATGAAATATTTGAAATATCAAGGCCCTGCTGCGTTATGGAATAAGACAGTATCTAAGGTGAAAACTGTTTCCACCAGGGAAATCCCTTATTCTAAATGGATCGAGAGGCATCTTCCCACAAAGGGAGAACTGGAAAAGGAGCGGCGTACAAAATTTGATTTCCAGCCAATGATCTCTATTGTGGTTCCTGCTTACAAAACACCGGAAAAATATCTGCGCAGACTGGCAGAATGTGTAAAAGAGCAGACATATCCTAACTGGCAGCTTTGCATCTCTGATGGAAGCGGGGCAGATTCTCCTATCAGGAAGCTGCTGCAGGAGCTGGCAGCCCAGGATGAAAGGATCAAGGTCGTTTTCAGTGAAAAGCCCTTGCAGATTTCTGAAAATACCAATCAGGCGCTGGCAGTTGCACAAGGAGATTTCATTGCTTTTGCAGACCATGATGACGAATTGACTCCTCATGCGTTGTTTTCCTGTGTAAAGGCGTTAAATGAACATCCGGGAATACGGGTGCTTTATTCTGACGAAGATAAAATGTCCATGGATGGGCACAAATTTTTTCAGCCTCATTTTAAGCCGGATTATAACCCAGATCTTCTTTGTACAGTCAATTACATCTGCCATTTATTTGTGGTGAAGCGGGAGCTGCTGGATCAGGTTGGTATGCTTCGCAGTGCTTATGACGGGGCACAGGACTACGATTTTGTATTCCGGTGTGTGGAGGCAGTGAAGGACCAGGAGATTTATCATATCCCTAAGATTCTGTATCACTGGAGATGCCATGAGGACTCTACAGCAGAGAATCCGGAAAGCAAAGGCTATGCTTTTGAAGCCGGGAAGAGGGCCATTGAGGCTCATTATGAACGTATCGGCATTTCGGCACAGGTATTTCCTGGAGAATTTCCTGGACTTTACCGTACCAGGTTCCTTCGGGACAGGGATCCGTTGATCTCTATCATCATTCCTAATAAAGATCATATTGATGATCTGAAACGGTGCATGAATGCCATTGACAGTAAATCTACTTATAAGAACTATGAGTATGTGATTGTTGAAAACAACAGTACAGATCCGGCTACCTTCCAGTACTATAAAGATCTGGAAAAGGAAAATCCAAAGGCTCGTGTGGTGTACTGGGATGGTCCATTTAATTTCTCAGCGATCAATAACTTTGGGGCAAAGTATGCAAGAGGAGAATATTTTCTGCTTCTGAATAATGATACGGAGATCATTAACCCGGATTGTCTGGAAGAATTGCTTGGCTATTGTATGCGTCCGGATGTAGGTGGTGTAGGCGCAAGACTTTACTATGAGGATGATACCATCCAGCATGCAGGAGTGGTGATCGGCTTTGGCGGGATTGCAGGACACTGCTTTGTGATGCAGCCAAGAGGGACTACAGGCTATTGCCACAGGATCATCTGTGCCCAGGATTACAGTGCTGTTACAGCAGCCTGTATGATGGTAAAAAAAGAAGCCTTTGAAAAGGTGGGCGGTTTAAGCGAAGATCTGGCAGTTGCATTTAATGATATTGATTTCTGCCTGAAACTGCGGAAGGCCGGTTATCTGATCGTATACAATCCTTATGCAGAGCTGTATCATTATGAGTCAAAATCAAGAGGCCTTGAGGACACACCTGAAAAGGTGGCCAGATTTAACAGGGAAATGGCTGTGTTTGAGAAAAAATGGCCGGAGATCCTTCGTGACGGAGATCCCTACTACAATCCAAATCTTACTTTAAAGAGCCAGGATTTTTCCCTGAAGAGGATTTAAATGATATGAAAAAACTTATAAATAGAATAAGCCGGGAGCAGAAGACAAGACTTCTGCTCCTGCTGGTATTGTTTGTCAGCGGCCTGATCGTTTACAGAAATTACATTTTCGGAAATGAGTTGCTGGTGTTCAGCGATGTAGGGGGAGATACCCTGGAGCAGTATACCATGCATTATGCAACCATAGTCAATCATCTTCGTGAAGGAAATTTTTCTCTGTGGGATTTTAATAATGGCTTTGGAACCAGTATGTTTAACCTGAATCTGTTTGACCCGTCCCTAATGGTGCTGTATGCCCTGGGAGTGATCCTTGGACCTGCACACATGCTGTTTTTCCTGGTATGGATACAGATTGGAAGGATCCTGGCAGCAGGCTGGGTTTTTTACTGGTTCCTGTCAGAATTTTCCTTTAGCAGGCAGAGCAAATTTATATTCAGCTTTGCCTATGGACTTAGCGGTTATCTTCTTGTTTGGGGACAGCATTACCAGTTTGGAATGGTAACGGTGTATTTTCCACTATTACTTTTATTCTGCGAGAAATTTTTAAGAAAAGAGAAAAAATGGAAGCTGTTTCCGGTAATGGTATTTTTTTGTGGGATCTATAGTGTGTATTTCACATATATGTGCCTGGCGGGAACCGGTCTGTATCTACTGTTCCGGGTAATCTCCCTGAATGGGCTTACCATCCGGCAGAGGATGGGGAAATTTGCAGGCGGCTGCCTGCTTATGCTGTTGGGACTTGGGATGAGCTTTGCAGTTTTTCTTCCTATGGCATCCATTCTTTTAAATGTAACATCCAGAGTGGAGCAGAAGAGGACCCTGGCAGATCTTTTAAAAAGGTGTTTTACCCTGAATAAGCAGGAATATTATGAAACCCTTCTGCTTCGTCCTTTTTCCACGAATTTCCAGAATCTGCAGGAACTGGGAGACAAGAAATACTATGGCTTCTGGAATTATTATGAGGATCCGGTGCTGTTTGTTTCTGTTCTGGCAGTTTTCCTGGTAGTGCAGTTTCTGCTTTTGTTCTGGAAAAGCAATGAGACAAAGCGTACCAGAAGGACTGCTTATGGTGCAGCCTTGTTTATGTTGCTTCTGATGATCTTTCCTGTAGGCGGTTATGCCTTTAATGCTTTTGCTACGGTTACATACAGATATACTTTCCTGCTGCTCCCTATGATTCTTCTGGCAGCAGCCTGGACCTGGGATTATCTGAAAAAGGGCGGCAGAGCCAGCATTATAGGTGTGGTTCTGGTTTGTATCTTTATGTATAAAGCCTGCAGGATGGGCTATGAGGACAGTCTTTTTGCTGAATACAGACAGAACGCAGTGATCACGGCTGTAACCGGAACAGTAATGGCAGTTGTACTTTTGCTGGTGAACCGGTTGAAAGTAAAAGGGGAGCAGGTGCTTTTTAGCCTTTTGGCACTGGCTATGGCTGCGAATGTGATCTGTGAGGGAACTGTTGGCTATGAAGACAGAATGTCCCTGAAAAAAGAGGATACACCGGCAGAAACAGTGGTGCAGGTAACGGATGATTATCTTGAGAAGATCGTTGAGGATCCGTCCGAGCAGCAGGCAAGAGATTTTATTGACAAGCCCCAGGCATATTTCCGGGAGCTTTACAGTCAGGACATCCAGGACATTCTGGGATTTTTAAGGGAAACAGACAAAAGCTTTTACAGGGTGGAAAAGGACTTTTCGTCTGCGACGATTTCCATGGATTCCCTGGCTCAGGGGTACAGAGGGGTCAGCACCTATAATTCTGTAATGAACAGCAATGTAAAGGATTTTGTAAACACCTGTATCCCAAGCTTTTATTATGCAGACCGGAACAGGTATACCTTTTGGGATAATGCTATGAACAACTGGTTTGCAGCCTTTACAGGGGTAAGATACCTGATCTCCAAGAATAGCAGCCTGGATAGCAGCAAATATACGCTGATCCGTCAGTTTGGCAGTATGTATCTGTATCAAAATGTACGGGAAAGCGATGTGGCAAGGTTTTATGATGAAACGGTATCAGAAAACAGCCTGCGGGAAGCGGATAAAAAGATCCGGAAGAAGTTTTTAAGTAATGCCATTGTGCTGGAGGATGGAGAAGACAGGGAAAGTGCGGCAGGCCTTGGGAAATCCCAGGCAAAGAAGGGATCAAAGGTTGTGCTGGATGCTCCTCGGAAGGACACACTGGTAACAGGCAGTATCCAAGCGGCTTCAGATGGATATGTACTTTTTATGATTCCTTATGAGGATGGATGGAGCCTTAAGATCGATGGAGAAGACACAAAGCTGCAGAAAGGGGACTTAGGCTTCCTTGCATGTAAAGTAAAAGAAGGAAATCATGCCCTTACCCTTACTTATCATGCACCATTGCTGAAAGAAGGAATCCTGCTAAGTCTGGCATTCTGGATTATCTATCTTATGTTTACTATATATACATTTTTTGTTCATAGAAAAGACACAATTATATGATAACTATTAGATATCCGAATTGAATATGTATAAAGTTGTAGCGTACAGGTAGCATCATTTCATGATGCGTAAAAGAGAATCCGGTGTGAATCCGGAACGATGCCGTCACTGTGTAAGGGAGCTGCTTCAGAGCCCACTGGGAGACCGGGAAGGGGAAGCAGTGTAGAACGAAGTCAGGAGAACTGCCTTTGCGTGGGATTGTGGATCTGCGGGACACAGAACCAGTATTCTCATAACATTATATGATCATATAGTTTACTGTCGGTATACTTCTGCGAAGAGGGAGAAGCATCTGGCAAAAGGAACGAATGTGTTGATGAGAAGCATTGCGGTCGCAGAAATGTGACCGCTGTTTTTATGCATAGTTCGTCCGGAAATACGAAAAAAAGAGGAAAAAATAATGAAGCGCAAAACAATTATGGCACTGATCCTGTCTGTATCTATGGCAGCAAGTATGACATGTGCAGCAACAGCAGCATTTGCAGAGACAGAAGACGCAGCAGAGACAACAGACGACACAGAAGCAGCAGACGACGCAGAAGCAACAGACGACGCAGAAGCAGCAGACGATGCAGAGGAAACAGATGATGCATCTGCTGAGGACGCAGACCAGGAGGCAGCAGATAAAGTGGCAGCTCTTATTGATGCGATCTACGTACAGGAGAGAACAGACGATACAGATGCACAGTGTACAGAAGCAAAAGAAGCATGGGATGCACTGACAGATGCACAGAAGGAACTGGTAGAGGGAGAAGAGGCAAGCCCTGAGTATTTCGGAAGAGATACAGGAGACGCTTCCAAGGATGATCCGAGAAACCAGGATGAGATCGGTGAGAATGAGCTTCTGGTTGTAAGCTTTGGTACTTCTTTTAATGATAGCCGTGCACAGGATATCAAGGGTATCGAGGATGCACTTCAGGAAGCATATCCGGACTGGTCTGTAAGAAGAGCATTTACAGCTCAGATCATCATCAACCATGTACAGGCAAGAGATGATGAGCATATCGATAATATGCAGCAGGCACTTGACCGTGCAGTTGCAAACGGAGTTAAGAATCTGGTTGTACAGCCTACACACCTGATGCATGGCGCAGAGTATGATGAGATGACAGCTGCTATTGAGGAATATAAAGACAAATTCGAGTCTGTAGCTATTGCAGAGCCAATGCTGGGTGAGGTTGGAGATGATGCTACAGTGATCAATGAGGACAAAGAAGCTGTAGCGAAAGCTATCACAGATGAGGCTGTTAAGACTGCAGGCTATGACAGTATGGAAGCTGCAGCTGAAGATGGTACAGCATTCGTATTTATGGGTCATGGAACATCCCATACAGCAAATGTTACTTATGACCAGATGCAGACACAGATGGAGAACCTTGGATTTACAAACGCATTCATCGGTACTGTAGAGGGTAAGCCGGAAGACACAGCCTGCGATGCTGTAATCGCTAAAGTAAAAGATGCTGGATTCAAGAAAGTTGTTCTTCGTCCGCTGATGGTTGTTGCAGGTGATCATGCAAACAATGATATGGCTGGAGATGACGACGATTCCTGGAAGAGCATGTTTGAGGCATCCGGAGAATTTGACAGCGTAGACTGCCAGATCGAAGGACTTGGAAGAATCGATGCAGTAGAACAGCTGTATGTAGAGCATACAAAAGCAGCTATCGACAGCTTAGCAAAATAAACGGACATGTGGCCATTTGACCACATCACCATAAAGGAGAAAAGAAAGTTATGAAGCGTTCATTAGCCATTTTAGTATCAGCATTAAGTATTTCTGCTATGACAGTTCCTATGACACTGCCGGTATGGGCAGAGGCAGCAGACACCAAAGAAGAAGCATCCGATACACAGGATCTGGAGGATGGAGTTTACATTGTTGACTTTAATACAGACAGCAGCATGTTCCACACAAATGAGGCATGCGAGGGCAAAGGCCAGCTTACTGTAGAAGACGGCAAAATGACCCTTCATATCTCTCTTGTATCCAAGAACATTGTGAATCTTTTCCCAGGGCTTGCTGAGGATGCACAGAAGGATGACGCAGAGCTGCTTCAGCCTACCACAGATACGGTTACCTATAAGGATGGTTTATCAGATGAAGTGTATGGCTTTGATGTTCCTGTAGAGGCTCTTGATCAGGATTTTGACCTTGCTATTATCGGTACTAAGGGCAAATGGTATGATCATATAGTAAGCGTAAGCAATCCGGAGGAGATGAATGATGACAACAAGCTTCCTGTAGAGGTTGCTGAAGATGAGGCAGAAGATACCGAGAATGCAGCAGAAGATACAGAGGATGCAGAATAATCATTAAACAGATATATCCACCGTATATGAAAGCCAGCCGATCGTGTTTCGGCTGGCTTTTATTATGGTGGATATATTCGCTTTATGATGCATCCTTTACTGATTGAACAGGCACAGGGGCTTACACTTTTGCACCCTGATATCAGGACTTGATGATCTTGATCATTTTAATAAATAACAGAAGAAGGATCAGGAATGCCACGCCTCCGATCACTGCATAAGGCACATAGGAGGTGGACTGGGAATAGGCCTTTGCGGCTTCCATATTCGCCTGTCCGTTGGTATAAAGAGAGGTGTCCTGTTCCTGTTCCGGCTCCATCACAGCAGTACCAACCTGCACACCGCTGTAGAAGTAAGTGCGGTTCACCTGGTCGCCTGCAGGTGTGTCCTGGATCGTCAGGCTGTCCGCTGAGGCACCGGCAGGTACGATCACCTGACCTCCGGACATCAGGGAAAAATCATCCTGACCTAAGGTAAGAAGCTGGAAATTGGAAAATCCATAATCCAGAAGAGTGATGGCTTCATCATCTGTCTGGCTGGAGGCTCCTTTTAAAATAACGCAGATCAATGTGACATCATTACGCTGTGCACTGCATACAAGCGTGCTTTGGGAAGCTTCTGTAAATCCTTCCTTGCCGCCAAGACAGCCCTGGTAGTAAGCATCTGAACTGTTGTTGGTCATGGTGAATTTACTGGTAAGTGATCTGGCTCCGCCGGATACATTGGTTGCCGGAATGGTGTAGGTATTTGCGCTGGCAATAGGAGAAAAGGAAGGATTCTCTGTAGCTGCCTTCATGATCAATGCCATATCATGGGCTGTGGTATGCTGATTCTCATCAGGAAGCCCGGTAGGGTTGGTGAACACTGTGTTGGTACAGCCAAGCTGGGCAGCCCTGGTATTCATCATGGCAACAAAGTTTTCAACGGACCCGCCTATATGTTCTGCAACCTGAAGGGCGATATCATTGGCAGAGGCAACCATGATGGCATACAGGCATTGTTCCATGGTAAAAACTTCGTCCAGCTGTGCAGAAATATTGGCACCTCCATCGGTAACACCGGAAACGCCGGTAGCTGTCATGGTCACTTCATCTGTAAGATTACTGTTCTCTAAAGCAAGAAGACAGGTCATGATCTTGACAGTGCTCCCGGGATAAAGAACCTCATCCATATTCTTGGCGTACAGGGTAGTACCGGTACTGTCTTCAAGGATCACAGCGGCTTCGGAAGTGATCTCAGGCCCTTGGGGCCATCCTGAAATCTGGTTGGTGGTGATACTTGAGGCGGCAGTATCTGTAGCAGCCTCTTCTGCAAATGCAGGGCTCCCCAGGATCAGGGAAGCAGACAGCCCGGCAGAGAGCAGAAGGGAAAAAACAGTCCGTTTTCTGCAGGGGGATTTCTTTTGCTTTTTCATTGTATAGATTATCTCCTGTTGTATTTTTATTATTTGTCAGCTGTTTCAGACATTTACAGCTTAATATTTTTATCATAGCATATCTGCAATCAGAAATAGTATATCACATTTACTCCATTTCTTGCAAAAAATATAGTAGAATGTTAAAATGGACAGTAATAATAAAACAGAGGTAAAAAGAAAATATGAGTAAACAAAAATCATCAGGGATGAAGATCCAATGGGGGCGTCTTCTGAAGAAGCTGTCTCCCTATACCATCCAGAAAGGGTTTCGCTATCTGAAGCATTATGGCCCCAGGGAGTTCTGGATCCGTCTTCACGAACGGTTTGAGCCTGAGGAGGTTCCTTACGATCCCTGGTATGAAGCATATATTCCAGATGAGACAGCGCTGGAGAAGCAGAGAAAGCATTCTTTTGCCTATGCGCCTAAGATCAGTGTAGTAGTACCTGCTTACCGTACACCGTCTGTCTTTTTAAAACAGATGCTGGAGTCGGTCCTTGCACAGACTTATGCTAACTGGGAGCTTTGCATTGCAAATGGCAGCCCAGAGGACAAGGAGATGTGTCAGATCCTGGATGGATACCAGACACAGGATCCGAGGATACGCTGGCAGCCATTGAAGGCCAACCTGGGGATCGCAGAAAATACAAATGCCGCTTTTGAAATGGCACAGGGCGACTATATCGGACTGATGGATCATGATGATCTGCTGGCTCCCAATGCTTTGTTTGAAGTGGTACAGGCTCTCAATACAGATCCCAGACCAGAGGTTGTATATACAGACGAAGATAAGGTGACCATGGATCTGAAGGAACATTTTCAGCCTCATCTGAAGCCGGATTTTAACCTGGATCTTTTACGCTCCAATAATTATATCTGCCATTTTTTTACTGTATCCCGGGCTATTATGGAGAAGGTTGGCGGATTTCGCAGGGAATACGATGGTGCCCAGGATTATGATTTTATTTTCCGATGTGTGGAGGCTGCAGGCTGTGTGGCGCATGTACCGGAGATTTTATATCACTGGAGGACACATAAAGCATCTACTGCTGACAATCCTGCAAGTAAGATGTATGCCTTTGATGCAGGCAAACGGGCGATTGAGGCTCACCTTGAAAGAACCGGCACGCCGGGTGTGGTAAGCCATACCAAGGATCTGGGTTTCTACAGAGTGAAGTACCCGGTACAGGGTTCTCCCCTTGTGTCTGTGATCATTCCCAATAAGGATGAAAAGGATACGCTTCAGGCCTGTATCCGGTCTATCCGTGAGAATACCTCTTATAAGCATTATGAGATCCTGATCGTTGAGAATAACAGTACCACTGATGAGATATTTGAATACTATAAGCAGCTGTCAAAGGAGCCGGATGTAAGGATCCTGCACTGGAATGGAGTTTTCAATTATTCAGCTATTAATGATTTTGGAGCAAAAAATGCCAGAGGGGATTATTTCCTTTTCCTGAATAATGACATTACAGTGATCACACCGGATTGGATGGAGGAAATGCTGGGTGTCTGCCAGAGACGGGAAGTGGGAGCTGTAGGCGTGAAGCTTCTTTATCCGGATAATACCATCCAGCATGCAGGCTGTGTGGTAGGTATGGGAGGCATTGCAGGCCATATGTTTGTAGATATGCCAGCCGAGAGGACAGGATATCTGCATAAAGCATCTCTTCTTCAGGACATGAGTGCAGTGACGGCAGCCTGCATGATGGTAAAAAGAGATGCTTTTGAAAAGGCTGGCGGTTTTACAAAGGAACTTGCGGTAGCTTTTAATGATGTGGATCTTTGTTTGAAAATACGCAGGGAAGGATACCTGGTGGTGTATGATCCTTATGCAAAGCTTTATCATATGGAGTCCAAAACAAGAGGTCTGGAGGACAGTAAAGACAAAGTAAGGCGCTTTCAGACTGAGATCGAATATATGAGAAGCCACTGGATCCAGATCCTGAAAAAGGGGGATCCTTATTACAATAAGAATCTGTCTCTTACAAAGTGGAACTATTCCCTGAAACCACTTCCGGGGATGAAGAACAGGAAAGGGCAATAAGGAGGAATACATGCAGGAAGTTGAAGTTTCAGTGGTAATACCCAATTATAATGGGATGGCATATCTGGATGGTGTATTGTCAAGCCTGGAATGCCAGACATTCCGGGATTTTGAGGTGATCCTGGTGGATAATGGTTCTGCTGACGGAAGTACATCCTTTGCAGCAGCCAGTTATCCCTGGGTACGGGTGATCGAGCTTCCAGATAATTATGGGTTCAGCCGTGCTGTCAATGAAGGGATAAAAGCGTCTGCAGCAGAATATGTGCTGCTTTTGAATAATGATACAGAAGTTGAAAAGGATTTTGTAAATGAGATGCTGTCTGCCATCAAAAGGCATAGCAATGCTTTTTCCTGTGCAGGCAAAATGGTTCAGTTTAATGACCGGGACAAGCTGGATGACGCAGGCAATTATTATTGTGCGCTTGGCTGGGCTTTTGCAAGAGGAAAGGGCAAGAGTATCCATACTTATGATCAGGAGGAGCAGGTGTTTGCTACCTGTGCCGGAGCTGCCATTTACAGAAGGGAATTCCTGGATAAGACCGGATATTTTGATGAAGAGCATTTTGCATATCTGGAGGATCTGGATGTGTGCTACCGTGCAAGGATCATGGGCTATGAGAACTGGTATGCACCAAAGGCAGTGGTCTACCATGTAGGCAGCGGCACCAGCGGTTCCAGGTATAATCAGTTCAAAACAAGATATTCATCAAGAAATAATATTTATCTGATCTATAAAAATATGCCGGTTCTGCAGATTATTCTGAATCTTCCTTTTATGATCCCGGGCTTTGTGGTAAAGATCCTGTTTTTTACCTTAAAAGGTATGGGACGGGAATATCTGGCAGGGATCAAGAATGGTTTCCAGATCAGCAAGAAAGACCGTAAAGTACGTTTTTCCATAAAGAATCTGCCAAATTATCTGAAGATACAACTGGAATTATGGGTAAACATCATACGCAGGTTCCGTGGATAAATAAGGGAAAACTTAACTGCTTCGTAACTGTTCGGTATCCTCACCGTTACTATCTGTTGAATAGTTATCCTTTTTCATGAAATTTTTATAAATTGTATTTCAAGATTTTATTGCAATTATGTTGCATCTATTATAAGATAAGTAGAGCGAAAAAATGAGGTGACAGGAATTGATTAAGGACAACCAGAAAAATTTCAGTCTTCTCCATGTGGCAATAGATGCCTGTATGATTATCCTGGCGTATATTTTTGCCTGGGCATTACGATTTATAGGCCCCTTTGCAGCGACAGCAGTGCGTACCCGATCCTTTGAACAGTACATGTTCGCACTGCTTTTTATTGTTCCGGCATACCTGATGATGTATCATGCATTTTCTCTTTATGAGCCAATGCGTATGCAGGGCAGGCGTCTTGTGCTTGCCAGTGTGATCAAGGCCAACACTCTTGGTATTCTTCTGACCACATTTGTACTGTATTATATTGAGGAAGGGGATATTTCCCGTTCCATGCTGATCATGTTTTACTGCATCAATATTTTCCTGGATTTTAGTGCCAGGATGGCAGTATATTATATCCTGCGCAACATGCGTAAGAAAGGCTTGAATCAGAAACAGGTGCTGCTTGTGGGATACAGCCGCGCAGCAGAAGAATACATTGACCGTATCCAGCAAAATCCTCAGTGGGGTTATATTGTGCGGGGGATTCTGGATGACAACGTAGAAGCAGGTACTGTTTACAAAGGGATCAAAGTCATTGGAAGGATCGCAAACCTGATGGTGATACTGCCTGCAAACAGACTGGACGAGATTGCGATTACTCTTGGCCTTTCTGAGTATTACCGGCTGGAGCAGATCGTTGCCATGTGTGAGAAGTCAGGAGTTCATACCAAATTTATTCCGGACTACAGTACCATTATACCCACCAAGCCATATACAGAAGATATACTGGGACTTCCGGTGATCAATATACGTTATGTGCCGCTAAGCAACACTTTTAATGCAATGGTAAAGAGGATCATGGATGTTCTGGGCTCTATTGCAGCTATTATTGTTGCTTCTCCTGTGATGTTGCTGATGTGCATACTGATCAAGGCCACATCCAGGGGACCGCTGATCTATAAGCAGGAGCGGGTAGGGCTTCACAATAAGACATTCTGGATGTATAAGTTCAGATCCATGGAGGTACAGCCGGAGTCAGAAGAGAAGAAAGCCTGGACAGTGAAGAATGATCCCAGAGTTACCGGCATTGGTAAATTCATGAGACGAACAAGCATAGATGAGCTGCCCCAGCTGTTCAATATCCTGAAAGGGGATATGAGCCTGGTAGGCCCAAGGCCCGAGAGGCCTTTCTTTGTGGAGAAGTTCAGGGAAGAAATTCCCAGATATATGGTGAAGCACCAGGTACGTCCGGGACTGACCGGATGGGCACAGGTAAACGGCTACAGGGGAGATACATCCATCCGTAAAAGGATTGAGTGTGACTTATATTACATTGAGAACTGGACCGTTAGCTTTGATATCAAAATATTGTTCCTTACATTTTTTAAGGGATTTATTAATAAAAATGCATACTAACAGAGAATACTAAGGGATGCAGAATAACCAAGAAGGGAAAAGAGTATGGCAGGAAAAGGAAAAAAGAAGAAGAGAATCCTCTTCGCAATTGAGATCATTGTTCTTCTGCTGTTTATTGGCGGACTGTATGTGTATGGACAGATTTCAGCCAGGATGGACAAGCTTGTAAAGAACAAAGTAACAGAATCTTCCGGCGAACGGGCAGCTTTCGATGATTCTAAGATAGTTACTAATGATACAGCTCCCAAGATGACAGGCTACAGAACATATGCACTGTTCGGTATTGACCACAGATCTAAGAATGCTTCTTTGGGTTCTGAGAACAGCGATACCATGATCATTGCCAGCATTAACAATGATACACAGGAGGTACGTCTGGTATCTATTTACCGTGATACACTTCTGAATATTGGCAATGGTACTTATGCCAAGGCAAATGCAGCTTATGCATACGGTGGTCCGGAGCAGGCTATTTCCATGCTGAATACCAACCTGGATCTGAATATTACGGATTATGCTACTGTAGATTTTAATGCACTGACTGCAGCAGTGGACGCAGTTGGCGGCCTGGAGATCCCTCTTTCCTATGCAGAGATGGTTCATATGAACAGTTACTGTAAAGAAACATCAGAGGAAACAGATAAGGAATATACACCGGTAGAACTTCCGGATCCTAAGCCTGAAGATGAGGAAGCTATTTATAATATTTACCATTTGAATGGTGTGCAGGTTACTTCTTACTGCCGTATCCGCTATACAGCCAGCCTGGATATGGGACGTACAGAGCGTCAGCGTAAGGTGATTCAGATGTTGACCCAGAAGCTGAAGAAAGCCGGTCTGACTACTATTTTCAATATTATGGATGAGGTGTTCCCAATGGTGGAAACATCTCTTACCAAGACCGAGATCCTGAATATGATTCCAACACTTCTTGGATATCATGTGGATCAGACTACAGGTTTCCCGCTTAATTATAAGTTCTCCAATGTAAGAGGAAGTATTATTGTGGCGGATTCCCTGGAGTCCAATGTAAAGCAGCTTCATGAGTTCCTGTATGGTTCTTCCGAGAATTATACACCTTCACAGAATATTCTTGATGCAAGTGCCAAGATCATTGATATCGTAGGAGGCGCTGACAAGCTTCAGGATGAGGCTCCTGCAGTCAGTGAGGATGACGGCAGCGGAAATAATGAATTCTTCTGGCAGGATGACGGTAGCGGCGGCAATGCCTGGGATAACGGAAACGGCGGCTATTCGGATCCAAATAATGGAGGAACTACTGGCGGAGGAGACAGTTCCGGTGGTGGTGATAATGGCAGCACCGGCGGTGATTATGTAGATCCCGGCACCGGCGGAGATACTACCGGTGGAGGAGATACCAGCGGCGGCGGTAATACAGGCGGTGATTATGTGGATCCTGGAACCGGCGGTGGAGATACTACCGGCGGCGGAGATACTACCGGTGGAGGCAATACAGGCGGTGACTATGTAGATCCTGGCACCGGCGGAGATACTACCGGTGGAGGAGATGCCAGTGGCGGCGGTGATGTCAGCGGTGGAGGAGATACCAGCGGTGGAGATGCCGGCGGCGGTGATGTGATCCAGGATGATGTGATCGTTGATTATGAAAGCGTGGAAGGCGCTTAACAGATAAAGTAGGCTGTTGCATAAAGCATCTGCAGTGAATGAATATATATTCCTAAAAGGCAGTATATTATTCCTGACAAGTGTATTTATGCAGCAGCCCTTTTTATTTCAATTCAATGGGAAAGGAAAAAGAATGAAAAATGTAGATGTGATCATTCCCACGTACCATCCGGGAAAGGATTTTTATCAGCTTCTGAAAAGGCTGGATCAGCAGACCAGACCGATTCACAGAATACTTGTGATGAATACAGAAGAAAGCGGCTGGAAGCCGGAATGGGAAAAGGAGTTCAGCCAGCTGCAGGTTTACCATCTTCAAAAGTCTGACTTTGATCATGGCGGCACCAGGAAAAAGGCGGCAGAGCTGTCTTTGGCTGATTTTATGATCTTTATGACCCAGGACGCCCTTCCGGCAGATGAATACCTGGTGGAGCATCTTTTAAAGCCTCTTGAAGCAGATGAAAAGGTGGGGGCAGCATATGCAAGACAGCTGCCCAAACAGGACTGCCGCTTTATAGAATGCTATACCAGATCTTTTAATTATCCATCGGTTTCTTCTGTAAAATGGGAGAAGGATACAGGCATATACGGGATCAAGACATATTTTTGCTCCAATGTATGTGCAGCTTACAATAAGGAGATTTACAAAGAAGTAGGTGGATTCGTGGATCGGGCCATTTTTAATGAAGATATGATCTATGCAGGCAATATGGCTAAAAAAGGATATGGAATCGCATATCAGGCAGATGCCTGTGTGTACCATTCTCATAATTATTCCTGTAGCCAGCAGTTCCATAGAAATTTTGATCTGGGCGTGTCCCAGGCAGAGCATCCGGAGATCTTCGACTCTGTTCCTTCCGAAGGGGAGGGGATGAAGCTGGTAAAGCAGACTTTGGGTTATCTTCTGAAAAGCGGACATATATGGCTGATTCCGCAGCTGGTGCTCCAAAGTGGCAGCAAGTACCTGGGGTACAAAATGGGAAAGGGATATATAAAACTGTCGCCCAAAACGGTTCTTAAGTGCACAATGAATCGGGAATATTGGAAAAGAAAAGAATAGTTGGTTTCTGTCACTGTTTTTTTAAATATCCATCACAAATTAAACACATTTCATTGTTACACTTTTTTTATGTAATGATTACAGTGTCAAAAGGTCTGAACCCACTTGTGATTACGCAAGGACGGGGAAACGACTTGGGGATTATTTTACCATAGCGAGAAAGACAGAAGGGAGCAGATGGATATGGACGAGGAGAAAAGCCGGGGGACAGATTCCCAGGAAAATACAGTAAATGACAGCTCCGGGGATGTAACCTATCACTATACAAGACCACAATATGGACAGTATCGGTTCCATGAAGAACAGCAAACGACCAGAGAAGATCAGGATGAAGAAGACACCAGCAAGGTGAAAGTTACGTTAGAAGACAAAGACAGAAAGCCAGTACCTTTTAAGAAAAAGCTGGCAGCTACGATAGTACTGGCAGTGATATTCGGACTGGTAGCAGGAACTGTTTTTCAGGCAACCAATATCCTGTCTCAGAAATATTTTGGCACAGCATCTGCCACAGATACAAAAGTATCCACTACAGAATCAGTTCCGGAGACAGTGGCAGCTTCAGACAATACCACAGATACTTCCTCAGTGCAGGATACAGCTAATGAAAAAGGCACAGTGGCAGCCGTAGCAAAAGCTACCATGCCTTCAGTGGTTGCTATTACGTCTGTAAGCATTCAGGAGATTACCAGCTTTTTTGGATATGGCATGGAATATCCAAGCACAGGCAGTGGGTCAGGGATCATTGTAGGAGAAAATGATGATGAGCTTCTGATCGCTACCAACAATCATGTGATCGAGGGGGCTACTACCTTGAGTGTGTGCTTTATCGGGGATGATGTGGTGAATGCAGAAAAAGAGACAAGGAATGTAGCCAGCGGTGACGGAGATATTAATATTGACGATGCTGTCTCTGCAAAGATTAAAGGAACCGATGAAACTAATGACTTGGCAGTGATTGCTGTAGAGAAAAAGGATATCCCAGAAGATACTATGAGTGAGATCAAGATTGCACAGTTAGGCAGTTCTGATGATCTTGTGGTAGGAGAGCAGGTAGTTGCCATAGGAAATGCCCTTGGTTATGGTCAGACAGTCACTTCCGGATGGGTAAGTGCCCTGAATCGTACCATTACCTTGGAAGGAGGAAGCACCGCTTCCAATTTGATCCAGACAGATGCAGCTATCAATCCTGGTAACAGCGGTGGTGCCCTCTTGAATATGAAGGGCGAACTGATCGGGATCAACTGTGCAAAATATGCATCCAGTGATGTGGAAGGTACAGGGTACGCTATTCCTATTTCCGAGGCTCAGCCCATCTTAGAAGATCTTATGAACCGGAAGACAAGGGATAAGGTGTCCGGTTCCTCCAAAGCCGGATATCTGGATGTGGAGGTGACAGATCTTACTGCAGGTGCCATCCAGATGTACAATATGCCATCCGGTGCTTTTGTTATGAGAGTTACACCAGGCGGCGCAGCGGAGCAGGCAGGTATCCAGAAAAACGACATTATTGTAAAATTTGACGGACAAACAGTGAGCGGACGCTCAGATCTGGTGGAGAAGCTGTCTTATTATACTGCCGGAGAAACGATAGATGTGGTGGTTGCACGGCCGGATGATGGCGAATATAAAGAACAGACCATCAGCGTTACCCTTGCATCCAGAGACAACCAGGGACATAATAATGCCTGATATGGCCTCTGGTGTTTTGACATCAAAATCTTACCTATAGGACATTTCATGAGAGCTGCGTTGGCGGATCTGAGTTTCAGATACGTTACGGCAGCTCTTCCTGCATCCTGCAGTAGAATGTATGAAAAAGACTTTATAAAAACTTTATTTCAATAGTGTGAAAATATGTGCTATAATCCAAATGGAATACAACAACAGAAAGGAAATAATATGTCACAGCATATTGACGATTACGAAGATTTCAGAGAAGTAGATACTGCCGGAGAGAAAGATACAGCAGCAGACACAACGGATCCATCCACAACAGCTGATTCATCTGCAGCTGGTGCAGGGGATGATGCAGACCACCAGGAAGACGGATACGAGCACTTCTGCTTCCTGTGCCGCCGTCCGGAAAGTCAGGCAGGGAAGATGATCGAACTTCCGAATGATATACATATCTGCACAGACTGTATGCAGAAAAGCTTTAACACTATGAACAGCCAGATCAACAACAGCAACATGAATTACGGCGACCTGCTGAATATGCCAGGCGTCAGTATGATCGACCTGGGGAACCTGAACATGGGACCACAGCCAAAAAAGATCCGTAAGAAAAAGGCAGCCCAGGAAGCAAAACCTGTGCTGGATCTGAAGAAGATCCCTGCACCACATAAGATCAAAGCCACTCTGGATGAATATGTGATCGGCCAGGAAAAAGCAAAGAAAGTTATGTCAGTGGCTGTGTATAACCATTATAAAAGAGTGGCATCAGACATGAAAGATGATGTGGAGATCGAGAAGTCCAACATGCTGATGATCGGGCCTACCGGCTGTGGTAAGACGTATCTTGTAAAGACACTGGCCAGACTTCTGGACGTACCCCTTGCTATTGCAGACGCTACATCTTTGACAGAGGCAGGATATATTGGAGACGATATTGAGAGCGTTGTATCCAAGCTTTTGGCAGCAGCAGACAATGACGTAGAACGGGCAGAGCATGGTATTATTTTTATAGATGAGATAGACAAGATCGCAAAGAAAAAGAACGCAAACCAAAGGGATGTAAGCGGAGAGGCTGTCCAGCAGGGACTTCTGAAGCTGCTGGAAGGCAGCCAGGTAGAGGTGCCGGTAGGAGCCAACAGCAAGAATGCCATGGTGCCTATGGTGACTGTAGATACCAGGAATATCCTGTTTATATGCGGCGGTGCATTTCCAGATCTGGACGAGATCATCAAGGAAAGGCTGAATAAGCAGGCATCCATTGGATTTTATGCAGATTTGAAGGATAAATACGATAGAGATCCGCATATACTTTCAAAAGTAACAGTAGAGGACATTCGCAATTTCGGGATGATCCCTGAATTTATCGGCCGACTTCCGGTAATCTTTACATTGGATGGACTGAATGAGGACATGCTGGTAGAGATCCTGCAGGAGCCTAAGAATGCCATACTGAAGCAGTATAAGAAGCTTCTTGCCATGGATGAGGTTCGTCTGGAGTTTGAGGATGGAGCACTGCATTCTATTGCAGCCAGAGCCATGGAACGTAATACAGGAGCCAGAGGGCTTCGTGCCATTCTTGAAGAATATATGCTGGATATCATGTATGAGATCCCTAAGGATGACAGTATTGGTCAGGTGATCATTACAAAAGAATATATAGACGGTAACGGAGGACCAAGAATCCTCTTAAGAGGGCAGGAAGTGCCGTTGCTGGCCTGAGACGGCAACTGGTTGGGGCTTTTTTGCCCCAATATCTAACATATATTCATGCAGCAAATAAAAGAAAAGGAGAAATGCGTTATGAGAAAAGGCTTTTTTGATGGTTTAAGTGAAACATTGACAAGAACAACTAAGGATCTTAGCAAGAAGGCTGGACAGATTTATGAGACACAGAAAATTCAGAGTAAGGTGTCCAGTGAGGAACATATGGTGGAGAAGCTGAAATGTGATATTGGTAATCTTGTTTTCAGCCGTTATAGCGGAGGTGTCCAGATGGACGAAGAGCTTCAGAATCTTTGTCAGGAGATTCGTCAGCATATGGATGCTATCGCAGAGTACAAGGATGCTGCAGCAGATCTGAAAGGACGCAAGATTTGCCCATCCTGTAAGCGGGCAGTGGAGAAGGATGTGTCTTTCTGCCCATTCTGTGGAACTGCATGCCCTAATCCGGAGCCGAAAGAGGAAGTTGTTGCTGAGGCTACAGCAGAAGAAGCAACAGAAACAGTTGCAGAAGATGATACACTTGGAGAAGAGCCAGCAGCAGTGACTTCTGAGGATGTAACTGATGAAAGCGCACCGGAAGCAGAGACTTCTTCAGAGGATACCCAGGAGTAAGAGATACACTCCTTCGTTTCATAAGATGTATGGACAGTTATGGGGAAGAGGACAGATATGACAGGACTTGGACTTACAGCATGGATCTACCTGCTGGATAAAAAAATAAAGGAACAGGTGGACAGCAATATCCTTCAGGGCACCAGAAAGGAAATTCCTGGTGGAAGGATATATCTGTGTAACTGTCACAATGAAGGTATGGCCCTTGGTATAGGACCGAAAGATCAAAAGAACTGTCAGGGTATTTCCGCAGCAGCCTTAGGGGCTGCTGCAGGAGAATATCTGCGGCAGAATATTCAGCAGAAGCCTATGATTAGCAGAATTGGTCTTGGTATGGTTATGGGCGGAGGTCTGTCTAATTATATGGATCGGTGCGAAAAAGGGTATGTGACAGATTATATCAGCTTTCGTACCAGTCATAAGAAATTGCAAAAAATAGTCTTTAATCTGTCTGATGTCTGTATTATTGCTGGGACCGGCCTGTGGCTTTTGTCTGGTTTATTGCCATCCCATAAAAATAAAACAATAAAATCTAAAAAAAATAAAAAAAGATGTTGACATTCCAAATGGAATGAGGTATTATAATCAGGCAGTCGCAAAGAGCGACTGAAAGATATGAAATGCAGGAGTGGCGGAATTGGCAGACGCGCAGGCTTCAGGTGCCTGTGGTCGCAAGATCGTGTGGGTTCAAGTCCCATCTCCTGCATTCTTTTTTTATCTCAGTCGAGAAGACTCCCACCTCTTTCAGGCGGTGAGTAACAGCAAGTTCGTCTCAGTGGGAGTCCAATCTCCGGCTGCTCGACTTGAATATAATAAGATGATACCAGTGTCCCCTGAAAACTACAGGTACAGTTTTCAGGGGATTTCCAATATTATTTTGGGCATAGCTGAATTATTTTTAGCCCTGAATTTTGTTGAAAAAAGATAAGGCTTATGATACAATCTTGAAGATTTAGGATAAATCAGATGTGAAATGACGCCCGCCTTTACAGGTGGTGAGCAGCAAGAATGCGCAGGTATTCTTGAATATGTATGACGACAGAAAGGGAGATTGTATGAAAGCATTTCTGATATTAGAAGACGGCCATGTTTTTACAGGGACGAGTATTGGTTCTACCCGGGAAGTTATCAGTGAAATCGTCTTCAACACTTCCATGACAGGTTATCTGGAAGTAATGACGGATCCTTCCTATGCCGGACAGGCCGTATGTATGACTTATCCCCTGATTGGTAATTATGGTATCTGCTATGAGGACCAGGAATCAGGACAGCCATGGATCGATGGTTTTATTGTACGTGAATTATCCCGTATCCCAAGTAATTTCCGAAGCGTGGATACAATACAGCATTTCTTAAGCAAACATGATATTCCCGGTATAGCCGGAATTGATACCAGGGCATTGACCAGGATCCTTCGCGAGAAAGGTACAATGAACGGTATGATCACAGTCAATGAAAATTATGACCTAGACACAATTCTCCCCAGATTAAAAAAATATACTACAGGTAAGGTTGTAGAGAAAGTAACATGCCGTGAGAAGCAGATCCTGCCAGGAAACGGTCCAAAGGTGGCACTTCTTGATTTTGGCGCAAAAAGAAATATTGCCCGTTCACTGAACCAGCGTGGCTGTGAGGTGACGATCTATCCGGCACTTACAAGCGCAGAGGAAATTCTGGCTGCTAAGCCAGATGGGATCATGCTCAGTAATGGCCCTGGAGATCCAAAGGAATGTACTTCTATTATAAAAGAAGTAAAAAAACTGTATGATTCAGATGTGCCGATTTTTGCAATCTGCCTGGGACATCAGCTGATGGCACTGGCTACCGGCGGAGATACCTACAAGATGAAATACGGACACAGAGGAGGTAATCACCCGGTTAAGGATCTGACAACTGGCAGAGTGTATATTTCATCCCAGAACCATGGATATGTGGTAGATGCAAAAGGACTTGAAGAGAAAAATATTGCCCAGCCGGCATTTATCAATGTTAATGACGGTACCAATGAAGGCATGGCATACGTTGGGAAGAATATTTTCACTGTACAGTTCCATCCGGAGGCCTGCCCCGGACCACAGGATTCAGGTTATCTGTTTGACCGTTTTATGAAAATGATGGGAGGAAATGACTGATGCCAAGAAACAAAGACATAAAAAAGGTACTTGTAATCGGTTCCGGACCGATCATCATTGGGCAGGCTGCAGAGTTTGACTACGCCGGAACCCAGGCATGCCGTTCCCTGAAAGAAGAAGGGATGGAGGTTGTTCTTCTGAACTCCAATCCAGCTACTATTATGACAGATAAGGACATTGCAGATCGTGTATATATAGAGCCGCTTACTGTAGAGGTGGTAGAGCAGCTGATCCTGAAAGAGAAGCCGGACAGCGTGCTGCCTACACTGGGAGGCCAGGCAGGCTTGAACCTTGCAATGGAACTGGACGAAAAAGGCTTTTTAAAAGAGCATAATGTGCGTCTGATCGGAACTACTGCCCAGACGATCCGTAAAGCAGAGGACAGACAGGAATTTAAAGATACCATGGAAAAGATCGGGGAGCCGGTTGCAGCATCTAAGGTGGTAACTACTGTAGAAGATGGTCTGGCATTTACAAATACCATCGGTTATCCGGTAGTACTTCGTCCAGCATATACACTTGGCGGAAGTGGCGGCGGTATTGCCCACAATGAGTATGAACTGAGAGAGATTCTTGAGAATGGTCTTCGTCTTTCCCGTGTAGGTGAGGTACTGGTAGAGCGGTGCATTGCCGGATGGAAAGAGATCGAGTATGAGGTAATGAGAGATAGTGCAGGGAACTGCATTACTGTCTGCAACATGGAGAATATTGACCCGGTTGGTGTGCATACAGGTGACTCTATCGTAGTTGCTCCGTCACAGACATTGGGAGATAAAGAATATCAGATGCTTCGTACTTCTGCACTGAATATTATTACAGAGCTGGGCATTACCGGCGGATGTAATGTGCAGTATGCTCTGAAGCCAGACAGCTTTGAATACTGTGTTATTGAGGTAAATCCACGTGTTAGCCGTTCTTCAGCACTTGCAAGTAAGGCTACTGGATATCCCATAGCAAAGGTTGCTGCTAAGATCGCCCTTGGATATACACTGGATGAGATCCCAAATGCCATTACTGGCAAAACCTATGCAAGCTTTGAGCCAATGCTTGATTACTGTGTAGTTAAGATCCCAAGGCTTCCATTTGATAAATTTATTACTGCAAAGAGAACGCTGACTACCCAGATGAAAGCCACCGGAGAGGTTATGAGTATCTGCCATAATTTTGAAGGCGCCCTGATGAAAGCAATCCGTTCCCTGGAGCAGCATGTGGATAGTCTGATGTCTTACGATTTTACACAGCTGACAGATGAAGAGCTTCTGGAGGAGCTGGAGATCGTAGATGACCGCAGGATCTGGAAGCTGGCAGAAGCAATCCGTCGTGGTATGCCACAGTCCATGCTTCATGATATAACCCAGATTGATATCTGGTTTATTGATAAGCTGGCAATCCTTGTAGGTATGGAGACAGCCCTGAAGACCAGAAAGCTTACAAAAGAGCTTCTGCTTGAGGCAAAACGACTGGAATTTCCGGACTATATTGTTGCCCGTCTGACAGGAAAGACAGAGGCACAGATCAAAGAGCTCCGTGCAGAATATGGCATCCGTGCAGCTTATAAGATGGTTGATACCTGTGCAGCGGAGTTTGCAGCAGAAACACCATATTATTATTCCGTGTATGGAGATGAAGGCACAGAGAATGAGGCTGTTGCCACACCTGACAAAAAGAAAATCCTTGTTCTTGGTTCAGGACCTATCCGTATTGGCCAGGGTATTGAGTTTGACTTTTGCTCTGTACATTGTACCTGGGCATTTGCAAAAGAAGGCTATGAGACCATCATTATAAATAACAATCCGGAAACAGTAAGTACAGACTTTGATATTGCAGATAAGCTGTATTTTGAACCGCTGACTCCTGAAGATGTGGAGAATGTGGTAAACATTGAAAAACCGGATGGAGCTGTGGTACAGTTTGGTGGTCAGACAGCCATTAAGCTGACAGAAGCCCTTACCAAAATGGGTGTGAAGATCCTGGGAACTTCTGCAGAGAATGTAGATGCTGCAGAGGATAGGGAGCTGTTCGATGAGATCCTTGAAAAATGCCAGATCCCAAGACCAAAGGGTCATACGGTATTTACTGCAGAGGAAGCGAAAAAGGCGGCAAACCAGCTTGGGTATCCGGTACTGGTTCGTCCTTCCTATGTTCTGGGCGGCCAGGGTATGCGTATTGCAGTCAGTGATGAGGATGTGGAAGAATACATCGGCATCATCAACCAGATCGCACAGGAGCATCCGATCCTGGTGGATAAGTATCTGATGGGAAAAGAGATCGAGGTAGATGCGGTTTGTGATGGCGAGGACATTCTGATCCCTGGAATCATGGAGCATATCGAGCGTGCAGGTATCCACTCCGGTGACAGTATTTCCGTGTATCCGGCAAGAACCATCAGTGAAAAAGCAAAAGGAACCATTGCAGAGTATACAAGGCGGCTGGCAAGAGCCCTTCATGTGATCGGTATGATCAATATCCAGTTTATTGTACTGGGGGATGAGGTATATGTGATCGAGGTAAACCCAAGATCCAGCCGTACAGTTCCTTATATCAGCAAGGTAACAGGGATTCCGATCGTACCGCTGGCTACCAAGGTGATCCTTGGATATAAGCTGAAAGAGATGGGATATACACCAGGTCTGCAGCCTGAGGCAAAACATATTGCCATCAAGATGCCGGTATTTTCCTTTGAAAAGATTCGTGGTGCAGATATCAGCCTTGGACCTGAGATGAAATCCACAGGAGAGTGTCTGGGAATTGCAGAAACATTTAATGAGGCGCTTTACAAAGCATTCCTTGGTGCTGGCATCCGCCTTCCGAAGCATAAGAATATGATCATTACCGTCAGGGATGAGGAGCAGCAGGATGTAGTGCCTATCGCAAGAAGATTTGAAGCTTTAGGCTATAGGATTTACGCTACCAGAGGAACTGCAAGAACCTTAAAGGAAAATGGTATCCGTGTGATCCGTACCAACAAGCTGGAGCAGCCGGCACCCAACCTGATGGATTTGATCCTGGGCCATAAGATCGATGTGGTAATTGATATTCCGCCACAGGGTATCGATCATCAGAAAGACGGATTTGTGATCCGTCGAAATGCCATTGAAACAGGTGTGAATGTGCTTACCAGCCTTGATACTGCAGAAGCGCTGGTAACCAGTCTTGAAAATACAGATGTGCATAATCTTTCCCTGGTAGATATCGCTACTATCGCAAAAAGATAAAGCAGATTAAAGATAATTGCAACAGTAAAGGCACTAAACGATTACGAAAAATCCAAATTACAGGTTTACAGAAGAAATATGATGTAATATAAACAAAAAGGACGGGGAACCAATTATCTCCGTCCTTATTGTACTTTAAGATAACTGTTTGACAGGCGTTTTTCCATGAACTGACAGATCGTTATTTTCAGGAAGACAACGGAAAGGGGAGCATATGGATATCATTGAATTTTTCAAAGTAGTGATCCTTGGGATTGTTGAAGGGATCACAGAGTGGCTGCCCATCAGCAGTACCGGGCACATGATCCTTGTAGATGAATTTGTTAATCTGAACGTAACCAAGGATTTTAAGGATCTTTTCCTGGTTGTGATTCAGCTGGGTGCCATTCTTGCTGTTGTGGTTTTGTACTGGCATAAGCTGTGGCCTTTTTATAATAAGACACTGTCAAAGCGAACCAGGGCAGCTATCAGCCACAAGCCGGGATGGGCACAACCTATTCTTATTTTCAGGGAAAGATTCTGTGACAAGGAAAAATGGGTTCTGTGGTTCAAGATCATTGTTGCCTGCCTTCCTGCTATTATCATTGGTCTTCCCTTTGATGATCTGATCGAAGAGAAATTTATGAATTATGTGGTGGTAGCCATTGCGCTTATTGTGTATGGTATACTTTTTATTGTAATTGAGAACTACAATAAGAACAGAAAAGCATCCTGTACCAGTCTTGAGGAGATGTCTTTTAAGACAGCCTTTCTCATTGGCTGCTTCCAGGTGCTGTCCCTGATTCCTGGTACTTCCAGATCAGGATCTACCATTATTGGCGGGATTCTTTTGGGGACTTCCAGGACTGTAGCTGCTGAGTTTACATTTTTCCTGGGGATACCAGTTATGTTTGGAGCCAGCCTTCTGAAAATTGTGAAATTTGGTTTTGAATTTACCTCCACAGAGGTAATTATCCTGCTTACAGGAATGGTAGTGGCATTTGTGGTTTCCATTCTGGCTATCAAATTTCTGATGGGATATATCAAACGCCACGATTTCAAAGCCTTTGGCTGGTACAGGATCGTTCTTGGCGTATTGGTGCTTGGCTACTTTATCGGTAAAACACTTCTGGCATAAGGAGGTTATCCTGCAATGGGGAAATATATTATGGCACTGGATCAGGGAACGACCAGTTCACGGTGTATCCTGTTTGACAGAGAGGGCAGGATGTGCAGTGTTGCCCAGAAAGAATATACACAGCATTATCCTCAGCCAGGCTGGGTGGAGCATGATCCTATGGAGATCTGGTCATCTCAGCTGTCGGTTGCCATAGAGGCAATGGGGCAGATCGGCGCAGATGCAGAGGATATTCATTCCATTGGTATTACCAATCAGCGTGAAACGACCATCGTTTGGGACAAACGTACAGGGAAGCCGGTTTATCCGGCAATCGTATGGCAGTGCAGACGTACTGCAGATATGATCGAGAAGCTGGAAAAGGAAGGCTTCTCAGATGTGATCCGACATAAGACAGGACTGATTCCGGATGCTTATTTTTCTGCTACCAAGATCTGCTGGATCCTGGATCATACGGAAGGGGCAAGAGAAGAAGCACAGAAGGGTAATCTTTTGTTTGGCACAGTAGATACCTGGCTGATATGGAAGCTGACCAAAGGGGAAGTACATGTAACGGATTACACCAATGCTTCCAGAACAATGTTGTTTAACATCCATGAGAAGCACTGGGATCAGGAAATCCTGGATTATTTTAGGATACCATTTTCCATACTTCCACAGGTACGGCCAAGCAGCTGTATCTATGGTTATACTAATGAGAAGCTGATCGGTGGCAGGATCCCTATTGCAGGAGCCGCAGGAGATCAGCAGGCAGCTTTGTTCGGCCAGTGCTGTTTCAAACCGGGAGATGTTAAGAATACATATGGCACAGGATGCTTTCTTCTGATGCACACAGGAGATCAGATGGTAGAGTCTAGTCACGGACTTCTGACTACTATGGCAGTGAATGCAGATGGTACGCCAGGATATGCCCTTGAGGGCAGTGTATTTGTAGCAGGGGCTGCTATCCAGTGGCTCAGAGATGAAGCAGGGCTTTTGGAGAATGCTGCTGCTTCAGAGAAATACTGTCTGTCTGTGTCAGATACCAATGGAGTGTACGTAGTTCCTGCTTTTACAGGACTTGGAGCTCCTTACTGGGACCAGTATGCAAGAGGTGCGATCCTGGGACTGACCAGAGGAGCCGGGAAAGCACATCTGATCCGTGCTACAGTAGAATCCCTGGCCTATCAGGTGCACGACGTGATCCTTGCTATGGAGAAGGATTCCGGGATCCATCTGAATACATTGAAGGTAGATGGCGGGGCCAGCGCCAACAATTTCCTGATGCAGTTTCAGGCAGATCTTCTGGATGCACAGGTAGTACGTCCAGGATGTATAGAGACAACTGCCCTGGGGGCTGCTTATCTGGCAGGCCTTGCCACCGGATTCTGGAAGGGCAGCAGCGAGATACAGAAGAACTGGAATATGGAGAAGACTTTTTCACCATCTATTACCGAAGAAAAAAGAGAACAGCTTCTTAAGACCTGGAAAAAGGCGGTTTCCTGTGTTTTAGGATGGGCAAAAGAATAAGGACTGAATGCGACAGCCCTGGATATATAAAGAGGAGTGATCATAATGAAACGCAAAAAAATCGTTGTTCTGCTTACCGTAGGGACTATGCTGGCGGCGGCTTCAGGTTGTGGAAAAAGTGAGCCTGTGGCAGATCCAACACCAACCCCGGCACCTACGGCTACCCCTGCACCTACCTCGACTCCAACACCGGCACCTACGCCTACGGTTACACCGGCACCTAAAATGATTGGAAAGAAGACTGCAGAGGCCAAGTTTATTTACCTTTCCAACAATACAGATAAACAGTTCCGTAAGCTGTATCTTCGGGTATCCGGCAATGAGGTTTGGGGGAACAGTCTGATTCCAAGTGAATCTTCTGTGCATGCTTCAGAGAAAGTAAGGATGTATTATGCTCCTCAGACAGGCGAAGGGGTTACTTATGATATGCGCCTTACAGATGAGAATGGTAATACATATGAGATTGATGGAGCAGATCTGTCTGATATGGAGACTGCATCCCTGCGTCTGGATACTGATCAGGGGATCGTATATCTGACTTATGTAAGTAAAAGCTCCAACAGTGAGAAGAATACAAAGGACAGTTCATCCAGCACAGGTACTGAAGATACCTCCGGTATGGATGTGAGTTCTTCGGAACAAGGTATTTATTATTACAATCAGAGCAATGGTTCTTCTAATGGTGGGGATTCCAGCAATAGCGGTGGCAGCCAGTCTGGCGACAACAGTGGTAATGGCAGTCAGGGAACCACAGATAATAGCGGCAATAGCGGACAGAATACACCGGACAGTAGTGGCACCACAGGCGGAAACAGCCAGGGCGGTAATACCGGTACAGACAACAGTGGCAGTACAGGTGGTGACGCTAATCAGGGCGGTGGTGATATTGATTATGACCCTGGTGACGGCAGTGACGGATCTGAGAACTGGACTGACAATATTATCTGGGACGAAGATGGAAACTGGCAGTAAATAACAGATGTGATCGTATAAATCAGCCCCACACAGGAAGTGTGGGGCTGTAATACTATATATGCAAAATGATGGTCTGTATATCCTGTAATACAGGAACAGCAGATCGATGATTCACACATAGGATTTAAAGATATAAAATTTCGCCGGTATGAGTTACATCGTAGCCTGTCTGACCAAAAAGGTCAGACAGGAAACTTTCAGACCGGATGATCTCCAGAAGCGCTGTAAAGCCTGGTTTATCCAGAGAAGAAGCTTCCAGGACAAGGTACATAGGCAGTATTCCCATGGGCAGGAAGGAAAGGCCGGGAGTGGTTCTGGCTACCGCTTCTTCCCCAAGTGCTACATCCGCCCGTCTGGAAAGAACAGCAGAGGCAGTGGAAAGATCAGATACCAGTTCATTCAGATATCCTGAAATATTGTCAGTGTCCACACCTGCCTCCATAAGGGAATGGTCCAGAAAAATCCTGCGGGTACTGCCTTTTTCACGGTTGGCAAGGATCACATCTTCACGGTCAAGATCCTGAAAGGTAAAGATTCCCTTGGGATTATCCTGAAGAACATAAAAACCTATCGGAAAATGGTACAGGCATACAAAGGCCAGCGGGACTCCGGGAACAAGGCAGGAAGCTTCTTCTGGCTTCATACTTACAGCAGCTGCATGAACCTTTCCAAAATACAGGGAATATAGTCCATTGTAGGAATTCAGGTGAGACTGAAGAACCGGCATTCCCTGAGGATGGGCTGCCATACGGGAAAGAAGCAGTTCCAAGGCAGGGGTTGTCTGCCCGCTGAGGATCAGACCACTGGAATGGAGAAGGTAATCTCTTTTCAGCACGGAACTTTCAGGCTGAAAAGTGGGAACATGCAAAGGTTCCCTGGTTTCTGTCCTGTTTAAATATTCATCCAGCTGTTCTTCACTGATACGGAGCTGCTTTCCTACTTTGGAAGACTGCAGATCTCCTCTCTTGATCAGTTCATATACGGTTGTCTTTTTTATTTTTAACTTTTCTGCAATTTCTAAGGCTGTATAGAATTTACTCATCAATTCCCACCATTACATTTGTTGCCTTGATCACCGCATAAGCGTCTGAGCCTACTTTCAGATTTAATTCTTCTACTGCAGCACAGGAGATGGTAGCTGTGATAATATTCCCTCCTCCGATGTCGATGGAAACAATGGAATTTACAGCTCCCTTGTTGATATTGATTACTTTTCCTTTTAACTGATTTCGTGCACTAAGTTTCATAATGATCCCTCATTTTCTGTTTTGTTTTATGATAACACGGTCAAAATGAATTGACAAGGATTTGATAATTGTTTAAAATGAATGAAACAGAACTAAACTAAATAAAACACAACAAAGGGAGAATGACATGAGAAAAAAGATGATAGCGGCTATGCTGACAGGTGTGATGTGTATAGGTCTTATGCCGGGAAACGTAATGGCAGCATCTGACTCTGATGAACTGAAGGGAGATGTATATGCATTTATAGCAGCCAGCCTGAGTAATTCCATGGAAGAGATCCAGAAGGATTTTGAAAAGCTTCATCCGGAGGTGTCCATTAAGTACAATGCAGACAGTTCAGGCACACTTCAGACTCAGATTGAGAGCGGAGCTCCTTGTGATCTTTTCTTTTCAGCAGCAGACAAGCAGATGAATGCACTTGTGGATGAAGAGCTTGCTGACAAGGATTCTGTTGTAGATCTTCTTGAGAATAAAGTTGTTCTGATCAAACCTAAGGACAGCGAGACTAAGGTGACAGGTTTTGAGAATATTACCCAGGCAGAGAATATTGCACTTGCAGGAGAGGATGTACCGGTAGGCCAGTACGCAAGAGAGATCTTTACTAATCTGGGTATTATGGATGATGTGGAGAAGATGGAGATTAATGAAGGCAGGAACGTAACAGAAGTGCTTACTGCTGTTAGCGAGGGAAGTAATGAAGTAGGCATTGTTTACGCTACAGATGCTGCTTCTATGGGAGATTCTGTAGAGATTATTGCAGAAGCTCCGGAAGACAGTCTGGATACACCTGTTCTTTATCCTATTGGTCTGATCAAGAACGAAAGTGCAGATGATGATGAGAAGGCAGCTGCAGAAGCATTCTATGCATACCTTCAGACTGAGAATGCACTGAAAGTTTTTGAAGAGTATGGATTTACCCCATATGTTGCAGAACATTAACTGGAGTCCATTGTGGATCTCTTTAAAAACCGGATTTGCAGCTACAGTGATTGCCTTTTTTGCAGGTGTATTCTGTGCCAGGAAGATCATGAAACTGCGTCCGGCGGCCAAAGGGATCTGGGATGGGATCCTTACAATGCCACTGGTGCTTCCCCCTACAGTTGCCGGATTCTTTTTGCTGATGCTTTTTAGTTTGCGCCGTCCTTTTGGAAAGTTTCTGATGGACAGCTTTGATATACGGATCGTACAGAGCTGGGCCGGATGTGTGATCGCTGCGTCTGTGATCGCCTTTCCTTTGATGTACCGTAATGCAAGAGCCGCATTTGAACAGGTAGATGTAAATCTGATCTATGCAGGCCGTACCCTTGGGATGAGCGAAAGTAGGATATTCTGGAAGGTGATCATGCCTGCTGCAAGGCCCGGAATCGCTTCCGGTACGGTATTGGCTTTTGCGAGAGCTATCGGAGAATATGGTGCCACATCCATGCTGGCAGGGAATATTCTGGGAAAGACCAGGACGGTTTCTGTGGCTATTGCTGCAGAAACAGCAGCTGGCAATTACGATAAAGCAGGTTTCTGGGTAGCGATCATTCTTGTACTTTCCTTTGTGATCGTTGCAGTGATCAATATTATTTCCGGTAAGGGAATGCAGACAAGAAGGTGGATATAAATGGCGGTAAGTATTGACATCGAAAAAGACTTTAAAGGCTTTTCCCTGCGTGTGAAGTTTGACAGCACCTGTGCCACCATGGGGATCCTGGGAGCGTCCGGAAGTGGGAAAAGCATAACGCTGCGTTGTATTGCCGGGATCGAGACACCGGACAGAGGCAGGATAGTTGTAAATGGAAGGACGATCTTCGATTCAGACCAGAAGATCAATCTGAAGCCCCAGCAGCGCAGAATCGGATATTTATTTCAGAATTATGCCCTTTTTCCAACTATGACAGTCAAAGAGAATATTGCCTGTGGATATAGAGGAAAAGATAAACAGGAACGGGATAAAAAGGTTCAGGATTATATTACAAGATACCATCTGGAAGGACTGGAGGATCATCTGCCTTCTCAGCTTTCCGGCGGACAGCAGCAGAGAGTGGCACTTGCCAGGATGATGACAGGGGAGCCTGAGATGATTCTTCTGGATGAACCTTTTTCTGCATTGGATGGTTATTTAAAGGATGTGCTTCAGAGAGATATGCAGACATTTTTAAAGGATTATCCCGGAGATATGCTTCTTGTTACCCATAGCAGGGATGAGGCTTTTAGATTTTGTGACCAGTTGATCCTGTTAAAGGATGGGAAGACTCTCACAATAGGAAATACCCGTCAGATCTTTGAGGATCCAGGACTGATAGAAGCAGCCAGGCTTACAGGATGTAAGAATTATTCTGCTGCAGAAAGGATCGACAGCCACCATATTTTTGCAGCAGACTGGGGGATCAGCCTTCGGACCGTGCAGCAGGTACCCACTGATATTTCCTGGGTAGGGATCCGTGGGCACTGGCTCAAGCCAAGAGAAGAAGACGGCGAGAACTGCATGCCTGTGAAAGTAACAGAATACATAGAAACTACCTTTGAGCATCAGTGCCTGGTGCAGAATCCTAGGCTGAAAGATGGAGGAAGCCTGTGGTGGATGCGTCCAAAGAATTCTTTTGAAGAGGACCCAGGAAAGAATCTTCCCACATATTTATATTTGCCACCGGAACATCTGATGCTTCTGAAAAAATAAGGGACTGGTATATTGCCAGTCCTTTTTGCTTAAAGATCATTTGAGGTTTTGGGAATATTTAATATAATCTACCACCATCATGGCCAGCTTAAAGGTAAGCGCATCCTCAAAGGTGCGGATATCCAGGCCAAACTTTTTCTGGAGCTTCTCAAAACGGTAGACCAGAGTATTTCTGTGGACGTAAAGCTGTCTTGAGGTTTCAGAAAGATTCAGATTGTTTTCAAAAAAAGTGCGGATGGTAGCAAGTGTTTCGTCATCAATGGAATCCAGGGTTTCTTCCTTGAAAAATTCATCTATAAACATTTCGCAGATTTCTACAGGAAGCTGATAGATCAGACGGCCGATCCCAAGACGGTTATAGCCAAAAACATTTTTCTGGGCATAAAAGATCTTACCTACTTCCAAAGCTGTTTTGGCTTCTTTGTAAGCTGAGGGCAGGTGATGGATGTTGTCTGTCAGATTGCTGTAGGATACCCAGGCAGATGTCATGGCCTCTGTATTCAGCATATCTACCAGCATATGTGCCACACGCCGCATATCCTGGAATTCTTCAGTGGACTGCAGCTCATGGATGATAATGATCCCTGAATCATCTAAGGCAGTGATAAAATCTCTGGTACGTGCAGAAAAAATGTTGCGGATGGTAGCAAGTACATTCTCGTCTTTGTTCTGCTTTGTTTCTGCAAGGAAAATGCATCTTCTGACAGAGGTGGAGATATGCAGCTTTTTGGCTTTATTAAATGCATCGATCTCGCCGTAATTACCAAGAAGGAGATTCTGCATAAATACATTTTTGTCGCTTTTTTCGGCATATGCGGTGAGCAGGCTTTCAATCTGGCAGACAGCCAGTTCTCCAATGGTGGAGGCAGAAGGATCTGTTCCCCATAGGATCAGGATGTAGACCAACTGCTGATTATCCATGATTTTGTACAGGGAACAGCTGGTATTGGAAAGACAAAGCGCATCGCTTTCTCGGAAATCTTCTAATTTTTTGGATGAAGGAAGCTGACGGCTGCAGGTAGTCACACATACTTTATCATCTGAATCCACCAGACAGAAATCAAGGTGGCTAATATTCTTCCAGTCATTCAGGCATTTCTGTAAAACTTGAAATACTTTCATCAGGTGTGTCCTCACTTTTTAGCGGATTGAATACAGGGTTTTGAACCTTGTGAGCATAGTATATCATAAAATAATGGATCAAAAAAGAAAAAACACAGGAATTATGGCTCATACAGTTTAGCCCGTCCAATTTCCATGAATTCGCACATGCAAGCATGGCTCATTCATGGCTGCTGTCCGGGACTTTTAAAAGTCAGCTGCTTCGCGCCTTTGGCGCTCTCACAGCTGCCCACTGTATTCGTAATCCGGGCTGTCACCCTACTTACTCATACAGTTTAGCCCGTCCAATATCCATGAATGAGCGCATGCGAGCATGGCTCATTCATGGCTGCTGTCCGGGACTTTTAAAAGTCAGCTGCTTCGCGCCTTTGGCGCTCTCACAGCTGCCCACTGTATTCGTAATCCGGGCTGTCACCCTACTTACTCATACAGTTTAGCCCGTCCAATATCCATGAATGAGCGCATGCGAGCATGGCTCATTCATGACTGCTGTCCGGGACTTTTATAGTAAAAAACGGCTGTACCTGTCTTTTCGTGAATGTCACGAACAGGTACAACCGCCTTTATCATAGGTTTATATTGATAGCTAAATCAATTGTATTAGTTGCAGATCACAAGCTCTGTCTCTTTATCGAAGAAATGAGATTTCTCCATATCAAATGCAAATTTGATAGCGTCGCCTGTCTTGGAAGTAGTACGTGGGTCAACTCGTGCTGTTACCTGTGTGCCGTTTACATCGAAGTACAGGAATACTTCAGCACCAAGAAGCTCATATACTTTAACTGTGGATGTCATTGGAGCGCTTGGAGAAGCCTCGATGAACATCTGGGAATCATGAATATCCTCTGGACGGATACCAAGTACAACAGTCTTTCCTACATAGCCACTCTCTTTAAGAACTTTAGCCTTAGCTGCTGGAATAACAACATCATTGTCACCGATCTTGGCGATCAGGTTATTACCTTTTTCTACGATCTGTGCGTCCAGGAAGTTCATCTGCGGGGATCCCATGAATCCTGCTACGAACAGGTTGCCTGGTTTCTCATACAGGTTCTGTGGTGTATCAACCTGCTGAACAACACCATCTTTCATAACTACGATTCTGGTACCAAGAGTCATAGCCTCTGTCTGGTCATGTGTTACATAGATGATTGTAGCACCCAGTCTCTGATGGATCTTGGAGATCTCGATACGCATCTGTACACGAAGTTTTGCATCCAGGTTGGAAAGAGGCTCATCCATAAGGAATACCTTAGGATTACGAACAATTGCACGACCCATAGCAACACGCTGTCTCTGTCCACCGGAAAGAGCCTTTGGTTTACGGTCAAGAAGTTTCTCAAGGTCAAGGATCCTTGCTGCTTCTTTAACTGCTTTGTCAATCTGATCCTTCGGAACTTTACGAAGCTTCAGTCCAAAAGCCATGTTATCATATACGGTCATGTGAGGATACAGAGCGTAGTTCTGGAATACCATTGCGATATCACGATCTTTAGGCTCAACATCGTTCATAACCTTATCACCAATCTTTAATGTACCACTGGTGATCTCCTCAAGGCCTGCAACCATACGAAGAGTAGTAGATTTACCACATCCGGAAGGTCCTACAAAGATGATGAACTCTTTGTCTTCGATTTCAAGGTTAAAATCCTTAACAGCCTGAAAGCCGTTTGGATAAGTTTTGTTAATGTGCTGTAATGATAAGCTTGCCATGATTCTTCCTCCAACATCCTTTGGTTTATAACTGTTTGGTATCCTCACAGTTATTTTTGTTTTTATTATTTAGTTACATGAATTTGCGTTCTTTTATAGTGATAGTATAGCGAAAACCTTTTGGAAGGGCTAGGGAAGAATCATACAAAGTTTTTGGCGGTTTCTTGTCAATCTGACGAAAAGAAACTAATAAGGTTTCGGCAAAATGGAAAATAAAGTCAGTGTAATTTATGAAGCAGCCTTTTGGGCAAAGCTGGTAGTTACAAGATCTGTATATTCTGTACGCCAGGAAAGCTCCCCTGCATCCTGAAGGATATCCTGGAGCAGCTGAAAGCTTTCCTCATTAAAAATAAGGTTATCTTTCCAGGTATCCTGCTGATAGTATCGGGTTACGATAGCAGTTACGGTTGCAAGGTCAGTTTCCGGGAACTGAGGGGCAATCACAGTGGCAATTTCTTCTGGTGAATGGGTGCTTACATAATCCATACCTTTTTGCAGGGCATTTGTGAATTTTTGTATGGTTTTCGGATGATCTTCTAAAAAGCTGGCTTTAGCACTGTAAGAGGTATACGGTACGTATCCGGAATCTGTACCAAGGGATGCTACCACATATCCGGTCCTTTCCTGCTCCAGCAAAGTAGCAGAGGGTTCAAATTCCACGGTGAAATCCGCAGAGGTATCCCCTGTGAAGGCAGCTGCTGTTGAGCCAAAATCAATACTTTGGTCTATGGTAAGATCTGTTTCCGGATCAAGACCGTTATTTTTCAGAATATATTCAAATACCATTTCCGGCATGCCGCCTTTTCGGCCACCCAGAACTTTCTTTCCTTTTAGGTCATCCCATGTAAAATCCGGCATTTCTTTCCTTGCCACAAGGAAATTTCCAGCCCGTTGGGTTAGCTGGGCAAAATTCATAACCGGATCCGTAGCTCCTTCCTGATAGGTATAGATAGATGCCTCAGCCCCCATAAAGCCAATATCTGCTTCACCGGAAATGACAGCAGTCATAGTCTTATCCGCACCAAATCCTGTGACAAGTGTGAGATCCAGCCCTTCTTCTTCAAAATAGCCCTCTTCAATTGCCACGTATTGCGGTGCATAAAAGATTGAATGTGCTACTTCATTTAAAGTAACCTTGCTAAGCGTTTTATCTTCTGTACTGTCTTTTTTCTTTGCTAATGCTGTTACTGGCAGTGCAGTAATAGTCATCATAACAGCAGCTGCCAGTGCGATCCATTTTAATTTTCTCATACAGATACTCCTTTTTGACTTCTGCTGTTAAGATATGCCGTAAATCTTAAATGGTGTATGCGCAGACTATTCAATGTGACTTGAAAAAGTAAATTCCAGTGCAAAAGTAAATTTCACAGCACTTTAAATTTTGTTGTTTTTACGAGAGATTTTTAAGCAAAATCTCTCG
>NZ_JAAITU010000120.1 GCF_013304385.1 Blautia glucerasea
GAGTGTGTGAAACTTTTTCTGTAAATAGCTAATAACAGCAAGGTCTTCTATGGTAAAATATAAATCATAGGAGGCCTTTTATTATGGCAAGAAGAGAAAAGAAACCTGTACACAAAGTAGTAATGACAGAAGGAAAGCGAAACATCATTCAGCAACTTCTTCGGGAGTATGATATTGAAACCGCTGAAGATATCCAGGATGCGCTTAAGGATCTGCTTGGCGGCACTATCAAAGAGATGATGGAAGCAGAAATGGATGATCATCTTGGCTACCAGAAATCTGAACGATCTGATAGCGATGATTACCGCAATGGATATAAATCAAAGCGTGTAAACAGCAGCTATGGCAGCATGGATATCGATGTTCCACAGGACCGTAAATCAACATTTGAGCCACAGATTGTAAAGAAACGTCAGAAGGATATTTCTGATATCGATCAGAAGATTATTTCCATGTATGCAAAAGGAATGACGACCCGGCAAATATCAGAAACCATCGAAGATATCTACGGTTTTGAAACATCAGAAGGCTTTATTTCAGACGTTACAGATAAAATCCTGCCTCAGATCGAAGACTGGCAAAATCGACCGCTGGATGAGGTATATCCGATCCTCTATATAGATGCCATCCATTATTCCGTACGCGATAATGGAGTGATCAGAAAGCTAGCTGCCTACGTCATTCTTGGCATCAACACAGAAGGAAAAAAAGAGGTTCTTTCAATCACTGTCGGTGATAATGAAAGTTCAAAGTACTGGCTGTCTGTTCTGAATGAGCTGAAGAATCGTGGTGTAAAGGATATCCTGATTATCTGCGCTGACGGTCTTAGTGGCATTAAAGAGGCAATTGCCGCTGCATTTCCAAAAACAGAGTATCAGAGATGTATTGTACATCAGGTAAGAAACACGCTAAAATATGTTCCGGATAAGGACAGAAAAGCGTTCGCTTCCGACCTAAAAACGATTTACCACGCTTCCGATGAAGAGAAGGCTAGACTGGCTCTGGATCGAGTTACTGAAAAATGGACCGCAAAATACCCAAATTCCATGAAACGCTGGTATGATAACTGGGATGCAATAACACCGATTTTTAAGTTCTCACCGGATGTCAGAAAGGTTATTTACACGACAAATGCTATCGAAAGTCTGAATTCTACCTACCGTAAGCTCAACCGTCAAAGAAGCGTATTTCCAAGTGATACAGCGCTCCTGAAAGCCCTGTATCTGGCAACTTTCGAAGCCACGAAAAAATGGACTATGAGCATTCGGAACTGGGGACAGGTCTACGGCGAACTCAGCATTATGTATGAGGGACGACTCCCAGAATAACAGAATCTATATGCATGATGCGAAGGACGCTTTTGACGTCTGCTCTTGACATGCCCGAAATCATGTCGTATATATATAGCAAG
>NZ_JAAITU010000121.1 GCF_013304385.1 Blautia glucerasea
CAGTCTTGTCTTCCCACAGCTGCTGGATGGAACGCCAGGGATTTTTCCCCATCACTACGGAAGCATCAGAGCCTCCGATACCATTTCTGCGGAGTTCCAGCCATTTTTCCCGTGTCAGATCTTTTGTTGAAATCATATTTTCCTTTTTCATTCTGTCTTCCCCTTTTTTAAAATATCTCTTACCTTAATAAACTGGTCTACCGCTACCAAAATATCAAATACCAATAAGCAGATCCCTGCTATCATCTCAAAAATCTTCATTTTTCACCTCTCATGCTGCCAGCACCATCTGATATGCCCTGTCGATCAGCGGATTTCCGTCTGCGGTTCTGGCAAAGATATTCTCTTTGTAATTTGCAGTCTTTCTTCTTGGGGTAGAATGGGTTGCAAAATCCGATACTGCATTGATAAAGCGGTAGCCATTGTTTCCTACGTCTTTCAGATCGGGAGCGTCAAAGTAGCGCATTCTCATGTCTTCTCTCAGTCTTTCTATGCCACGCTTCTGCTGTGGGGTGAAATTTTCTTCTACCGGAAGCAGAATCTCGATATAATCCATGACCTGTTTTTCAGACAGCCTGATTCCCCTCAGATTTTCAAACTCTTTTCCAAGAGCAGACATATACTCGTCTGCCAGGAACAGGGTATTCTTCGCTTCCTCGATCTTTCCACTGATATCCCCTGTGTGGATCATAGACCAGCTCCGCTTTGCCGTACGCAGGGCAAGATTAAGCGTATTATTGCATACTACACGGATAGGGGTAAGCGCCGTCTTCACCGCACCGGAACCGTCATGGGTATTGGAAAATACCATGTATGGGCTGATACGCTCGCCGGCAATGATATATTCCCTTGGAAGTCTTGCAAGCAGCCACACCCTTCTCCCCTCTTGCAGGGATCCTGCTGTTTCGTAGCGCACTCCTTCCTTATCCTGCTTGCCGAAAAAAGAGGCTGCAAAACCTGCAGCCTCCTCTGTTGTTGTAATACCTGTGTTTCCATCTTTCCCCTCGTATAATACGGAGCCTTCCCTTACCAGCTCCGTATGTACACACATGACTCTCTTCTTCATGCTGCCTCCGTTTCTTCCTGCTCCAGGAGCAGCCCAATTTCCTTGATCTCGGTATCCATGCTGTTTTCCAGTTCCAGCTGGAAAGAATCTCCTTTTCCCATCCACCTGGCAAAAAAGAACTGGATCACATTTGGCAGAACCAGGAGACAGCGCAGGACCTCTAATTTCATCTCACCGCTCTTTTCCAGCAAAGTCTCTGCAATATTCTCCCGGCAGTTGATCTGATACGCCCTCTGGTAAATCCTCTCTGGGGCTAACTGTAATACTC
>NZ_JAAITU010000122.1 GCF_013304385.1 Blautia glucerasea
CTTCTTGTATAATTCAAATATAAGGAATTCCGAGAAAGAAGGTTGAGAAAAAAATACCTCAGAGTAAAATAAGATTACTGACTTTGGACGGTTAGTAAAAAATCTTATTAAACAGTGAGGTACTTGAAATGAATTATAACACACAGAACGCAAAAATTGCATCTATTACGGAAAAGACTTTAATCGTTGGTATTGATGTGGGAAGTGAAACCCATTATGCAAGGGCTTTTAACTGGCGCAATTATGAGTACTCAAAGAAGCCGTTCGCCTTCAGCAATGATGAAGCAGGATTTTCCTCATTTAAGGATTGGATGGATGATATAGCAGAGAAACATGGGATGAAGGTTGTGATTCCAGGAATGGAACCAACAGGCCACTACTGGCTGAATCTTGGAGCGTACCTGCAGGAACAGGGAATGAAACCAGTACATGTGAATCCACATCATGTCAAGAAATCCAAAGAACTAGATGACAATAATCCGAGCAAAAATGACCGTAAAGATCCAAAGACAATTGCGGGTCTGGTAAATGAAGGAAGATTCTCTTATCCATATATTCCAACCGGGATCTATGCAGAGATCAGAAATCTGTCCAACCTTCGTATTCAGACACAGGAAGAGATTACAAGGATCAAAAACAGAATCGCCCGCTGGTTCAGCATTTATTTTCCGGAAATAAAAGACGTTTACAGGAATCCGGATGCGGTAAGCGGACTGATGGTAATCAAACAGGCACCACTGCCATGTGATATCAAAGAGCTTGGCGTGGACGGAGTGAATAAGATATGGAGAGATGCAAGGCTGAAAGGCGCTGGGATAAAGAGGGCAACGACCCTGGTAACAGCAGCGGAGCACAGCATCGGAAATACGGAAGCACCGAGAAGTGCCAGGAAAGAGATCCGAAACCTACTGAATGACTACGAAATATACAAAAACCGGATGGATGAACTTATGGAAGAGATAAAGGAAACACTTTCTGAGATTCCTTATATAGATAAGCTGATGGAGATCAATGGGATAGGGATAAAGACGGTAAGTTGCGTTATCGCAGAAGTAGGAGACATTGGACGTTTTGATAATCCGAAACAGGTGCAGAAGCTTGCCGGTTATGCCATTGTTGCAGACAGCTCCGGGAAACATAACGGGGAGAGCAGGATCAGCCACAGGGGAAGAAAGCGTTTGAGATATGCATTGTATGAAGCTGCGATATCTGTGATCGGGAAAAATAAAGAATTTAAGGAAATCCATAGTTATTACCGGACAAGGGAGAAAAATCCACTGAAAAAGATGCAGTCAGTGATAGCTGTG
>NZ_JAAITU010000123.1 GCF_013304385.1 Blautia glucerasea
TGGCTAATACGTAAATACCTTAAAGCAGGAATAATGGAGCAAGGAAAATTCGAGCCAACAGAAGAAGGTTCGGCACAAGGCTCAGTAATGAGTCCGATGCTTGCAAATATATACATGCATCATGTGCTGACGCTGTGGTTTAAGCTGGTGGTGCAAAGGGAAATGCAGGGAGAGTGTTTTCTCGTCAACTTTGCGGATGATTTTGTTGCAGGATTTCAATATAAGTCAGAAGCTGAAAGATACTATAAAGAGTTAAAGGAACGAATGGAAAAGTTTGGACTGGAGCTGGAAAGTAGTAAAAGCAGACTGATTGAATTTGGGAGATTTGCAGAGCAGAATCGTAGAGCAAGAGGAGAATGTAAGCCTGAAACATTTGATTTTCTGGGATTTACCTTCTACTGTAGCAAAACTCGAAAGGGAGGTTTTGTGCCAAAGGTACAGACTTCAAGAAAGAAGTTTGAGCTAAAGGTTAGAGCATACAAGAACTGGATTTACGATAATCGAAATCGATCAATGCGAGAAATAATTAAAGAGTTGAACGTAAAACTAATTGGACACTATCGGTATTATGGTGTTACATGGAATTTTCGGAAGATGACAACATTCTTGCATAGAGTACAACAGTTTCTATTCAAAGCCATGAATCGGAGAGGTTGTAGACGGGCATACACATGGAATGGATTTGTGGAAATGCTCAAGTATTACCCGTTAGCAAAACCTAAAACGTACTATTGTTTATATTGAAGCGAATGTTACTATGAGGAGCCGTATGCGGAAAAGCCGCACGTACGGATCTGTGAGGGGCTAAGATTGAGAGGTCTTAGTCTACTCGACTGTGGAATTGGAGCAGTGTAAAAACAAGTTCAAAATTTCAATTACATATTATAATTATGAAAAAGCAAAGGCTGAAACATTCCTTTGCTTTTTTCATGTCCAAATATATCAGAGAAAGGAGCTATGCCAATGGATTTTTCATGGGAGCTGTTATTTGAACTGCTGGGTAAGGTTGCAGATACAATCGGTAATGTTCTCGGCGGCACAAAGAAAGATTGAGAAAAACAAAAACAGGAGGTGATGAAACATGGGAGAGGATGAAATTGTAAGGCTGTTCAATGCCAAGATCAAGCTGGAACGGAAGCAGTATAAGAAGCGAGTATTACAGTTAGCCCCAGAGAGGATTTACCAGAGGGCGTATCAGATCAACTG
>NZ_JAAITU010000124.1 GCF_013304385.1 Blautia glucerasea
TCCGAGGTCAACTGTCGGCTCTGTTTTTGCAATTCTGCGGTATTGATCTCTTTGTAGTCGCATTGCCTGTTGGAAGATACTTTCTTTTCTTTTTCCAACACTGACGCTGCATACTGATGAACAAGCCCAAGGATATTCTCCTCCAGCGGTTCCCGTCGGATCACCAGACTTCGACACACAGGATCTCCATTGGTTCGAGCATCTGAGCATTTTAGCAGATGCTCCGTTTCTTTTAGTAAAGAATGCCCACAGTTGGCACATAGCAGCAATGCCGGATAACAGATATACCTGCTTTTGGTCAGGTGAAGTACGTGTATCCATGCCCAGAAGTCTCTGAACAATTTCAAAATCACGGTCACTCACCAGTGGCTCATGATTTTTCTCAATCCGGATCCAGTCATCTTCCGGTTTCACATAAGTCTGCTTCACTTTATGGTTCGGTGTTGTCCTTTTTCCCTGCACAAGATTTCCGATATAAACCTCGTTTTCCAGTATCCTACGGACTGTAACGGAACTCCAAAGCGCCTGTTCTTTCTGCCGGAAGCCAGTTTCATAATGACTGCCGCTGCTGATCTTATATTCAAATGGAGAAAGAATACCCAGTTCATTTAAACGATTAGCGATCGCATCCTGACTCATTCCCCGCAGCTTCATCTTAAAAATATCCTGTACTACGCTGCCTGCAGATGGGTCAATCTCTAATTTATGCTTATCTGTCTTTGTCTTCCTGTATCCAAATGCTACAAACGGAGTCACGCACTCGCCTTTTTTCCTCTTAATCTCAAGATTACTCCTGATCTTAATAGAAATGTCACGACAATAAGCATCATTGATTAAGTTCTTAAATGGGATAATGATTTCGTCTGCCTGATTCTTTCCCTTGAGACTGTCATAATTGTCATTTATGGCAATGAAGCGCACGCCAAGAGCCGGGAATAATCTCTCGATATACTTCCCGGAATCAATATATTCCCTTCCAAATCGTGATAAGTCTTTAACCACTACACAGTCTACAATCCCACGCCGGATATCCTCCAGCATTGCCTGGAATGCTGGGCGCTCAAAATTAGAGCCTGAGTAACCATCATCAACTCGGACTGAAACAACTTCAATATCTTTTTTGTCTTTCAGGAAATCCAGAATCAAAGCTTTCTGGTTAGAAATGC
>NZ_JAAITU010000125.1 GCF_013304385.1 Blautia glucerasea
TGCCAAAGTCATTTGACTTTAGTAATTAGAGGAAGTTAAAGGACTTCCTAAAATGCACCATGATAACTGAATATCCAATAATAACTGACGTGACATTTCATGCAAAGAGCACGAGGAAGATGCCGCTATAGGATTATAAGACAAAACAAAGATTTTTAGTTCAGTCTGTAATGCTGCGAAAAAGCACTGACCGAAGCCAGCTGGCAGGCTGGTGATGCGATGATATGTATGAGATGCGATACACTTGCAGATCCTGAGAAGTCTGTAACTGGTAAACCTATGAACTGCTGGAGCCTGGAAACGAGAGTTTCCGGGTTGTGGTCCGGAGTATAGCATCCGGGCAGGTTATTATTCCCTTCCTGCATATGCGGGAGTAACGATTCGGGGTATCGAGGATAAATAGAATCGAGCGAGCACTGTTTAATAATCAAATTGGCTATAGAGGTTATGCGGCAGAGCTTTCCTTATGGGAAAGAAACTCTGCCGTATTCCTGTGGAGCCAATATAGCGCTATGGATGCTTTACAAATAAAAATAATAGATTGGAGAGAGGACAAATGACAATCCGCAGAGGAGATATTTTATGGGCAGATCTCGGTATGTTTCCTACAACATCTGTTCAGGGTGGAGTAAGACCGGTGATCGTAGTGAGTAATAATAAAGCCAATACATACAGTTCAGTCATAACGGTAGTTCCGCTGACATCAAGAATTTATAAGAAACGGTATTTGCCAACACATGTATTTATCAGCAAATATGATATGACGGGAATCCGAAAAGGAAGCCTGGCACTGGCTGAACAGGTTATGAGCATTTCTACGAAATGTATTATTGAGAAATGCGGAAGAGTGAACAAGTGGAGCCTGGATCGGGTACTGAAAGCAGTACAGATTCAGATGGGAATGGAAGGAGAAGGGCATGACGGCAGAGGAATATAGAAATTATCTGGAGCAGGATTTCAGTGACGTAGATATCAATGAAATGACTGATCTACGGATGATAAAAGCAGACAGAAATAAATCGCTTCAGGAACGGAGAGATATTTTCCTGAATAAAGTAGGAAATCCATATTTGGTCCGGATCGGTAATATGAAAGTAAAAGTCAGATTTGCCAATAACGGTATATC
>NZ_JAAITU010000126.1 GCF_013304385.1 Blautia glucerasea
ATTGATGACAAATACCTGGAGCAGTACGGAAAGTACAAAGCAAAAATCGATTACAATCTTTTAAAAGAATCTGACAAAGAAAATGGAAAGCTGATCCTTGTGACTGCTATCAACCCTACACCGGCTGGTGAAGGTAAGACAACAACTACCGTTGGTCTGGCTGATGCAATGCAGAAAATGGGCAAAAATGTTATGGTAGCTCTCCGTGAGCCATCCCTTGGACCGGTATTCGGCGTTAAAGGCGGCGCAGCAGGCGGCGGATATGCACAGGTTGTTCCTATGGAGGATATCAACCTTCACTTTACAGGTGATTTCCATGCCATCGGTGCAGCGAATAACCTGCTGGCAGCAATGATCGACAACCATATTTTCCAGGGAAATGCACTGAACATTGACCCGCGTAAGATCACCTGGAGAAGATGTGTAGATATGAATGACCGTCAGCTTCGTAATGTAGTAGACGGCCTTGGCGGAAGAACAAACGGTATGCCTCGTGAAGACGGATACGACATCACTGTTGCATCTGAGATCATGGCTGTTCTTTGCCTTGCAAGCGACATCAAAGACCTGAAAGAACGTCTTTCCAGGATCATCATCGGATATACATATGGCAAACCATCAGAGCAGAAGCCGGTAACAGCTGGTGACCTTCATGCAGAGGGCGCTATGACCGCACTTCTTAAAGATGCCCTGAAGCCAAACCTTGTACAGACACTGGAGCATGTACCGGCCATCGTACACGGCGGACCATTTGCAAACATCGCTCACGGATGCAACTCTGTAACTGCTACCAAAATGGCCTTAAAGCTGGCTGATTACACCATCACAGAGGCTGGTTTTGGTGCTGACCTTGGTGCAGAGAAATTCCTGGATATCAAATGCCGTATGGCAGGCCTGAAGCCAAACGCAGTAGTGATCGTAGCTACTGTACGTGCACTGAAATACAATGGCGGCGTTCCGAAGGCTGACCTGAACAATGAGAATCTGGAAGCACTGGAGAAAGGTCTTCCGAACCTTCTGAAACATGTAAGCAATATCCGTAACGTATACAAACTGCCATGCGTAGTAGCTATCAACGCATTCCCAACAGATAC
>NZ_JAAITU010000127.1 GCF_013304385.1 Blautia glucerasea
CAGCCCGGTTTGATTTTGATCTTCGTTTTCCGAAGATGCCGTCTTACCTCCGCAGGTCCGCAATCCAGCATGCGCTTGGAAGTGTATCTTCGTATGAGACCCGGCTGGGGCAGTGGAAAGAGTCCGGAGTGCTGTCTGGAAGGCCGAAACTTACCTGCAAGAACCATGCCATGCCGGTCTTTTACCGGGATGTGATGTACCGTGAAGGAGCAGAAGGAAAAGATGAAGCATATCTGAAACTGTACGACGGGCATGACTGGAAATGGTTCCGTGTATATTTAAAACGTACCGATATGGAATATCTTCGCAGGAACTGGAAAGGAAAGAAGGCATCGGCCCCTACATTGGAAAAGAGACACCGCCGGTATTTCCTGCGTTTTTCCTATACAGAAGAAGTAACACTGACGAAAACACCGGTAAAAGAACAGATCATCTGCAGTGTGGATCTGGGGATCAATACCGATGCGGTCTGTATTATCATGCGCTCAGACGGAACTGTCCTGGGTAGGAAGTTTATCGACTTTCCCAGTGAAAAAGACCGGATATACCGCATACTGGGACGGATCCGGAGATCCCAGAGGGAACATGGCTCAGCGCAGGCATGTGGAAGATGGGCGTATGCCAGACGTCTGAACACAGAACTTGCCAGGAAGATCGCCGGGGCAGTTACCGCTTATGCAGAAGAGAACCATGCGGATGTAATCGTATTTGAGTATCTGGAGATGAAAGGAAAGATATCAGGGAATAAGAAACAGAAGCTGCATCTGTGGAGAAAACGGGATATCCAGAAGCGCTGTGAGCATCAGGCACACAGGAAAGGGGTGCATGTATCCAGGACCTGTGCGTGGAATACCAGCCGTCTGGCATATGACGGGTCTGGGATAGTCCAGCGTGATGGAAAGAACCATAGTCTGTGTACCTTTTCAACAGGAAAAAGATATAACTGTGACCTGTCGGCTTCTTATAATATCGGGGCGAGATATTTTATCCGAGAACT
>NZ_JAAITU010000128.1 GCF_013304385.1 Blautia glucerasea
TGGTGTAGGTATCGCCATCTTTGGTGATGACTTCTTTGTAGGCATCGGAACAGCCCACAAAGATGTTATCGCAGTTGTCTTTGATCCACTTTGCGGCTGTATCTTCCGGGGAAAATTTTTGCAATTTGGCAGTATCAAGAGAAATATGAATGGAATAAGTGATGGTATGTGGTGCTCCCATTGCTATGGTAGTTCCGGCAATTTCCATATCTTCATTTAAAACTACAGGAATCTGGAACAGGGATCCATTTTCAGTAGAAACCGGAGAATAGGTGACTCCATTAGATTCCAGCTGGGTATAAGAACTGCTGGAAAATCGAATGTTTCCATAAATAACGCCATTTTTGATCTCTATAGAAGGACAGGTGATTGTGATATGCCCGGCTCCACCGCTGAAAGTGAAATTATCCGTATCGTAAGAGGCATCTGTATATTCGGTCTTTTCACCGATAGAGCTGTTTGTATCAGTTATGGTTGTAAAAAAATCTGATGTATCTGCAAAATCTGAAGAAACATCCTCTGTAAGGAATTCTTCAGAAGCAAATTCTTCAGACGGGGAGCAGGTATTTTCCTTATCACTAAAAGTAATAGTTTCCGATTCTTCGTTTTCATCTGGTGTACTTGTAAAATTCTCAAGTCCATCAGAGAACCCAGTATCGTCTGTAGTACCGGCAAAAGCAGCAGCAGGAGAACTTAATGTCATAGCTGCAGTAAGAAGCAGTGCCAGAAAACGGGATTGACGGTGTTTCATGTTATTATTCCTCCTTCGTATAAAAAATACCCTCTGAAAAGAGGGCATAAATATAAAGAATAGCGTTAAAAGCTATTCTTGCAGACTGTAGACAAAGCCCTGCTTTTGCAGGGTTTTGCTATTGTTGGAACCGCTTTTCTGATATAATAAATATCAGAAGGGCGGTGTTTTTTATGATG
>NZ_JAAITU010000129.1 GCF_013304385.1 Blautia glucerasea
ATCCTGATACAATGATTATGCTGATGAAAGAAGGCATAGATAACTGAATACAAGAAAGAGACGAAAGCCTCAGTAGTTAAGAAAAAAACTACTGGGGCTTTTTTTCGTGCCTGAATTTCTCAGCCAATAACTGCGGGCGTATCCCGGCAGGATAAAGGCGGAGCAGGCATGATCCTAAACAGAGGTCCGCCTTCTGGATTTGAAACGAGCAACAAGATTTCAAATTCAGGAGGAACGGATATGTATATTGAACACCCATATTTTTATGAAGGAAAGTACTACGCAAATATTGATGGAGAAATGATCGAGATTACAAAAGAAGTTGCGTATGCGATGAATAATTTTTACAGAAGCAGCAAGGCAAAAAAAGTTGAGATTAAGAATGAACTGGGTGAGGTTGTGGATAAGATGCTGCGGGAGGTACCTTACAGCGGTCAGTCCATTGATGGAGAAGGCTTCATGATTGAGGATTTTCCAGATCTGAACTGTGATGTGGAGCACTGTGTACTGACAAAAATGGAACAGCAGAATATTCACAAAGTGATCAATCAGCTGAACTCAGAGGAACGCATGATTATTTATGGCATTTTCTTTGAAAATAAGACACAGACACAGATGGCGGAGATTATGGGGATTTCCAGACAGATGCTGTCATACAAGCTGAAATCCACTCTTAATAAGATGCGTGAAATGTATATGAATAAATTTTTTTAAAAAATTTTTTAAAATCTTTTGCATCTGCCAAAGTCATTTGACTTTAGTAATTAGAGGAAGTTAAAGGACTTCCTAAAATG
>NZ_JAAITU010000012.1 GCF_013304385.1 Blautia glucerasea
CAGTACGTAACCTGAAGATTTCTGCAGGTGCCGGCTTCATCGTAGCACTTACCGGCGAGATCATGACCATGCCAGGACTTCCCAAGGTACCGGCTGCTGAGAAGATCGATGTAGACGAAACAGGAAAGATCACCGGATTATTCTAAGGTCAAAATGAAATAATTTGGGAATATTCTAAAGGCAAAGGAGAACAAAAAGATGGGTTTTTCAACCAGTACATGTACTGAATTCGTGGAAGTATTAGCTTCCAAGGCTCCGGTTCCAGGCGGCGGCGGAGCATCAGCCCTTGTGGGAGCTGTTGGTACAGCTCTTGGCAACATGGTAGGCAGTCTTACTGTAGGCAAGAAGAAATATGCAGATGTAGAAGAGGAAATGTGGGAGCTGAAAGGGAAATGTGATCAGCTTCAGAAAGATTTCCTTCGTCTGATCGAGCGTGATGCAGAGGTTTTTGAGCCATTATCAAAAGCTTACGGCATGCCCAAAGAGACAGAAGAAGAGAAGGCTGAGAAAGCAAGAGTTATGGCCATCGTATTAAAGGATGCCTGCTCTGTACCTATGGAGATCATGGAAAAATGCTGTGAGGCACTGGATCTGATCAAAGAGTTTGCAGCAAAAGGTTCCAAGCTGGCGATCAGCGATGCCGGTGTTGCAGCTACCTTCTGTAAGGCAGCTTTAAAAGGGGCAAGCTTGAATGTGTATATCAATACAAAATCCATGGCTGACCGTGCATATGCAGAAGAGCTGAACGCAAAAGCCGATGCAATGCTTGAGAAATATACAAAGCTTGCAGATGAGACTTTTGACAGTGTGCTTGCCAGACTGAAATAATTTATAATTATTTATATAATATAAGGAGATAATCAAAATGGCTAAACAGTTATTAGGTAAAGAAGTAACTGCTGCATTAAATGAGCGTATTAAAGCAGATGTGGCAGCTCTTCAGGCAAAAGGTGTAAATCCTACTCTGTGCATTATCCGTGTAGGTGAGAATCCAAGTGATATTTCCTACGAGAGAGGCGCAACAAAAAGGTGTGAAACTCTTGGAGTTGCATGTGAGAAGATCCTTCTTCCGGAGGATGTGGCTCAGGAAGAATTGCTGAAAGTGATCGATGATGTAAACAAAAATGACAAGATCCATGGCGTTCTGTTATTCCGTCCTCTTCCAAAGCATCTGGATCAGGCAGTGATCGAGAACGCACTTGCACCGGAGAAAGATGTTGACTGTATGACAGATCTTTCCATGTCAGGTGTATTTACAGGCAAGAAGCTTGGCTTCCCGCCATGTACACCACAGGCATGCATGGAGATCCTGGATCATTATGGTATTGACTGCACAGGCAAGAAAGCAGTTGTGATCGGAAGAAGCCTTGTTGTTGGAAAACCGGCAGCTATGATGCTTGTAAAGAAAAATGCAACGGTTACCATTTGTCATACAAGAACCGTAGATATGCCGTCTGTGGCAAGAGAAGCAGATATCATTATCGTTGCAGCAGGCCGTGCAGGTGTTGTTGGCGCTGAGTATGTAAGAGAAGGTCAGACCATTATTGATGTAGGTATTAACGTAAATGCAGAAGGAAAGCTTTGCGGAGACGTTGACTACCCGGCTGTTGAGCCAATCGTAGATGCCATCACACCGGTTCCTGGCGGAGTTGGAAGCGTGACTACTTCTGTACTTGTAGGACATGTTGTAGAAGCAGCAATGAGAAAAACAAAATAAAAGAATAGATCGAAGCCTTTTTGCATAAATATGTAACAAGATACCAGGATTGTGGAAGCGGATAGTACAAAGCAATCCGCAGGTGTTATCTCAGTCGAGAAGACTCCCACCTCTTTCAGGTGGTGAGTAACAGCAAGTTCGTCTCAGTGGGAGTCCAATCTCCGACTGAGATAAACGCTCCGCGAGGATGCGCAGTGATTCTGTAAAGAATATGTCAGCTTACGCTGACCAGAATCACGCGCCAAGTCTCGCGGCTGCTCGACTTGAACTTGGGGGCATTTGCCCCCGGCATTATAACAGTACATGGGACTGTGTGTGAATGATTTGTGCAAGGGGGCTTTTTCTATGGAAAATTTTCAGGTGTACCGGGATATCCAGGCCAGGACCGGCGGAGATATATACATAGGGGTCGTAGGACCTGTCCGCACTGGAAAATCCACATTTATACGAAGGTTTATGGAACTGGTGGCACTTCCCGGAATGGAGGAGAAAAAGCAGGCAGAAGTACGGGATCAGCTGCCATTAAGCGGAATAGGTAAAATGATCACCACTGTGGAGCCTAAATTTATTCCAAAGGACGCAGTGGAAGTTACACTGGAAGGAGATCAGAAGGTAAGGGTACGGCTGATCGACTGTGTAGGATTTCTGGTAAAAGATGCTTCCGGCCATATTGAGGACGGTAAAGAGCGAATGGTAAAAACACCATGGTTTTCAAAGCCGATTCCCTTCCATGAAGCAGCAGAAGAGGGTACCAGAAAGGTGATCCAGCAGCATTCTACCATTGGACTTGTGGTCACTGCTGACGGAAGCTTTGGGGAGATCCCAAGGGAAAACTTCCGGGAAGCAGAAGAAGCTGCCGTTAAAGAATTGAAAAATCAGGGCAAACCGTTCCTGGTGATCCTGAATTCCCAGATGCCATATAAAGAAGAAACCATAAGGCTTGCAAAAGATCTTAAGGAGAAGTATCAGACAGCCGTTGTGCCTGCCAATTGTGAACAGCTGCGGAAAGAAGACATTACCAGAATACTGGAAAAAATACTGTATGAATTTCCAGTTAGTGAGGTGAGTTTTTTTATCCCCAAATGGGTTGAAATGCTGCCATTAGATCATCCGGTAAAAAGCCAGATCCTGGCACAGATCCGGGAGTTGATGAAAAAGATGACTCATATCCGTGATCTGTGTGGAGGCATTCATCTGGATGGGCCTTATGTAAGAGATACATTTCTGGAAGAATGCAGCCTTTCCAACGGAAAGGTATCTATACGGGTAGATGTGGATGATAAATATTACTATCAGATGTTAAGTGAGCTTTGCAAGGTTCCCCTGGAAAGCCAGTATGATTTGGTTAATACCATGAAAGAGCTTTCCGGCATGAGGGAAGAATATGTAAAAGTAAAAGAAGCACTGGAATCAGTACGCAGCTGCGGCTACGGGGTGGTAGTGCCTCAGCTTTCAGAAATCCGTCTGGAAGAACCGGCTGTGATCCGTCAGGGAAACAAATACGGGGTAAAGATCAGGTCTAAAAGCCCATCCATCCATATGATCCGGGCAGAGATCGAAACCGAGATCGCCCCCATCGTAGGAACTGAGCAGCAGGCAAAGGATCTGATCACCTATATTGGCGATAATGCATCCGGTGAAGATGGGATCTGGGAAACAAATATATTCGGCAAATCCATTGAACAACTGGTGCAGGATGGTATTCGCAGTAAGATTTCTTCTATCAGTCAGGAAAGTCAGTTAAAGCTGCAGGACACCATGCAGAAGATCGTCAACGACAGCAAAGGCGGAATTGTCTGCATTATTATATAAAGGCTTTTCTCTGTGTGGCACGCCCCTAGCGGGGGGCGTGTTTTTTTGCCCATGCAGACAGAAATTCCATTTGTTCTCTGTCTGACAGAAGCTGGGAATCCAGGTCATTGCCGGCTGCAAGGCAGCAGCACAGTACCAGGGACTGCAGCAGAAAGAATAGAAAAAGAAACACTAGCATGCATATACCTCCTGAAAAATTCAAGTCGAGCAGCCTGACAGAATCTGACTGTGATAAGCAGGTGACAGTTACAAATATTACTATTCATAGGATTTATTTCTAAGGGTTTCCTTTTCAGCATTTTTTATACATATGATACAGAAACAGGTGATTAAATACAAGAGTAATATAGTACACAATAAATTTACAACCAGTATAGACTTTGAGAAAACCCTGTGCTATAATTCATAAAAGATATGCCATGGTTTGCTGTTTATTGCTTTATGCCAGGCATTCTGTAATCGATAACTAAATTTTCAGGAGGGAAATGAACATGAAAAAGTTCAGCAAGAAACTTGCAGTATTGGTTCTGGTACTGTGCATGGTGTTTGGGACACTGGTACCTGTATCTGCTGCGACCCGTACATCCAAGGCTGACAAGCAGCTTCAGACTGCAGTTACCAAGGTGATGAAGAACCGTAAGATCACATCTTCCACATCCAAGACAGTAGCACTTAACAGAGTGTTTACTTATGTATCAAAGCTTAAATATGGCAGAGCACCCCTTGGATTCAAGCCTGCCACAACTAAGAAATGGGAGATTAATTTTGCAAAGCAGATGCTGAAATCCAGAAGAGGAAGCTGTTATCATTATGCTGCAGCTCTTGCATTCTGTGCAAAGAAAGCAACCGGATATCCGGTACGTATTGGCTTTGGTACCAGCAACTTCATTAAGAAGACCAACTGGCAGCCTCATGCATGGGTTGAAGTGAAGATCGGGCGCACCTGGTATGTTTATGATGCCAATGCAGCAGCTGTAGCATCCAAGCAGAAGATCAATGGTACCAAATGGTCCAAGGTTAAGCTTTCTACAGTGAAGAATAAAAAATACAAACCGACAAATTACATTAACGTGGAGATCTAAAAGATGGTTTTCAGTTCTATGATTTTTTTGTGTATTTTTTTGCCGGTAACCTTTGGTCTGCATCTCCTTCTTCCGGGGATGCGGGCCAAAAATATGTTACTGGTTATTGCCAGTCTCCTTTTCTATGCATATGGAGAGCCGGTTTATGTACTGCTTCTTATAGGGTCATCCTTTTTTAATTATCTGTTTGCCTGGCTTGTAGAGCGGGATCCGGGTCACAAAAAGGTTTGGGTCGTGGCAGCTGTGCTTGCCAATCTTGCAGTTCTTATCATTTTCAAATACACAGGATTTTTAATCAGTTCATTTAATTCTATTACAGGTGCGGCAGTTCCAGTACCGCAGATACGTATGCCTATCGGTATTTCATTTTTTACTTTCCAGGCATTGTCTTATGTGATCGATGTATACCGCGGTACCACAAAGGCACAGAAGAATTTTGGCAAGGTACTTCTCTATGTATCCTTTTTCCCGCAGCTGATCGCAGGACCTATAGTAAAATACCATGACATAGAGGTTGAGGTAAATACAAGGACTCAGACACTGGAGGGAACCTTTACAGGGATCCGCAGGTTTGCAGCAGGTCTTTGTAAAAAGGTTCTGATCGCCAATACCATGGGACTTGTGGCAGATAACCTTTTCGGGGCGGCAGCGTCTCAGATCAATATCCTGGGAGCATGGGCAGGTGCCATTTCCTATATGCTGCAGATTTATTTTGATTTCAGCGGATACAGTGATATGGCTATCGGTCTTGGATGGATGTTTGGTTTTCATTTCAAAGAGAACTTCAATTATCCTTATATCAGCAGCAGCATTAAAGAGTTCTGGAGAAGATGGCATATTTCTCTTTCCGGATGGTTCAAGGAATATTTGTACATACCCCTTGGCGGCAACCGTAAGGGTCGCACCAGGACAGTGATCAACAAGATGATTGTATTTCTGGCTACCGGTATATGGCACGGGGCAGCCATCAACTTCCTTTTCTGGGGTGTTTATCACGGCTTGTTCCTTATGCTGGAAGAGTATGTACCAGCCATTGTGAAAAAGGGTGGTAAGGTAAAAGGCTTTTTCCAGCATATATATGCTCTGCTGGTAGTGTGCATCGGATTTGTATTTTTTAGGGCAGAAACTATGGGACAGGGCGTTTTCTGGCTTAAGCAGATGTTTACAGGATTTTCTTTTTCAACATCCGCTGTAAGCCTTGTACTTCAGCAACTGACACCGGTTTATCTGGTAACACTGGTGTGTGCGGTTATTGCAGCTACCCCTGTAAATGCTTCCCTGAAGAAATGCAGGGGCTATGAGGTGCTTGTTTCCCTGCTTAGCTTTGCAGGACTTCTTCTTTGCATTTTAAGTCTTGCTGGCGGTACCTATAATCCATTTATTTATTTCCGTTTCTAGGAGGACATGACAAATGAAGAAAAGTAAAATATTATACAGTATTCTGTTTTTTGGAATCTGTCTTGTTCCTTCTGTGGGCATGTTTTTTACCCACCAGGAAAGCTCTTCAGAGAACCGTACCCTGGCAGAATTTCCTTCCTTCAAGACAGAGGATGGAAGCATTAATTTTGACTGGCTTTCCCAGGCAGGAGACTACTTCCAGGATCATTTTGCATTCCGTAATGAGCTGGTTACAGCCAATGCTGTGGTAAATGGCAAAGTTCTTGGCGTATCCACCGCGTCCGGTGTGATCCAGGGTACTGACGGATGGCTTTATTATAAGGATTCCCTTTCTGATTATCTGGGCACAGACCCGCTTTCTGAGAGAAGCCTTTTTAATATTGCACATACTCTTTCCATGATGCAGACCTATCTGGAAGGAAGAAATGTGGATTTTCTTTTTACAGTTGCACCAAATAAAAATTCGCTGTATGATGAACATATGCCTTACTATGATAAGGTAAAGGTTTCAGATGAGAAGAATCTGGACAGGCTGGTACCCTGGCTTTCCAGTGAAGGCGTCCATTACGCAGATCTGTACCATATGCTTTTGTCACAGGATGAAACTTTGTATCATAAGAGGGATTCCCATTGGAATAATAAAGGAGCTGCCATGGCTTCAGACCTGCTTTTGGATACTCTTGAAAAGGAGCATGATTCCTGGGACGAGGAGCCATATCAGGTACGTACAGACTTTGAAGGGGATCTGGATACTATGCTGTATCCCTCCATGCCTCAGCTTGAGGATGAGGTTTATTATGACCGTCAGACCACCTATGCGTATGTAGGAGAGGTGGGCAGCAATTTTGATCCTAAGATCACTACTGTCAATCCGGTGAAATCCGATAGTCTGGTGATGTACAGGGATTCTTTTGGAAATGCACTGCTGCCTTTTATGGCAGATGCTTATGCCAATGCATATTTTTCAAGAGGTATCCCATATCAGCTTAGTGATATTGATACCACAGGGGCAGATACAGTTGTTGTGGAGAGGGCAGAAAGATTCCTGCCTGAGATGGCTGCGTCAGCACCGGTGATGGCCGGACCGGCGGTTGTACCGGAAAGCCTGCTGAACCAGGATGCTGAGGACGGAGCCACTGATCTGGCATCTAAGAACGTTGGAACTATGGTACAGATCACAGGAAGGATCAAGCCGGAATATCTGGATACAGATACCCAGATCTATCTGCGGATCAATCAGGCTGGTGTATATGAAGCCTTCCCTGTAGATGTGAAGCTGGAGGACGGCACACTGGATGATGGAGGCTTTTGTCTGTATCTTTATTCTGCATCACTGGCTCCGGGCGAAAACAACCTGGAGGTTGTGACCAAGGACGACCAGGGATATCATATTATTTACAGTCACACATTTGAGCCTGCAGCATAGGGCTTCAAAGGATTAAGCCTGCAAAAAAAGGCTCTAAAGGAGGAACAAATCATGAAGATGAAAAGCGTGAAAGCATTTTTAAGTATTATGACAGCTGCTTCCCTTGCAGTTTCTGCACCGGCAGCCGTATTTGCTGAGGACGCAGCAGCACAGGAAGCGGAGGCACAGGACAGTGATGGAGAAGCAACCGCAGAGGATTTTACGATTGCCTTTGACGGAGGAGAGTTATCAGTAACCAATCAGACAACACAGACCATCAAAGAGGCAAAGCTTGTAGAAGCTGCAGCAGATGACAGCGAAGAAGCAGATAACAGCGAAGAAACTGCAGATGCTTCCAAAGAAGCAAAGATGGATCTTGTGCTTACAGAGGAAGATGGTACAGAGCATACTTTCCAGGATGTAACTGTAGACAAATGGAAAGATGCAGTCCTTGTGAATTCCTATGAATTTCTGTACATCAATTATAAGGATGAAAGCGGCAAGGATCAGGAAGCGGCAGAGACTGCAGACGAGCGTACCTTTGATGAGCCTATCACCATGTACGTATCTGCCAATGTGCATGTACGTAAAGAGGCTGACAAGGAGTCTGAATCCTTAAAGGTTGCAGCACTTGGCGATGAATTTAAAGTGATTGCAGCAGTTCCGGGATGGTTCAAGGTAGAGAATGGGGATGATACAGGCTATGTATTCCACAGCTATCTGACAGAGGACAAGGCAGCGGTAGATGCACTGGTAAAAGCAAAACAGGAAGCAGATGCAGCAGCAGCTCAGGCAGCCGCAGCGGCAGCAGCTCAGGCAGCACAACAGCAGGCAGCCGCAGCGGCAGCACAGCCGGCTCAGAAAACAGAAGTAAGCAGGCAGGCATATGATGACTGCGATGGAAGCGGGCACGGATATTATGAAATCACCTGGTCTGACGGAAGTGTGACATATGAGAACTATTGATTTTCACAGAAGCTTGAAGAGATGTTTTATGGTACTTTGCGGGGCAGTTCTTCTGCCCCTTGGTGCCGGCCAGGTTTATGCTTCAGAAGAAGCTCCCCAGGAAACCGTTTCCCAGGAAACACCTGTAGTAAAGAAGGGCCTTTTAAAAGAAGGCAGATACTACTGCTATTACAAAAAAGGAAAAAAAATCCGGAACCGGTGGGTGAATATTGGCTCTAACCGTTACTTCTTTAATGCGAAGGGTCATGCAGTGACAAACAGCATGAAAAGAGGCCGGTATGTGTATGTATTTAATCTGGAAGGTAAGCTGATGCGCCCTAAGAAGCCATCTGTTGTAAAGGTGGGACAGAACCTGTACTATGTGGACCGCAAGGGTCACGCCATTGTGGGCTGGTTTGTGCTGAACAACCGTCTTTACAGAGGTGATCCTAAAGGCAGGCTGTGTAAGAACCGTGTATATGACGGAATTACCTTTGGGAAGAAAGGCTATGCAGTAAACGATACCAATTCCCAGCTGAAGATGCAGACCATGAAGATCTTGTCCAGGATCACAAATGACAGCATGACCAGTTATCAGAAACTGAATGCCTGCTGGAATTATGTGGTAAATAATGTTTATTATTATGGATGGTATCCGGGCACTGCAGCAGGATGGCAGAGAAGGTGTGCATTAAATACACTGGCTACCAGCAGAGGAAACTGTTATGGTTATGCCTGTGCTTTTGCAGCTCTTGCAAAAGAAGCCGGATTTAGCCCTAAGGTGGTAGCCGGCCGTGTTTCCGGTACAAGAGACGGCGCCGGAGATGGTATGACCCGCCATTGCTGGGTGATCATTAACGGAGCTTATTATGATCCGGAAGCCCATGCAGCAGGCTGGTATCGAGGAGTATACGGCAGCGGCAGCTATAATATTAACCATCAGATCAGCCAGATCGTGGATTTCTGACAGATCAGGTAAGACTTTCAAAAGCATCTGAGAAAATTTTTATAAAGATTTTAAAAAGCATCCAGGGAGTTTTCTTCCTGGGTGTTTTTTTAGATAGTAATGGACATGGATCCCTGCTTGCAGAAAGTGGTTCTAAGATAATCGTTCAAAATTTGGAAGAAAATTCGATTGATTATGTTCGTTTCTTGGAGTAGAATATAAATGAAAAATTTTAACTTGCTGCGAGTGACTTTAGACATCGAAAAAGAGGTTCCGTATGGATTTCATGACGATTAAGCAGGCTTCTGAAAAATGGGGAATCTGCACAAGGAGAGTACAGACATTATGCACGGAAGGGCGAATTGATGGTGCCGAGCGTTTAGGCCATCAGTGGGTCATTCCTATTAACGCCGAAAAGCCGAAGGATGCCAGAATCAAAAGCGGCAGATACATTAAAACAAAATCCGGAAATGGAGAGAACGAAGATGGAAAGAAAACCGTATAGTGCCGGAGCCGTGAAATTTTCGTTCTGGTTCATGGAATTTCGGAAAACCGTGCAGCTTTTGAGTGAGGGTAAGAGCTTTGCAGACATTAAAAAGTTGAATGAAGAGACAAACATTTATGGCGCACCGACAAAACTACGAGCGCAGCAGATTTATTCTACCGTAACAGCCCGTATCAAGACATTAGATGAAAGCTTTTACCCAATCTTTCTGAGCAGTGATCTTGCTACACAAAAATTATTTGTGCTGACTGCGGCTCTTTTGCATGACACGCTGTTCTTTGATTTCGTGTATGAAGTAGTGCGGGAAAAAATGATTCTTGGTTCCGACGAGCTGACGGATGCAGATATCCGGATATTCTTCAAAAATAAGCAGGAACAGAGTGAGAAAGTGGCTTCTCTTCAAGACTATACGCTGCACCGCCTCGGCTCCTGCTATAAAACGCAGCTTTATGAAGCTGGGATTTTAGAAAGCAACCGGGCAAACAGCACAAGAAAAATACTGAAGCCAATTCTTGATATTGCATTTGAGCATTGGCTTTATGACCATGACCTTGGCATCATGGTAAAAACACTGACGGGGGTAAGATGAAATGGACAAGGTGAATTTCTCCGCAGGAGAAAGAGAGGGTGGCCTGGGCCATTTAAGCCAAAGACTGGATGAGATGGAGCTTGCAATCCATAAGCCATCTTTCCGAAAAGGAACAGGCCGTGCAAATGAGGTCAACTATTGGGTGTTTGATTATCCACCGGAAAAGGAACTGGAAGTTCGGGAGCGTGTAGAGTATCTGAAAAATAAGAACGACCGGGGCGATGATGATTTTGAGCTTGTGGTCTTTGACCTGTATGATATCATCATTGACTTTTTGGAAAAGAAAAACTTCATGGAAAAGTGCTATGACTTTGAAAAAAAGCGAGGAATCGAGCGTATCGTCAAGGCAGTGACCAACTCCATGAAGGTAAATGACGATGACAGCCTGATCGTGCAATATATCAAAGAACATACGCCGGAGAATGCTGTTGTGTTCCTGACCGGTATCGGCAAGTGCTATCCGATTTTGCGCTCCCACAAGGTGCTTAACAACTTGCACCAGGCGTTTGTGCGCTGCCCGGTCGTGATGTTCTTTCCGGGAACTTATAATGAGCAGGAGCTGATCCTGTTCAATGAGATTAAAGACGATAACTATTACCGGGCATTCCGACTGGTAAAGTAATGGATGGAGGAAACTGTTATGCAGATCAAGGACATGTTCCGAAAGAAAATTGACCGTGAGATACAGGGCGTTATCATTGTTGGTCAGGGTGAAGAAACGAATGTAGCGCAGGAGCTGGAAGAGTATGTTGTGACCCGTGAGCTTCAGCGTCATTTTGCAGATTTCTTTGCAGCATATAAAAAAGGTATTCAGGGAACCACACCGAAAATGGGTGTCTGGATTTCCGGCTTCTTTGGAAGTGGTAAATCTCATTTCCTGAAAATTTTGTCCTATCTGCTTCAGAATAAACAGGTCGGAGACAAACATGCCATCGACTACTTTATCGAAGATCAGAAGATTACCAATCAAATGGTGCTGGCAGATATGCAGCTGGCAGCAAACACCCCATCGGACGTAATTCTTTTCAACATTGATTCCAAAAGCGATTCTAATGGCAAGGAGAATAAAGATGCCATTGTGAACGTATTCCTGAAGGTTTTCAATGAGATGCAGGGCTTCTGCGGTTCCATGCCGCACCTTGCTGACCTGGAGCGCAGGCTTTCCGAGGAAGGTCGTTTTGAAGAGTTTAAGGAAAAGTTTGAAGAAGAGTATGGCGATCCGTGGGAAAGCTCTCGTCAGGACTTCGATTTCATTCAGGATTCCGTTGTCAATGTTCTTTCTGACATGGATTTCATGAGCGAATCGGCTGCCCGTAACTGGTGTGAGAAAGCAACCGAGAGCTACCAGATCAGCATTGAGGATTTTGCCAAGCGTGTGAAGTCCTATATTGATAAAAAAGGTAACAACCACCATGTTGTTTTCCTTGTAGATGAGATCGGTCAGTACATTGGTGATGATTCCAAGCTGATGTTGAACCTTCAGACAGTGACGGAAGAACTGGGCAAGGAATGCATGGGTAAGGCTTGGGTAATCGTAACGAGCCAGCAGGATATCGACTCCATTACCAAGGTGAAGGGTAACGACTTTTCCAAGATTCAGGGACGTTTCGATACACGCCTTTCTCTGTCCTCTGCCAATGTAGACGCTGTTATCAAAAAGCGTATTCTGGATAAGACTGAGACCGCAGCACAGAGCCTGCGTCTGCTCTATGACCAGAAAGCAACCATTATCAAAAATCTGATTGTCTTCAATGACGGTGTGGAGAAAAAATTGTACGCCAACGCTGAAGATTTTGCAGAGGTTTATCCTTTTGTTCCGTACCAGTTTAATTTGCTTGCAAGTGTACTGACCAGCATCCGTACCCACGGTGCATCCGGCAAGCACCTGTCCGAAGGTGAACGTTCCATGCTGGCTCTGTTCAAAGAGTCTGCCATGCAGCTGATGGACGATGAGATGGGGGCAATCGTGCCGTTCTATCGGTTCTATGATGCATTGGAGAACTTCCTCGACCACAGCCACAGCAGCGTGATTATCCGCGCTTATGATAACAGCTATATCAACCCGGAAAATAAGGAAAAAGATGTCTTTGCGATCAATGTGTTGAAGACCCTTTTCCTGATTAAATATGTTCTGGAGATCGAAGCCAACGTGGACAACATCGTCAGCCTGATGATTACCAACATTGACGATGATCGCATCTCTCTGAAAGCACAGGTGGAAGATGCACTGAAAGTGCTGATGCGCCAGATGCTGATCCAGAAGAATGGCTCCATCTATGTATTCCTGACCGATGAAGAACAGGAAATTAACAACGAAATCGAAAAAGAAAATGTAGAGATGCCGGAGGTCATCACGAAGATTGCGGAGATGATCTATGAGGACATTTTCTCCAGCAAGAAGTATCAGTACCCCAGCTTTGGTGGGCGGTATGCGTTCTCCTTCAATCAGACAGTGGATGACCGCCCCTATAAGGCAAACCAGAATTACGATATCGGCCTCCGTGTGCTGACCCCATGGTATGAGGGCGGCACCGATGATGGTACGCTGCGCCTGCTCTCCGGCCAGGGCAAGGAAGTCCTTGTGGTTCTGCCGAACGATGATGCGTTCCTGACGGAAATGCGGGCATACTTGAAAATTGAGCGGTTCCTGCGCAAGAATACTTCTGTGCAGCTTGCCAAGTATGAGACCATTAAGGAAGCAAAGCGCGTGGAGATGCGGGAACGCAACGGTAACGCCAAGCTTTATCTGACGGAAGCTCTGAAAGAGGCTACCATCTATGTCAATGGCGATGTGCTGCACACTTCCGGCAAGGAAGTGACCAGCCGCATCAACGAGGCAATCGGAAGATTGGTGCAGACGGTTTACCACAAGCTGTCCTACATTGACGCAGCGATGGGCGAAGCAGACATCCGGAAGATGTTCAAGACCAGCAATCAGCTGTCACTGGCACTGGGAGATACCGGAGAATCCAATGTTCACGCGCTGGATGATGTGCTGCAATTCGTGGCGGGCAATTCCCGGATGCACATGAAAACTTCTATGAAAACCATCAAGGATCGCTTTATGAAAGCACCCTATGGCTTTGTAGAAGATGATATCCATTGGCTGGTGGCACGGCTTTTTAAGCGTGGAGACCTGTCCTTTACGGTCAACGGTGAGAGCGTCAATCTGAACAACCGTTCCGAGGAAGAAATCATCGGCTACATCACGAAGAAGCAGTTTGTGGATAAGCTGCTGACGGAAGTGCGCGTCCGTGTGCCGGAAAACCAGAAAAAGGCCGTCCGCACCGTGATGAAAGAGCTGTTCAAGGTGGCACCGCCTGCCGATGACGAAGATACCATCATGAAGAACTTCCAGCACTACTGTGAGAATCGGATCACCGAGATTGAGCGGATGGAACCGAAATATGAGAATTACACCTATCCCGGAAAAGAACTTCTAGAAAAGGGCAAGAAGCGGCTTTCCGCACTAGTACAGATTCAGGCACCGCTTGAATTCTTTAAGACTGTATTTGACGAGCAGGACGATCTGATGGATTTTGGCGAAGACTATGAGCCTATCCGAGATTTCTTTGGCAGTGAACAGCTGACTATCTTCACTCGTGCGCTGGATATGCTGAATATCTACGAGGACAGTAAGACCTACATCGTGGATGCAGAACTGGAAGACGTGGTGGCTAAGATGCGTACCATCGTCCGGATGGCGAAGCCCTACAAGGAGATTCCGAAGCTGCCGGAGCTGCGCGAGAAGTTTATGAACTGCTATATGCGCATTCTGGAAGAGCAGGCAGAGCCGGTCAAGGATTCCATCAATCAGGATCGGAACCGTGTCTTTGAAGTGCTGAACACCAAGCCCTATAAGGATGCAAAGTTTAACCGTTATCTGGAACTCTTTAAGGAGATCATGGACGGTGCGGAGCACTGCAACAATGTCTCCACTCTGCGCAGCTATGCAGATAAGGCGGAGGCACTGAAGCTGCGCCTGCTCAACGAGATGAACGCAGAGGACATTCGCCTTGTGCAGGAAGCAGCAGCAAAGGCCGAGGCAGAGCGCAAGCGTCAGGAAGAAGAGGCGAAAAAGCGCGGCGAGACCGTGAAACCGGAAGAAAAGGTGGCAGAACCACAGCCGGTATATAAGGTGCGCACCACGAAGAATGTTTCCATCAAGACGGTTGCCAAGACTGCTTCGTGGCGGCTGGAGAGCAAGGATGATGTTGATAAATACCTTGCTGCATTGCGCGAAAACCTGCTGAAAGAGATGGACGAAGACACAATCGTCAACATTGAACTGTAAAGGAGGAATCTTTTTGTCAATAAGTCAAATTGAAAGTAAGATAAAGTCATTGCAGTCTGAAATTACACGGTTAAATAAAGCGTATACAGATGAGGCTAAAAAGGAATGCGGATATTTAACATCAGCTAGTAGGACGCAAAAATCAATAACAAAGAATACTTCGCCGAGTATGTTAAAGACAAAGTTGAAATCAATATCATCCGATAGTGAAAAAGCGGAGAAGTCAAGAAAGAAGCAGGCAGAACTGCAAGAGAAAGCGGCGAAAAAGAAGACAGAGTTGGCAAAACAGCAGGCTCTGTTACAGAAGGAACAGGATAAAGTATTTCAGGAAATGACCAAAAGGCAGAATGAGGCTTTGAATAATCAACGGAAATTAGTTGAGGAGACAGAAAAAATGCAGGAGGAGATTGGAACGAAAGAATATGATTTCTTTATTTCCCATGCATGGGAAGATAAAGAAACCGTAGCAAAACCGCTTGCGGATGCTCTTATAGCTAAGGGCGCAAAGGTGTGGTTAGATAAGTACGCCATGCAAGTTGGGGATAGTTTGCGTCAGTCCATTGATGATGGTTTAGTGCATTCACGGTATGGTATTGTTGTACTATCGGAAATTTATTTCAAAAAATTTTGGACAGGAAAAGAATTGAATGGCCTTTTTGCAAAACAGGAAGAGGGAAGAAAAGTGATTCTTCCGGTTTGGCACAATGTGTCAAAAGATACGGTCAAGCAATATAGCCCGATTCTGGCAGATATGGTGGCGTTGAAGACAGCAGACTTTACGATAGATGAGCTGGCAGAGCAGTTTATCCAGCTTATTCAATAAGAGGAATAGAAAATGAACAAGACAGCCATAAAGAATTTTGCGATCTGGGCGCGGAATAAGCTGATTGCAGATGTCAGCTATGATGCTCGCCTGATCGGTATTAGGTCGGAGGGCATTGCAAAGCCGTTGCCGCAGAGCTTCGGCGGCACTCAGTTCTTCGATATCGGCACCGCAGAACCGTATTCGATTTCCGGCGAGGCCGTGCGGCAGCGTGACAAGCTGATAGAGGTCATCCAGCAGAAGGAAAAGGATACCGACTACAAAACCGCATATCAGTATGTGATCGAGGAGGTTGCCTATACATGGTTCAATCGCCTGATCGCGATCCGTTTCATGGAGGTCAACGACTATCTGCCTTCCCATATTCGAGTGCTTTCTTCCGAGAGCGGAAAGCTGGAGCCGGATCTGGTCACAACACCGTTTGACGCAGAGCTTCCCTTCACTGCGGAGGAAGAAGCTCAGATTTTCCAGCTGAAGCAGGACAATAAGCTGGACGAAGTGTTCCGCATCCTGTTCCTGAAACAGTGCAACGCCCTGAACGAGATTTTGCCTGCGCTGTTTGAAAAGACAAAGAACTACACCGAGCTGCTGCTCAGCCTGTCCGTTATCGACCAGGATGGTGTAGTCTATCACCTGATTCACGATATCCCGGAGGATGACTTCAGCATTGAGCGTGGTGGTCAGGTGGAAATCATCGGCTGGTTGTACCAGTATTACAACACTGAGCCGAAGGCCGCTGCCTTTGCCAAGAACGGTAAGATTACCAAAGAGGAAATCCCTGCCGTGACCCAGCTGTTTACCCCGGACTGGATCGTTCGTTACATGGTGGAAAACAGCCTTGGCCGTCTGTGGGTGGAAGGACACCCGGACTGCGGCCTGAAAGAAAACTGGAAATACTATCTGGAAGAAGCACAGCAGGAGCCGGAGGTACAGGCAAAACTCTCGGAAATTCGTAAAGAGTACGCTGCCCTGAACCCGGAAGATATCAAGCTCATTGACCCCTGCATGGGTTCCGGTCATATCCTGGTATATGCTTTTGATGTGCTGATGCAGATTTACGAGAGTGCCGGCTACAGCCAGCGTGATGCTGCAAAGAGCATTCTGGAACACAACATCTACGGTCTGGATATTGATGATCGTGCCTATCAGTTGGCGTACTTTGCCGTGATGATGAAAGCACGGCAGTACAACCGCCGTATCCTCAACGGAGAAAACACCTGCCATGTCTATGCCATTCAGGAGAGCAACAGCATCAACCGTGCGCACCTGAAATATTTTGGTGCAGGGATGGACGATATCGAGAAGAACGCGGCTAAGATGCAGTTGGAAGGTCTGCTGGACACCCTGACCGATGCCAAGGAATACGGCTCCATCCTCAATGTGGAGAACTATAACTGGGATTTGCTGCGCCGGTTTGTGGCAGCGGAGGACACCGACGGCCAGATCAGCATGGACAGCGTGGGTGTGGAAGATACCGCCGAACAGCTGAACCGGCTCATTGACATTGGCGAGACAATGGCACGGAAATATTGGGTTACCTGTACGAATCCGCCCTATGCAGTTACTGCGAATCTTAGTGCAGAAGTCAACAATTACATTAAAGATAATTATTCGGACAGTAAATCGGACTTGTTTGCGGTTTTTATTGAGCGTTGTCATCAGCAAACAGTAAGAAATGGGTTTCAGGCAATGATTACTCAGCATAGTTGGATGTTTCTGTCAAGCTTTGAAAAACTGCGCGAAAAGATGATGCTGACCGAAACTATCAATATGGCACATCTTGGTGCAAGAGCATTTGAAGAGATTGGTGGGGAGGTTGTACAAACCACGACATTCGTTCGGTGGTCTAATAGCCTAAAAAAATACAAGGGAACATACTGTAGATTGACTGATGGCGTTTCTCAGCAAGCTAAAGAAAAAATGTATCTTTCTGGTGAAAACCGTTACCATGTAGAGCAAACTGCTTTTTCAAAAATTCCGGGGAAGCCGGTGGCATATTGGGCAAGTGATAAAATGTTGGCGATGTATGATTCGGGAAGAACGCTTGGCTCTGAGTATAAAACGATAACAGGGTCTTCAACTGGAGAAAATGCAACATTCCTAAAATTATGGCAAGAAGTGTCGTCGAAAAAAATAGGTTTTAATATAAGCTCAATATATAATGGATACGGTTATAAATGGATTCCATGTAACAAAGGTGGATCCTTTAGAAGATGGTATGGCAACCAAGAATATTTAATTAACTGGGAGAATGATGGGATAGAATTAAAGGCCTTTGCAACTAAGAAGAACAACGGAAAACACTGGTCGAGATTTTTGAAAAGCTTGGATTGCTTTTACCATGAGGGAGTTTCATGGTCAAAAGTATCAACAGGAGATTTTTCATGTAGGTATATGCCGGAAGGTTTTATTATGGAGTCTGCGGCATGTGCGATTATGCCAAGCCATGAAGATGTGTTTTTTATGTTGGCGTTAATGAATACTAAAATAACGCAGGCCGTCTTAAAAATGAAAAATCCAACAATAAATATGCAAACAGGGGACATTATTGCTGTTCCCATTGCAGATGTTGGTAATAAGAAAAAGAATATCAATGAACTGACACAAGATAATATTGCAAAATCGAAGGAAGAATGGGACTCTTTCGAGGAATCTTGGGACTTTAAGAAGCATCCATTGCTCCGCAATGTCTCCACGATTTCCGAAGCCTTTATCCAGTGGCAGGCGGAATGTGATGACCGTTTTAACCAGCTGAAAGCCAACGAGGAAGAGTTGAATCGCATTTTTATTGACATTTACGGCTTGCAGGACGAGCTGACCCCAGAAGTGGAAGATAAAGATGTGACCGTGCGCAAGGCGGATTTGCAGCGGGACATCAAGAGCCTGCTCAGCTATGCCGTGGGCTGTATGTTTGGCCGCTACTCGCTGGATGTGGAGGGGCTTGCCTATGCAGGCGGCGAGTGGGACGGCAGCAAATACCAGAGCTATATTCCGGATGCTGATAATGTCATCCCCATCACCGATGAAGAATATCTGGACGATGATATCGTATCGCGCCTGTGTGCATGGCTGAAAGCGGTTTACGGTGCCGATACGCTGGAAGCAAACCTGGATTACATCGCAAAAGCTCTTGGCAATAAGGGCAGCACCAGCCGGGAGATCATCCGCAACTACTTCCTAAACGATTTTTTCAAGGATCACTGCCAGACTTACTCTGTTACCGGTTCCGGCAAGCGTCCGATCTACTGGCTGTTTGACAGTGGCAAGCAGAACGGCTTCAAGGCACTGGTTTACCTGCACCGCTATACGCCGGATACCATTGGTAACCTGCGTATCGACTACCTGCACAAGATGCAGCGCGTATATGAATCCGAGATCAACCGGATGCAGGATATGATGGATCACAGCGAGAATGCCCGCGAGGTGGCAGCAGCCTCTAAGCGCAAAGATAAACTTGCCAAGCAGCTGAAGGAATGCCGAGAATATGATGAGAAGATCAGCCATCTGGCACTTTCACGTATCGAGCTTGACCTCGATGACGGCGTAAAGGTCAACTACCGTAAGCTCCAGACTGCACAGGACGGCAAGTTCTATGAGGTTCTGGCGGACAGCAAGAACATCATGGCGAAGCAACGAGGAAAAGTGTGACCGTGCTTGCACGAGTCGCACCTTGACGAGTGCCGACATCGAGGCGACAGCCGAGATGGTGAAAGAAAAGAAATAAGAGGAACAGGAGGCGTTTGCAATGATTTTGTACCACGGAAGCAATGTTATCGTAGAACAGCCGAAACTTATCCGGCAAAATCGCTATCTGGACTTCGGTTTTGGATTTTACACCACCACTAACCGCGATCAGGCAGTGAACTTCGCTCAAAAGGTCACTGACCGCCGCAAAACAGGAGCCGCTACGCTCAATATTTATTCCGTAGAGGAAGCTGTGGCTTTCAAGGAGTGCAGCTTGCTGCGCTTTGATAGCCCAGATGAAGCATGGTTGGATTTTGTAGCTGAGAACCGTCAGGGAACCTATCAGGGAAAGCAACATGACCTGATTTATGGTGCTGTGGCAAATGATGATGTGTACCGCACCATTACCCTGTATATGACCGGAGTGTTGGATAAGGAACAGACACTGGCGGCACTCAAGATTCGGAAATTGTTCAACCAGCTGGTGTTTGCAACTGAGAAGTCCCTGCAATATTTGCATTTTGAAGGGAGGGAGCTTGTATGAACGAAGATCAGTTCAGCGCAATGCTTGCAATCATTGTGCCGCCCATCATCGAACAGATTACCAAAAACAGCAATGTGGATGATGAAAAAGCGATTTCCCGCTTTTATCAGTCCAAGCTCTATCAGGAACTTTCGGATGAAAAATCAAAATTGTGGCATTACAGCCCGATGACGCTGTATACCATGTATCAAGATGAACTTCTGACAGGCTCCTATGATTACCCGGAGGAGGCGTGAGCGATGAGCAAAGAATCCAATTTTTTGATTTATTGCATGGAGCGGTACCGTCATTTCAAAGGGCTTTCCGGTGCAGATGTGGCAAAGACTTTTGAAGAGTATGGCATCTATGGGTATATCACAAAGTATTTTGAATCACTGCACACAATGGGGGACCATTGCATCGTGCAGGATATTGACGATTATATTAGCAGCATCACAGGCAATAAACGGATCAAGGCGTAACTGCCTGTATGATATTCCCCAAAGGGCGGAATCTATCAAGTAAAGGAAATTGATATGGCAGAATTGAACCTGAAACAAATTATAGACCGCCTGAATGCGGAATTTACCGGGGAGACCCGGAAACTGGTTTTCTGGTACGATGACAAGGCAGAATTTGCCGAGGATATGGAGACGGTGGAGCTTCAGAATGCGAAGATCTACCATCTCCAGCCGGATAACCAGTTCTATACAAAGTATTTTCTGGAGCGTGTGGATAAGACCACGAATTATCTGATTTATGCACCGTTTCCGAAGCCGGATGTAAGGGACAACCATCTGGAAGACACAATGCTGTATTCCAGACGGTTTTTTGCCGACCGTGCTTCCCTCCTGTCGGTTGACCTGGGTATTGAGGAAAAGTACAAGCCGGTTATTGAGAAGCACATCAAATTTTTCGCCAACAAAGAGCGCACTCAGCGGTTCTATGATTTGGAAATCGAAAACTTCAATGAAGAAAATATCCTTGTCGGTCTGCTCAGTGCAGTCTGCAAGGCGCGTACCTGCTCTTTTGAGGAAGTCGTGCGCATCGTGTTGATGGATGGCGAGTTGATGGACAATGCTTTCTTGCAGGAGTTTGAAAAATACGACCTGCTGTCTGCATTCTGGCAGCTCTGTGAGCAGCATTTCGGATACACCGATACAAAACCGAGTTTGGAACGGCTGCTGGTAACATTGTTCGTTACTTATACTGGGCGATATGTGCAGGCAGAGCTTCCGGCAGCATGGAAGAGCTTTGTCTCCTACAAGTCAGGCAATATTATCGCATTCCTCGATAGCCTGATGAACAGCGTTCTGTACAGGGACAAATACGATGCTCTGTCGGCACACGTTGCCAAAGGGCTGAATGTTTTTTCGGCATTTGCAGGAATGCGAGTGGACGATTTGATGGAGTGCGATACTTTCCTTGTCGTGGATCAGGTGCTGGTAAAGTGGCTCATTGGCAGACTTGTTTCGGAAGATATCGGTGCAATCGTAAACGGATTTACCATTCCGGAACTCTGTGAAAAACGGGCTAAAATGCACTTTGGCAGAAAGACTGGAAAGATCTATCAGATGCTTTCCAGTGCATACAGCATGGTGAAGGAAGCGGATTACCATGCTGCAGATGGCTTAAAGCCAATCATCGACCGATATCTTGCTGCGGATTACAATATGGATCAGCAGTATCGGAATTTCTACTATTATTACGACCAGCTGGAGAGCACGGAAAGCTTTGAGCCGCTTCGGGAACTGGTGGAAAATATCTACACGAACGAATATCTGGCTTGCCTGCTCCCTGCCTGGAATGCTGGAATCCAGCAGGATGCCGCATTTTCGGTAATTCCGTTGCAGCGGGATTTTTACAATGCCAATCTGCGATATACCAAAGAACGCACGGTGGTCATCATTTCGGATGCCATGCGTTACGAGGTCGGACAGGAATTGTTTGCCCGAATGCAGGATGACCCCAAATGCACGGCAAAACTTTCTGTGCAGCTGAGTGTTCTTCCGTCTTATACGAGGCTTGGCATGGCAGCGCTTTTGCCGCATAAGACTCTGGAGATGACGGATGACTTTCAGGTACTGGCAGATGGTATCCTTTGCGATAATCTGGCCGGTCGGCAGCAGGTGCTGCAAAGCTATACCCCGGATAGTGTCTGTGTACAGTTCGATGATATCAAAAATTTGAAAGTGGCAGAGCTGCGAGATGTGCTGACAAAACGTCAGATTATCTATGTATATCATAATCAGATTGACGCGCGTGGAGACAAGGCAAATACCGAGGATGAGGTATTTCATGCGTGTGAGGAAGCCGTTCAGGAAATTATGGATCTGATTCATAGAATCTCCGTCAGCGGCAACACCTATCATTTTATCGTTACTGCCGATCATGGCTTTATTTATAAGCGTGATAAGCTGACAGAAAGTGACAAAATCTCCGGGAAAAGCGCGGACAAAGTATTTGTCAATCGCAGATTTATTGTGTCCAAGGCGGCACTGGAAGATGACGGCATCGACCATATGAGCATGGGACGCGTTCTGGGGAATGAGGACAGCAAGGAGGTGTCCTATCCTGTCAGCAGCAATGTCTTTAAGGTGACCGGAGGCGGTGCTAACTATGTGCATGGCGGTTCCTCGCCGCAGGAAATGCTGGTGCCGGTGCTGGAGTTTAAGATGGAACGTGGTCACATGGAGACAAAGAATGCAGAGATTGCTCTGGTCAGCATCGTCCATAAGATTACGAACCTGATCACTTCCATGGATTTTATCCAGTCGGATGCCGTCAGTGATACTGTAAAAGCGGCAAAATACCGTATTTTCTTCCTCTCGGAAGACAATGAGAAAATCTCGAACGAAAACAGTTATGTGGCGGACAGTCGTGAGGAAAATGCGCAGAAGCGTATCTTCCGGATGCGGTTCACATTCAAGAATAAGAAATACGACAAGGACAAGCAGTATTACCTTGTGGTTTACGACGAAGAAAGCGGTCTGGAGCAGTGGAGGCAGCCTGTTATCATGGACATTGCCTTTGCAGATGACTTTGGATTCGGATTCTGATATAGAGGAGGCAGGAATTCCGTATGGAAATGATGGATATGGCGGCAGATGATACCCGTGAAGTACTGCGTCGGAAGCTGCGCAGCAACTTTGACGGTCGGATCGTCCGCAAAGACCTGACAAAGAAAATAAAAGAAGGAGCGAATGTTCCGGTCTATGTGCTGGAGTTCCTGCTGGGTCAGTATTGTAGTTCAGACGATGAGACAATCATTGAGCAGGGCGTTCAGAATGTAAAACGCATTCTGGCAGATAATTTTGTCCGCCCAGATGAGGCTCAGAAAATTCTCTCACAACTGCGTAAGAACGGGAGCCATACCATTATTGATATGGTGACCGTGCATCTGGACATCAAAAAGGATTGCTTTTTTGCAGAGTTCTCTAACCTTGGTCTCACCAATGTGCCGATTACGGATGATTATCCGGAAAAATATGACCGGCTGCTTTGCGGCGGTATCTGGTGCATCGTGCAGCTGGAATATGAATCCGAGGGAGACAGCAGCTTTGGAATCACGGATATAGATGGACAGCCGATTTCTTCTAAACAGAAAAAGCAGAAGGATATCTCTCCCATCAGCATCCATAAGCTGACTCCGATTCAGATGCCCCATATCGACATTGAAGAAGTTCGAGAGGGACGCAAGGCATTCACACAGGAAGAGTGGATGGATGTTATGTTGCGTTCCTGCGGATATGAGCCGGAACAGTTGAACAATCGGGAAAAATGGCTGCTGCTTGCGCGTATGCTGCCGTTGGTGGAGAACAACTTCAATCTCTGTGAGTTGGGGCCGCGCAGCACAGGCAAGTCCCATATCTATAAAGAAATCAGCCCGAACAGTATCCTGGTATCCGGTGGTCAGACGACCGTTGCAAATTTGTTTTACAATATGGGGCGCAAAACCGTAGGTTTGGTAGGCATATGGGACTGCGTGGCCTTTGATGAGGTTGCCGGAATCAAGTTTAAGGACAAAGACGGCATTCAGATTATGAAAGATTATATGGCTTCCGGCTCCTTTGCCCGTGGCAAAGAGGAAAAGGCAGCATCGGCATCTATGGTCTTTGTAGGAAACATTAATCAGAGCGTGGATGTGTTGCTCAAGACTTCCTCTCTGTTTGACCCGTTCCCGCCGGAGATGGGAACGGACACAGCCTTTCTTGACCGTCTGCATTGCTACATTCCAGGCTGGGAGATTCCGAAGTTCCGTCCGGAGCATTTTACAAACGATTACGGCTTTATCACGGATTACTTGGCAGAGTTTATTCGAGAACTGCGGAAAGAACAGTATGGTGATGCGTTGGATAAGTATTTCCGCCTTGGAAAGAACCTGAACCAGCGCGATACGATTGCTGTCCGCAAGATTGTAGGCGGCTATGTGAAATTGCTGTATCCGGATGGGGAGTTCACGAAGGAACAGATTGAAGAAATTCTTGTATTTGCGCTGGAAATGCGCCGTCGCGTCAAGGAGCAGCTGAAAAAACTGGGTGGAATGGAGTTCTATGATGTGAACTTCAGCTATATCGACCTTGATACCTTTGAAGAAAAATTTGTTTCCGTGCCAGAGCAGGGCGGCGGAAAGCTCATCCCCGATGGCATCTGCAATCCTGGACAGGTATATACTGTAAGTCAGGGCAAGTCTGGTATGATCGGCGTATTCCGCCTTGAGAGCCAGATGCTGCCCGGCAACGGAAAATTTGAGCGCACTGGCCTTGGCAGCGACCGTGATTGCAAGGAATCCACGAATACGGCGTTCAATTTCCTGAAAGCAAACGGAAATCGTATCAGTGGCAGCATCAGTACCACGATGCGGGATTACATCATCAACTATCAGGATTTACAGGGCATTGGCATGACCGGAAAGCTGGCATTGCCTACATTGATTGCACTATGCAGCATCGCTCTTGGACGGCCTACGGTCAGTACACTTGCCGTGCTGGGAGAAATCAGTATTAGTGGCACGATTCTGAAGGTGGACGAGCTTGCCAATAGTTTGCAGGTGTGTCTCGATAGCGGAGCAAAGAAAGTGCTGCTTCCGATTACCAGTGCAGCAGACCTTGGCACCGTGCCGCCGGAGCTGGTGGGCAGTTTTAATCTGATTTTCTACAGCAGCGCGGAAGATGCGGTGTTTAAGGCGTTGGGAGTAGAGTAACAGGTCTCTGAATGAAAGAAGGTGTTTTTGCTTATGCCGTATAAGGTGCAATCTTCGGAAAAATTAAGAAAATCAGGTGCTGACTTTGAGACAAAGGCGATGCTTTATCTTTTGAATTTTCGGGAAGATAGTTCGCAAATCAACTATTTTGTCGTGGATTTTTTTAATGATATTACAGGAATGGACAGAATGGCAAGAAAGCTTTGGGATGTCCAGTCAAAGGCATCAAAAACCGGTTCTGCGAAAACAATCGGTCGGGAGCTTGTTACTCTATATAAAAACCATGTGAGCGATTTTGATTTTTTTACATATATTATTTTTTTAGGTGGCGTTCCGGATACTTTCAGGATTGATGCTAAACAGAATGTCTTTCAGTCCACAAATATTACTCCTAAGGCTTTGAAAAGCGTACTTTCAGGTCTGAAAGAAGAATGCACGGAAAAGGAGTATATCGAATCAGATAAGATAACGGATGAATCATTAGAAAAGTTTCTAAAGTTGGTTTGGTTTGTTGTGGATGATAAAGAACCGGCGGATTACATTAAGGCGATTATTAGTAACCATCCCAAAATAGTTCCATCAGATTCTGAACTGATTGCTATTTTTAATGAAATCAGGAATAAACAATCAGAAAAGAAAAATACGATTGTTGAAGGAGTTGTGATAGATCATATTGATGAAGTGCTTTCGTATGGTCGTCACCTGACAACATCAGAAATCAGATTGCTTGTTCTACAAAGAATTATTAATAGTAATCCTCTTGAAAGAGGAGTTCCTACACCGTTTATTGAGATAGTTTCAAAATTTCCTGAAGAGCAGAGGCAATCAATGATTGAACAATGCCAGCGATCTTTATGTATGGCGTTATTCAATAATTCCGCTGCACAGGGGTTTTGGAAATTATTTGAAGAAATATATACTTTGCTAATGAAATACCCGAACAGGAATATTGACTTTATTTTCCAGCAGATTGCTGATGTCGTAATTGATGAATGCCCTAACTTCGATGTGTTATCACTTAAGTATTTTATAGCAAAGATTAAGGAGGGATTACTTCCATGAAAATTATTAAAGTGGGGCTGGGAAATACTGATGAGGCATATATCGAAAGCGAATTTTCTGATGGGATCAATATCATATATAGCGACGAAAACAATAAGGGAAAAACGATAGTGATTCAATCAATGCTGTATACTATCGGAAACAAACCGATTTTTCCGAGCTCATTCAACTATAAGGAATATTATTATTATTTGGAATTTGAAGAAAATAATAAGGTCTATATAGTAGTGAGAAGAGGCGATTCCTACATCGTATCTTGCGCAGGTGATATTAGATTTTTTGAAGATACTGCTGAATTTAAGAATTTCTGGAACAACAATGTGTTTTCGTTGCCTCAAATATCTGTGAATGGCAACAAGAGAATTGCTGACATGGAACTATACGCACAGATGTTCTTTGTTGGGCAAGATGGAAAAGATACATCAACAATTTTTAATTCCGGATTCTATCATAAGGATAACTTCAAGGATATGGTTTGTTTCTATGCGGGGGAGACTGAATCTACGCTCTCGGCTGATGAGATAACTCGATTAAAAAATCAAATTAAGGAATTAGAAGCAAAACGTAAGGAGCAGCTGGAAATCAGTGAATTTTATAAAACATCGACACCGGCGAAAGAATATTTGAGTCGAATTCAAGACAAAGTAGCATTTCAAAATAGAATATGCGAAATGGAAGAAATAACTGGAAAGATATCTGATTTGCGTAAAATGAGAAACAAGCTGGCAACAAAGAGAAGCTTATGGAATGGAACATTAAAAGAGCTTCGTTCCCTTAATCGTAATATTGAGGTAGGAGAACTCCGTTGTATGGACTGTGACTCTACGCATATTGCATATAAAGGCAAAGGAAAAATTACATACTCGTTTGATGTGTCTACCCCTGAAATGAGATCGCAGATAATTGCGTCCATTGAAGAACGGATTAGTGCGTATACTGAAGAAATAGAAAAGTATGATTTTGAAATTTCTTCTATGCAGCAACGAATTGAAGAGATAATGCAAGATGAAGACATTACAATCGAGAACATAGTGGCATATAAAAATGGCTTTAGTAGTATTGCTGAAATTGAAGAAAAGGTACAAAAACTTGATGAAGCCATTGATGACATAAAGCAAAAAGTTAAAGCAGGAAAGAAACAGACAGAGGATTCCAAAAAGGCACAGCAAGATTTTTACGAAGCGATAGTAGAAGAAATGAATCAGGTGAAGGGGAAAATAGATATCGAAAGCAAGCAATTATACGATGATCTGTTTACCAAAAGAGGCTCAGTTGTATCTGGAAGTGAGGAAACAGTATATTACATTGCAAGATTGATTAGCATTGCTAAATTAACGAAGCATTCTTGCCCAATTATAATGGATTCTTTTCGTGCGGAAGATTTGTCAACGGAGAAGGAAGAACGTGTTTTGGCATTGTTATCTGAATTAAAACGCCAGTGCATTTTAACGACGACATTAAAGGCCGAAGAAAAAGATAAATATGTGAAAATGGCTGGAATCAATGCGATTGATTATACAGGTCACCACTCTAATAAAATATTAGGAGCAGAGGAATTGCCGGCGTTTATGAAGTTATTAAGAGGATTAGGTATTAGTCTACAATAATAACCCGCACGGGTATATTTTTGCTGCACGAGAGTTTGTGAAAGGGGGGATTATCGTGACCAAGAAGAAAGCCTCGATGTCACAGGTGCTGGCAGATATAAAGCCTTACATAACGAAAAAGTTCATGGCGGCTCCCTGTGTTAAGGAGCAAGACATTCAGGTTATTTGTCAAATTCTCCTGCCCAGATACAAGTATTACGGACATGAGCATACATATGGCTACGGATTCTGCGGAAATGGAGGATGCAGTGGGAAGTGAAGTCTGGACTAGGCTTCAGGGGGCAAAAATGGATATGGATATAAATGCGATTGTAGAGAGAATTCAAGAGGCAAGTGAGCTGTCATATAATTACTATAAGCCGCTTGTAGATAGCATTATTGCAGAGAAGGCATCTGAAAAGGAAGTGGAATATCTGCTGGATTACATGCTTGATGCATGTCATGATGAAAGAATGCTGAATCTGTTCAAGAAGGTTTGTAGACGATATTATAATCTTTATCCCGAAATGATTGTATCTGCGATACTGGCTTATAAGGAATGGTATGAGGATTGAACGATTCTATTTTAAATCAAAAGACGAGAATGCATTGGATTACTACATGATTGGGGTATGTTTGGTTAAGCATGATGATGAATTATGGGCATTGAACAAGTAGATTCCATTCTGATGCTTATGGATATGCAGATGGCAACAGGGGAACTTTTTGAATATAATAATAAGAAGACCTTTCCGGAGAGGCTTATGACAGGCAGGACATATACTGGAAAAGGGATCGGAGTGGCAGTGCTGGATACCGGGCTTTTCCCCCATGCAGACTTTGACAGCCGTATCCGTTTTTTTTATGATTTCCTTTTTTACCGCAGACAGCCATATGATGATAATGGACATGGAACCCATGTTACCGGGATCCTGGCAGGAGATGGCAGAATGTCCTCTGGCAGGTATACAGGTGCGGCACCTGGCTGCAGCATTATTGCTTTAAAGGTATTAGACAGATATGGGAACGGAAGCAAAGAGGATTTGCTGCAGGCTTTTCAGTGGATCCGAAGCTATAGGGAGGAGTACCGGATCCGGGTGGTGAATATTTCTGTGGGAACTACCTGCTGTACTTCAAATGAACAGGATGCGCTTCTTGATGCAGTGGATCAGCTGTGGGAGGAAGGACTGGTAGTGGTAGCAGCGGCTGGAAACCAGGGTCCAAGGTCAGGCAGCATTACAGCGCCTGGCAGCAACAAAAAGGTGATCACTGTAGGTTCCAGTGACCTGCTGGAAGGAAAAAAAGCAGTTTCCGGACGAGGACCTACAAAAGAATGTGTATGCAAGCCGGATGTGGTTGCGCCGGGAAATCATATCGTATCCTGTATACCTTACACAAAATGGAAACCATTAGAAGGAGGCACCACCGGGATCTACGGATATGGAGTCAAAAGCGGAACCTCTATGTCCACCCCGGTTGTTTCAGGAGCCATTGCCTGCGCTCTGGAAAAGAATCCCACCCTAACAAATGTGGCTATTAAAAGGATGCTGAAAGAAAGTGCAGACGATATGCAGCTGCCAAGGAATATCCAGGGATGGGGTCGCTTCAACCGTGAACGGTTTTTGAATTTGACAAAAAATTATCACTGTAACGTACAAAAGCGTTGACTTAGATCCTCTTTTTGAGTACAATGGAAACGATGTGAATACAATTCATAGAGTATGAATACTATTCGTGTTCATAGAGGAGGAAATTATGGAAAATAGACGAGTGACAATGAATCGGCATACGAATCTGCTTCAGTTAGAGGAACATATGTATCCGCTGGTGGATGTAAAAACACCAAACGTATTCCGAAATCTTTTCCCTTATTCTGAAATACCGAAGATCGCATTTAATGACAGGGTGGTTCCCCATCATATGCCGGATGATATCTGGATCACAGATACCACATTCAGAGATGGACAGCAGTCCAGGGCTCCTTACACTACGGATCAGATCGTAAGGATTTATGATTACCTTCATAAGCTGGGCGGCCCGGAGGGAAGGATCCGTGCTTCCGAATTTTTCCTCTACAGCAAAAAGGACAGGGATGCAGTTGAAAAATGTATGGAACGTGGCTATGAGTTCCCGGAAGTGACCAGCTGGATCCGTGCAAATAAGAAGGATTTCCAGCTTGTGCGTGATATGGGTATGCGAGAGACTGGTATCCTTGTAAGCTGTTCTGATTATCATATATTTTATAAGATGAAGATGACCCGTAAGCAGGCCATGGAGCATTATCTCAGTATTGTGAAGGAATGTTTGGAGATCGGTGTTTCTGTTCGTTGTCATCTGGAGGATATTACAAGAGCAGATATTTACGGTTATGTGATCCCATTCTGTCTGGAGCTTATGAAGCTGCGCCAGCATTATGGTATCCCGGTAAAGGTAAGATGCTGCGATACTATGGGCTACGGAGTCAACTACCCGGGTGCTGTGATCCCCCGTTCTGTACCTGGTATTATTTATGGTATTATGATTCATGCAGGGGTGCCTTCCGAGCTGATCGAGTGGCATGGACATAATGATTTTTATAAGGCTGTAAGCAATTCCACTACCGCATGGCTGTATGGTGCCTGTGGAGTGAATACCTCATTGTTCGGTATTGGAGAGCGGACTGGAAATACTCCGCTGGAGGCTATGGTATTCGAGTATGCACAGCTTAGAGGCAATCTGGGCGGTATGGATACCACAGTGATCACAGAACTGGCTGAATATTATGAGAAAGAGATCGGCTATCATATTCCGGAAAGAACGCCATTTGTAGGCAAGAATTTTAATGTGACAAGAGCAGGTATCCACGCAGATGGTCTTCTGAAGAATGAAGAGATCTATAATGTGTTTGATACAGAGAAATTCCTGAACAGATCTGCTGAGGTAGCAGTATCCAATACTTCAGGAGCAGCTGGGATCGCCCACTGGATCGATACCCATTACCGTTTGAAAGGCGATAAGAAGGTTGACAAGAACAGCGAACTTGTTACAATGATCAAGGCATGGGTAGACAGCCAGTATGAAGACGGCCGTGTTACAGTACTGTCTGATAAGGAGTTGGAGACTGTGATCGCAGAAACCTGTGAGAGACTTGGTATTACATTGAAATAAGAAGAGGAGGAATATCTAAATGGCAAAAATTCAGATGAACACACCCCTTGTAGAGATGGACGGAGATGAGATGACCCGTATTCTCTGGAAGCTTATTAAGGATGAACTTCTGAATCCTTTTATTGACTTGAAGACTGAATATTATGATCTTGGCCTGGAGCACAGAAATGACACAGATGACCAGGTTACTGTAGATGCAGCAGAGGCAACCAAGAAATACGGAGTTGCTGTAAAATGTGCCACCATTACCCCAAATAAGGCAAGAATGGACGAGTATGACCTGAAGAAAATGTACAAAAGCCCTAACGGCACTATTCGTGCCATCCTGGATGGTACCGTATTCCGTGCACCTATTGTTGTAAATGGAATTGAGCCTTGTGTACGCAACTGGAAAAAGCCGATCACCATTGCACGTCATGCATATGGGGATGTATACAAGAATACAGAGATGAGCATTGAGAAACCGGGTGACGCATATCTTGTATTTGAAGGTACAGATGGAGAGACTAAAAAAGAACTGATCCATCACTTTGACAATCCAGGTGTGATCCAGGGAATGCACAACATTGAGGAGTCCATTGCAAGCTTTGCAAGATGCTGCTTTAACTATGCACTGGATACAAAGCAGGATCTGTGGTTTGGAGGCAAGGATACAATCTCCAAGATTTATGACGGGAAATTCAAAGAGATTTTTGCAACGATTTATGAAGAAGAATTTAAAGAAAAATTCCAGGAAGCAGGGATCACTTATTTCTACAGCCTGATCGATGATATTGTAGCCCGTGTGATGAAAGCAGAGGGCGGTTTTATCTGGGCCTGCAAGAACTATGACGGAGATGTGATGAGTGACATGGTATCTTCTGCATTTGGCTCTCTTGCAATGATGACTTCTGTACTTGTTTCCCCTCACGGCTACTATGAGTATGAGGCTGCTCATGGTACGGTGCAGAGACATTACTACAGACATCTGGAAGGAAAAGAAACATCCACCAATTCTGTGGCAACTATTTTTGCATGGACAGGTGCTCTTCGTAAAAGAGGAGAGATGGATGGGATCCAGGAACTGCAGGATTTTGCAGACAAGCTGGACAAGGCTACACTTTCAACTATCGAAAGCGGAAAGATGACAAAGGACCTGGCTTTGATCACTTCCTTGAAGGATGTAACAGTACTGAACAGCAAAGAATTTATCCTTGCCATCCGTGAGAATCTGGAAAAGCTTCTCTGATAAAAAAATATCATCATAACAAAGGAGGAGCCGGCCATCAGGCCAGCTCCTCCCACTTTTCGTATAATTCCTCTAATTCTGCTGCAATGGCAGCTTTTTCTTTACTTAATCTGGTGCATTCTGCTACGTTGGTACAAACTTCAGGAAGAATCATGGTTTCATCAATTTCCTGATCACGGGCTTCCAGTTCTTCAATCCTTTTTTCGGTTTTCTTCAGTTCGTTTTCCCTTTTACGTTCTTTTGCCTGCTGTTCCTTTTGCTGCTGCCAGGAAAGCTTGTTATCTGAAACCTGGACGGCTTCTTCTTCCTGGGTTGTTAAAGGAGCATATTTGGCAGTAAGCTCTTCTTTCTTTTCCAGATAATAATCATAGTCCCCAATATAATTCACAATGGCCTGATTGGTCAGATCCATGATCCGGGTGGCTGTCTGATTGATAAAATAACGGTCATGAGATACGTAAAGGACAGTACCTGTATAACTGTTCAGTGCTTCCTCCAGGATTTCCTTGGAAGCAATATCCAGATGATTGGTAGGCTCGTCCAGGATCAGAAAATTGGCTTCTGAGAGCATCAGCTTTGCAAGGGAAACACGGCCTCTCTCTCCACCGGAAAGAGAGGAAATCACCTTGAATACATCATCCCCTGTGAACAGAAAGGCTGCCAGCATATTGCGGATCTGTGTTTCTGTAAGAGTAGGATAGGTATCGGAGATTTCCTGGAATACTGTTTTTTCCATATGGAGTACATGATGTTCCTGGTCATAGTAACCGATCTGTACCTTGGAACCAAGGGTAAACTTGCCGGAATCGGCAGGAATCACCTGGTTCAGGATCTTAAGTAATGTGGTTTTTCCTGTTCCGTTATTCCCAATAAGGGCTACTCGTTCACCACGCTTGATCTCAAAAGAAATATTCTGGAAAAGGGTCTGTCCCGGAAAAGTTTTGGAAAGCTCTTCCACAGTCAGCACGTCATTGCCGCTGATGAAGCGAGGCTCCAGGGTGAGACGCATCTGATCGTTTATTTCAGCAGGTTTATCCAGACGCTGCATTTTATCCAGCATTTTTTCACGGCTTTCCGCACGGCGGATGGACTTTTCACGGTTAAAGGACTTCAGCTTTGCAATCACTGCTTCCTGATGCTTAATTTCTCGTTGCTGGTTCAGATAGGCCTTATACTGAGCATCACGAAGCTGGGCTTTTTTCAAGGCATAGGCTGAGTAATTGCCACTGTACATCCGTACATATCCGGCTTCGATCTCTACCACTTTTGTTACAACTTTATCAAGAAAGTATCTGTCATGAGATACGATCAGTACAGCTCCAGGGTAGGTGAGCAGATAATTTTCCAGCCAAGCGATGCTTTCCATATCCAGGTGGTTGGTAGGCTCATCAAGAAGCAGGATATCCGGCTGGGACAGAAGAAGCTTGCCAAGAGCGACCCTTGTTTTCTGGCCTCCGGAAAGGGTTTCTATCTGCTTGGTGAAATCCTCTTCTGAAAAGCCCAGGCCTTTCAGTACGCCTGCAATCTGGCTTTTGTAGGCATAGCCATTTTCCAGCTCAAACTGGTGGGTCAGGCGGGAATAGGTCTGCATCAGTTTTTCTAACTGATCTCCCTGGGAATTTTTCATTTCCTGTTCCAGAGTACGAATTCTGTTTTCCATATCTATGATGTGCTGTTTGGTGGAGCTAAGCTCATCATAAATGGTTTGATGACCGTGAATATCCTGATACTGAGCCAGATAGCCGATCTTTTTGTCCCTGGAGATCACTACAGAACCGCTATCTGCAGAAAGCTCGTTCATAATGATCCGCAGCAGGGTGGTTTTACCTGCACCATTGTTGCCGATCAGTGCTGCTTTCTCTTTTTCTTCAATATGAAAACATGCATCTTTGATAATCTCTTCTTCACCAAATGCTTTACATATGTTCTGACATGATAAAATCATAAAGGTTCCTCCAAAAAATAAGAAATCCACAAATCAATCTATTATATAATAAAAAGGCATCGGGTGTCAAAAAATAAATAAAGTAGTCACAAAGTAAGTAACTTAGATTGACAATAAAATATCATTTGAGTATAATTGAGATATAAATTTTAGATATGGGCAGCAGGAGGAAGAGTTGGTGGAAGCAAAGGAGATATCAAAGGCGGTTATTAAAAGGCTGCCCCGGTATTATCGTTATTTGGGAGAGTTGATCGAGGAGAATGTGGAAAGGATTTCCTCCGGTGATCTCAGTAAAAAAATGCATGTGACTGCATCTCAGATCCGTCAGGATCTTAATAATTTCGGCGGTTTTGGGCAGCAGGGCTACGGATATAATGTGCATTATCTGTACATGGAGATCGGCAAGATCCTGGGACTGGATACCATCCATCCTATGATCATCGTTGGAGCAGGTAATCTGGGTCAGGCACTTGCCAATTACAGTGATTTTGAGAAGAGAGGATTTCGTCTGGTGGGGATCTTTGACGTGAATCCGGTTCTGGAGGGGATTTCTGTAAGGGGTATTGGGATACAGATGATAAATACACTTCCTGAGTTCCTTAAGGAAAATCCGGTTGAGATTGCCATACTTACCCTTCCCAAGCATAAAGCAAAAGAAATGGCCAATGTGCTGATCAAAAATGGTGTAAAGGCTATTTGGAATTTTGCACACATTGATCTGGATGCTCCGGAGGATGTGATCGTAGAAAATGTTCATCTTTCCGAGAGCCTGATGACTCTGTCTTATAATTTAAGCCAGTATCGGAAAGAGCATGTAGAAGAAAAAAAGGAAACAGAGAATTAAGGGAAAGAGTTTTTCCCTTTTGGTTAAAGGCTGCTGCCTGCTGCCGCATGATTCGGCGGTTCAGGGCGGCTTTTTCCATTTAAAAAGACAAAGGAGAGTGGGCGTATATGAAAAAGGTAGTAACAAGCAAAGAAATGGCCAGTCTGGACGCGTATACGATTCATGATGTAGGGATTCCCTCCATGGTGCTGATGGAACGGGCTGCTTTGGCTGTGGCAGCTCAGGTCCAGAAGATTTCTGCCGACAGGGAACGGATCCTGGTTGTTTGCGGAAACGGCAACAATGGTGGAGATGGTGTGGCTGTAGCCAGGCTGTTGTATCTGAAAGGATATCATGTAGATTTGTTTCTTACAGGAAATTCCCAGAAATATTCTGCTCAGATGGCTCAGCAGATTCAGATTGCAAGGCATTATCACGTACCTGAGGTGAATAACCCGACATGGCACGAATATACTACTATAGTAGATGCCGTTTTTGGCGTAGGTCTGACCAGGCCGGTGGAGGGAAGATACAAGGAGATCATTCAGAGGATGAATGAGACAGATGCCAAAAAGGTGGCAGTAGATATTCCTTCCGGCCTTGACGGAAGCACAGGCAGAGTGCTTGGAACCGCATTTTGTGCAGATCTTACTGTTACTTTTGCTTTTATGAAGCAGGGAATGTGCTTCTATCCCGGCAGGAGTCTGTCCGGGAAAGTTGTAGTAGCAGATATCGGGATCTATGATTATCCTGGCAATTACGGCAGACCGGTGTGGCAGCTGGAAAGAGAAGATATGAAGCAGCTGCCACAGAGAGTTCCCTGGGGGAATAAGGGGACTTTTGGCAAAGTGCTTTTGGTGGCTGGCTCAAAGGGCATGTGCGGAGCTGCATATTTTGCTGCCTGTGCAGCCTTAAATACAGGAGCCGGTATGGTAAAGGTACAGACAGTGGAAGAAAACCGGATTCCGCTTCAGTCTCTGCTTCCGGAAGCAATGGTGGAAAGTGTATTTTCAGAAGAAGTAAATCAGCAGCTGTTAAGCTGGTGTGATGTACTGGTGATTGGACCAGGTCTTGGATGCCAGGATGAAAGCCGGGAACGGGCCAATTGGTTTCTGACCCATGGGAATCAGGCGGGGAAGCCGGTGATCCTGGATGCAGATGGTTTGAACCTGCTATCCATGAATCCGGGCTGGAAGCAGTATCTGAAAGGAAATACTGTGCTGACCCCGCATATGGGGGAGATGGGCAGGCTTACAGGGCTTTCCATTTCAGAATTGAAGGAAGACCCGGTAGGAGCAGCGTCTGATTATGCAAAAGAAACAGGGGCTGTGTGTGTGTTAAAAGATGCCGGTACAGTTACTGCAGGCTGCAGGGATGAAATATATATTAATATGTCTGGAAATGCGGGAATGGCAGCAGCAGGAAGCGGAGATGTGCTTTCAGGGATGCTGGCTGGTGTGTTCTGCATGTATCTGAACAATATAAAGGTACCGGATCCGGCAAGGATGGCAGCTCTTGGCGTGTTTCTCCATGGACTATGTGGAGACAGGGCGGCAGATGCTGCTGGTACAAGAGGGATGAATGCCCACAATATCCTGGATGCGATCCCACTGGTACTTCGGGATTTTGAAACAGGAAACAGGGAGGAACATTATGGAAAAATTCAGTAGAGTAAAAGCACTGGTGGACCTGGACGCAGTTGCTTATAATTTTGAAGCCATGCATAAAAATATTAAACCAGGCACAAAGATGATCGCTGTGGTAAAAGCGGATGCTTATGGACACGGAGCTGTGCCCATTGCCAGGTTGGTCCAGGACTATGATTATATCTGGGGCTTTGCGGTGGCTACCGAGGAGGAGGCTCTTTCCTTAAGGGAGGCAGGCATCCGCAAGCCAATCCTGGTGCTTGGTCTTGTATTCCCGGAATGTATGGAGGAGCTTGCAAAAAATGATATCAGCATTGCTGTAAGCAGCATCAGCCTGGCAAGAGAATATGCAAAAGCAGGCAGGAAACTTTCCAAAACTGTAAAGATTCATCTGGCAGTAGATACTGGAATGACCAGGATTGGATTTCATGATGGATCTCAAAGCCTGGAAGAAATAAAGAATATCAGCAAGCTTCCTTATCTGGAGATAGAAGGCATGTTTACCCATTTTGCAAGAGCAGATGAGTATGATGTAAGTCCTGCAAAGACTCAGCTGGATCGTTTCCTGGCTTTTGCCAGTCTTTTAGAGGAAAACGGTATACATATTCCTATGAAGCATTGTTCTAACAGTGCAGGGCTGATACGGATGCAGGAGGCCAATCTGGATGCTGTACGTGCAGGGATCACCATTTACGGGGTGTACCCTTCCCAGCAGGTTGAGAAGCATATTGTAGAGCTTAAGCCTGTTATGGAACTGAAAAGCCATGTGTCTTTTGTGAAGAAGATCACAAAGGGAACGGCCGTAAGCTATGGCGGCACCTTTATTGCACCAAAGGATATGCAGCTGGCCACCATCCCGGTAGGATATGCAGATGGATATTCCAGGCAGCTATCCGGAAAAGGCTGGGTGCTGATCCATGGGAAAAAGGCACCTATCTGCGGAAGAGTCTGCATGGATCAGTTTATGGTAGATGTTACAGAGATTCCGGGAGTAAAAACAGGTGATGAAGTAACACTGCTTGGAAAAGACGGGCAGGAGAGAATCGATATAGATACCCTGGGAGATCTGTCCGGACGCTTCTCTTACGAATTCCTCTGCCAGATATCCAGCCGTGTGCCCAGAGTATATATAGGAAAACAGTAAGGATCCAGCAGAAAACTGTTTCTTTAAGCAGACAAAACCACGCATGTATACACGAAAAAAATATGGAAATACTGTAACTATTCAGTAGGAAATAACTGTGAGGGTACTGAACAGTTACGAAATACTCAGTTAAACCATAATAAAGGTGAGTTGGAGTGTGAATTGTGTGGTTATTAAAAGAGGCGATATATTTTATGCAGATTTAAGACCTGTGGTAGGCAGTGAACAGGGCGGGATCCGGCCTGTGCTGATCATACAAAATGATGTGGGAAACAGACACAGCCCTACTGTGATCTGTGCTGCCATTACATCTAAGATGAATAAGGCAAAGCTGCCTACACATATAGAGATTGATGCATCTGCTTATGGAATAGAGAAAGATTCCGTAATCCTTCTGGAGCAGCTTCGCACCATTGATAAACGAAGACTGAAGGATAAGGTATGTCACCTGGATGATGCTCTGCTTGACAAAGTGAACCATGCTCTGGAGATCAGTCTGGAGCTTACTTTTTAACACCTGCGTCAGGGTCTTTGGAGCTTTTTAGGCTGTGACACAAGGCTTCTGAGGCTGTGGTGCAGGTATTGACGAAACCGGTTTTCAGTGTTATATTAAAAAAACAGCTGCAAAAAAGTTTTACAGTTTTGTATTTGGAGGACAAAGATTTATATTTATGGAAGATGGCAGTAGTCTGCCCCTATGGGGCATTATAATTTTATTTTTTCTGTTGTGGCTGAATGGTATTTTTTACGGATTTGCTGCAGCACTCCAGAATCTTAGCGAGAATGATGTAGAGAAGAAAGCAGAAGAGGGAGACCAGAAGTCTATCCGGCTTCTGAAACTGATCCGCCAGCCCTCCCGCTATGTGAATGCCATTCCTCTTATGGTTATGGCTTCCGGAGTAAGTGTGGGAGCGTTCTTTATGCCCTGGGCAGCCCGGGTATTTCATCCGTACATAAAACATGTACCTGTGCTTATTCTTCTTGTTGCAGTAGGGATCCTTCTTCTTGCGTCCCTTGGAATCCTTACATTCCGCAGGGTGGGTACTTATTCTTCTGAAAAATATGCCTACCGTTATCTGGGGATCGTAAGTACTGCCTGCAGCTTTTTGTATCCGTTGACCCTGTTGACTACCAGGCTTGCCAGACTGGTGGCAGCAGCCTTTGGGATCGACCGGAACCAGGAAGAAAAGGCTATGAGCGAAGAGAAGATCATTTCTATTGTAGATGAGGCTCATGAAAAGGGTGTGATTCAGGAATCAGAAGCGGAGATGATCCAGAATATCATTTATTTCAATGAGACAGAAGCTCATGATATCATGACCCACAGGAAGGATGTGACAGCCTTTGACCAGGAAGTGCTGCTGCGGGAGATGGTTGATATTATGCTGGAGGAAGGCTATTCCAGGTATCCCGTATATAAAGAAGAACCGGATAATGTTATAGGAGTGGTGCATTATAAGGATGCACTGAAGTTCATTACCAAGAATCCCTGGGCCAGATTTAAGCCATTAAAGGAGCTGCCCGGGCTTTTAAGGGATGTTACATTGATTCCTGAGACACGCAGTATCGGTGACCTGTTCCAGTTTATGCAGGCAAAGAAGATCCATATGGCAGTGGTTGTAGATGAGTACGGTCAGGCAGCCGGTGTGATCACTATGGAGGATATCCTGGAGGAGATCGTAGGGGATATTCTGGATGAATATGATGAAGACCAGGTTACATTCCGCCTTTTGAAGGACAACAGTATGATCATCCAGGGACTTGCTCCTTTGGAGGATGTGGAAGAGAAGCTGGGAATAGAATTTAAGGCCAGTGAGTTTGAAACATTAAACGGGTATCTTACTTCTGTTCTGGGGCATATCCCTACAGAAAAGGACCTGGACAAAGTGATCCATGTAGGAGGGTACACTTTTAAGATACTTTCCCTTGGCAATAAGACCATCGGCAGAGTAAAGGCCGAGAAGATAAAAAATGAGATAAAAGGAGAAAAGGAAACATGTCAGGACATTCAAAATTCGCAAATATAAAGCACAAAAAAGAAAAAAATGATGCAAAAAAGGGAAAGGTATTTACCATTATTGGCCGTGAGATCGTTATGGCTGTTAAAGCCGGCGGACCGGATCCTAACAACAACAGCAAGCTTCGTGATGTGATCGCAAAGGCAAAAGCAAACAACATGCCTAACGACACCATTGACCGTGGCATCAAGAAAGCAGCAGGAGCTGATTCCGCAGACAATTACGAAAAAGCCATATACGAAGGATATGGACCGAACGGAGTTGCGATTATCGTAGAAACACTGACAGACAACAAGAACCGTACAGCAAGCAACGTAAGAAATGCATTCTCTAAAGGAAACGGAAGTATTGGTACACAGGGCTGCGTATCCTTTATGTTTGACCAGAAGGGTCAGATTATCATTGACAAAGAAGAATGTGAAATGGACGCTGATGAGCTGATGATGACTGCTCTGGATGCTGGTGCAGAGGATTTCAACGAAGAAGAAGACAGTTATGAAGTCCTGACAGCTCCGGATGATTTCAGTGCAGTAAGAGAAGCACTTGAAGCTGCAGGAGTACCTCTTCTTGAGGCACAGGTTGCCATGATTCCTCAGACAACGGTCGAACTGACAGATGAGAAGGCTGTTAAGGATCTTCAGAAGACCCTGGATCTTTTGGATGATGATGATGACGTTACAGACGTATGGCACAACTGGGATGAATAAATAATTAGCTTTTTGCAAAAAATATCTTCTGGATCATGATTCAGGAGGTATTTTTTTATGGAGAAAAAACCAAAAAGCGAAAAGCCGGTGGATAGTCAGGAAAAAAAGGATGAGCTGGATAATCAGAACAGCCAGAATCAGCAGATCAGGGAAATGGGACAGGTGCTTCTTTCTGAAAACCAGGAAGACATCCGTGTGGAGCTTCTTACCATCATTGGTGAGGTGGAAGGACATGAGTCAGCTCCTTCACACAGCAAAACAACCAAGTATGAGCATGTACTTCCAAAGCTGGCCATGATTGAGGATGATCAGAGTATTGAAGGCCTTCTGATCCTTTTGAATACAGTAGGTGGAGATGTGGAGGCGGGGCTTGCCATAGCGGAGATGATCGCATCCCTTAGCAAGCCTACCGTGTCCCTGGTGCTTGGAGGAGGCCATTCCATAGGAGTGCCAATGGCAGTATCTGCAGATTATTCCTTTGTGGTACCCAGTGCTACTATGGTGATCCACCCGGTACGTTCCAGCGGTATGTTTATCGGGGTAGCTCAGACCTATCGTAATATGGAAAAGATCCAGGATCGGATCACCGGGTTTATTTCCCGGCATTCCGGCATTTCAAAGGAAAGGCTGGAGGAGCTGATGCTGGATACTACACAGCTGGTAAAGGATGTGGGAACCATGCTGGAGGGTGAGGAAGCAGTAAAGGAAGGGTTGATTGATGAAGTGGGCGGCATAAACAGTGCATTACAAAAATTGTACAGTATGATACACACAAAAAAGAAAAAAAGAAAAGAAAATCTGTAATTTTTTGTGAATTTCTGTTGTACTAATTCCTTTTCCTGTGCTATAGTTATACGGATAGAGTAGAAAAGGAACTGTTGCATAAATGCACATCCATGAATAAATATGCATCTGATCTTACAGGCATACTTATTCAGGGTGGGTGTGTCCCGCACCAGCCCCTGTAAATATTTATACCAGGAGGGAATTATGTATAAGATTCTGAGAGCAGAAAAACTGTCTTCCAATGTTTTCCTTATGGATGTGGAAGCACCTCGGGTAGCAAAGCATTGCCTGCCGGGGCAGTTTGTGATCGTTAAGATGGACGAAGTAGGCGAGAGGATTCCGCTTACCATCTGCGACTATGATTCTGAGAAGGGAACTGTGACTATCGTATTCCAGCCCATTGGAGCATCTACCACAAAGATGTCAGAGCTGAAAGCAGGAGACGCTTTTGAAGATTTTGTAGGACCACTTGGCCAGCCGTCTGAGTTTGTCCATGAGGACATTGAAGAACTTAAGAAAAAACGTATTGTATTTGTTGCCGGTGGTGTTGGTACAGCACCTGTTTATCCACAGGTTAAATGGCTCCATGAGCATGGTATCACTGCGGATGCTATCGTAGGAGCAAAGACAAAAGATCTTCTTATCCTTGAAGACGAAATGAAGAAGGTATGTAACCTTTACATAACAACAGATGATGGATCCTATGTACGCAAAGGTATGGGTACAGACGTACTCCGTGACCTTGTGCAGAACCAGGGCAAACAGTATGATGTATGTGTTGCCATCGGACCTATGATCATGATGAAATTCGTATGTCTTCTTACAAAAGAACTGAATATTCCTACTGTTGTCAGCATGAACCCGATCATGGTAGACGGTACCGGTATGTGCGGAGCCTGTCGTCTGATCGTTGATGGCGAAGTGAAGTTTGCATGTGTGGACGGACCTGAGTTTGACGGCCACAAGGTTGATTTTGACCTTGCCATGAAGAGAATGCAGATGTATAAGACAGAAGAAGGCCGTGCCCTTCTGAAGCTGAAAGAGGGAGATACCCATCACGGCGGATGCGGCCATTGCGGAGGTGACAAATAATGGGAGACGTATTAAAGAAAGTACCAGTCAGAGAGCAGCAGCCTAAGGTTCGTGCAACCAACTTTGACGAAGTATGCCTGGGTTATAATAAAGAAGAAGCAATGGAAGAGGCAGAGCGCTGCCTGAATTGTAAAAAAGCAAAATGCGTTGAGGGATGCCCTGTATCCATTAACATTCCTGCATTTGTACATGAAGTTAAAGAAGGCAATTTTGAAAAAGCATATCAGATCATCAGTGAGTCCAGTGCCCTCCCTGCAGTGTGCGGCCGTGTATGTCCGCAGGAGACACAGTGCGAGGGTCAGTGTATCCGCGGCAAAAAGGGTGAAGCTGTTTCCATTGGTAAGCTGGAGCGTTTTGTTGCTGACTGGGCAAAAGAGAATGGTATTAAGCCGGCAGCTGCAAAAGAGAAAAATGGTCATAAGGTAGCAGTGATCGGTTCTGGTCCATCCGGACTTACCTGTGCTGGAGACCTTGCAAAGCTTGGCTATGATGTAACTATCTTCGAGGCTCTTCACAAAGCAGGCGGTGTTCTTGTTTATGGTATTCCTGAGTTCCGTCTTCCTAAGGACAAAGTAGTTGCTGCAGAGGTTGAGAATGTTAAATCTCTTGGCGTTAAGATCGAGACAAATGTAATCATCGGCAAATCCGTTACCATCGATGAACTGTTACAGGATGAAGGCTTTGAGGCTGTATTTATCGGATCCGGTGCTGGTCTTCCTATGTTCATGGGTATTCCGGGAGAGCAGGCCAACGGCGTATTCTCTGCAAATGAGTTCCTGACCCGTAACAACCTTATGAAAGCATTCCGTGAGGATTATGATACACCTATCGCACATGGCAAGAAGGTTGCTGTTGTAGGCGGTGGTAATGTTGCAATGGATGCAGCCAGAACAGCACTTCGTCTTGGAGCTGAGGTACATATTATTTACAGACGTTCTGAGGCAGAGCTTCCTGCCAGAGCAGAGGAAGTACATCATGCAAAAGAGGAAGGCGTAAACTTCAATCTTCTTTGCAATCCTGTTGAGATCCTTACAGATGACAAAGACTGGGTAACCGGTATTAAATGCATCCGTATGGAATTGGGTGAGCCTGATGCATCCGGCAGAAGACGTCCGGTAGAGATCCCTGGCTCTGAGTTTACAATTGATGTAGACACAGTGATCATGTCTCTTGGAACAAGCCCGAACCCGCTGATCTCTTCCACTACCATTGGTCTGGATATTAATAAGAGAAAATGTATTATCGCTGACGAGGAGTTCGGCAAGACCTCCAAAGAGGGCGTATATGCAGGCGGTGATGCTGTAACAGGCGCTGCAACCGTTATCCTTGCTATGGGTGCAGGTAAGGCAGGCGCAAGAGGAATTGACGAATATATCAAGTCCAAATATGCCAAATAAATAATAATCAATCGATAATAATCAATAAAAAGAAAGCCGGTGGAAGGTAGATCCTTTCATCGGCTTTTGCAGTGCGCCTTGCGGCGCACGTTTCTTTATAAGTGATGATTTACGTGAAAAACAGATCATTCCTGCACCAGAACACAGGCACAGTACCCATCCGTAGGCTGATAACAGTAAACATTCATGGACTTCTCCGGATCAGCTCCAATATCACGGATCACATGCTGTCCGCCATTTAAGGCAACATCTGCATAAGTGATCAGCCATTTCTTATCGCCATTGGAAAAAATCTCATAAAATGAGTGGCCGATCATTGCCTCAGATGAAAAACTTGTAAGGGTAGACATGGCCTTGTTGCAGTAGCGGAAAATAAAATCAATCCCCTTTCCTGCCTTGTCAAATACCAGCTCGATCACACAGTAGGGCAGGGGAAGATCGTCTAAAAGGCTGCATTTTTCCAAAAGTCCCATAGGGGGATAAAAGTTACCTTCTGCATCTGCTACATGCAGTGCAAGAGCAGCGCGCCGGTTCTTGTGTTCACTGAGATAACGCTTTCTGCCCTGGATGGTCTTGCCGTCTGTCATGGTATATACTCCTGAATTAGAGATATCTAAGATCTGCTTGACTGCAACGATCACGCCTTTCTGAATGCTGACAAAATCCTTCTCCGGGAGCATTGTCATGATCTCTTTCATAGGAATGCTGGTAGAAATCTTCTGATTATCCATAAAATATATAACACTTCTTTTGTCTTCTCGTACAATGTATTTGATAGTATCCGGTATAATATTACGGGAACGAAAAAGATACTGAACTCTGCTCATAATTGCCTCCACACATATTGTCATAAGTTGCATTAAGCATAACATAATATGCATAAAAATACAATCAAAAGACTTAAAATAAAATAATAAAATGAAAATGCAGCGAGAAATGTAAATAAACAGCATTAATGCTATGCATATAATCTTTGTCTATGAAGACGGAATGAGAATAAAACACATTTAAAATAAAAAGAAACACAAAAAACACCCTTGCAGGCATAATTCTGCAAGGGTGTTGATTCAATGACTTGTTTTAAGATTTATTTAAATAATAATATCATCAATCAGTTTAGTATGATTCAGTATAGCATTTGAATTCGGCAAAATCAAGGGGAGTGATGTTAATGACTTGTTTTTGACGATGAATGACTTGTTTTCTTGCCTACTGAAAGTTGTGTATTGCGAAATTAAGTTCGATATGCTATTATCACGTTAGCAGTATATAATATATATAAGCACACGCTAACAATATGAAAGAGGTACGAACAAATGAAGAAGAAAATAGCACTCCTTGGAGCTGTGGCATTGCTTGTCAGTTCTTTTGATCAGGGGCTGCTTCTGGCAGCAGAACAGGAAACAGATACACAGCTGGTTGATGTACAGGATGAAGAGATTTTTACAGATGATTCAGAAGCATCCGCATCTGTTGATACAATACAGTTTTCTGATCAGGATGAGCCGTCTGTAAAAGAGCAGCCTGACGGCCCTGAAGAAACAGTATTTGAAGATAGTGATTCAGATCTTTTCAGTTCAGGGGAAGCTTCTTTGGAGTTGAAAACACCACCCAATTTTACTGGTATTGTAGATGGTTCCGGATATAATGACAGTCAGGTATTATATGCTGGAGAATCCGGATATGTGGATGGGATCAGCAAGATACTTGTAAATGGCAAGGAATGGAGAAAAACAGATTCTAAACTTGGTCTTTTTTCGTCTGAAGCTTATTATCTGGTTCCGTCCGAAAATAAAATATATTTTGATGGAAGTGGAAGCGGCATGCTGAAAAGCGGTGATCTGATCACCATTTCCAATCTGCAGTATAAAGATCTTGTGCTCCAGGTAAAAGGGCAGGGAAATACTTTTGGGGTAGTTGTTTATGATGCACAGGCGGGTAATGACAAGGAAGGTCCTTCAGATGGAGAAAATACTTTGTTTGTCAGATTGGTAGGCAGCTTTGAAGGAGCACTGACAGGACAGCAGAAATACGATGCGATCAGTGGCGCATCTACCTCAGTTTCCTCCAATAAAAACAGTAATGTGGAGGTTCAGGCTGCCATCCTTCCAGATGGAAATGAGCCTGCAGAAGATGACTGGAAGCCTCTTAGCACTGTTGTAAGTGTTAATTCTAAAAGAACAAAGGTTAATATTGATACAGATTTCTGCGGAATGTCTGGTGTGTATTCTATCTGGGACAGTTCTCTTTCCTTAAGCGGTGTACCGGATAAAGTAGGTACCTATCCGGTAAGTGTAACAGTTACAGATGAAACAGGCAGAACTGCAGTAAGTAATGAATTATATTTTAAAATATTTGCAAGAAATGAAAAGCTGGAGGATTATCTGAAACTGGAAAACGCAGTACAGACAGCTGATGGAAAATATATGTATGATATGGAGCCATGGGCTATTCCAAATTTCGGAGGAACAAATGAAACTGTAACGGTACCAACACAGATCAAGGCATGGTACGGCTCCCATACAAGTGGTACATATGGAGAACTGGGATATTCAGTGGAAAAGGATCCTGTACAGACACTGATCGTTCCCAATGGATGTACATTGACCATGGTAAATATGAAAATCCTAAGCAGTGTGAAGATTCTGGTTGAAAATGGTGGCATGCTGAATCTTCGGGATTCTTCTCTTCATGGACAGGTAGAAGTGATGGATGGAGGAAGGCTTTCTGTTAACTACGATGATTATTCCGGGAAATTCCTTACAGGAACTTCTATTAATGGACAGATCATCCTTGATACAGGCGGAATCCTGGAAAACTCCATCATCTATTCAAATACAAACTTTCTCGCTAACGGCAGCTGGATACGTCAGAATATTTCACCTGTAATACAGGTAAATGGGAATGGGGTGATCCGGGGAGAGGTTTATGTACGTGGAGATGACGCTCCAACAGGAACAGATCCCGCTACAAAGAAAAGCTACAGCGGACAGCCTGCCATAAAGGTATCCTCCGGAAGTCTGAACATTGAGAAGAATAGTGTGTTGGCTGTATTTGGCGGCGGAAAGATCGCTACCACTTCGGTAGGTGGAAATGCGCTGATCCTGGAAAATAGTCAGGTAACAGGAGAAGGCAAGCTGATCGCTGTAGGAGGAACAGGCCACAGTGATCAGGGTGGCCATGGAGTTGCGGGAAACGGCACCATTAATACGAAAGAAGCATATCTGGAAGGCGGCGCAAGCCAGATGCCGGGAAACAGCAGTGTTACAGCAGGTGCAGCTTATACAGAAGGGATTTTGGTGGGTAATGGTGTCCGCCTAAAAGCTGTGCAGGGAAAAAGAATCACTACTAATTATGACAGTGTAGGGGAAACCTATTGGCGTGATACTACCCAGAAGCCGGATCTGAAGCTTTATGAGATCACAGATACACCACAGCCTACCAGTGCACCACAGCCTACCAGTGTGCCACAGCCTACCAGTGCGCCACAGCCTACCAGTGCGCCACAGCCTACCAGTGTGCCACAGCCTACTACAGTCCCGCAGCCATCTGATAAATCACAATCAGCTATTGCGCCAGATAAAGGCCAGACTAATGAAGGAATACAGGGGCAGGAAGGAACTTCCGGGGCAAACTTTAAGCCTGTGATCCGTGTAAATGTAAAAACTGTTCCGTTAAAAGTAGGGCAGTCCACAAACAAGGTAAAGGTTACATATGCAAAAGGAGATTCTGTAAAATCTTGGAAATCCAGCAATAAAAAAGTTGTTACAGTCAATAAAAAGGGCATTCTGAAAGCAGGGAAAAAGACCGGGAAAGCAACAGTAACCGTAACATTGAATAGTGGACTTCAGGCAAAGATTCAGGTGAAAGTGCAGGAAAATCCAGTGCAAACAGCAAGTATCCGCATATCGAAAAAGAATCTACTTATAAAGAAAGGTTTTAGACACAAACTAACACCTGTGATCTTGCCGATTACTTCCAGGGAAACAGTAAAATATATCTCCTCGTCCACATCAGTGGTAAGAGTAAGCAAATCTGGAGTGATCACAGCCAGAAAAACAGGAAAAGCAAGGATTACTATACGTTCTGGAAAGAAAAAAGCAGTGATTTATGTGACAGTGAAAAAGTAAACGATAATTATGATTGTGGCGGTGATAACCAGTACCCCATTCCGTTATTTTTTATATAATATGCTAAAATTAATTTATTGCTGTGAAGAGGAAAAATAACAGCTAAAAATTTGCCTAATTTTTCAAGATTTAATTGCACTTCTTTTATACATTTGTTATAATAAAACGGAAAAGAAGAATTTTAATAAAGAATCGTGATGAGAATCTGTATGGAGACTGCAGTTTGCAGACCTGTATGTCTTGGAAGATTTGGACATGAGAAAGGGAGTAACCATGAATTTAGGAATCATCGCACATAATAGTAAAAAAGTTTTGATCGAAGATTTTTGCATCGCCTACAAGAATATCCTGGCAAAGCATGAAGTATATGCTACAGGCACTACAGGCCGCAGGATCGAGGAGGCTACCAGCCTTCATGTACACAAATTCCTGGCAGGAAGCATTGGCGGTGACAAGCAGTTTATGGAGATGGTAGAGCGCCAGGATCTGGATATGGTCATTCTGTTCTACAATCCTGTTATGATCGATCCAAAGGAACCGGATATCACAGCTATTGTGAGACGCTGCGACCAGTACAATATCCCTGTTGCTACCAATATCGCTACAGCAGAGCTTCTGATCCTTGGACTTGCAAGAGGCGATCTGGATTGGAGACTGAATCTGAAATGAGAGTGATCGCAGGAAAGGCAAGACGTTTAAACTTAAAAACAGTACCTGGGATGGAGACCCGTCCTACTACAGACCGTATCAAAGAGACTCTTTTCAATATGCTGCAGCCTGAGATCCCGGATTGCCGTTTTCTTGATCTGTTCAGCGGCAGTGGAGCCATTGGCATAGAAGCACTGAGCCGTGGCGCAGCATTTGCAGTCTTTGTTGAAAAGAACCCTAAGGCTTGTGCATGCATCAGGGAAAATCTTTCATTTACAAAACTTGCAGATAGTGGTAAACTGCTTTCCATGGATGTGCTGCAGGCATTACGCTCCCTGGAAGGCGGAGAGAGTTTTGACTGCATTTTTATGGATCCGCCTTACAGACAGGATCTGGAGCAGCAGGTTCTGGCTTATCTTGCAGATAGCAGTCTTGTAGATGAGCATACGCTGATCATTGTGGAGGCTGATCTGGATACTGATTTTGATTATCTTGATTCCATGGGATTTGCACAGCTGCGTTCCAAGGAATATAAGACCAATAAGCATGTATTCATAACCAGAAAAGAGAACTGAACACATCTGTAAATCCTGAAGAGAGTGAGAGAACATCATACATGGTAGTTGCAGTTTATCCGGGAAGCTTTGACCCGGCAACTTATGGGCATCTGGATGTGATTCAGAGAGCCAGTGTTTCCTTTGACAAAGTGATCGTGGGAGTTTTGCATAATTCTGCAAAAAGTCCGTTGTTTTCTGTAGAAGAACGTGTTAATATACTAGAAAAGGCTACGGAACATATCTCAAATGTTGTTATTAAGCCTTTTAACGGACTTTCCGTTAATTTTGCCAGAGAAAATAAGGCACAGGTCATCGTTCGCGGGCTTCGGGCTGTTACGGATTTTGAGTATGAGCTTCAGATGGCACAGACCAATCGTGTGCTTGCACCGGATGTGGATACAGTATTTCTGACCACCAGTCTGGAGTATGCATATTTAAGTTCTACGATTATGAAGGAAGTGGCCATGTTCGACGGGGATATCAGCAAGTTTGCCCCTCCTCAGATCACAGAGGCAGTAAGAGCGAAGATGTACCAGTTAAGAAATAGAGAAAAATAAGGAGAGTGTACTATGAGCAGCAGAATTGAACAGATCATTGAAGAGATTGAAGAGTATGTAGACAGTTGTAAATACCAGCCTCTTTCTACAACCAAGATCGTTGTCAATAAAGAGGAGATCGAAGAACTTCTTCGTGAACTCAGACTGAAGACTCCGGATGAGATCAAACGTTACCAGAAGATCATCAGCAATAAAGATGCTATTCTGGAGGATGCACAGTCTAAGGCAGATGCACTGATTGCAGATGCACAGGCAAAAGCACAGGAGCTTGTTACCCAGCATGAGATCATGCAGAAGGCATATGCTCAGGCTAACGAGACCATTAATGCAGCGAACCGCCAGGCACAGGAGATCCTGGATTCTGCTACACAGGACGCTAACAGCATTCGTTTAAGTGCCATTACTTATACAGATGATATGATGGCTAATATCGGTTCTGTACTGAATCAGACCCTGGAAGATGCAGGCGGCAAATATAAAGGATTTCTCGAAGCTCTTCAGAGTTGTCTGGATGTGGTTAATCACAACCGTCAGGAGCTTGCTCCTCAGACAGCACAGGCAGCAGCTATCTCCAATTCCTATCAGGCACCTGAGCAGGAGTCAGAGACACTGGATGACCTTGGAGAAGATCAGTAAATTAAATGGATACGTTTCTTTGCCCACTGTGTCATGTCCCTATCAGGAGGATACAGAGGGTGAGGATTGTACTGAGACATTTGGCAGAGGCGTAAGGGAAGAAAGAAAGTCTTCCATCCAGTACGCTTTTTGTCTGTGCGGCTACGCATAGTCCTCCAAAAGAGGATAAAGTCATTGCTGCCAGGTATATGGTACGTTCAGGCAGGTTTGAGGATGCAATCCTGTTAAGGCCTGTAGTCAGTTCCATGATACATAGCAGGATTTCTTTGAAAGTATCAGGGATAAGAGGACACTGGCTGATGCAAGGGGACAGCACAGAGAAAAGCAGGATATAGCCGCCCAGCCTGGTTATGGTTTCAAATCCATTCATAATACAGACATCCAGAAGGGCTCCGGTGGAGCATGCCTGGGATGTCTTTTTTTCTGCTATTGCATCAGGATCAGGCCACATGTGATCGGTTGCAGTACAGCCTTTGTATACAAAGAATCTGAAAAACAGCATGCAGCAAAGATCTGCCAGAAACAAGGGAATAAGCAGATCTCTCGCAGGGTAACGTCCTTTCAAACAGGTTTGCCCCAGAAAGGTGAGCAAAAAGACCAGACTTGGATTGCTGCAGAAGGTAAGAAGATATTCCCCCTCCTGTCTGCAGATCTTTCCTGAATATGTAAGGTCAGAGGCCAGCTTGGCGCCTACAGGGAATCCCAGCAGCTTTCCGAAAAGGAAGGCATACATTCCCCAGGGGGACAGTCCGAACAGAATTTTGCACAAGCGAATGCCAGGTTTCGGGATTTGACATGAGATCTTTATATTCATCAGCAATCCTGTAAGGATCAGAAAAGGCAGCAAAGTGGGCAACAGAGTATTAAACCACAGGGAAAGTCCATCTCTTGCAGCAAGAATGGCAGTTTCAGGATTTGCCAGCAGGAAAACAAGCAGGAAGCAGATTCCTGCAAAAAACAGTTTTTTTTTCAAGCCCTTACTCCCTTTTTCTTTTAGTATATGGGGGCCGGGGAATGATCATTCATAAATTAAGGAGGTAAGAAAACTATGGCAGTATTAGAGAATTGCAGTCCATCCAGAGTTTTTCATTATTTTGAGGAGATTTGCGGTATTCCACACGGATCCGGGAATACACAGGCCATCAGCGATTATCTTGTTGATTTTGCAAAGGATCACAGCCTTGAATACGTACAGGATCACCTGGGCAATGTGGTGATATACAAAAATGGTACAGCAGGCTATGAACAGTCACCTACAGTGATCCTTCAGGGACATATGGATATGGTGTGTGAGAAACGTGCAGATGTAGCACATGATTTTTTGAAAGACGGTTTGAATCTTTCTGTAACAGAAGATGGATATGTAACTGCTAATGGCACTACCCTTGGTGGAGATGACGGGATTGCTGTAGCCTATGGTCTTGCCCTTCTGGAAAGCCAGGACATTCCCCATCCTCCATTAGAGGTACTGATCACAGTGGATGAGGAAATCGGACTTCTGGGGGCTTTTGATTTCGATTGCAGCGTGCTGAAAGGCCGTAGATTGATCAATCTTGATTCAGAGGCAGAAGGCAGCCTGTGGGTCAGCTGTGCCGGCGGCATGGGAGGATACAGTAGGATTCCTGTAAAGCGGGTAGCAGGTGAAGGAGAAGGTATCAGGGTCCGCATTTTTGGACTTGCTGGCGGACATTCCGGAGCTGAGATTGATAAAAACAGAGCCAATTCCAATATTCTGATGGGAAGAATGCTTTATGAGATGAAGAAGCAGGCAGATTTTGCCATTATTTCCCTGGATGGTGGCACAAAGGACAATGCCATTACAAGAGAATCAGAATTTCAGGTTCTGGCAGCATCGGAAGATGTTCTGAAGATCCAGCAGCTTGCGCAGAGATTTCAGGCTGATCTTCGTAAAGAATACGCAGGCACGGATGAAGGGATTACCATTTCTGCGGAACTTCTTGGCCACATGGAAAAAGAAGTGCTTCATCCGGTCAGTGGTGAAAAGGTAATTTTTTTCCTGATGAACATGCCTTATGGTATCCGCAAGATGAGCGGTTCCATTCCTGGACTTGTAGAAACCTCTTCCAACCCTGGGATCGTTGCCCTTCACAAAGACGAATTTGAATCTGTAAGCAGTGTACGCAGTTCTGTAGGCTCTGCAAAGGATGCATTGTCTGACAAGCTGGAGTATCTGACTGAATTCCTTGGAGGTGAATATGAGATCCAGGGGGCTTATCCTGCCTGGGAGTACAGGGAGGATTCCCCATTAAGAGATAAGATGGTTGCTGCCTATAAAGCACTCTATAAAGAAGAACCAAAGGTTGTAGCTATTCATGCAGGTCTGGAGTGTGGACTCTTCTATGAAAAGATGGAGGGGCTGGACTGTGTATCCATCGGACCGAATATGAAGGATATCCATACTTGTGAGGAGCTTCTTGATATAGCTTCCGTTGAACGTGTATGGAAGTATCTTCTGAAAGCACTGGAAGATCTGAAGGATTGAAAATCAAAGAATCTTAAATCAAAGAATCTCAAATCAGAGAGTTTTAAATCAGAGATTCTGAAAACCTGAGATTCTGAAAAATGCATAAAGCTTTGCCTGTGGGCATACTCTGATAAAGATGGTTTTTCGGAGGTGCAAGGGTGAAGCAAAGACCATGCAGATCATGGATCCTCCTTTTATTTCTGATGCTGTGGATGATGGCACTGATGCTAGTGCTGGAAGAACGAAGCCGTGTGTCCGGGGTCAATGAAAACAGCATCTATCAAGAAGCTTTTCGCAGGCAGAAGATGCCCGCAGGGCTTTATCGGCAGATCATGGAAACAAATTCCGAAGATATGTGGGAGGTATTTACCGCCACTATGATTAGTGGTTCCTTTGCACCGGACAGGATCTATGCAGATTATCAGCCTTTTCTGAAATACAAAAAGAAGGCATACCTGCAGCTGTGCCGAAGTTATCAGGCCATATGGGCAGATCTTAAATGCTTTCCTGTAGCAGGAAAGGATATCTGTTTTGAAGATACCTACGGTGCATCCAGGGAGTATGGTGGATCGCATACCCATGATGGAACGGATTTGTTCGGCTCTGTTACAGAGCCGGGATACTATCCTGTAGTTTCTGCTACGGATGGTGTGGTAGAAAGGACAGGGTGGCTGCCTCTTGGCGGATATCGTATGGGGATCCGTTCTCCTCACGGTGGTTATTTTTATTATGCTCATTTGTCAGAATATGACCACAGCTTCAGAGAAGGAGAACTGGTTCATGCCGGAGATATTTTAGGTTATATGGGGAATACCGGCTATGGGTCCAAAGGTACAAAAGGCAGATTTCCGGTACATCTTCATATGGGAATCTATATAAAGACGCCTAAAGCACAGGAGATGAGTGTAGATCCGTATCATATTCTGAAAATGCTTCAGGAAAGTACAGGCAGATTTGATCTGTAAGATAAGGAAGCAAGGGTATGGCAGTATCATCTGATATAGCCTCCGGCAGGGAGTGCCGAGGTATTCTTAAATTAAGGAGCGGTTTGAATGGAAATACAGTTATGGAGAAGCATTTTATGTCCTTATGAACTGGCTGTCAAAGAACTGACTGTAAAATTCCAGCATATTATAGAAGAACACAGGGAAAATGACAGATATTCCCCTATTGAACAGGTAAGCGGCAGGGTAAAAAGTGTGACCAGCATCCTGGAAAAGATGCAGCGGAAGCAAATCCCTATGGAGCGGATGGAAGAGGAAGTAGAAGACATCGCAGGGGTTCGTATCATCTGTCAGTTTGAAGAGGACATTGAGACGGTGGCGGCCCTGATCCAAAGCCGGACAGATATGACGGTGAAAAGTGAAAAGAATTATCTGAAGCATATTAAGCAAAGCGGATACCGCAGCTATCATCTGATCATTTATTATACTGTGGAGACGTTAGACGGTCCCAAAAGGCTGCAGGCAGAGATACAGATTCGTACTATGGCCATGAATTTCTGGGCAACCATAGAGCATTCCCTGCAGTATAAGTACAAAGGGGATATGCCGCCCCATGTTACGGAGCGGCTTAGCAATGCAGCAGAAGCAATTATTTCCCTTGACAGGGAGATGTCACTGGTGCGAAGCGAGATCATGGATGCACAGAATTCTTCCCAGGTACAGTCTAATCTGGTAAAAGATATCCTGAATAATATTGAGAATCTTTACAGGTTGTCCAATCAGCGTGAAGTCCTCAAAATACAGTCAGAATTTCTTCGTGTGTTTAAGACAAAGGATCTGCGTCAGCTGGAACGTTTTCACAGACAGCTGGATATTATTGCGGAAGGGTATCGTGCCCAGGCCGTATATTTTCAGAATTAAATCACACATAAAGCATATAAGGAGCATCAGATGCAGGATTTTTTACCGGTAACAAGAGAAGAAATGAAAAAAAGAGGGTGGGAACAGGTAGATTTCGTCTATGTAAGTGGCGATGCCTACGTGGACCATCCTTCTTTTGGTGCGGCCATTATCGGACGGCTTCTGGAAAGCAGAGGATATAGGGTGGGGATGATCCCCCAGCCCGACTGGCGCAAGAAAGAAAGTATCCAGGTATTTGGACGTCCCCGGCTTGGATTTCTTGTTACAGCCGGAAACATGGATTCTATGGTCAATCATTATACAGTTTCCAAAAAGCACAGACAAAAGGATGCTTATTCTCCGGGAGGACAGATGGGTCTTCGACCTGACCGGGCAGTGGTAGTATACAGCAACCTGATCCGTCAAAGCTATAAAGACAGTCCTGTGATCCTGGGCGGGATCGAGGCCAGCCTTCGCCGGATGGCTCATTATGATTACTGGGAGAATAAAGTTAAGCACAGTATTCTTATTGACTCTGGGGCAGATTTGATCTCTTATGGTATGGGAGAGCATTCCATCCTGGAGATCGCAGAAGCACTGGATAGCGGGATTCCCATTGAAGAGATCACCTATATTGCAGGCACTGTTTACCGGACAAAGGATCTTTTACGAGCCTATGAGCCTATTATTCTTCCATCTTTTGAAGAGGTTAAAGAAAATAAGGCAGTGTATGCGGAAAGCTTTGCCACCCAGTATAGGAATACAGATCCTTTTACTGCAAAGGCAATGGCAGAAAGCTACGGGAACCGTGGCTATGTGATTCAAAACCCGCCGGCAATGCCTTTATCTACCCAGGAAATGGATGATGTGTATGATCTTCCCTTTACAGGGGAATACCATCCTATGTATAAGAAAAAAGGCGGTATTCCTGCACTGGAGGAAATCAAATTCAGCCTTACCAGCAACAGAGGATGTTTTGGAGGCTGTAATTTCTGTGCCCTTACTTTTCACCAGGGCAGGATCCTTCAGACAAGAAGCCACGATTCCATTATCCGGGAAGCTGTAAAGATGACAAAAGCACCGGATTTTAAAGGTTATATCCATGATGTTGGCGGGCCTACTGCAGATTTTCGTCATCCGTCCTGCAAAAAGCAGCTGACAAAAGGGGTGTGCCAGAACAGGCAGTGTCTTTTCCCTACGCCCTGCAAGAATCTGCAGGCAGATCATAAGGATTATGTGCTTCTTCTCCGGAAGCTTCGGGACATTCCCGGAGTAAAAAAAGTGTTTGTCAGGTCTGGAGTGCGTTTTGATTATGTGCTGGCAGATCCGGATAAAACATTTTTACGGGAGCTGGTAAAATATCATGTAAGCGGACAGCTGCGTGTGGCACCGGAGCATGTGTCGGATCAAGTGCTTCACTACATGGGTAAGCCTTCTCATCAGGTGTACCTGCGCTTCCTGGAAGAATTTGATAAAGCAGATAAACAGGCACAAAAGGATCAGTATGCCATACCTTACTTCATGTCCTCCCATCCTGGGTGTACCATGAAAGAGGCAGTGAAGCTGGCAGAGTATGTAAGGGATCTGGGATATACTCCGGAGCAGGTGCAGGATTTTTATCCTACACCATCTACCCTTTCCACCTGTATGTATTATACAGGGATCCATCCCATTACAAAGGAAAAGGTATATGTACCGAAAAATCCCCATGAAAAAGCCATCCAGCGTGCACTGATGCAGTACAAAAATCCGGCCAACAGGGAGTTGGTGCTGGAGGGACTGAAAATGGCAGGCCGTATGGATCTGGTAGGGTTTGGCCCCAAATGCCTGATAAGGCCTGAAAACAGCAACAGAAAAAAGGAGCAGTTTCATGAAAAAAACAAAAAAACGAAAAAAAATCGAAAAAGGTGAATTTGGCTATTTTAAAAGCGAGAAGAAACGGAGACTGATCCTTACAGCCATTCTTCTTGGCGTGCCTCTTTTTATTTTTGCAACCATGTGGGCATATCATGGAACAAGAAATACCATCTGGACAGTGATCGCAGCAGTAGGATGCCTGCCTGGCTGTAAATCTATGGTAGGACTGATCATGATCTGGATGCGTAAGCCTATGGATTCTGCTCTTTATAAAAAGATTCGAAAACACCAGGGAGATCTGGAAATGGCCTACGAAATGTATATGACTTTTTACGAAAAAAGCGGATATCTGGATGCTTTTGCTGTATGCGGCAACACAGTGGTAGGCTACACCAGTGATCCGGCTGTAGATACTGCTTATATGGAAGAGCATGCCCAGAATATTGTAAGAGGTAATGGATATAAAGTAGATGTAAAGATCCTGAAGGATATCCGGCCATTTCTGGAAAGACTTGATTCCATGAATCTTCATCAGGATTCATTGAGGGAAGGGATCAAATTTCGTCCGGACAGCAAGTATCCGGATCTGAACAGAGATCAGTTGGTAAAGCATACATTGCTTGCACTTTGTCTGTAGGAGCTGCCATGAAGGAATTTAGGATCAGGGAAAATGAAGCAGGGCAAAGATTTGACAAATATTTGGCCAAGCTGTTGGAAGAAGCACCAAAAAGCTTTTTTTATAAAATGATGCGGAAAAAGAACATTACCCTTAATGGAAAAAAAGCCCAGGGCAATGAAATGCTTTGTACCGGAGATATGGTAAAGCTGTTTTTAAGTGATGAAACTTTTGAGAAATTTTCATCCGCAAAACAGGCATCTCATGCAAGAGCCAAGCTTCAGATCATATACGAGGATCAGGATGTATTGTTTATCAATAAACCGGCAGGCATGCTTTCGCAGCCAGCAGGGGATGGTACGCCTTCCCTTGTGGAGTATCTTACAGGCTACCTTTTGGATACAGGGGCATTGAATGCTGCTGATCTGGTTACTTTCAGGCCAGGGGTGTGTAATCGGCTGGACCGGAATACCAGCGGATTGGTGGCGGCAGGTAAAAGCCTTACAGGACTGCAGGACTTATCAGCAATGTTCCATAACAGGAATATGGAAAAGTTTTACCTTTGTCTGGTAGTTGGTGTAATAAAAAATGAAAAATATATTAAAGGATATTTGCATAAAGACGAAAAATGTAATAAAGTAATAATATCTGCTGACAGAACAGAGGATTCCCAGCCAATAAAGACCAGGTACAGACCTGTATGTGACAATGGGAAGTATACGCTTCTGGAAGTAGAACTGATCACAGGACGGACCCATCAGATCCGTGCCCATCTTGCCAGTGAGGGACATCCTGTGGCAGGTGATCAGAAATATGGGGATAAGAAGGCTAACCAATATTTCCGGGACAGATATCAGCTGAAATACCAGCTGCTTCACAGCAGGCGGATAGTATTTCCAAAGGACTGCGGCCGTCTGAAGGCTTTGGAAGGCAGGACTGTAACAGCACCCGTTCCCGGACTTTTTGGGCAAGTGCTTCAGGGAGAGAAAATAGACATAACCAGGAGGAATGAAATATTATGAAAGTGTGGCATGAAATATGGGACTACATAAAAATGATCATTATTGTGGTTGTTGTAGTTCTTTTGATCAACAATGTGGTACTGATCAATGCAAAGATCCCTTCCGCATCCATGGAAAAGACGATCATGACCGGCGACCGGATCTTTGGTTTCCGTCTGGCATATGGTGTGAACCTGGATCTGTTTGGCCATGAGATTTCTAAGAAGGTAAAAGACCCGGAGCGGTTCGATATTGTGATCTTCAAATATCCGGATGATGAAAGCCAGCTGTTCATCAAGCGAGTGATCGGCCTTCCAGGTGAGACTGTGGAGATCAAAGATGGCAAGGTATATATTGACGGTTCAGAAACACCGCTGGATGATTCCTTTATTCCTGAGACCATGAAGGGCAGTTTCGGGCCATATCAGGTTCCGGAGGATTGTTATTTTATGCTGGGTGACAACCGGAATAATTCTAAGGATTCCAGATACTGGAAGAATACTTATGTACGTTTCGATCAGATCGTAGGCAAGGCTGTAATTCGTTATTATCCATCCATTAAGCTAGTACAGTGATTATAAAGTAACCACCATATTGATTTGCCTTAATTTTACTGTACTCGTAGACTATAGGGAGGACAAAAGATGGCAACCTGGAACAGCAGAGGCCTTCGGGGATCCACCCTGGAGGAACTTGTAAACAGGACTAATGAGCAATACAGGGAAAAAGGACTGGCATTGATCCAGAAGATCCCCACCCCCATCACACCTGTGAAGATGGACAAGGACAGCCGCCATATTACATTGGCCTATTTTGACCAGAGAAGTACCGTAGATTATATAGGAGCAGTACAGGGGATCCCTGTCTGCTTCGATGCAAAAGAATGCTGTGCCCATACCTTTCCGCTGGCCAATATCCATCCTCATCAGGTGGCGTTCATGAAGGATTTTGAAAAGCAGGGGGGCATTGCATTCTTTCTTATTTTCTTCAGCTCCAGGGATCTTTTCTATTATTTGCCTTTTCGGGAATTACTGGTTTTCTGGCAGCGGATGGAAGAGGGAGGGCGTAAAAGCTTCCGTGAGGATGAGCTTCGCCAGGAATATTATCTGCCTGTAAAAAGCGGTATTCTTGTTCCTTATCTGGAAGGGATCCAGAAGGATCTGCAATTACGGGATTGACAACCTGCAGAAAATCCTTTATAATCTTGCTTGTTTCGTATAGTAGTATGCTAACATGGTAGCATACTAAAGTACAAAGATTGTAGGAGTGCATATCACGGAATAATCCGTGTAATCATGATTTTGGTATTTTGCACCAAAATCATATCATGCTCCACATAGCAGATCTTTTGGGGCATACATCATGTGAAAGCATAAATGGAGGTAAATATAAGATGCAGCGTATATTTCACACGCCGGAAGGAGTCCGGGACATATATAATGACGAATGCAGCCAGAAACGGAGCCTGCAGGAGAAACTACACTGCGTGTTCCGCAGATATGGCTATGAAGATATTGAAACACCTGGTTTTGAATATTTTGAAGTATTCAGCAGGGAAGTAGGTACGATCCCTTCTAAAGATCTTTATAAATTTTTTGACAGAGAAGGCAATACTCTTGTGCTGCGTCCTGATTTTACCCCGTCTGTAGCAAGAGCCTGTGCCACTTATTTTTCTCCTGAAAAGGAAGTGGTAAGCCTTTGCTATACAGGCAACACTTTTATTAATAATTCCAGTTATCAGGGCAGGCTGAAAGAGTCCACTCAGATGGGTGTTGAGCGAATGGGTGACGATTCTGCGGAAGCAGATGCAGAGCTTCTGGCAATGACTGTGGAGTGCCTTCTGGCTTCCGGCCTTACAGATTTTCAGGTGAGTGTGGGACAGGTGGATTATTTCCGCTCTCTTCTTGAGCAGGCCAGGATGAGCCCTGAAGATGAGGAGCAGCTTCGCAGCCTTGTTTCCATGAAGAATTATTTTGGTGTAGAAGAGCTGGTAGAACGTCTTGGGATTGACCAGAAGGTTGGCAATGCACTGGCACAGCTGCCGCGTATGTTTGGGTCTTCTGATGTACTTGAGAAGGCAAAAGCCCTCACTCAGGAGCCAAAAGCCCTTCAGGCTGTGGCAAGACTGGAAGAGATTTACCAGATCCTGAAGATTTACGGTTATGAGAAATATATTTCTTTTGACTTTGCTATGGTAAGTAAATATCATTATTATACAGGCATTATTTTCCAGGCATATACTTATGGTACAGGCGAGCCGCTTGTAAAGGGAGGCCGGTACAATGACCTTCTTAGGCATTTCGGGAAGGCTGCACCATCTATTGGATTTGCCATTGTTGTAGACAGTCTTTTAACTGCTCTTTCCAGACAGAAGCTGCAGATCCCTGTGGAGGATACTGTGGAAGTGATCACCTACAAACCGGAAGGACGCAAAGAAGCCATCCGGCAGGCACAACAGCTTCGCAGCCAGGGCAAAAACATAGCACTCAGACCTGGGAAGGAGGACTAGAACAGTGAGATATCTGACATTTGCCCTAACAAAAGGGCGCCTTGCATCAAAGACAATGGATATGTTTGAAAAGATCGGCATTACCTGCGAGGAAATGCGGGATAAGGATTCCAGGAAGCTGATATTTGTCAATGAAGATCTGAAGCTTAAATTTTTCCTTGCAAAAGGACCGGATGTGCCTACTTATGTAGAATACGGTGCTGCTGATATCGGGATCGTTGGTAAAGATACCATTATGGAAGAAGGCAGGAAGCTTTATGAGGTGATGGATCTGAAGTTTGGTGCCTGCAGGATGTGCGTATGCGGGCCTGAAAGTGCACGGAAGCTTCTGGATTCCAACCAGCTGATCCGGGTTGCTACCAAGTATCCTGTGATCGCTAAGGATTATTTCTACAACAAGAAGCACCAGACAGTGGAGATCATCAAGCTGAACGGATCCATTGAGCTGGCTCCTATTGTAGGACTATCTGAGGTGATCGTAGATATTGTAGAGACCGGAAGCACTCTTCGTGAGAATGGGTTAAAGGTTTTAGAAGAGGTATGCCCTTTGTCTGCCAGGATGGTAGTTAATCAGGTAAGCATGAAAATGGAAGATGAACGTATCCGGAAGCTGATCAATGACCTGCGTAAAGTGATCTGATAGGAAAGGAAATGATAAACCAATGCGTACAGTAACATTAACAAAAGAATCCACCAAAGATATCCTTGAGAATCTGTTAAAGAGAAGTCCTTCCAGTTACGGAAAGTATGAGATGGCAGTTGCTCAGATCCTGGATAAAGTTAAGCAGGAGAAAGATCAGGCTCTTTTTGGCTATACGAAGGAATTCGATAAAGCCGATATTACAGCAGAGAATATAAAGGTAACGGAAGAAGAGATCAAAGAAGCATATGAGCAGGTAGACCCGTCCCTTCTTGCAGTGATCCGTAAGGCACTGGTAAATATCCGTACCTATCATGAGAAGCAAAGGCAGAACAGCTGGTTTACAAGCTCAGAAAACGGTACTATGCTGGGTCAGAAGGTAACTCCACTTTACAGGGTGGGCGTTTATGTACCTGGGGGCAAGGCAGTTTATCCGTCTTCTGTACTGATGAATATTGTTCCTGCTAAGGTTGCAGGAGTTCCTAATATTGTGATGTGTACCCCTCCGGGAAGAGATGGGAAGGTTTATCCTACCACACTGGTTGCTGCAAGGGAAGCCGGCGCAGATGTGATCTATAAGGTGGGCGGCGCCCAGGCTGTTGCAGCGATGGCTTTTGGTACAGAAAGCATCCCTAAGGTAGATAAGATCGTAGGTCCTGGCAATATTTTTGTTGCACTTGCCAAAAAGGCTGTATATGGACATGTAAGCATTGATTCCGTAGCCGGCCCAAGTGAGATCCTGGTTCTTGCAGATGATACAGCTAATCCCCATTATGTAGCGGCAGACCTTTTGTCCCAGGCAGAGCATGATGAGATGGCTTCTGCCATTCTGATCACTACCAGTACAGAGCTGGCAAAGAAGGTTCAATCAGAAATCGAAGGATACCTGAAGGTGTTATCAAGAAGAGAGATTATCGAGAAATCCCTGGAGAACTTTGGCTATATCCTGATCGCAGAGGATATGGATGAGGCTATCGAAGCTGCTAATGAGATCGCTTCTGAGCATCTGGAGATCGTAACAGCCAATGCCTTTGAGGTCATGATGAAGATCCGTAATGCAGGAGCTATCTTTATCGGAGAATACAGCTCCGAGCCTTTGGGAGATTATTTTGCAGGACCAAACCATGTGCTCCCAACCAACGGAACAGCCAAGTTTTTCTCTGCACTTTCTGTGGACGATTTTATTAAGAAATCCAGTATAGTATATTATTCCAGAGAGGCATTAAAGGAGATCCATAAGGATATTGTACAGTTTGCAACTGCTGAGCAGCTGACAGCACATGCCAATTCTATAGCAGTACGTTTTGAAAAAGAAGATGAAGGGGATTCATTATGATACGAGAGGTTTTGGCACAGAGAAATACCAAAGAGACACAGATCCAGATGAAGCTGAATCTGGACGGAACCGGAGTTTCAGATATTTCTACAGGTATCGGATTTTTTGATCACATGCTGGAGGGATTTACAAGACATGGCCTTTTTGATCTTCAGCTGCGTGTGCAGGGGGATCTTCAGGTGGATGACCATCATACCATCGAAGATACCGGGATCGTCCTTGGCTCTGTGATCCGGGAAGCAGTGGGAGACAAAAAAGGAATCCGCAGGTATGGCAGCTTTATCCTTCCCATGGATGAAACATTGGTGCTTTGTGCAGTAGATCTGTGCGGCAGGCCTTATTTTTCCTGGGACGCACAGTTTCCCACAGAGAAGATAGGGGGCATGTCTACAGAGATGGTGCGTGAGTTTTTCTATGCAGTTTCTTACAGTGCACAGATGAACCTTCATATTAAGGTACTTACCCCTGGCAACAGCCATCATATGGCAGAAGCTATGTTTAAAAGCTTTGCAAAAGCCCTGGATATGGCTGTATCCTTTGATCCCCGTATTACAGATGTTTTATCTACAAAAGGAAGCCTATAAAAAGGAGAATAAAAATAAATCATGAAGAAAAAATTGATTCCCTGCCTTTACCTTCAGTCTGAAAAGGCAGTAACTGGTTTCGGACAGAGAAATCTGTTAGGTGACGGAGATGTGGAAAAGCTGGCAAGGTTTTACAGCGATAACGGCGGTGATGAACTGCTTGTATTTGACTTCTCCTCTCAGGACGAGGAGCATGACAAAGCCATCGGCAAGATCCGCGACATTTGTGCAGCTTCTGAAGTTCCGGTAATGGCTGCCGGCAATATTAAGCGTATGGAAGATGTGAAAAAGCTGATCTACGCAGGCTGTGCCTGTGCTGTGCTGAACTTTTCCAAGGAGAGCAATGTAAAGCTTCTGGAAGAGGTATCCAAACGTTTTGGGAAAGAAAAGATGGTTGTATGTATTTCTTCCATTGAAGAATTTACTGCAAATAAAGAACTGATCGAGAATTATGCATCTGCAGTGCTTGCCCTGGATATGGTGCAGGATCAGGTGGCTGAGATTTCCTCCATCCCTGTGATCCTTCATACTGATGAACAGGATGAAGAGAAGCTTACTAAGCTTCTTGGGTCAGACGCTGTAAGCGGTGTTTCCGGTGCCTTTGTAAGCAATATAGAAAAGGAACTGTTGGATTTTAAGGACAGATGCAAAGGTATGGGGATTCCTGTAAATACCTACGAAAGTAATATTGCCTGGAGTGAATTTAAGCTGAACAGTGACGGGATGATTCCTGTGGTTGTTCAGGATTATAAGACAGATGAAGTGCTGATGGTAGCTTATATGAATGAGCAGGCATTCCAAACCACTTTGAAAACAGGAAGGATGACTTACTGGAGCAGAAGCAGAAATGAGCTTTGGACGAAAGGCCTTACCTCCGGACATTTCCAGTATGTAAAGTCTCTCACCCTTGACTGTGACAATGATACTATCCTTGCAAAGGTGGATCAGGTAGGTGCAGCATGCCATACAGGCAGCAGAAGCTGTTTCTTCCAGCCTCTTATGAAAAAGGAGTATGATGACACCAATCCACTTCATGTATTTCAGGATGTGTATGATGTGATCATGGACAGGAAGAAGCATCCAAAGGAAGGCTCTTATACTAATTATCTTTTTGACAAGGGAATCGACAAGATCCTGAAAAAAGTAGGTGAGGAGTGTACGGAGATCGTTATTGCTGCAAAGAATCCGGATAAAGAGGAGATTAAATACGAGATTTCCGATTTTTTGTATCATGCAATGGTATTAATGGTGGAGAAGGGCGTTACCTGGGAGGACATTACCAGGGAACTTGCCAGACGGTGATTTACATATGAAAAGAAAAGCAAAAAAAGCTTTCAGTATTACAGCGGCTGCAGTGTTTCTGGCAGCCGTATTGTATCTGGTCTGGTGTGTACTTCTAAATGATTCCGTGATCTGGAAATATGTTCAGGTCAATGGGATTTCCATCCAGGGAAAGACAAAAGCCCAGGCCAGAGAAGCGATCCTGGCAGATTTTAAAGAAACTTATGAGGATAAGGCTATCCAGGTGAACCTGTCCGACGAAGTTTATCAAGCTTACATATTTCCTATGCTTGGCATAGATCCCGGGGAAGTGGTGGAGCAGGCCTATCAGCTTGGCCATGGTGCCTGGTATAAAAGAGGTCTGGACCGGATACGTCTGATGACAGATGATAATGCAGAAGAGATCACGCTTCTTCCCCAGGTGACCCATCCGGAGACAGTGTCTTCTGTGATTTCTTATATGGAAATCGAAAAGGTAGATACAGTGGTACAGCCTGTATGCCGGATAACAGACGACAGTCTGATCATAAAGAAGGGAAAAACTGGTATTAAGGCAGATACAGATGCTTTAAAGGAGCAGCTCCTGCATGCAGCTGCCAGCCTGGATCTTGATACACAGATCCAGTGTGCAACCATCAGTGTTACACCAGAGGAGCCGGATTTCAAGGCTTATTATAGGCAGATCTATCAGGAGCCGGAAGATGCATATATGGATGAAAAGAATGATTATGAGATCGTTCCTTCCAGGACAGGGATATCCTTTGATGTTGCAAAGGCGGTCAAAGAATATGGACAGGCCAAAGAAGGCAGTGTGTTTACAGTGGCTTTTGAACAGATCTTGCCGGAGGTGACAACCGGGGATCTGACCAGCCGGGTATTCCGGGATGTACTGGGAAGCTATAATACTTATGGAGGCGGTACTGACAACCGGATCACCAATCTGACTCTTGCTGCAAAGGCAATTGATGGAATTGAACTGATGCCTGGTGAGACCTTTTCTTACAATGAAACCTTAGGAGAGCGTACAGCCGAAAGAGGGTATAAGGCTGCCGGTGTGTTTGTAAACGGACAGCATGCAGAAGGGATCGGCGGAGGCATCTGTCAGGTTTCCACCACCTTGTTTAATGCATGCCTATATGCAGATCTGGAAATTGTAAAGCGTACCAATCATTCCGGCAGGGTAGATTATGTGCCGGCTGGGCTGGATGCTGCTGTATCCTGGGGAGATCCTGACTTTCAGTTTTGCAATAATACTGAGTATCCTATCCGGATCTCTGCCACTTATGCAGATGGTTCCGTTAATGTGAAGATCTATGGTACAAAAACAAATTCCAATACAGTAAAGGTGACTACCCAGCAGCTGGATGCACAAAGCTACAAAACTTATCGTCATGTATATGACCAGGATGGAAATCTGCTGGAAACGGAGGAAATCTGCAGCAGCCATTACATCAGCTGATCTTGCGTGGCGGCTACAGAGCTGTAAACAGGCATCATAAGAATGTGTGATTTTGTTTGATTTTTCACAATTTTAAAGGAAATCGTATTGATTTCAAAAAATACTTTTGCTATAATACAGGAAATGAATAAAGACCGTTTACAGTGTCAGCCAGGAGGCAACGATTCCGGCTGTTAAAGGGAATCAGGTGGAAGTCCTGAACGATCCGGTCACTGTGAGCAGGGAGGATACTGCAGGGACCATTGAGAAGAAGCCTGGATCCGATAGGACTTATGGAAGCCGTCTCTTCTTGAGAAGGAGCAGATATCTGTTGATCTGTGAGCCAGGAAACCTGCTGTGAATGCTGAAGATGGAAGCTTCCGACGAAAGCGATTCATTGCTATTTCTTGTATTGTTTTATTGCACATATGTTTTTTGGCTATGCATATAATGATATGAGCAATTGTGATGCCTGTTTCCAAGCCGGAAGCAGGCTTCTTTTTTGTACAGCAGTACATGTCTTCATTCAAATTGATTGGAAATAACAGGAGGATAAAAGATCATGAAAAAACGAAAAATCATTCTTGCAATGCTTCTTTGCGCTGCAATGACAACAGGGAGTGTGCTTCCTGCATTTGGGGAAGATCTTGCAGCAGAAGTGGATGTACAGGATGTAACAGAGGATGAGGCTTTTGATGAGTCTGAGGAAGCAGATTTTGCTGAGTTTACAGACCAGGAGGAAGTGACCCCTGATGTATTAGATGGTGCATTTACCGCTTATCCGGAGGAATCCGCACCGGTAGCTGAAGATGCAGAGAATCCGGGAACCGTTGCAGCACAGGGATATTATACCTTTGATTTTTCTGATGCAGCTGCACCGGGAGTTACCTGTACTGGCACAATGTTCCGGGTAGTAGCAGCTACTTTATATAGTGACAAAGATGGAGTAATGACAGCTACCATTACTCTTTCCGGCACTGGCAGGGATAAGCTTTATTTTGGAACAGCAGAGGCGGCAGAGGCAGATACTGCTAATCAGATGACTTATTCATCTGTAGTAAAGGATAGTAATGGTAAAGAACAGTATGTATTCGGACCGTTTGCAGTTGCCAAACTGGATAAGGTTATCAATGTGGCTGCACATACTGTCAAGGGAAATAAATGGAAAGATTACACGATCACCTTCAACTCCTCCAAGCTTCTTGCAGCTGCTACAGATCCTGTAGATAACAGCACAGCACTTCCGGATGGTACATATACACCGGAGAATTTCACAGCTGCCGGCGGTACAGGTAAAGTGACAATTACCTGTCCACAGGTTATTGTTGAAAATGGCAAGGCATTTGCAGATGTTACATTCAGCAGCAAGAAATATGTTTATGTAAAGGCAAATAATCAGTTATTTAACGGTACAGTGAATACTTCCGGCGTTACATACAGGATCCCGGTTGACCTGAATGAAGATGTGAAGATCCTTGCACTGACTACAGGTATGAGCATGGCACATGAGATCGCCTATACTCTTCATGTAACATTGAATGAGACACCGGCACCTACTGCTACACCGGCACCTACTGCTACACCAACACCTACTGAGACGCCGGCTCCCACACCTGCAGCAGTTGTAGCAACTTCATTAAAGGTTTCTGTTTCCAAACTTACCTTAAAGGCAGGAGCCTCCAGGACAGTCAGTGCCATTGCAGCACCTGCAAATACCACAGACAAGGTGGTATACACTTCCCAGAATCCTTCCGTTGCTACAGTAAACGATGCTGGTAAGATCACTGCAAAAGCAGCAGGTAAGACCAAGATTACTGTAAAAGCAGGATCAAAGGAAAAGACCATTGCTGTAACAGTATCAAAAAAAGCAGTAAAAGTAAAATCCCTTAAGATGAAAAAGGCAGCCCTTACCATGAATAAGGGAACTCAGACTTATGTTTCTTATAAAGTGAATCCAACAGGTGCAACCACAACCCTGAAATGGAAATCTTCCAATAAGAATGTGGCAGCAGTAGACCAGACAGGTAAGATCGTTGCAAAGAAAGCCGGCAAAGCTACGATTACAGTAACAGCAAACGGCAAGAAGGCAACCGTGAAGGTTTCTGTTGTGGATCCATGCACCAGTGTAAAGGTACAGAGCGCTCTTACCTTAAAGGCTGGCAAGTCTGCCAAATTAAAAGTAACAACCACTCCCAAAACAACTGGACAGAAAGCAGCATTTAAGTCAAGCAACAAGAAAGTGGCAACCGTAGATTCCAAGGGAAAAGTAAAAGCCCTGAAAAAAGGAACTGCTAAGATCACTGTTACTGTAGGCAAGCAGAAAGCAACCTGCACAGTAAAAGTAAAATAAATGTAAATGTTCCGTATTTTTACAGTTACAAATAAACAATAGTAGATACAGATAAAGAAAACTGTCCTGTGAAGCATTGTGTGGCACAATATTTTGCAGGGCAGATTCCTGTTTAACAGAGGAGATTCATATGAAACGTAATTCAACAAGATTTCTTGCACTTTTTTTAACCGCTGCCATGTCCGTCACTCCAGCTGTGGCAGCTTTTGGTGAGAATCAGGAGAACAGTGATCAGATCCCTGCCATTTCCCTGGCTCCCCAGCCATCAGAAATGCCGGAGATATCTGTTTCACCTACAGTTGTGCCAGAAAAAGAAGCACTAAATAATGCAGAAACCGATAAAAAGGAAGCTGTTAATGAGTCTAAAGACTCTGAAGGAGAAGATCCGCAAAAGAAAGATTCCCAGGAAAAGGAATCAGAAAAGAAGGATACTGAAAAGAAGGATACTGAAAAGAAAGATACTGAAAAGAAGGATACTGAAAAGAAAGATACTGAAAAGAAAGATACAGAATCTAAAGACTCAGAAAAGAAAGATCCTGAAAAGGAAGATACAGAGAAAAAAGATCCGGAAGAAAAAGACCCGGAGGAAAAAGATCCGGAAGAGGAAGATATTTTCAAGGATAAAGAGTTCATCCCAAGTATTGCTGATTATACAGCGGCTGAAGACAAGATCACCCTGGTGGTGAAAGGCAATGACAGTGTGTTTGACAGACTGTATGTAGGAAAAAAAGAAGATGCAAATAAATCAAAGGTAATACCAGGAACTGCTGATACAGATGGAACCTATCGCTTTACCTTTGATGTTCCTGCAGAAATGAAAAATCAGGTTCTTTATGTGGTGCCGGGAAACAGTAATAACGGCGGAGAGATCAAATGGTATACAGCCAAAGACTGTACCATCACAGTCCCGGATGTGGTGCCGGCTCCCACCAGTATACCACAGCCCACAGATAGTCCCCAGCCTACTGCCATACCGGAACCGACCGCTATCCCAGAGCCGACCCAGATACCTTCTCCAACCCCAACTCAGACACCAGCTCCGGCTATTCCAAATGGAGTATATAAGATCAATGTTACCTCCAGCGCATTTATGTTCCGTGTGGTAGACTGTCAGCTTACCTCCAAAGATGGTGTGATGACAGCAATCCTTACACTTAGCGGCGTAGGCTATGATTATCTGTTTATGGGCACAAAAGAAGAAGCAGATCAGGCTGACCGCTCCACCTGGATTCCTTTTACTCCAAATGCAGCAGGCAAATACACATATCCGGTACCTGTTTCTGCCCTGGATACAGGCATTGCAGTAGCCGGACATTCCAAGAGCCATAATCTGTGGTATGACCGTATCCTTACTTTTAATTCCGGTACTTTGGAAAAGATCGCAGATCTGGATGTTCAGGAGGATCCATCCAATCCAGAACAGGAAAATAAGGATAATAACAGTGATCCGAACAAAAAGAAGGATGACAAAAAGAAAAACAATAAAAAGGATAAAAATAAAAAAGACAAAAAAGATAAAAACAAGAAAAACAATAAGGTACAAACACCGGGAAAGGATGTGGACAAGGAATCTAAATACAAATCCGATCTTAGCGGCGGTACATCTAAGGTGGACAGCTCTACAGGGCTGAAGGACGGTTCCTACGTACCGGATAAGTTCTCCTGGTCCGGTGGAACCGGTAAGGTGCAGATCAGCTGCAGCAAGGTTTCCATTACAGGCGGTCAGGCATATGCGACCATTACCTTTAGCAGTGATGCATATGGCTATGTGAAAGCTAACGGAAATATGTACTATCCAGATCACAGCGGCGGCGGTTCTACATTTGTGATTCCTGTAGCCTTAAATAAAAATAATTCTATCATTGGTATGACCACCAGAATGTCTGTGCCTCATGAGATCCAATATAGTATATTTGTATATTTGAATGGTGCAGACAACAAAAGCGACAAAGACAAAGAAAATCCATCTTCTTCTGACAGTATGGTTTCCACTGGTAATAAAAAGCTGGACGACAAAGCACCGGAGATCACCGGTCTTGAGTACAAGGATGAAACTACTTTGGAACATGCAAAACACCTGAAAGTGTATCATTATGAAAATGACATTACACTTCTTGAGGTGGATATGACCACTGATACTGCCCGTACAAAAGAATCTGTTCAAGCAGAAGGCGAAGCAAATACAGAAGAAACAGCAGCAGGCAATGAAGAAACTGCAGCAGTATCTGAGGACGAAGAAACAGCAGCTGTGACTTCTGATGAGGAACAATCCATGGCAGCAGCTCCTGAAGAGGAGAGCGGTTCTTCTGCTCCTGCAGAGTCTACAGGGGATAAGATCGAACAGCTTTATATGGGAAATGTGATCAAATATCTGATCGTTCCGGAAGATGCAGATGTTCCGGCAGGTCTTGATAAAGATGTGATCCTGATCCGGAAGCCTGTAGAGAAAACTTATGTGGACTCTGCAAATGCAGCGGAGGCCATGGATAAGCTGGGATTGACAGACAAGATTTCCATGATAGGATCAGACCTTACCGATCTTCCTGAAGCTCTGTCATCTGCTGTGGAAGCAGGAACTTTGGAAAGCACAGGGACTTATACAGACCTGGATTATAAGACGATGCTGAAAAGCCAGTGTACCCTTGCTATTCTGCCATCCGATATCCTTCCTAAGACAGAAGAGGATCTGGATGCAAAAACAGAAGAACTAAGGAGCACTGCCCAGAGATTTGCACTTCTTGAGATCCCGTTCATCGTTGACCGATCTTCAGATGAAGAAAATGATGAGGCAGTGGCAGAATGGGAAGAAGTTTACAAGACAATCTTTGATGTGAAATAACAACAGAAAGGAGAAACAGATCCATGTTTAATAAAAAAATGAAACAGAGGATATGTGCTGTCTTGCTTACTGCTGTGATGGCATTTACTACAGCAGGCATCCCTGTAATGGCAGAAGAAATTGCTTCAGACACAGCAGCGGATGAGGAGTTTAAGGATGAGGCACCTCAGATCCCTGGACTTACCTATGAGTCAGAAATGGAACTGAAATATGCGCAGTGTTTTCATGTGTTTTATTACAATGACGGATATGCGCTGATCGATATTAAAGATGACGGTCAGTTCCTTGTGGTTCCGGAAGGCAAAGAAGCTCCGGCAGATATGGACAAAAGCATTACTGTGATCCAGAAGCCGGTTTCCAGGATCTACCTGGCTGCAACTTCAGCAATGGCTCTGTTTAATGCCATTGACGGGCTGGACAGTATCCGCCTTTCAGGCACACAGGCCTCCGGCTGGTACGTAGATGAAGCAGCTCAGGCTATGGAAGATGGAAAGATCCTTTTTGCAGGAAAATATGATGAACCGGATTATGAGCTTCTGATCAATGAGGATTGTGATCTTGCTATTGAATCTACCATGATCCTTCATTCTCCAAAGGTGGCTGAGATGATCAAAGAACTGGGGATCCCGGTTATGATCGATCACTCTAGTTATGAAACACATCCGCTGGGAAGAACGGAATGGGTGAAGCTTTACAGCGTGCTGCTTGGTAAAGAGAAGGAAGCAGCGGCATTCTTTGATGATCAGGCAAAGGTGATCGAGGATTTAAGCGGGTTTACCAACACAGAGAAAACCGTTGCTTATTTCTATATCAATACGGATGGATCCGCAGTAGTTCGTACCAGTGATGACTATATTCCCAAGATGATCGAGATTGCAGGGGGAAGATATATTTTTCCTGATCTGAAAAATACAGAAGGCACAGGATCTTCTGTCCGCCTTACCATGGAGGAATTCTATAATCAGGCGGTGAATGCAGACTACCTTATTTATAATGCATCCATTGACAGCCCTATTACAAGCATTGACGATCTTCTTGCAAAAAGCGATCTGTTTGCAGATTTCAAGGCAGTAAAAGATGGTAATGTGTGGTGTACAGGCAAACAGCTGTATCAGGCTACAGACATTGTAGGAGAACTGATCAAGGATGTGCATCTGATGCTGACAGACGGAGATGAGAAGGATATGACCTTCCTTACAAGGGTGAGCTGATGGAGAGATCAACAGAAAATACAAGCTTTCATATGGAAAATTTCCGGAGACGATCCAGATATGCTGTGGTTTTTATAGGCCTGATCTTTGCATTTTGCCTGATCACTGTACTGAATATTAACACAGGAAGTGTACACATATCAGTCCCGGATATTTTCAAAATCATTTTTACCAAAAGCGGTGATGCTACAGCATACAATATTATTTGGAAAATCCGTTTTCCCAGGATCCTGATGGCAGCCATCCTGGGAGGAGGGCTTTCTCTTTCCGGATTTTTATTACAGACCTTTTTTTCAAATCCTATTGCAGGTCCGTTTGTGCTTGGGATTTCCTCCGGAGCGAAGATGATGGTTGCTTTGACTATGATCGTATTCCTTCAAAGATTCCATGTGGTTTCTTCCTATACACTGGTTGTGGCGGCTTTTATTGGTTCGCTTATATCGGTGGCTTTTATCCTTCTGTTTTCCAGAAGGCTGCACAGCATGGCCACCCTTCTGGTAGCCGGAATCATGATCGGATATATCTGTTCTGCCATCACAGATTTTGTGATCACTTTTGCGGAGGATTCGGACATTGTAAATCTTCATGGATGGTCCCAGGGCAGTTTTTCCGGAATGAGCTGGAGCAATGTGCAGGTTTCTGCCATTATCATAGGGATTACCTTTTTGATCCTGTTTTTCATGGCAAAGCCTATTGGTGCATTCCAGCTTGGAGAAGCTTATGCCCAGAGCATGGGTGTAAATATTAAAGTATTTAAGATCGCCCTGATCCTTTTATCCAGTATCCTTTCCGGATGTGTTACTGCTTTTGCCGGACCGATCTCATTTGTGGGAATCGCAGTGCCTCATCTGGTAAAGCTGGCATTGAAAACGGCCAGGCCGCTTGTGGTGATTCCAGGCGTGTTCCTGGGAGGCGCTGTGTTCTGTATGATGTGTGACCTGATCGCCAGAATGGCCTTTTCACCACTGGAACTGAATATCAGTACAGTAACATCTATTTTCGGTGCCCCGGTAGTAATCGTAATGATGCTCCGCAAGAAAGGAAGGCAGGCCTGATGGATTATTATTTTCAGATGAAGGATCTGGCAGTAGGTTATCACAAACAGCCCCTGATCCATGATATTAATATTAACATTGAAAAAGGTGAGATCGTTACTCTCATCGGGCCTAACGGATCTGGTAAATCTACTATTTTGAAAAGTATTACCAGGCAGCTGGAACTGATCGGCGGGAGAGTCTATATTGCCTCCAGGGATCTGCAGGGATTATCTTATAAGACCTTGTCTACAGAAATGGCAGTGGTACTTACTGAAAGGATCCGTCCGGAACTGATGACCTGTCATGATATTGTTGCTACAGGGCGTTATCCTTATACAGGAAGACTTGGCGTGCTTTCAAGAGAAGATGAAGACAAAGTGGATCAGGCGATGAAGGCTGTCCATGCAGTGGAGCTAGGCGGCAGGGATTTTAATGCTATCAGTGACGGTCAGAGACAAAGAGTGTTGCTTGCAAGGGCAATTTGTCAGGAACCGGATATGATCATTCTGGATGAGCCTACCTCATTTCTGGATATCCGTCATAAGCTGGATCTTTTATCCATTCTTCGTTCTATGGCAAAGGAAAAAGGGATCACAGTGGTTATGTCTCTTCATGAGATCGATCTTGCCCAGAAAATTGCAGATAAGATCATCTGTGTAAAGGGAGAGCAGATTTCCCATTACGGGGTTCCGGAGGAGATTTTTAAAGAAGAGATCATCAGGGATTTGTATGAGATTAACAATGGCTTTTATGATCCTGTTTTTGGAAGTATTGAACTTCCAAGACCGGAAGGGGAGCCAAAGGTGTTTGTGATTTCTGGGGCAGGAAGCGGGATTCCGGTTTACCGTTCCCTTCAAAAAGAGGGGATACCATTTGCAGCAGGCATCCTTTATACCAATGATATTGATTATCGATTAGCCAAAGAACTGGCCGCACAAACAGTTACAGAGCAGCCTTTTTCTGACATATCAAAGGAAACCTATGAGCAGGCACTGGCTCTAATGAAGAAATGTCAGCGTGTGATCGTTACAGATGTGCCGGAAGGAACCTGTAACCATCGCCTGTTTGACTTGATCAAAGAAGCAAGAAGACTGGGGATGGCTTAAAGGTCAGAGGGGACAAACATTTGACCACAAAAGAAGATCCTGTATCAATTCGCAGAAATGATAAGCTGCGGAGTTGGTACAGGATCTTTTTGATCTGATATTTTATATGCTATACTTATGCCTGCTTACGAATTTCTTGTAAATGCAGGATCCGCTGGTTGCTGCTGCCTCGGAAGGCAAGGGAAATGTCTTTCAAAGCTTCTACAAATTCACCATCTACAAGAACATCTATACAGGAAAGCATTTCTTCTGTAAATGGGGTATAGACCTTACCTCCCGGGATCAGATCCACATCGTAGAGATAACCGGTGTAGCACCAGATGGTTTTGTCCGGATAGGTCTTGCGGATATCCTTCAGAAGACCTGCAAGAACCTGCTGGTTCTCAGGCTCGAAAGGCTCACCGCCAAGAAGAGAGAAGCCTTCTATATATGAAGGCTTCATAAACTCTATGATGGATCTGTGTGTTGCTTCTGTAAAGGGCTGTCCATAATCAAAGTTCCAGGTTTCGGAATTAAAGCAGCCTTTACAATGATGACGGCAGCCGGAAACAAACAGGCTTACACGAACGCCGGTGCCATTGGCAATGTCATATGGCTTAATAGTACCATAATGCATGATATAATCTCCTTTGGAACAGATAATCAGTTTTACAGATGAAGCACACGATCCTTAATCTCCTGGGTACGACCCTGATTCCAGAACTGGGTGCCAATGTATCCGCAGGTCCTGCGGGCTACACTCATTTTATTCTGATCACGGTTACCGCATTTAGGGCATTCCCAGATCAGTTTGCCATTGTCATCTTCTTTGATCAGGATCTCTCCGTCATAACCGCAGATGTCACAGTAATCGCTTTTGGTATTTAATTCTGCGTACATGATGTTGTCATAAATGAATTTCATAACAGATAAAACAGCAGGGATGTTATTCTGCATATTTGGAACTTCTACATAACTGATAGCACCGCCAGGAGATAACTTCTGGAATGCGGCCTCGAACTTCAGCTTGGTGAAAGCGTCTATTTCCTCTGTTACGTGAACATGATAGCTGTTGGTAATATAATTACGGTCTGTTACGCCTGGGATGATACCAAAGCGTTTCTGCAGGCATTTAGCAAAACGATAAGTGGTAGATTCCATAGGAGTACCATATACGGAATAACTGATATTTTCAGCTGCTTTCCACTGGGCACATTTGTCATTTAAACGCTGCATAACCTGAAGGGCAAAGGGGCGGGCTTCCGGATCCGTATGGGATTTGCCTGTCATTCGTACACACATTTCGTGGATACCTGCATATCCAAGTGAAATAGTGGAGTAGCCGCCATATAAAAGCTTGTCAATGGTTTCACCCTTCTGAAGTCTGGCAAGTGCACCATACTGCCACAGGATAGGTGCTACATCCGAAACAGTACCAAGAAGACGTTCATGTCTGCAGCGGAGTGCACGGTGGCAAAGCTCCAGACGTTCATCCAGGATCTGCCAGAAACGGTCCATATTGCCTTCGGAAGAGCAGGCTACATCTACCAGATTGATGGTAACAACACCCTGATTAAAACGGCCATAGAACTTGTAAGAACCATCTGCATTACGCTGAGAGTCCTCTACTGTCAGGAAAGAGCGGCAGCCCATGCATGGGTAAACATTGCCTCCCTTCAGTTCCCGCATGATCTTGGCGGAAATATAATCCGGAACCATACGTTTGGCAGTACATTTGGCAGCTAATTCTGTAAGATACCAGTATCTGGAATCTTCTGTAATATTATCTTCATCCAACACATAGATCAGTTTAGGGAATGCAGGAGTGATCCAGGCACCACGCTCATTCTTAACACCCTGCATACGCTGTGCCATAACTTCCTCAATGATCATGGCAAGGTCATCTCTGGTGCGGCCTTCCGGCACTTCATCCAAATACATGAAGATGGTAACAAATGGAGCCTGTCCATTACAGGTCATCAGTGTGATCAGCTGATACTGGATCGTCTGGATACCACTCTGGATCTCGTCTTTCAGTCTGCGCTCTGTGATCTTGTCAATGATCTCTTCATCCATGGACTCTCCACAGGCGATACGTTCCGCTACAACTTTCTTGCGAAGCTTCTGACGACTAATATCTACAAATGGAGCCAGATGAGCCAGGGTAAAGGACTGACCGCCATACTGGTTGCTGGCTACCTGTGCAACGATCTGGGTGGTAACATTACATGCTGTGAAAAAACTGTGTGGCTTCTCGATCATGGTCTGGCTGATCACAGTACCGTTTTGAAGCATATCCTGAAGATTGATCAGATCGCAGTTGTGTTCCCTCTGGGCATAATAATCTGAATCATGGAAATGGATAATCCCTTCTTCATGTGCACGTACAATATCTTCGGGAAGCAACACACGCATAGTAAGATCCTTGCTTACTTCACCTGCCATATAATCACGCTGGGTGGAGTTGATAGTAGGATTCTTATTGGAGTTCTCCTGCTTGGCGTTTTCATTGATCTGATCCAGCAGGGAGAGGATATTATCATCTGTAGTATTGGATTTGCGGGTAAGTTCTCTTTTGTAACGATAGCGTACATATTTCTGTGCTACTTCGTAACCACGCATCTCCATAATGCCAGTCTCTACCATATCCTGGATATCTTCTACATTGACTGCATGAGAGGCAGCCAGGGCTCTGGAAGCCACAGTCTCGGCAACTGCCATGATCTGGAATTCGCTGAGCTGATGGATCTTCGGAACCTCTTCATTGGCTTTCTTGATCGCATTTATGATTTTGCTTTTGTCGAAGATCACTTCTTCGCCATTTCGCTTGATAACATTTGTTCTGATCTCTGTTTCCATGCTTTCCCTTCCTTTCTTTTATATACCTATATATTGTGTATAATTGTCTGGTTGGCAACTAAATATAGTACAAATGTTGCAATATCTATATTACAGGTTTTCAGAGAAAAGTCAAGCCTAAATCGCAAAGAATCCTTTACGAAAATTCAGGTGAGAATATGGCAATACTCACAAAAAACATTGGAGCTTATACAGCAAGCATTGACAGTTCATCAAAAATAAGGTACATTTTTACTGATCCATTGATTTGCTGTAACTATTCAGAAGGTAATTGTAAGGGTAATGGACCGTTACGATATGCTTTTGGGTGCAGTGATGCATCTGTTTTTTAGATTTACATGATGGAATCAATGGCAAAGGAAGGGAGATATGACTATGACTTACAAAGAAAAAAAGCGTTCCTTGTTGTTTTTGGGCTTACCATGGACTTTTACTTCTTATACTGTAACAGATGAGATCATAACTGTAGATTCAGGTTTATTAAAAAAAGAAGAGAATGACTGTTATTTATATAAGGTGATTGATGTTCGTCTTGAGACCCGCCTGTTTGAGCGGATGCTTGGGCTTGGCACCATTCATTGCTTTACCGGAGATGTAACAGATCCGGATCTTAAACTGCTGCATATCAGGCACGCAAAAGAAATCAAGGATTACATCCTGAAACAGTCTGAGCAGGAAAGACTGAAAAGAAAAACATTGAATACCCAGCATCTTGACGGCAATCCGGGCATCAGCAAAATGGCCCAGACAGATAGCTGCAGATAGGATTGGCAGACAGCAGTTCCAGGAAGCATATGGTATCTGGGATGGCATGTGAAACACGGAGGATGAATATGGACATTTTAGTTGTGATCGATATGCAGAATGATTTTATTGACGGAGCCCTAGGCACACCAGAAGCGGAAGCAATCGTGCCTAATGTGGTGGACAAGATAAAGAATTTCAACGGCCTGGTGCTGGCTACCAGAGATACTCACAGCGGTGATTATCTTCAGACCCAGGAGGGAAGAATGCTTCCTGTGGAGCACTGCATCCGTGGGACATACGGCTGGGAGATCAGGGATGAGATCGCAGAGCTTCTGGAATCCGGTCCTATTGACAAGCCAACATTTGGCAGCGAAACATTAGGAAAGGTTCTAAAGGAATTTCATAAATCCCAGACTATCCACAGTATTACCCTGGTTGGTCTTTGTACAGATATCTGCGTGATCTCCAATGCTATGCTGCTGAAAGCATTTTTGCCGGAGGTGCCAATTATTGTGGATTCCCTCTGCTGCGCAGGTGTGACGCCCAAGAGCCATGAGCAGGCGCTGGAGGCTATGAAGGCTTGCCAGATAAAAGTAATATAATATGAGAGAATTGGAAGGCCGCTGTAAAAGCACAGCGGCTCTTTTTATGTCAGACATAAAAGGTAGGTTGATCGGAAATATTTTTATTAGGAAAACCATATATATTTGTCTGGTTTTTTGACAAAACAGGGGGATTGTTTGTTGTTGTTAAGAGAAAGCCTAAGATATAATCAAGAAAAATATAGACAAATATAGAAGGAAGTGAAAATTTTATGATGGTAAAATTGGGGAAGAAAATAGTGAAATTCAGGGTGCCCATCTTGATTCTTAGTATTGTATTGCTTCTTGTAACAGAAATCCATTGGTGGCGATGAATAAGAACGTTCTGTATTTAACTTTTTGTTTTTCTATGGATTAAGTCATATCCAGTATTACAAAGTCTTGTCTGAAAAAGCAGTAACTGATATAGTATATAACAAGTACTTTACTTGAAGATATGAGACGAGGTGAAAAGATGTTGAATTTTTTTGGAGCAGGATTTCCAAGATAACCATGTATTTACCGGAAACGATGGCTTACGTTGTGTGAAAAGGAGAGAACGAGTATGCTTGAAAAATTAAAAGAAGAAGTTTACAGAGCAAATATGGATCTTCCCAGATATGGATTGGTCACTTTTACCTGGGGTAATGTTAGTGGTATTGATCGTGAAAAAGGACTTTTTGTAATCAAGCCCAGTGGTGTAGAGTATGATAAGCTAAGGCCAGAAGACATGGTAGTAGTTGACCTTGATGGAAATAAAGTAGAAGGTGAATATAATCCCTCTTCTGATACTCCTACACATGTGGTTTTGTATAATGAATTCCCGAATATCGGAGGAATCGTGCACACACATTCTGAGTGGGCAACCAGCTGGGCTCAGGCCGGCAGATCCATTCCATGCTATGGTACAACACATGCAGATTATATTTATGGAGAGGTTCCATGTGTGCGTAACCTGACAAAAGAGGAAATCGATGAAGCTTATGAAAAAAATACAGGTGTTCTGATCGCAGAGCATTTCAAACAACTTGATTATGAAGCTGTACCTGCTGTGCTCTGCAAGAATCACGGACCTTTTACCTGGGGTAAGGATGCTCATGAAGCCGTGCATAATGCTGTTGTGCTTGAGGAAGTTGCTAAGATGGCGTGTCGCTGTGAGCTGATCAATTCGCATGTAAAACCGGCACCCCAGGAACTGCAGGATAAGCATTATTACAGGAAGCATGGCAAAAATGCCTATTATGGACAGATTAAGAGATAAGTGAAATATTTTTTCTTTTTACATAACAACCTCTAAAAAACACTTTTCCAACCAGCAGAGCTAATGCTATAATTAGAGTAGACAAAAAAGTATAGCTATGAATGAAAGGAAGAATGGTGGCTGGTTATGAAAAATGAAAAAAGAAAGAAGGGAAAGGTCCGGTGCTTGTCTGTTTTGCTCACAGGCTGCCTGTTGTTGTCTGTGATGCCTGCAACAGCATTTGCAACTGAGGATACTACGGTTGCTGCGGAAGATAAGGATACCATAGCAGAAAAGACTCAGATGTCAGAGCAGGAAAGTACACCGGGAGAAAACAGAACCGAAGAGAGTGTAACAGACGAAAGCAAAGCAGACGAAAGCAAAGCAGGAGAATGCAGTACAGAAGAAAGTAGTGCAGAAGAGGGTAATTCAGGAGAAAGTAAAACAGAAGAAGATATAACAGACGAAATGCAACATATGAAGCGACCTGGAAGCGTAAACCTGCGCCGACCATACCCCCCAGCGAAAACAAGCCGAATACAGAAGAAACGGAAAAACCAATAACAAGTGAAACGGAAGGTCCTAAAACAAGCGATACAGCAAGCTCCAAAGCAGAAAAAACCACAATTCCCCAAACAGGTGATACCAGTAATGTGCCTTTATGGTTTGCTATGTTGATTGCCAGTGCCGGTGTAGCCATCAGCACAGCAATTGTAAGCAAAAAGAAAAGATATAACAGATAACAGAATTATTGTTTTCCCTTGAAACACAGGAGAAAACTCACCAAATACAGGGTAGTTACACATATTTTGTATAACTGCTCTGTATTTTTCTGAATCATACTTAAGTATGTTAGAAAATGATGCCTCGGACAAAAGCCCGAGGCTATGATACCTACGGACTGTTTCGTGCTATGCACTCCCACAATCCTGGTATCACAATAATAAGAGCATGAATTTGTGTAGAATACACAAAATATCAGTTTCTTTTAAAATTGAATTGACATTTCTGATAAGAAGTGGTATTAATAAAGCATAGTTAATGCAAGCGCTTTCATAACGAAGGCGCATATAATTACCAAACTATGCAACCGCTTGCATAACAAAAAGATGAAAGGAGGTATTGCAAAATATATTTTTTTACCATGGAATGCAACCGCTTGCACAATGCTGGATATAAGGTTATAATAACGATAAAACAACAGGGTTAATTCAATAATATGATTTTGGTGTCAAAACACCAAAATCATGATTACATAAAGATCAGAAGAATAATCTTATATCAGGGAGGATGCATATGAGGGCAACATTAAATGATATCGCAAAAAAAGTGGGAGTTTCTCAATCAACTGTATCAAGAGTGATTAATGGAACAGCACCTATTTCAGATGAGATGAAAAATAAAGTTTATAAAGCAATGAAAGAGCTTAATTATCATCCCAACAGCCTTGCACGAAACCTTGCGAAAGGAAAATCTCTTACGATTGGATTAGTTGTAGATGCTGACAATGAGAATGCATTTGCCAATACCTTTTTCACACGAAGTGTTTATGCAATGGAAAAAGTAGCACAGAGAAACGGTTACAGTCTTTTGATCACAAATGATGTGGAAGAAAAAAGTTCTCCGGCATGTGAACTGATTTTTGGACACAGAGTGGATGGTTTAATTCTGACTGCTTCAGAATTAAACCAGAATATTTTATCAGCCCTGAAAAATGAAAATATTCCATGGATAGTAATGGGAGAAAAACCGGAAAAAAATGAAACTATGAACTGGGTAGATATGGACAATTTCCAGGGAAGCGTAAAAGCAGTTGAGCATTTGATTAACTGTGGCTATAAAAAGATTGCTTATGCAGCAGATGATCTGGATGCCATGTTTACCAAACGAAGAATCCAGGGTTATGAGAAAACTTTGGATAAAAAAGATACCTGTATTATTTTCAAGGAGAAGAATAAGGAAGAACTGGAAAGAAAAATTATAAAAGCAACAGAACAGGAAAATGTAGACGCGTTTTTATGTTCTAACAATATAATTGCTTTTCACGTACTGCAGGCTATGAAGAAAATTGGAAAACAGGTACCCAAGGAAATTGGAATCGTAACTTTTGATAATTATCCCTTTGCTGAATATATGGATCCGCCACTTACCGTAGTGGATATCGATACCTACAAGCTTGGGGAAATGGCAGCAGAGGTTTTGATCAATAAAATAAAAGATCAAGATTATATACAAAGAGAGAACCTGATTTCTACAGAGTTAATTGTAAGAGCTTCTACTCAAAATGTATAATAACGAAAGTATATCAAAACCAATGCAGAATTGGAGAAAAAATGAATATACCGGCAGTACAACATCACGCAGGCTATCCAGATGTGTATCTTGCCAGCAGAAAGAGATTAGTGGTGACGATACATGCCGCGGCTGGTGATATCAAAACCTGTGAATTGCTGGTTTTCCCAAGAACTGCACCGGAGAAAATCAGCAGTTATCCTATGCAGCGTGTGATCAGAGATGAAGTGAGAGACCATTTTACAGCTGAAGTGATTACAACAGATACGTTAAGATATTTGAAATATTATTTCAGGTTGATTGACAACACAGGAAAGCTTTATTTTCAGAATGCATGGGACACCAGTGAAAATGAACCCAGAGATGGTTTTTATGAATTTCTCTATGCAAATGAAACTAATGTTTTAAAAATTCCTGAATGGGCGAAAGGTGTGATTTACTATCAGATTTTCCCGGAACGCTTTGCTGACGGAAATCCTTCTAATAATCCTCCCGGATGCCAGGAATGGGGAACTGCTCCTAATAGAGAGAATTATATGGGCGGAGATTTGGCAGGAATCTTGGAAAAATTGGAATACCTGGATTCTCTTGGAGTAGAATGCCTGTATCTGACTCCTATATTTAAAGGGGATTTTAATCACAAATATGCTACAACGGATTATCTGGAGATCGATCCTTCGTTTGGATCAAAGGAAACATTCCGGGAACTGGTTGAGACCTGTCATAAATATGGGTTAAAAATCATTCTTGACGGAGTATTCAATCACTGTGGCATTCATTTTGCTCCGTTTCAGGATGTAATTGAAAAACAGGAATTATCACGGTATTGTAACTGGTTTTATATCAAGAGATTTCCTGTAGAAGTATCTGAAACCGATGCGGATTATGAATGTGTTGGAGATTATGGATACATGCCCAAATTGAATACAGCAAATCCGGAAGTGCAATCATATATTTACAATGTGATGGCCTTTTGGCTGAACGAATATCATATTGATGGATGGCGCCTGGATGTAGCTGATGAAATTGATCCCTCTTTGTGGGCCAGAATTAGATACAGAATTAAATCAGCGTATCCGGATTGTCTCCTTTTGGGAGAAACATGGGGAGACGGGTTTTCATTGCTAGATGGAAAATCCGTAGATAGTATCATGAATTATGTATTTCGGGATAGTGTGAGAGATTTTTTTGCCAGGGGCAGTATTGATGCAAAAATGTTTAATCACAGGATTTGCCAGATGCGTTCTCATTATCCGGAAGAAATCAGACAAGCACTTTTCCAGCCATTAGACAGCCATGATACGGAACGGTTTTTATGGAACTGTAAAGGTGATATTCGCCGATTGAAGCTGGCCGCTTTGTTCCAGATGTGTTTTCCAGGAGCTCCAAGCATCTATTATGGTGATGAAATTGGCTTAAATGGTGATAATGATCCTGATTGTAGAAGATGCATGGAATGGGAAAAAGAAAAACAAAACACGGAAGTATTATCTTTTTATAAAAAAATAATTAGTATCCGAAAATCATATTCCTGTCTACGAACAGGAAACATTATACCACTTGTATGTAAAAAAATGATATATGGGTATTTATGTCAGTCAGAAAATCAGCAGATTTACGTTCTTATGAATGGGACAGAAGAGGAATATGAGGTGCGGCTTCCTGTTCTGGAAATTGCCAGGTATAAGAATCTTTTAACTGGCGAAAGTTATGAGGCAGAAAAGCTGGTAAACACAAAATATTTTAATGAAGACATGATTCCCTGCCGGGGAAGTATAAAATTATCTTTGAAAGCATTTGAAGGTATCGTATTGAAAACAGGAGGAATGAAAGATGAGAAAAAGCAGTAAATTATTCGCTATTTTATCAACAGCAATGTTTGTGACAGCATTGGGCACAGCACCCTGTTATGCAGAAGAGGTTACCATTAATTTCTGGCATCATTATAGTGAGCAGTCTGCTGAAAACGAGACATTGAATAATGTTTTGATTCCTGAGTTTGAAAAAGAAAATCCTGATATTAAGGTAAATGCAGTTTCCCATGAATGGTCAGACCTTCATGAAAAGATTCTGATTAGTGCCAAATCTGAAACACTTCCCGATGTAGCACGCCTTGACAGTGCCTGGGTACCTGAGTTTGAAAAAATGGGAATTTTAGTACCGCTAAACCAGGAAATGGATGATTATCAGGAAGTTGCAGACGGTCTTCTGGAAAGTGCCATGAGTACTGCGCAAATTGGGCAGGATACATATGGACTTGCGTTAAATACAAATACGAAAATATTATTTTATAATGTAAAAGCTTTTGAAGATGCCGGTCTTTTGGCACCAACCACTATGGATGAATTTATAGAAGATTGCAAGAAGCTGGCAGGCGAAAATGAAAACGGTCAGCAAATTTGGGGCTATGATGAACCTGCTTTGGCTGGATGGAATTTATGCCCATTTATCTGGAGCATGGGTGGTTCCATAACCAATGAAGACCAGACTAAAGCCACAGGATATTTAAACAGCACAGAAACCGTCAACGCAATCCAGACACTGGCTGATCTGTATAAAGAGGGTGCTATCACTGGATGGAACAGTGGCGATATTCCAATGACTGACGGTTTTGGAACTGGAAGATATGCTATGATCATGGATGGTCCATGGAAAATCTCCGAAATGGAAGGCTCATATCCAGATTTTGAATACGCAACAGCTCCAATGCCAGAAGGCGAGGGTGGTTCCCATTCTGTTCTTGGCGGCGAGGATATTTCCATGTTTAATACGGCAAACAAAGATGCTGCATGGAAATTCATGAAATTTATGACTGGTGAATTTGCGCAGGAAGAAATGGCAAAATGCAGTCAGATTCCGGTAAATAAAGCTACTCTCGAAAGCGATACCGTAAAAAATGCTGATTTTGCACCATTTATCGAGGCCATTAAATCTGCGGAATCCAGACCTACTGTATCCTGCTGGTCTGAAATCGACAGTGAACTTGCAACTGCTGTAAGTGCTGTTATGAACGAAGAGAAGAGTGCACAGGATGCCATGGATGAACTGGCAGAAAAAGTAGACGATTTATTAGCAGAAGAATAAAAGAACAGACTCTTAAGTTAACGGGAGGGATCGTATGAAAACAAAGAAAAGCCAGAATATCCAGATTGGATTTCTTCTCCTTCCAGGTATTTTGATTTTTGGATTCTTTACCATTTATCCAATCGTAAAGTTATTTATCACCAGCTTTTTCAAATGGGATTTTGGCTCTATGTTTGATCAGGAGTTCATCGGATTTGCCAATTATAAAGAGGTATTAACAGATTCATATTTTCACCTGGCATTTTCCAATTCTATTGTGTATACGCTGATAACAGTACCTGCACAAATGATACTGGGACTTCTGATCGCCATGCTCATAAACAATATTAATAAATTTTCTATTAGTTATCGAGTGGCATATTACCTTCCCGTTATCACCTCCTGGGTAATTGCATCCTTAGTGTTTAAATATGTTTTTAACACCGAAGGACTGTTAAACTATTTTCTCACCAAAGTAATACATCTGACCAGTGGAAACATCCATTGGCTGGACAGTCGATGGGGTGGAATGAGTGTTGCAATGCTATTGGGAACCTGGAAAGGAATTGGCTGGAATATGGTAGTATTTTTAGCTGCTTTGCAGACGGTTCCAAGGGACTTATATGAATCTGCAGCATTAGATGGTGCAGGAAGCATTGCTAAATTTTTCTATGTAACGATTCCGTCCATAAAAGGAACGATTCTGTTTGCACTTGTAATGCTCACCATTGGTGGCTTTAATGTATTTACATCTATCAAAATGATTACAGATGGAAATCCAGGGCATAAGACAGAAAGTGTATTAACCTGGATGTACTATAAAGCTTTCAGCACAGGTGAATTTGGTTACTCCGCAGCGCTTTCCTTTATTATTGCAGTAGTATTGGGAATATTGGCAATTGTTCAATTTCGGATGATGGACCACAGTAAACTTGATTAGGGGGTGTGGGAGTTTGAAAATATCCAAGAAAGCGGCTTATAAAGGAATCATATACCTGATTCTCACTCTGGGACTTATCATTGTTGTTCTTCCAATGATTTATATGCTGAGTACTGCGTTGAAGCCAAATGGCGCATTATATGAATATCCTCCCAGATTTTTTCCAAAAATAAAAGAAATTACTTTGGAAAATTTCCAGTACATTTTACGACAGAAAAAATTTGGAAACAATTTTATTAACAGTATTTTTGTTTCCACTGTAACAGTTGCCATAGCGGCCGTCGTTGCCGCAGCAATGGCATTCTGTATTGCCAGGTTTAGATTTCTGGGACGTAAATTTTTATTCACATTCATCATGTTAACCATGATCATACCTGGAACTACTTTAATCGTTCCTCAGTATGAGTTAGCCGTTAAATTGAAGGTGATCAATAAGTTATCTGGATTGATTCCGTTTTATGTCGCATGGGTTATTCCATATTCTACATTTATGATAAAAGGATTTGTAGAGAATATTCCCAGAGAGTTAGACGAGGCAACCTATATAGACGGAGGAAGCGTATTTACTGTTTTTTTTCAGATTATTCTTCCATTAACCAAACCAGGAATTGCTTCCGTATCCATTTTTAATTTTCTTACCGCATGGGAAGAGTTTCCCTGGGCCAATACGGTCATCAATGATGACCTGAAAAGGACCTTACCCATTGCTATTTCAGGATTTTTCGGACAGCATCAGTTTACACAGTGGGGATATGTTTTTGCTCTTTCTGTGCTGAGTCTAATTCCAATACTTGTAGTTTTTATTTCCTGTCAGAGATTCTTCATTGAAGGATTGACTGCAGGAAGTGTAAAAGGTTAATATACATACTTACAGGAAAATCGGGTAGAAAGCCATTAACAGCAGACTTTCTGCTCGATTTTTATCTCAGTCGAGAAGACTCCCGCCTCTTTCAGATGGTCAGGTGGTGAGTAACAGCAAGTTCGTCTCAGTGGGAGTCCAATCTCCGACTGAGATAAACGCTCCGCGAGGATGCGCAGTGCAGGAAAATTGGCTGTTGTTGAAAATACAGATTTAGAGTTATATACATATATAGCCGAAGAATAGTGTTAGAAGTGCTGTAGAAAAGGAGAAAGACTTTTGGGATCCGAAAGATGTGGTGCCTTATATTGAAGGCGAACCATTTATTAACTCTGTTCCAATAGATACAGGTCTTACTAATACTGTTATTAAAAATGATGAATCTCGTGTGATTGGTCTTAATTCTGAAAATCCTGAGCTTCATGAGGGAATGATACGATTTGACATTATATTCTATGTCAGGATGAGAGATGGATTGTCACAGATTATTATTAATGTGGAAGCCCAAAAGGACGAACTGAACGGATATGATATATTGAATCGGGCAATCTTTTATGTAAGCCGAATGATTTCCTCACAGAAAGAAAGAGATTTTTCAAATTCAAATTATAATGATATCAAGCGAGTCTATTCCATTTGGGTCTGTATGAATATGCCGAAAAATAGTCTAGAACATATTCACCTGGTAAAAGACAGTGTTGTAAATTCCTATACGTGGAAGGGAAATATGGATTTGATTAATATCGTAATGATTGGGCTTGCCGAAGAACTTCCGAAGCATGAGGAGAAATATGAGTTACATAGGTTACTGGGAGCATTGTTATCTCAAGATTTAACGGTAAACGAAAAACTGGACATCATTGAAAATGAATATGCGATTCCAATGGAAAAGGATTTTAGGACAAAAAGCGGGAATCCTCGGCAATTCAATTACCGAGATGAAAGCGCGAGAGTGTGCATATCTGCACAATGCAAATAGTATAATACTCCTCATCCTTTGATATTAATGCTTTGATATTAATGCCGTAACCGGCATATAATAAGAACGAAAATACGTTCGAATAATTATTGCGTGTTACAATTCAATATGATATACTATATGTATGAAAGAAAAACTAATACATTACAGAACTTGTGTGTGTAATATCAACTACCATATGGTGTGGTCGGTGAAATACCGGCGGAAGATATTAAAACCAGAAATTGAGGAATATCTTCAGGAACTGGTGCAGCAGATTGCTGAGGATAAGGGATTTACTGTTCATTTATTTGAATGTGGTGAAGGGGATCATGTCCACTGTTTTGTATCAGCTCCGCCAAAGTTATCCATAACAGCAATCGTCAAGTATCTGAAGGGGATCACCGGAAGAAAACTGTTCGAACGTTTTCCGGAAATAAGAAACCAGCTATGGAAGGGAGAGCTGTGGAACCATTCCTATTATGTGGAAACGATTGGATCTGTATCTGAGGAAAATATCCGCCGTTATATTGAACATCAGAGCAAGTCGTATTAATTTAAAGCGGACTGTGAATACAGATCCGCAAGATTGTCTGAAGGGGGGAAGAGGAATGCTGCTGTCACACAAAATATCTACAAAAATCCGGCCGGAATATTCCAATATCATAGGGCATATGTGTTATGCAGCTTCCAAACTCTGGAATATCTGCAACTATGAACGTCATCATTATAAAGAACTGGGACTGGCAAAGTATCCTGACTGGTATTATCAGAAAAGAGCACATAAAGGTGATCTATGGTACAGACAGCTTCCGTCACAGACAGCGCAGGAGACCTGCAAGCAGCTGGATAAAGCCTGGAAATCTTTTTATATCCTGAAAAAGACCGGAGGGATCAAAGATCCAAATCCGCCCCGTTTTAAACAGGACAATATACCGGTCACATACATGCAGATGGGGATCCGGCATGAGAAAGGCTCAGACCAGCTGCGGCTGTCCCTGCCAAAGGATCTGAAAAGCTATATGGAAGAAACCTACGGAATCCATGAAAAATTTCTATATCTTGAAAATAAGATTTTCAG
>NZ_JAAITU010000130.1 GCF_013304385.1 Blautia glucerasea
GGTAGGCGCGTTTAATATCCTGCGGAAATATCTTTCCGTATTCGGAAAACAGAAGAAACTGTCCGTAACCGGACTAAAAAAGCCAGAAATAATAAAGGTAGCTGCATAGCTGAAATGCAAGCAGTATTGGTGTTATGGACACACCCTGAAAAAGGCGGTATCCCGCCAGATTTCAGATGCTCTGGTAACTCAGTTGCCGAGTAGTTCACAAAACAGTTTCATATGACGCCCAAGGAATTCAGGCATCAGTAATAGAATAGATTTATTTACAGGTTACAAGTAATATTCTGCGAGAAAAATATAAAAAACATAATATTTTAAATTTTATAAAAAAGTGCTTGACGAATGCTTTTGGGTGTGGTAAAGTAAACAAGTTGTCGTAAGAAAATGTTTCTGGACAACTGAAAAAATAGTAAGTTTTCAGAAAATATAAAATCAATGTTGACAAATGACTGAACTTGTGATAAAGTAATTCAGTCGTTGAAACAGAATGACAGATATCAACTTCTCGAAAAAGTTTGAAAAAACTTTAAAAAGTTCTTGACAAACAAAAGAAGATATGATAAATTAAATAAGCTGTCGAGAGACAGTGAGAAACAATGAACATTGATAACTAAACAGTGAAACACATACGATTCTCGAAAATTCTTTTACACTACGATCACTTGACGAAGCGAAGCTGAGTTTAGTGAGAGTGCGGTTCGGTTTTTAAAAACCGAACTTCATTGTTTGAGTGAATGAACTTTAAAACAGTAATGACGAGAGATAACTAAGCTAGTTGGTTGTCTTG
>NZ_JAAITU010000131.1 GCF_013304385.1 Blautia glucerasea
AGTCGCCCCCACCCGTGAAACGGGTGGCTCGTAGGATGGCTATAAGCCTTTAATGCTAGGCCAGCGTCTCAAGGCGCTGGCTTTCGCTTTGCTCCAGCCACATTGCTCTTGACTCGTCGCCGCCCTTAAAAGGGCATTTGTACTACTTCGCCTTAACCCTTAAAAGGGTCCTCATATTCTTTTACGCTAAGTTTATCCTGCATAATATCATATTTTTCCTGCTCTTGGATATACTTGCGTACTGTGGCGTCATTTACTCCTACTGTACTAACATAGAATCCTTCACTCCAAAAATGTCTGTTTCCAAATTTGTACTTTAAATTTGCGTGTCTATCAAATATCATAAGTGCTGACTTTCCTTTTAAATATCCCATAAAACTAGATACGCTATATTTTGGTGGTATGCTGACCAACATATGAATATGGTCGGGCATAAGATGCCCTTCGATTATTTCTACTCCTTTATAAGAGCATAACTGTTTTATAATGTCACGAATATCAGCTTTGTATTGATTGTAAATTATTTTTCGTCTATACTTTGGAGTGAAGACAATGTGATATTTACACATCCATTTTGTGTGTGATAAATCATTCGTTTTCTTTGCCATAAAATCACCTTTCCTTTCGTAAATAGTGGCTGGACACCTCTATTATAGTACGGAAAGGTGATTTTTGCGTATAACAATGGGTCACCACCCGCGAAGCAGGTGGGTTATAGTTCAAAATGCCTACACGCTGCGTAGACATTTTGAACAGGCTAAAGCCGTA
>NZ_JAAITU010000132.1 GCF_013304385.1 Blautia glucerasea
GCTTTTTGGTCAAGCCCTCGACCGATTAGTACTGGTCAACTCCGTACATTACTGCACTTCCATCTCCAGCCTATCTACCTCGTCGTCTTCAAGGGGTCTTACTTCTTTCGAATGGGATATCTCATCTCAGGGGGGGCTTCACGCTTAGATGCCTTCAGCGTTTATCCCTTCCGGACTTGGCTACCCGGCCATGAGCCTGGCTGCTCAACCGGTACACCAGCGGTCCGTCCATCCCGGTCCTCTCGTACTAAGGACAGCTCCCTTCAGATATCCTACGCCCACGCCGGATAGGGACCGAACTGTCTCACGACGTTCTGAACCCAGCTCGCGTACCGCTTTAATGGGCGAACAGCCCAACCCTTGGGACCTACTACAGCCCCAGGATGCGATGAGCCGACATCGAGGTGCCAAACCACTCCGTCGATGTGAACTCTTGGGAGTGATAAGCCTGTTATCCCCAGGGTAGCTTTTATCCGTTGAGCGATGGCATTCCCACTTAATACCACCGGATCACTAAGCCCTACTTTCGTACCTGTTCCACCCGTCGGTGTCACAGTCAAGCTCCCTTCTGCCTTTGCACTCTTTGGATGGTTTCCGTCCATCCTGAGGGAACCTTTGGGCGCCTCCGATACCCTTTCGGAGGCGACCGCCCCAGTCAAACTCCCCGTCTGGCATTGTCCCACCGCCGGTTCACGGCGGCTGGTTAGAAACCCAATACTGCAAGGGTGGTATCCCAACAGCGGCTCCTGTGCAGCTGGCG
>NZ_JAAITU010000133.1 GCF_013304385.1 Blautia glucerasea
CCAATATACCATTCCGGCTATAAAAGGATTTGGAATTTTTGTGCTAATCTGTGCCACAGATTGCCCGACCTCAATCGTCCAACCGATAAAAGTTTGTATGAATGACGCTGCATCATGGAAGAATGATTTGCAATCGGAAAGAAACACATCTGACTGTACTGCCTGAAAAAGAGTGGTTGTCAGCGAATACCATGCAAGAAGGAACAAGGTTGTTTGGAACATTACCGTTTTTGCTTTATACTGTCCTGCAAGTCGCTCTTTTTGTGTTTCGTATTTCGCTTTTTCATTCTGATAGGCTGTCCGGTCACAGGCTTCACATTTTTCATAGGGTACCGGCTTTTCTACCGGTATCTCTACGATTTTCTGATGTGTCCGGGCATAATCCCGTTGTTGTGTTAAGCATCGTATTTTATCTTGACATTCCCCTATCGTGACGTTTGCGCTTCGCAGCTTCTCTTTCTCGTTCCGCAATGCTCTGTCTGCTAGCTTCAAGTCGTTCTTTAATGCTTGAATATTCCCGGCTCTGTTCTCTTTGTTTAATTTCTCGTTCAAGATCAGAGATTCGTTGAGCTGCGTCTTCAGTTCCACGATAAGCTGGTCTTTCTGTTCCAGTTCTTCTTGTATCTCCTCGGTCAAGAGGAGAAGTTCTTCCAACTGTTCGGCGTTCTTTGATTCTCTGGATTCGTTCATCTATATCACGTCCTTTCTCTATCTGCTGTTCCAGTTCAGCAATTCGGTGTT
>NZ_JAAITU010000134.1 GCF_013304385.1 Blautia glucerasea
AATCGAGCGAGCACTGTTTAATAATCAAATTGGCTATAGAGGTTATGCGGCAGAGTTTTCCGTCTTGGAAGGGAACTCTGCCGTATTCCTGTGGAGCCAATATAGCGCTATGAATGCTTTACAAATTAAAAAGATTGGAGAGAGATGACAAGTGACGATTCGAAGAGGAGATATCTTATGGGCGGATCTCGGTATGTTCCCGACAACTTCGGTTCAGGGTGGAGTAAGACCGGTGATCGTAGTAAGTAACAACAAAGCTAATACATACAGTTCAGTCATTACGGTAGTTCCGCTGACGTCAAGAATATATAAGAAGCGGTATTTACCAACACATGTATTTATCAGTAAATACGATATGACAGGGATCCGAAAAGGAAGCCTTGCATTGGCTGAACAGGTTATGAGCATTTCTACAAAATGTATTATTGAGAAATGCGGAAGAGTAAATAAGTGGAGCCTGGATCGGGTACTGAAAGCAGTACGGATCCAGATGGGAATGGAAGGAGAAGGGCATGACAGCAGAGGAATATAGAAATTATCTGGATCAGGATTTCAGTGATGTAGATATCAATGAAATGACGGATCTACGGATGATAAAAGCAGATGGAAATAAGCCGCTTCAGGAACGGAGAGATATTTTTCTGAATAAAGTAGGAAATCCTTATCTGGTCCGGATCGGTAATATGAAAGTAAAAGTCAGATTTGCCAATAACGGTATATC
>NZ_JAAITU010000135.1 GCF_013304385.1 Blautia glucerasea
TAAGGTACATGCTATAATTCATACATACCGAAAAAGGAGGCAATCAGCATGAAAGATAAAGAACTACGCAAGCTGATAGGCAGCAGAGCAAAACAGCGTCGTCTGGAATTAAATCTGACACAGCCTTATGTTGCAGAGAAGATGGGAGTTACCGCTTCCACAATCCTGCGTTATGAGAATGGTTCGATTGACAATACCAAAAAGATGGTGCTGGAAGGTCTTTCGGAAGCACTTCATGTATCTATTGAATGGCTCAGAGGTGAAACCGATGAATACGAAACCGATATTACGGATAAGAGAGAATTACAGATTCGTGATGCAATGGGCAATATTCTCAAACAGTTACCTCTCGACCTTAGTAAAAAGGAAGATGCTTTTTCAAAAGATTTACTGCTGTTAATGTTAAAGCAATATAACCTGTTTCTGGAATCATTCCAGTTTGCCTGCAAGAATTACAAGGGTAACACGAATGAAGCGGATATTGCAAAGGTAATGGGGTTTGAATCGAATGATGAATATAACGAGATTATGTTTCTCCGGGAGATCACCCATACTGTTAATGCCTTTAATGACATGGCAGATATTGTAAGGCTCTATTCCAAGAAACCAGAAATGGCAGAACAAAGGCTTGAAAATCTTTTATCAGAAGTTTTGTATGAGGATTCCGATTCGGTATAGAACGACAACCGGAGTTATGATA
>NZ_JAAITU010000136.1 GCF_013304385.1 Blautia glucerasea
GGAAGAAAATGAAAGAGCGGATTTTGATTGGGGAAGAACAGCAGATCCGCTTCCGGCTGAACGGGAGCCAAAACGCAGAGGTGCTTTGTGATATGACACGCCCGCTGGGAACTTTTTTGATAAACTTTGAGCGTGACACGGACAGAGATTGGAACTTATACGGGCTTTCTCCACTGCGGCAAGCCCTCCACTCCAACCGATGGAAACAGCCGGAGCTGGAGCAGGCGGCAAGCGAATTTCTCTGGGGAAAATATCTTAGCAACGACCCTCTGAAAATGTATGTAGCGTTCCGTATCTGGAACAGCTATCTGCTTGCCAGAGAACCCCGTGACCGTAACGCTGCCTGTGACCGCTTCATGGATAAAATGAGCAGCCTGACCGGGGTATTCCATAACGAAGCCATGACCTTTGACAGGGAGACAGGAAAACCGAAACATTTTCAAGCTGGCAGCCTTTATTTCAAAGGCGCACCATCAGAAGATACCCGGCTTGACCTCTGGTTCCCGGACAACCGTCGCACAGAAGAATGTGTGTCTGCCTATGCCTCCCTCTACCCGTTGATTACCTATTATCTGAACAGACTAAATGACTGGGGGCTTTGCTTCCGGCGGTGCAAGGTTTGTGGAAAATATTTTCTGGCAAAGAGCCAGCGGTATGAGCTGTGCAGCGATAAGT
>NZ_JAAITU010000137.1 GCF_013304385.1 Blautia glucerasea
AAATACAGGAAGAAAGTATTAAAAGACGGGATCGACCTGGAATGCAAAAAGATGCTGCAGGATCTGGCAGAAGAGTACCGGTTTCAGATCCTGGCAATGGAAGTCATGCCGGATCATATCCACATGCTTGTGGATTGTCGGCCGCAGTTTTATATTTCAGATATGATCAAGATCATGAAAGGGAATCTTGCGCGTCAGATGTTCCTTTTACATCCGGAACTGAAAAAAGAACTGTGGGGAGGACGTTTGTGGAATCCGTCTTATTGTGCCGTCACAGTCAGTGACCGGAGCCGTGAGCAGGTATCTGCCTATATCGAAGGCCAGAAGGAAAAAGAAAAGAGAAAGCTCTGAGTACGGGGGTCATTCCAGAATTGTTTGTTTTTACGGGAAAGGTGGAAGAAGATGCGGACAGTATCCAGCTATGGTGTGGAGATACGAAAACAGAATGTCCCGGTCCGTCAAACAATGGAGGTCTATCGTCAGGCAGTTGGTTACCTGACAGAGATCTACGCACAGGTCTGGGAAGAACTGAGGAAGATCCCGGAGACAAAAAAGCGTTTTAATACCGCAGAGCATATGGTACACATGACGAAGAAAAACACAGCCCGGTTTGATTTTGATCTTCGTTTTCCGAAGATGCCGTCTTACCTCCGCAG
>NZ_JAAITU010000138.1 GCF_013304385.1 Blautia glucerasea
GAACTCAAGGCTGCTTTTTCGTTTACACCAACTCCGATTGTTTCCTTAACAGTTTGGAGAATTGAGAAAATCAGAGTTTGTGATGGTAGATAATATGGAATGGTTTAATGTTTTTGGGCTGATTTTTATTGCAGTCATTATGATACCCAATGTTGTATTTGCGATTAAGTGCAAAGATGGATTTGATAATAAGTGGAACAATAAATATGTTGAGGTCACAGAACAAGTAGGGAGATTGGGTTGTTTCGGATTCATGATAATCAATATTCAGGGAACTTGGTTCGGGTGGTGGTCTGACGAAGCATTTGTACTATATTTGATTGTAGATATCATATTGGTAATGCTTTATTGTGCTATTTGGATTATATGTTTTAAGAAAAACAGCGTTTTCAGAGCATTAGCACTTTCTATTATTCCTTCAATGTTGTTCTTATTTAGTGGGATTATGAGTAGGTCAGTGCTATTGATTATTGCATCAGTATTATTTGCACCAAGTCATATTGTGATTTCATATAAAAATGTAAAATGATATTTACAACTTCAAGTTGAACAAAATCGCTGCGCCACAGCCTTGGCAAGCCATCGCGCAGCGATTTTGTTCAACAAGAGAAAAAAGATAACTCTCTGCAGAAACCTGCTTGGATGCAAGAAATACA
>NZ_JAAITU010000139.1 GCF_013304385.1 Blautia glucerasea
TCCCATGATTCTTTTTTCCATAATTTCAACAGTGCCAGTATTTCCCGTTTCATCATTGCCGGTGTATAAGAATTTGGAAAATACTTGTGCAACTGCTCGTTTGTGAATGCCACTCTTGTGATCTCACCCTTTTTCACTTCACACATGATCTCTTCCATCTTTTCCAGTGACAACTGTTTTTCTTTACTCAGTTGCCGGATCCTCTGGGCCTGTGAGAGTGATGGGATTGCCTGTGCATACTCCATTGCTACAAGCAGTTCTCTTTGTTCTTTTTCACTTAATGCAGCTATCTCTACAGCCGGACAAAAAGAAATGATCTCATCATCCAGTTTCTGCAACATTTCCGGTATCAGTTTTGTCAGTGAGATATAACGCTGCACTTGTTTTGGGCTATCACCACAATCTTCACTGATGATTTCTATTGCCCGCTTTCTTGGTGTTTTGTGGTCAACTTGGCTCTTTTTTCGACCACTTTTTCTTTTTAATACGTCATTCTTCAGTTTGTAAGCAAAAGCTTTTTCACTGTAGCTGATCCGTTCTCTGTGAAGATTGGAATCTACCATGCTCAAGATGGAATCATCTTCACTTAATACCCGGATGATTACCGGTACTTTACGGTATCCCAGTTTCTCCGCAGCATGTTTTCTTCTGTG
>NZ_JAAITU010000013.1 GCF_013304385.1 Blautia glucerasea
TGTAAAAAAGGGTATTGACACTACTAACCTACGTGTTAAATTATAATCAAGAACTCAATAAAACGAGTTAAAATATGACGAAGCACAGTGAGGAGAAAAAATGAGAAAATTTGAGGTCGGAAAAAGATATGCAAGCGGAGCAGTGATGTTTGAAATCGTTGCAAGAACAGCAAAAACTGTTACATACAAGTTGATTCAGCACGCTGGTAGAGCAAACGAAAGAGCAGGAGAAGCAAAGAAAGTAAAGGTTAGGGACTGGGGCGATAAGGAGTGTTTCTTTACAGGTGTTTATGAAGTGATGGCATAGGAGGGAGGGGCATGGAAAGATACGAACTTGCGAATGGTAAGGTGTACGAGATCACAAGATGGAGTGATACCTGTACTGTAATGCATCAAGGAATGGTTGTTTATACCGGTTCCTATGCAGAATGCAGAAAATATATCAACAACCTTAAATGAGAAAGGGAGGACGCAGGGCATGGCACAGATCATTCAGTTTCCTGTAAAAGAACAGGTGGTAAGTAATGGATATAATAATCTGTCCAGGTTGATTTCTGGAGCAGAAACAACGGAGGCACTTAATTGGTATATTGAGAGCATGGAACGACTTGAGAAAGCTGGAAACCTGCTGGATGGAGAGGCACAGAAGCTAGAAGAACAGGGAAAAAAGAAACGCCTGGAAATGTCAGCTACAGATCCTGTTGAAGTTCCTGGAGTATATTGCTATACACCAGAAATGGGAGGCCAGAAACCAGATTGCCAGATGGAGGCATCCAGAGGATATTACGGAAAGCACTGGTTCATTGATACACCACTGGAACTTAAAGGCAGAGGCATTGAGCTTATAAAGAAATATCAGGAAAAGGACTTCTGTTCAAAAGACCATAGAGTTGGTTGGAATGAATACCGGGTAACAAACAGAGCTTTTGAAAAACTGAAAGAAAAATACAGTATCTCGCAGGAATGCCTGCTTGATTAATAAAGCAATTTGCCTCAGAAAACTGGGGCAGAAAAAAATAAGAGGAGGAAGCAAAAGCAATGAAATATCGTTATTACAGCACACAGCGTCCGGTTATGCCAGGAAGCTACCCTAAAAACAGATACGTGAAGGTACTGGAAATCCATAATTTCGATCAGAAAGAATTTGTACAGGAGATCGGGCAGGAAGCGTGGGGATATATTGAATACGACAAACCACTGGGATATTTTGCAGTTGTTGATTATGAACTGGTTGCAGTGAAAGTGAAGACACTCCACCTGAGATACAAGGGCGTAGACAGCTGGGGTAGATATGTATACGAGGACGAGAACGGAAAACTCTGGAAGAACACAGATTGCTGCAGTCCGAGAGAGTGCTGCGAGGAAAGAGGAGATACACTCAACTCATCAGCAGGAAACGAATTTGACGGAGAGCCCGATTGCCATATGGGTACACATATTCAAGTGGTGTATTTGCCTGATGAGGCGGTGCAGGATGAATAATGCAGATAAGATATACCGGAATAAAGAAACCGGAGAACTGTTTACATACAAAGAAATGCTGAAAGAATGGCGAGAACGGTATGAGGGCATCAACCCGGTAACAAAGTTATATCAATACCATTGGCATACCAGATATGACTATATACCTAGATGATCTGAAGGAGGCGAGGCATTATGTGTGGAATATCTGGCGAAGATGAATACTGGGAACGCCGCCGGGAGGAACGGGAAAAACCAAAAGCATGGGATGAGAACGAACCGGTATATGAAGATGGGAACTTGTTTCTGGATGAAGAAATTGAAGAGATCGAAAAAGAACGTGGTTATTCGATGGAAGAATTGTACGAAGGCGATCTACTTGAGATAGTGGAAGAACAAAAGGGGATTGTAGCTGATTCGGCAGAATGGAATAGTAACTGCGAATGTATTGAATACAGATACCGAGTAGCGTAAAGGAGGCAGAAATGCAGAATATTGTAGAGTTTATCAAAAAGGAAATGTCGGACAGAGGAATGACATATGATTTGCTGGCAGAGAAGGTAGGAACAAGCCGACAGAATCTTTGGATGAAATTAAACAGAAATACCAGTCCTAATTTTGAGGCAGTAAGAAAGATTCTTGCGGCTCTTGATTATGATCTTATAGTTGAGAAAAAAGAGTGTGATCAGGATACCGAAGAAAAGAAAATAGCGGATTTCTTTGAGAGCACAGACGAAGAACAGGTCAGCTATGAGTTTGTTCAAAAGCTGTTTGCGACAATGGGATATTCTTTGAAATTAAAAACTCATAAAATTGAAGAAAATGTAAAAAAGGGTATTGACACTACTAACCTACGTGTTAAATTATAATCAAGAACTCAATAAAACGAGTTCCAATGAGTTCTGAAAGGCAGGTGAGAAAGTGGAGGATTTTGAAATGCCAACTAAAAACACTGGGGACATGGTTGTGAGAGCAATGCGATGGGCTTTAGCACATGGACATACAGCAGAAGAAGCATACGACTTAGCAACTTATATGACAGGAAATGAACTTCCAGAAAAAGAAGCAGAGAAGAAAGAGAAAAAAGAATAAGGCTCCGGAGCCTACCTAAGAAATAGAACCGGAGCCAAACCCAATAGAACCGAGGCGGTATTCACCTGCCCCCGCTTCGGTTTGATATTAACATAAAGGCAGGAAGAAAGCAAGAAAAATGGAGGATGTACCATGGAATTATTACAAATTCTGGATACTTTAAAAGGATATCAGACAATTTCAATAGAGAGAAATGTTATAAAAACAGATGAGGAAACGGGAGAAACGAAATCAGAAAAGGTAACAATTTATTCTGGAAAAGTTATTGATTTCAATCCAAAGCTGAATGACATCAGAGGATTACGTGTTGAAATGGTTTATTGCGGATATTATGACAGCGTAAGCATCACACTGAAATAGAGGAGGAAAAGGAAGAATGAGAGAACGAATCTATTATGAAATCAATGAGCAGTCCGCAAGGTCTGCTCATGAGATGATGTCTTTCCGGGATTACAAAGAAGGCAGCCTGACAGCAGAATACAAAGGATATGTTGACGAGGCATATGATCTGGCAGACAAGGTTGCTGAGAACAGACCGGAGGAAGCTGACCGGGTATATGGTATTGCAGAGAGATATTCTAAAAAGATGGCAGCCAATTTGAACGATCGAAGCCGTATCGGTTGTATGTGTCCGTCAGTTATGATTTGCGGACCTGCAAATTTTCCGGTAAGGAAGAAAGAAAAACAGAATGCTGCATCCGATAGAAACTACCAGGAGTTCAAGGAAATCCAGAAGATGTTGAACAGGATCCGGAGTATTGGAAACGGAAAGGGCATTATCAAGTCCGGTGATGCCGATGCAGTAGAACGTTTGGAAAAGAAGCTTAACGGATTAAAGGAATTACAGGAGAAGATGAAAGCTGCAAATGCCTACTATAGAAAGAATAAAACCTTAGATGGCTGCCCTGTATTGACACAGGAACAGATTGATAGCCTGAAAGAGAAAATGCAGAAGGACTGGCATTATGAGGACAAGCCTTTTGTTACATACCAGCTTTCAAACAATAATGCAGAGATTCACCGGATAGAAGGCAGACTCAAGAAGCTCAGAGCGGCTAAAACGGAAGGAAATACCGAGAGTGAAAATAAGTATTTCCGTACCGTAGAAAATACGGAAATCATGCGTTTACAGCTGTTCTTTGATAGTAAACCAGAATCAGATATACGAGATATTTTGAAAAAGAATGGTTTTAGATGGAGTCCGAAAAATGATTGCTGGCAGAGACAGCTTACAGATAATGCCAGATATTCACTGGAAAGAGTGAAAAAGGATTTGGAGGCGTTGAAATGACAAATGCTGAGTGGATTCGTTCGATGAGTAATGAGGAGCTGGCTACATGGCTGCATAATATATGCGCATTTGTATCATTGTATGATGAGGAACCGTACTTATCGGTGCTTGATAACAAAGGGAATGCTGCTGAAATCCATGATGCGTTTGGAGATATATTACATTGGTTAGGAAAGGAAACAGCATGACAAATGCGGATAAGATCAGAAATTTATCTGACGAGGAACTTGTTAATCTGTTAGCGTGGGGAGAAGTCTATGACGAGGGATTGAAAGTACCAAGTTGTGATGAAGGATGCGAGGACTGCGAGAGTGGCTGCGCTCTTGAATGTCCGATAGAAAAGAGAGAAAAGAATGTCAGAGAATGGCTACAGGCACAGGAGGAATAGCAATGGCAAAAAGATGCACAGGAGGTTATACAACTACCAGAGAAGTGTACAAGACAGTAAAGAAATATGATCATCAGCAGTTTGATGAGTTTTGCACACGTATTTATACCAATGGTTTCAATGATGGCAAAAAGGCAGTAGTCGAAAAACCTATCAAAGCGATTAACGGTGAACAGCTTATGGAAGTGATCGGAGAGGTAAAGGGAGTAGGCCCAGCATTAAAAGGCAAAATCAAAAATGCAATCGAAGCAAAGCTTGGGAGTATAGGAAATGATGAAAAATCAGATGAGCAGGAGGGAACAGCTTGCTAAGAGTATTGGGAAATCTCACGCACATTGGATAAGACTTCGGGAGAATGGGGGCAATGATCCATTCTGGCCGGATGGAGTAAATCTGAACCTGTTGAGGAATCATATTATTTATGATCGTAGATTATGTGAAGAAGAGCTGCAGGAAGAGGATTATCCAGACGAATATTACATACCACTTCCAGAAGAAATGCCTCCAAACTTTATGGTTAAGAGCGAAGAAATCAGGAAGCAAGCATTTAGAATGATACATAGAATTAAAGAAAATTCTGATTATATGGAATTGGTTGGAAAAAGTGAAAAAGGTCAGAAGGCAACTACCATGATCCGTTATGTTTCTGGGTATAGTCAGAGTATTTTAGATGATGATCTTGTTGCAATGCGAAGATTTATTCATTGGGATTTTTCAGAAATGATGAAACAGGCAAAAGAGGAACTAAAAGAAATGATGCCTGTTATAAAAAATGAAAAGCCATTACCAGAAGGGCAGTTATCAATATTTGATTTATTCGATGTTTATAGTACAGGAGGAACAGGATATGAAACATACAAGAAACGATAGCTTATTTGGGGAAAATTGGAAAGAATCTTTTAACAAACAGGACCCTGAACAGGAGGATGGATACAAAGGATTTCTGTATGTAAAATGTCCGTCTTGTGGGAAAATAAAGGGATTTTGCACCAAGAAAATTATTTCAGGGGAAAATTGCTCTTGTGGTGAAAGAATACTGTTGAAGAATCTTAGACCAATGTATGTTAAATGTGACTGTGGGAAGGATTTCAGATACTTTACAAATATGACGGATAGTTCATTTACATGCAAATGCATTAATTGCGGTTCAAATGTAAAGATCAGGATCAACACAAGAGGTACAGCATATGTATCGGACTGTAGAAAACCGGAAGAAACACGGTTCAACTACAGAACTGGAAGAGGAGCGAGATATTATGGCGGTCGTTTCTGAGACGACTAGGAGGGAGCAGCAGAATGATTAACGAGTTTGAAAGAAAAGCTCTTTTATTCAGAATCGCAATGCAGGACGTATATAGAGATGAGGACGATAGAGAATTGGGAGCTGCTGGCAAATTGGAACTTAAAATTGAAACATTGACAGAAGATTTTACGGCAATCTTGATAGCTATGTACACCTGGTACCAGTCAGTAACAGGTGATGATGAACTGGATGTTTTTGATTTCATTGGCGTGTTAAACAGGCTTGCTATGCAGTGGGTGTTTAAGTCAAAGGAAGAAGGAGAACGGAATGATTGAGATCATCAGTACAGAGAAACAAAAGATCACAGATCAGGAGGCAATAGAAGCCATGCGAACAATCAGGCGGTATTGCAAGGAGCATGAAAAATGGTAATCAGAAGTCAGGATAAAAGCCGATTAATTAATTTTGACAACATACACGAATTAAGATTCTGGGAATGCGAACAGGGTTTTGACATAACGGATTGTGTGTGCCCAGTCGGACATTATTCGAGCAAAGAAAAAGCCCTCAAAGTGTTGGACATGATTCAGGAAGCTTATGCAAAATATGAAACTATTCATACATCAGCTACTGGACTTGCTACAATGTCACTTTTTATAGAATCAACAAATGAAGTTAATGAATTGTATATGAAAATCCAGAATGTTTTAGAAAAGGCTGTTGTATTCCAGATGCCGGAAGATTTGGAGGTAGAAGCATGAGTCATGTGAGGAACAAATTGAAAATATTAAAAAAGGAGCTTAGTGATTCAAGCGATGAAGCATTTTTTTCAAAGCAAAACCTAATGAATGTTGTAGATTGGCTTCTTGAAGATACGAAGCTGGATGAAAAGGAAAATATGAAGTTACAGGAAGCAATCCAAAAGCAAATTCCGGTAGAGCCTAAACTTTATATGAATGAGAAATGCCCGATATTCATTGAGTTTGCTGATGGACATGGAGAAAGCAGAATGCAGTACAAACACTTATGGCATTGTCCAAGGTGTGGGGGTGTGGTTGGGGAAAGAAAGATTTTGTATCAAGGTCGAGTACATGATCAAAAACGGAAAGTATATTGCGATAGATGTGGACAGAAAATGGAATGGAGAACAACATGGAAAGAGAATCTAAACTGAAATGTGAAATATATAGAGATTCTATGCAGAATTACAAAAAATATGCGATTCCCCCTGCACAGCTTATCATTGCTGATGTTCCTTATAATGTTGGGAATAATTTCTATGGCTCAAATCCAATGTGGTATAAGGGCGGCGATAATAAAAATGGAGAAAGTAAATTTGCCGGGAAAGCTGCATTTAATTCTGATTTTAATTTTAACTTGTATGAGTATTTCCATTTTTGCTCTAAAATGCTGAGAAAGGAAGATAAAAGGCCAGTGCAAAGAGGGCGTAGTAGTAATTCGCCATGCATGATCGTGTTCTGTTCATTTGAACAGATACAGACTTTAATTAAGGCAGCTGAAAAGCACGGTTTTATTCATTACATACCTCTTGTATTTTGCAAAAATTACAGCCCACAAGTGTTAAAAGCAAACATGCGAATTGTGGGGGCTACTGAATATGCTCTTATTTTGTATAGGGATCGTCTTCCAAAGTTCCGTAATGGAGCAAAGTACGATGAAGATGGAAAAACAATCAGAGGAACAGGACATATGATTTTCAACTGGTTTACCTGGAAGAAGGATGGAAAAGAAATCCCTAAAATTCATCCGGCTCAAAAGCCTGTAGAAGTTCTGAAAGATCTGATAAAAGTATTTACAGATCCTGGCGATGTTGTAATTGATCCGTGTTGCGGAAGTGGAAGCACATTACGAGCAGCACATGAATTGGGACGCAATGCATTTGGGTTTGAAATTGACAGGATTTTTTATAACAGGGCAAAAGATGAAATGCTGAATTTTGATAATACTCAAATGGTGCTGACCTTATAGAAATGGAGATAAAAAGCTATGAATAAAGTAATATTGATGGGGCGACTGACCAGGGATCCGGAAGTAAGATATTCCCAGGGTGATAATGCAACAGCTGTTGCAAGATTTACCCTTGCTGTAGACCGGAGAATTAAGAGAGATAATGAAGCATCTGCTGATTTTATTAACTGTGTATCGTTTGGAAGATCGGCAGAATTTGCAGAAAAATATTTCCGGAAAGGTACAAAGATTGTAATTTGCGGAAGGATTCAAACGGGAAGCTATACGAATAAAGATGGACAGAAAGTATATACAACTGATATAGTGATCGAGGAACAAGATTTTGCAGAGAGTAAAGCAACCAGTCAGCAGAACAATTCCGGAAGTGTTCAGGATAACTCAAACAGTACGCAATTGCAGAAGCCACAGCCGGATCCGGATGAATTTATGAGCGTAGACGATGATGATCTACCATTTAACTAAGGGGGAATATAAAAGATGGCAGGGAAATGTTCAGCAGCATATTGTACGGATGAATATCACGGATATGGATGTAGCATAACAGAAGGTTCATGCATGTTTTTTTATCCTGATAGCAAGAAGTGTGCAGAGATTTATGGAGAAGGACCTGATGCAGAGGCTTATTGTAGTGAAGAATCACAGGAAGATTAGGGAGAAATTTCCTATTAAATGCACAACCTAACAAATGTTGGATTTTGATTACAATACATAATTATGGGGGATGCCATGTTCATTGACAGCAATCCATAATGAATATTTGTTGTAATTATTCAGCAGATAGTAGCTTTGAGGGTATTGAACAGTTATGAATTAATAGAAAAAGCCAAGGGTCAGTTCCCTTGGCTTTTGCAGATTCTATTATAATTCTGTAAGAAATTGTTGGTAATGAGATGATGCTATATTTAAACATCAGGATAGGGTATCAATCATGGAACTGCGTTCCTGGATTTTTTCCATGATTCGTGTTTTTTCATCCCCCTCTGCAGGCGTTGGCTGATAATTATTATAGCCTTGTGCAGAAGAAATAGAGCAGGGGATGATATTGGTAACATTGTCATTCTGAAGAGAGCCATTGCTGAAGGTAAAGGACTGCTGGAAGATCATGGAATCCATATCGCTTGGAGCACTGTTGCCTCCGAAGCAGAAATTTCCAAGACTGTATACAATATTCTTACCTTTGTATGTTTCAATGCCCTGAAGTACATGAGGATGATGTCCGCATACCAGGTCAGCACCCTGATCAATGGCCAATCTGCCTAATGTTATCTGATTGGAATCAGGAACAGTTTCCTTTTCATTGCCCCAGTGGAAGATCACAATGGTAAGCTGGGCACCTTCGGATTTTACTTTTGCTATATTGTCTTTTAACTGCTGTTCCCGTTCAAGATGGTCATTTAACTCGTAAATACCAACCAGTCCCACCTTGATCCCTTTCACATCCATAACTGCTGTTTCGTCATAGCCAAAATGAACAATCCCTGCATCATCCAGGGCAGATAATGTATCCGTAAAGCTTTGCTCTCCATAATCATGACTGTGGTTATTGGCTGTGTTGACTGCTTCCACAGAACCACTGGTAAGGATTCCGGCATAAGAAGCAGGGGCTTTAAATGCAAAGGTTTTGTCAGCTCTCTGAGTGGATTCGGTAAGGGTTCCTTCCATATTGGCGATGGTCAGGTCATCTGCCTGGAAAATGCTTTTTACATTCTGGAGGAAATATTCTTTCCCGTAATTTTCGTAGTAGGCATTCAGACTGGTACTGTAATCAAAGGTTTCATCTGTACCAAGTGTACAGTCGCCTACAACACTGATGGTTAAAGTGACAGGAGCCTGCGTAGGAGTTGATTCTGCCTCAGAAGTAGTATCCTCAGTATTGCTGTCTGGGATTTCTTGCTTATTTGAAACTGGTGCATCCTGTGTACCTGTGCTGGAAGCAGGCTTTGCTGAAGAAGAACAGGAGTGAAGGGAAATGCCTACGATGAGAACCAGCAGGACAGCCAGGACCCCTAGACAAATATGGATGCGACGCTGTCTTTGCCGATAATATCTGGATTTACGATATATATTTTTTCTGTGTCCCTGTATGGACGGTTGTGCTTTCTTCCCGCCAGGTTTGGCAGAACGCTTCGGGCGGGTATTTCTCTTTTCGGCCATAGTAAAAATCTCCTTGTAAATATATATTTGAGATGTTTGGTGTAAAAGTCAGAAATATAATTAGATACTTTCACAAATTTTAGTATACAAATATTTCCTGTTTTCGTCAATAAGCATATGTCCGCTGCACCAGAACTGCCTAAGCTGTATAGGGATTTTCAGAATACAAAAACGAGGAAAAAAGGAGTATAATATTTCCCATAAAACTATTTTACACCAGAGAGGAATAAGAATGTTATATATAGGTAATCATACATCATCTGCCAAAGGTTATGCATCTATGGCAAGACAGACCATAGCCAATGGAGGCAACACCTTTGCCTTTTTTACCAGGAATCCCAGAGGAGGCAAGGCAAAGGAGATCAATCCGCAGGATGTGGCAAAGTATCAGGTGCTTGCTGCAGAACATCACTTCGGGAAGATTGTAGCTCATGCACCATATACACTGAATGCTTGTGCTGCCAAAGAAAATCTTCGGGATTTTGCCAGAGATACCATGAGAGATGATCTGAGACGTATGGAGTTTACACCAGGTAATTACTACAATTTTCATCCTGGCAGCCATGTGGGACAAGGTACAGAAGAAGGGATCCGGAAGATTGCAGGAATCTTGAATGATGTGCTGACAAATGAGCAGACCACAACCGTTCTTCTTGAGACTATGGCAGGTAAGGGGACAGAAGTGGGCAGGAGTTTCCAGGAACTGAGGCAGATCATTGATCTTACAGACCAGAAGGATAAGCTGGGGATCTGTCTGGATACCTGCCATGTGTGGGATGCAGGCTATGATATAGCAGACCATTTGGATCAGGTTCTGGAAGAGTTTCAGGAGCAGATCGGTCTGGAAAGGCTGAAGGCCATTCATCTGAATGACAGTATGAATGAGCTAGGCAGCCATAAGGACAGGCATGCCAGGATCGGGGAAGGGAAGATCGGTCTTGAAGCACTGGTCCGAGTGATCTGCCACCCGGCTCTTCAAGGGCTGCCGGTTATCCTTGAGACACCGAATGATGATGAAGGATGGACAAGGGAGATTCATCTGCTTCGGGAAAAACATGAATCACTAATACTAATATAGGAAGATGTTGGGGGCAAAAGCCACCAACTATGATATCTGTAAATAATACAGGAAAATGAATTATCCTGTATTACAAATATAGAGAATCAGCACAGGAGGTATCATATGAAGCGATATAAATTATTATTATTTATTGGAATTATTTTTGCTTTTACATTTACGATAACAGGCTGTGGAAATAAAAGCGAAGAAGATGCATTTGAAGATGATATGGAGCCATTGGACAGCGATGAACTGGCAGATCTGGAAGTAATGGGAGATGATGATGTTCAGAGTGTTGATGACAGCCAGGTATCAGAAGAGGAGCGTCAGGCAGCAGAAGAACTGGAGAAGAATGCAGCCGAAAGCGGCGTATTTGAGGACGAAGGCGTTACAGAGGATGAGATTGACAAAGAAGTACAGCAGGAGCTGGAAGAAGCAGGGCTGACTGACAGTCAGCAGTAAAGCATATTCCGAAAATACAGTCTCCGGCAGGATTTAAGATGTCAGGACAAAAGCATGTGATGGGCTTTTAGATGAGCCTCCGGCAGTAAGAACGCCGGAGGTATTTTTGGTGATGGAAATACATAACTATCCTCTGCCTTGCATATGAGAAAATCATTCTGCGCCAATATAGCAGATACTTCATTTTCACTGTACTAGGGTATTGAACTGTTATGATAATACTTCGTTTTTAAGCTCTTTCTGATTCATGAAATCAGCAGCATTCTGAAGGGTAGTCTCTGCGATATTGGATAGAGCTTCTTTTGTAAAGAATCCCTGATGGGAAGTCATGGTAACATTCGGGAAGGAAAGCAGTCTCTGGATCAGGGACGTCTGCATGATCTCCTCAGACATATCCTCGTATACATAGTCTGTTTCCTCTTCGTATACGTCAAGACCTACAGCAAAGAATTTATGCTCACGGATTCCTGTGATCAGATCCTCTGTTTTGATCAGACCGCCTCTGGATGTATTTACAAGGATTACTCCATCCTTCATTTTATCAATGGTCTTAGCATTTACCAGATGCTTTGTTTCATCTGTCAGCGGGCAGTGAAGGCTGATCAGATCACTGGTTGCCAGAAGCTCATCAAGGGATACATACTCCAGAAAATCCAGGTTTTTGTTTGGATAAAGATCATAAGCGATAACTTTCATGCCAAATCCCTTGCATATCCGTGCCATAGCCTGACCGATCTTACCGGTACCGATGATACCAGCTGTTTTATGATAAAGGTTCACACCCATCAGACCATTTAAGGAAAAATTATTTTCACGTAATTTGATGTAAGCTTTGTGGGTATGACGGTTGGCAGTAAGTGCCAAAGCCATGGCATGCTCTGCAACAGCTTCTGGGGAATAACCGGGAACACGCAGCACATGGATTCCATGTTTATGTGTGGCTGTCAGATCTACATTATTGTATCCTGCACAACGCATCAGGATCAGCTTCACACCCTGTTCTGCCAGAGCATCAATAACAGGAGCACTAAGATCTGCATTTACAAAAGCACAGATTGCATCATAACCTTTGGAAAGAGAAGCAGTTTCTTCGTAGATATTGGCTTCAATAAATTTAATTTGAATCCCCGGGTAATCCGGAAGGATCTTCTCGAAAAATTCTTCATCGTAATTTTTAGTACCATAAAATAAAATTTTCATGTGCGAATACCTCCTGGTCAGTCATAAACAATTTTGTAACTATTTCATTGGCAGCAAGTGTGTCTGAAGAGTTACACAATTTTATTATTTCCTTACGAAGGGGATTATACACGCTTTTTTGTCTGAAAAAAACCAAAAAATAGCAAAAAAATGAAAATCTCACTTTGTTATAAAATTAACGAATTAATATGTGAAAAAATTGTCAAATATGAACAAGAAAAAAAGCGCCTGAATCTCAAAAAGAAATCATAAAGACTTATAGAGAAACTCCATCATTTTCTCAAAAATCTATCAGTTTCACATGAGATCAGACACTTGGCAATGAAAGCTTCAGATTGTGCTACATGGGAAATATTTCATGCATGATCTATTTACAATCCTGAACTTGTGTTACAATAGGCTGTACAAATCTGTATAAAATTCCGGATAAGAGATATTGACACATTCTCCGTCAGTAATAGTAAGCGATCCTTCACAGATACCGCCTGCCACTGCAAAGGACATGGCAATACGGTGATCCTTATGGGAATCAATTGTGGCTCCATGTAAAGGCTTGCCTCCATGTATGATCATTCCATCCGGTAATGCCTCTACATCTGCACCCATCCGGGTAAGATTATCCGTCATAACCTGGATGCGGTCAGATTCCTTGACTTTAAGCTCTGCAGCGTCCCGGATCACAGTAGTGCCCTCAGCAAAGGCTGCCATTACAGCAATCATGGGGATCTCATCAATCAAGGTAGGGATGATCTCACCCTTTATCTCTGTGCCATGAAGAGAACTGCTTCTTATAAGAAGGTCTGCAGTAGGCTCCCCGTCATTTCGTACATTCAGTAACGTAATATCACCGCCCATAGCCTGACATACACGAAGCAGACCGTCCCTGGTAGGATTGATACCCACATTGCACAGCAGAATCTCACTTCCTGGCACTAGAAGTCCTGCAGCAATAAAGTATGCAGCAGAAGAGATATCGCCGGGGACTGTAATGTCACGGGCCTTAAGATCAGGCTGTGGAAGTATGGCAGCGGTGGTGCCTTTTGAAGTAACCTGTGCACCGAAGTAATTCAGCATAAGCTCAGTGTGATTCCGGGAAAGAACTGGTTCAGTAACGCTGGTTGGTGCATCGGCATACATACCTGCTAGAAGCACACAGGATTTTACCTGGGCAGATGCCACAGGTGACTGATAATGTATTCCGTGGAGGTGTCCTCCCTGAATGGTGAGAGGGGCGCAGCCATTCTGATTCTGGCTTGTGATCTGAGCACCCATCATGGAAAGTGGAGTAATGATCCGTCCCATAGGACGCTGGCAGATAGAGGCATCCCCGGTAAGCCGGCTGGTGAAATCCTGGCCGGCTAAGATGCCGGAGATCAGCCGGGTAGTAGTACCGCTGTTGCCAACATCAAGAATATCTAAGGGAGCCTGAAGCCCGTGAAGTCCTTTTCCTTCTACCAGCACTTCATCTTTGTTTTTCTGGATATGAATCCCCATTGCCTGAAAACAGGAAATTGTGGAAAGACAGTCAGCGCCCTCCAGAAAATGGGTGATCCTTGTGGTGCCCTGTGCCAGGGCTCCAAACATAACAGCCCTGTGGGAAATCGATTTGTCTCCGGGAATGGTAAGCTTCCCGTGAAGCTTGTTCAGTTTTGGGATTTCCATGATGCCTCCTGTAGTCTATCGGTCATAAACAATATAGTTACGTTTTTTAAGGAGAGCCTTGCCTCGCTCCATAGCTTCTTCTTCATAGAATTCGATCTTAAGTACACCTTCTTCAAACTCACGGTTGTGGATGATGCCGATATTTTTGATACTGATATTATCCATTGCCAGAATAGTAGTGATGGTAGCAATGCCGCCGGCTTCGTCTGCCAGGTCAAGATAAAGGACATAAGCCTTCCTGGTCAGGCCGTTGTCTACCACGTCAATGGAATCACGATAATCTCTGGAACTTGCAAACATCTGATAAATGTAATCTGGATCCTTGTTGTCAATGGCACACCGGATCTGTATCAGCATACGGATATAATCGTCCAGTACATTGGAAATATTCTGGGTGTTTTCCAGGCAGATCTGCTGCCACATCACAGGAGAGGAAGAGGCGATCCTTGTAATATCACGGAATCCTCCGGCTGCAATGGTCTTCATATATCCTGCATCATTATCCAGGGTCTTTACAAGATTCACAAGGGCAGAAGCAATAATATGAGGAAGATGGCTAACTCCGGCAGTGATAAAATCATGTTCATCAGCAGTGAGCACCATGGGAATAGCGCCAATGGAAGCAATCATCTCTGTCAGATCGGTAAGACGTTCAAGAGGGATCTCTCCGCCTGGGGTCAGGATATAATAGGCATTTTCCACAAGACGGTCGGTGGAATGCTCAAAGCCTGATTTTTCAGAGCCTGCCATAGGATGACCGCCTACAAAACAGTCTGTCATACCAAGAGCTTCAACCTTTTCATGGATGATGCCTTTTACGCTGCCTACATCTGTGATGATACAGCCTGGCTGACGGATCTCTTTCAGAAATTCAAGATACTTTAGGTTATATTCTACTGGGGCACAAAGAAAAACATAATCACAGCTGCCAAAACGGTTATCCTTTTCTTCGCAAACCCCATCTATAATATTGTCGCTTACAGCGGCTGCAAGAGTGCCACGGTTCTGGTCAAATGCCAGAATATGATAGTCCGGGTGATATTTGCGAATCGCCTTGGCAATGGAGCCGCCGATCAGTCCCAGACCTATAAAACCAATGGTTTTCATTAAAAAAACATCCTTCCCGCATAGTTTATAGTAAAACAACAGGTTTATTTTATGATATATAGGAAAAAAAGTCAATTCCCTGTAAAAATGACAGTATTTTATCTGAAAACGACAAAAAAATATTGTTAAAACTATATAAAATACTTGAAAGTTGAAAGAAAGTTTAGTAAAATATGAACATATTAGACAAACAGGGAGGTATTACATATGGACGTTTTTAGAACTGACCGAATTAGAAATGTAGTCCTATTAGGTCATGGTGGGGCTGGTAAGACAACTTTGGCAGAGGCTATGGCCTACTTGGCAGGTTTGACGAACCGACTTGGCAGAGTTGAAGATGGCAACACTGTCAGTGATTATGATAAAGAAGAAATCAAACGGCACTTTTCTATTTCTACATCTGTGATCCCGGTTCCATGGCAGAAGATAAAGATCAATATTCTGGATACACCGGGCTACTTTGACTTTGTTGGTGAAGTAGAAGAGGCAGTTAGTGCAGCTGATGCAGCGATCATCGTTGTTTCCGGTAAGGCAGGCGTTCAGGTTGGTACACAGAAGGCCTGGAATCTGTGTGAGAAGTATAAGCTTCCCCGCATGATCTTTGTTACAGATATGGACGTAGATGATGTAAGTTACAGGAAAGCAGTTGAGGATCTTACCGAATTATATGGCAAGAAGATCGCACCTCTTCATTTCCCGATCCGTGAGGATGGTAAGTTTGTAGGCTATGTAAATGTTGTGAAACAGGCCGGCAGAAAATATATTGACAAAGGCATGAAAGAAGAATGCCCGGTTCCGGATTACCTGGAAGAGTACCTTGAAAAATACCATGATATCCTGATGGAGTCTGTAGCTGAAACAAGCGAAGAATTTATGGATCGTTATTTTGAAGGCGATGAGTTCTCTGTTACAGAGGTTTCTGCAGCACTTGCTACCAATATCCAGGAAGCAAGTATTGTGCCGGTGTGCATGGGTTCCCCTGTGAATCTGCGGGGCGTTTCCAACCTGCTGGATGATATCTGCGGATATTTCCCAAGCCCTGATAAAAGATCCTGCAATGGTATTGCACAGAAGACCAATGAGATCTTTGAGGCTAATTATGACTTTGCTAAGGCTAAATCTGCCTATGTATGGAAGTCTATTGTAGATCCGTTCCTTGGCAAATATTCCTTGATCAAGGTATGCTCTGGTGTAATTAAGGCAGATGACACACTTCTTAACGTAGAGAAGGGTGTTGAGGAACGTCTGAATAAGCTGTATGTGCTTCAGGGCTCCAAGCCCATCGAGGTTCCTGAACTTCATGCAGGAGATATTGGCGCCATTGCCAAGCTTGTAAGCGTACAGACAGGCGACAGTCTTGCTACAAAGGCCAATCCGATCCTTTATCCAAAAGCTGTTCTTTCTGTTCCTTATACCTATAAGAGATTTAAGGCAGTGAACAAAGGGGATGAGGATAAGATCTCCCAGGCTCTTTCCAAGATCATGAGTGAAGATTGCACCGTTCGAGTTGTTAATGATGGCGCTAACCGTCAGAGCCTTATTTATGGTATGGGTGATCAGCATCTTGACATTATTGTCAGCATGCTGAAAGAGAGATATAAAGTAGATGTGGAACTTTGCAAGCCTAAGGTTCCGTTTAGAGAGACGATCCGCAAGAATTCCGATGTGGAAGGAAAGCATAAGAAACAGTCTGGCGGACATGGCCAGTATGGTCACGTTAAGATGCGCTTTGAGCCATCTGGCGATCTGGAAACACCGTATGTATTTGAGCAGGTGGTAGTAGGTGGTGCTGTACCGAAGAACTACTTCCCGGCTGTTGAGAAAGGTCTGCAGGAGTGCGTTCAGAAGGGACCTCTTGCTGCTTATCCGGTAGTTGGTGTGAAGGCTACTCTTTATGATGGATCTTATCATCCGGTAGACTCCTCTGAGATGGCATTTAAGATGGCAACTATCCTTGCATTTAAGAAAGGCTTTATGGATGCATCACCGATTCTTCTGGAGCCGATCGTTTCCATGAAGGTTACAGTTCCGGACAAATACACAGGCGATGTAATGGGCGATCTGAACAAACGCCGTGGCCGTGTACTGGGAATGAATCCTGACCATAATGGAAATACCATTATTGAAGCAGACGTGCCTATGTTGGAGATTTATGGATATTCTACAGATCTGCGTTCCATGACTGGCGGAAGCGGAGAATTCTCGTTTGAATTTGCCCGCTATGAGCAGGCTCCTTCTGATATACAGCAGAAGGAGATTGAAGCGCGTGCCAGCAAGCTGGATGCAGCAGATTGATCCTGCACTCTGACAGAGATATTGTTATATTTTGTATCCTGCCTGATTTATCTGTCAAAGGCTGTCAGTAACTGTCAATCGAATCTGATTGACGGATCGTATCAGACCATATATAATCTGATACATAGCCGGAGACAAAAGGGTATGTTACGGCAGGGGAGAAGTATCAGATCGATTGGGCAAGTGGATATTCCAGTCCGCTTCGCTGTTTGATTCGGTTAAATAAGGGGACACTTTCATATGTTTCTGGTTTCTGTTTTTGACAGTATCAGAGCATTATGAGAGTGTCCTCTTTTGCTTTTTTTAACTTTTGATTTCCGTATTTTTAATGGAAAAAAATACAAAAATAGCTTGACATATCTAAGTATATTAAATATAATTTTCTCATACGTTACAAAGTTGTTACAAATTAAATAACGAAAGAAAAGAAACCATAACAAAGAAGCAAGGAATGAAAAGCATGAAAGTTAAAAAAGAATTACAAGGCGTAACAAAAAAAGAAAAGAGACAGGAAAGCAGGAATGACGCATTCCGTAATTTCGCACTTGTTTCCGGATGCGCTCTGTTATCTGTCAGCATTGCGGTTGGTTCCAAATTTGTTGATAATGGTGACCGCAGCCAGGTTTATGCCGCTTCTGAAGCTGAAGAGAATATGGTTTCTGCTTCGTCGGAGAGAGGAACTTTTGACGGCAGTGAGCTTCCTACAGGGATCGCAGGTGTTGTGTCAGGAGTTTCTGAGACACCCGCTGCAGGAACCAGGATCACAAGGATCGGTACTTCCTGCGAGAATGTGCTGGTAGGGCAGAGGGTTAAGGTGGTAAAGGATGGTGCAGCCAGACTGAACGTAAGCTCCTCTATGGAGAACACCGTGGAGAATCTTGACCAGACAGCTGCGCATATGGCTGAGAATCCAACCATTATGTCTGATGAGGATTATGATGTCTTCTTAAGGATCGTGGAGGCAGAGGCAGGCACAGAGGATCTTAAGGGCCGTATCCTTGTTGCCAACGTGATTCTGAACCGGGTCAAGAACGATGAATTCCCTGATACGGTAACGGATGTGGTGTGGGATTACAGATATGGAGTACCTCAGTTTTCACCTACTTATGACGGCCGGATTTATCAGGTCACAGTTACAGATAAGACCAGGGAGGCCGTGAAGCAAGCTTTGGAGGGTGTGGATTATTCCCAGGGAGCATTATTCTTTGTTGAGAAAGAAGCGGCAGAGAAAAAGAATGTAGCCTGGTTTGAAAAAGATTTACAGAAACTTTTTAAATACGGGGTTCACGAATTTTATAAATATCCGGATGAAGTCAGCGGTAAGGAGGATGCTTCATCTAAGGATGCTTCTTCACCTAAGGACGATTCTTCATCCGATAAGAATAATGATCAGGAAACTGTGGTACAGATGGTAAAAAATGATATTAAAAACTGATATTAGAAACTGAACAGCAGTAATTATAGAGGGGACAGCGAAAAAGCGCTGTCTCCTCTTTTAACATTTTGATGTGGTAATTTAAAAAAGCATGTGCTATAATGGCAGAAACCACAGGGCATTGTTGGATTTAATGTCGAAAAACACTTATCATAGAAAGGCAGGAACACATAATGGAGGTAATGTATCAGAGTACAAGAGGCAAAGGTGATCTGGTGACTGCGTCACAGGCCATATTAAAAGGACTTTCTGATGACGGAGGTTTATTTGTACCTACACAGATCCCAAGGCTGGATATTCCCATGGAGAAGCTTTCCAGAATGACCTACCAGGAGACAGCCTATGAGGTGATGAGCCGTTTCCTTACAGATTTTACAGAAGATGAACTGAAGTATTGTATTCGCAGTGCATATGATGAGAAATTTGATACAGATAAGATCGCACCGATCCATCAGGCGGACGGGGCATATTTCCTAGAATTGTACCATGGTGCTACCATTGCATTTAAAGATATGGCATTATCCATCCTTCCATATCTGATGACTACAGCAGCGAAGAAGAATGGAGTTACCAACGAGATCGTAATCCTTACGGCTACATCCGGAGATACAGGTAAGGCTGCAATGGCAGGTTTTGCTGATGTGCCGGGCACCAGGATCATTGTATTTTATCCGAAGCATGGTGTCAGTCCGGTCCAGGAAAAGCAGATGGTAACACAGAAGGGCAAGAATACATATGTTGTAGGGATTACTGGCAACTTTGATGATGCCCAGACAGCAGTAAAGAAGATGTTTAATGACAAAGACCTGGAGAATTTACTTGGCAGTGCCGGATTCCAGTTTTCTTCTGCCAATTCTATCAATATCGGACGTCTTGTGCCGCAGATCGTATATTATGTATATGCGTACAGCACCCTGATCCGCCAGGGCAGCATCAAAGAGGGAGAGAAGATCAATATTGTTGTGCCTACCGGCAATTTTGGTAATATCCTGGCTGCTTTCTATGCGAAACAGATGGGACTTCCAGTGAATAAGCTGATCTGTGCTTCTAATGAGAATAAAGTACTTTATGATTTCTTTGCCACAGGTACTTATGACAGGAAGAGGGATTTCATCCTGACTACTTCCCCGTCTATGGACATCCTGATTTCCAGCAACCTGGAAAGGCTGATCTTCCGTCTTACAGGAGAGGATCCGGCTGCTTGTGCAAAACTGATGGAAGAACTGTCAAAGGGAGGAGAGTACACCATCACTCCCCAGATGAAAGCTGGACTTTCTGATTTCTATGGTAATTACTGTACAGAAAAGGAAACAAGCGAAGCCATTCACCAGGTATTTGAAAAGGATCATTATGTGATTGATACGCATACAGCTGTGGCTGCCGGCGTATATAAGAAATATAAGGCTGATACAAAGGATGACACACCTACTGTGATCGCATCTACAGCCAGCCCGTATAAGTTTACCAGAAGTGTTATGGAAGCCATAAGCAGTGACAGTGAAACTATGGATGATTTTGCACTTGCAGATGCCCTTGCAAAGCTGTCCGGTACCAGCGTGCCGAAAGCGGTAGAGGAGATCCGTACAGCACCTGTTCTTCACGATTGTGTAGTTGATGCCCAGGATATGCCGGCTACAGTGAAGAAGATCCTGGGTATTTGCTAAGATGAAATGGGAGCGGCTTCTTTCCACAAAAAGAGTCAGCACCTCCATGTGTGACCTGGCACAGCCTGCTCATTTAAGGGATCTGAGAAGTGAATTTGAAAAGGACTATCACAGGATCATTGGAAGTTCTTCTTTTCGAAGGCTTCAAGATAAAACCCAGGTGTTTGCCCTGGACAAAAGTGATTTCATCCGCACAAGGCTGACCCATTCTTTGGAGGTGTCTTCCTTTGCCAGATCTCTGGGACAGAATATTGGAGAATGTATTATGAACCAGGGCTTGGATGCTGGTTTCACAAGAGAGATGCAAAGGGATATCTGTGATATCCTTCAGTGTGCCGGCCTGATCCATGATATTGGAAATCCTCCCTTTGGACATTTTGGGGAGGAAGCGATCCGGGATTGGTTTGCCAGGAAGCTGGAAAGTCTGTTCTATAAAGGTAAGCCTTTGATGCAGGTGCTTACCAGTCAGATGCTTCAGGATTTCCTTTATTTTGAGGGAAATGCACAGGCTCTCAGGCAGGTGACCAAGCTTCATTTCCTTTCTGATGAGAATGGCATGGACCTTACCTATGCCCTTCTTGATACTATGATCAAGTATCCGGTTTCATCCTGTGATATGGATCCGGAGGGGGATAGGATCTCCAGGAAGAAAATGGGTTATTTTTACGGGGAGCAGTCTTTATATCAGCAGATCGCCGGTGACATGGGTACTCTTGGGGTGCGGCATCCACTTACCTTTATTCTGGAAGCTGCCGATGATATAGCTTATCGTACCGCTGATATTGAGGATGCATTTAAAAAAGGCTTTATTACTTATCCTATCCTTGCAGAGGAACTGGAAAAGGGCCAGAAAAAGGCTGCCAGGGAAGGAAAGTATGCAGACAGGGAACATATGGATCCTTTAAAGGTGCTGGCTGACCAGTATCAGGCAGGAAAGACAAAGGGAGTAGTAAGTCCTGAACTTTATGCTGTTCAGAATTTCCTTTCCTGGCTGCAAAGCGAGCTTCTTTTCTGTGCTGCCACAGGCTTTGTTTCCCATTATGAGCAGATCATGGCTGGTACTTATGAAAAGGATCTGTTTTATGGCACCTGTGGTGACTGGGTGATCCGGCTTCTTGGTGATATAGCTTACAGAAGAGCCTTTCTTTCAAAGCAGATCCTGTCTATGGAGGTTTCTGCCTGGACGATCCTGAATTTTCTTATGGATTTGTTTGTGCCTGCAGTGATACATTATGATACAGATCAGCCTCAATCCATGATGGATCAGAAGATGGTTGCCCTGATTTCGGAGAATTACAGGCAGATCTATCTTATGCACAGACGCCATACTGCCAACGAAGAAGATCAGCTTTATCTGCGGCTGCTTCTGGTAACAGATTTTATTTCAGGGATGACAGACACCTATGCAAAGGATCTGTACCAGAAATTAAACGGGATCAGTTAAACGATCTGTCAGTAAATTGTGCAATAAGTCATAAAAAACATAAAAATACTTGTATTTTCTGTTGAAAAAGGGCATATACTAGAGTATAATGAATTTTAGAAAAAAACAGTATCCTGGAATGTGCGAGCACCCTTTTATTTTTGAACCTACATTGACATTAAGGGACTCCAAGATCGCAGTTTGGATGTCAGACCTCTCGCTGTGGTAGGCAGAAGGACTGTTGAGGACACCCACCTGGCCGCAGGCTAGGCGTCAAAAAGAAGGGAACGGCATTCTGGGACCAACAGAAAATTACAGGGCCGTTGCATGATGGGCATACACAGTAAGTGGAGCCTGTGCAGCGGCTTCTTTTTTTATTATGATTCACGGGAGGAAAGAAGATGGGCGTAACAGAACGAAAATTCGGAGAACTTTCAACAGGCCAGGATGTGCTGATCTATCATCTTGAGAATTCATCCGGGGCTTATGTGGAGGTCACAGAGCTGGGAGCAGTTCTGGTAAAAGTATGCGTGCCTGACAGGGAGGGTGTGCTTACAGATGTTGTTCTTGGTTTTGATAATGTGAAGCAGTATGAGGAGAATCCGTTTTTTTTCGGTGTTGTGGTAGGACGTAACTGCAACCGTATCGGTGGTGCGAAGTTCAATCTTTTTGGTAAGGAGATCAGACTTGCTGCCAATGAGAACGGAAATAACCTGCACAGCGGCCCTGATGGGTTTGAAACGAAAATGTGGAAGGCTACAGAGATCTCCCAGGAGAAGCAGTCGGTTACTTTTACAAGGGTAAGCCCGGACAATGAGAATGGTTTTCCAGGAGAATTTAAGGTATCTGTAAAATACGAGTTTACAGATACGAATGAACTGCGTATCCATTATGCAGGGATCTGTGACAGAGATACAGTAGCTAATATGACCAATCATTCCTATTTCAATCTTGGCGGAGAAGGCAGTGGAGATGTGCTGGATCAGTTCCTTACCATCCACAGCAAATTCTATACGCCTGTAGATCGGGAGTCGATTCCTACAGGTGAATACGCTCCTGTAGAGGGTACTCCTATGGATTTTAATCATCCTAAGAGGATCGGACAGGACATTGAAGCGGACTTTGAGCAGCTTCACTTCACCGGCGGATATGACCACAATTATGTGACAGACAATTATGCCAAAGGGAACTGCCGCCTGATTGCCAGCGCTTATTGCCAGGAAAGCGGTATTGTGATGGATGTGGCTTCTGACTGTCCATGTGTTCAGTTCTATGCAGGCAACTTTATCCAGCCGCCGATCAAGGGCAAATGTGGTCATACATATACCAAGAGGAATGGCTTCTGTCTGGAAACGCAGGTAGAACCAAATGCTGTAAATGTAGAGAATTTCCATTCTCCCATCTTGGAGGAAGGGCAGTTATATTCCTCTGTAACTACTTTTGCTTTCCGTGTGAAATGATTTAAGTGTGCATGACACATTCTATTTTCTAAGGCTCTTTCATATACTAGGTATATGAGGAGCCTTTTTTATGCATAAAATATCAGGAAAAACATACAAAAAGATCATGTTTGCAGTTTCTTTTCTTGCCTGTCTGATGCTTGCAGGCGAAGCACTTTTGATCCATATGAAAGATCAAAGCCTGAAAGACAAGGCACAGGAAGCTATGAAGACAAACACAAAGGAAAAAATGATCCCTGTCACACAGCAGTCTGTAATCAGGGAAACAAAAAAGATGGAGCCAAAGATCCGGGTATTGCTTATGGATTCCGGATATGATACCTACCAGCATACTAAAGTATCTGTACTGATCCAGGGGAAAGCGGTATCCTATACAGCAAAAGACCTGAAAAAACCAGGGGAAATCATAACGCTGGATGGAGGAGATGAAGGGATCACTGTCACATCCATACAGAGAAATTATGGGAATCCTACCTACAAGGGGGCGTTGAAGATCAAGAAGACCGAAAATCAGGAAGCATTGTATCTGATCAATGAGCTGCCGCTGGAAACTTATCTGGAGGGGGTGGTGCCAAGTGAAATGCCTTCTTCCTATCATCAGGAGGCTCTGAAGGCTCAGGCAGTCTGTGCCAGAACTTATGCTTGGAAACAAATAGAAGATGGCTGCCTGGAGAAATATGGAGCGGATGTAGATGACAGTGTGAATTTTCAGGTTTATCAGAATCAGGCGCAGGCAGAAATCACGGACGATGCAGTGGCATGTACAAAAGGGCAGGTCATGACACACAATGGAGAACTGATCCAGGCATATTATTTTTCAACCTCTGCAGGGACAACCAGTACAGATCAGATCTGGGGAGCCGACAGTGCTGCTCCATTTCTGAAAAGCGTTGCTTGCAGGTTTGATCAGGATCAGCCCTGGGGCAGCTGGAAAGTGGATATTCCCTGGGAAAAGCTTGAAGACAGTACAGCCGTGTACAACAAGGGAAAGCTGCAGAGTCTGCTTGTCACAAAGAAAAGTGAAAGCGGTGCTGTTACAGGATTAACTGTAAATACAGATCTTGGAAGCTTTCTTGTAGAAGGGGAATATGATGTGCGAAGTTTCCTCACAACGGCCGGCTGCCAGATTACCGAGCAGGATGGCAGCACAACAGTTGGCGGTGACTTACTGCCAAGTGCCTATTTTACCATGGAACAGAAGGCTGGCAGTGTAGTATGCATCCAGGGAAAGGGATATGGACATGGAGTTGGAATGAGCCAGTGCGGGGCAGATCAGATGGCAGCAGAAGGCTATACCTGGAGGGAAATCCTGGAATATTTTTTTAATGACATTCAGATTACCAGCCGATAGGCTGTTCTCTTGTCAGAATAATTAATTCATGATATGATACAAGAAAATTTTCAGGAGCAGAGGTATGGATGAGAAAAAGGAAAAACAGAATATTCCCAAGCTGCTTTTAGGGTTTGTGGAGCGGATCAATGGGGATCATGTGGGAGCCTATGCTGCACAGGCGGCTTACTTTATGATTATGTCCTTTATTCCCTTTCTGCTTTTTTTAACAACTTTGATACAATATACACCATTGACCTACAATGTGGTCAGTGATGCAATCCGTGGATTTATGCCGGACAGTCTTCAGAATTTCGTGCTTTTGATCGTAGCAGAGGTATATAATCGAAGCGTTGCAGTTGTGCCGATTTCCGCACTTCTGGCTTTATGGTCCGCAGGAAAAGCCATGCAGTCCCTTACCAATGGATTGAATACCATCTATCATGTGAAGGAGACACGTAACTGGCTGCTGAACAGGATTTATGCAGTTCTTTATACTTTGCTTTTCGGAGTGGCGCTGATCGTTTCTTTGCTGCTTCTTGTACTTGGCAATAAGATTCAGGCAGCATCTTCAAAATATATACCAGTACTTGGAAAGCTGATCGGCAGTATTATCGGGGCAAGGACTCTTCTGGTTTTTGGCGTGCTTTTTCTTGTGTTCCTGTTTCTTTATAAAGTCCTTCCAAACAGGCGGGCAACCATGAAAAGCCAGGCGCCGGGAGCACTTATGATCGCTGTAGGATGGTCTGTTTTTTCATTTTTCTTTTCTTTGTATTTTGAAATTTTTCCTAATATAAGCAATATGTATGGAAGCCTGACAGCATTGATCATGCTGATGCTTTGGCTGTATAGCTGTATGTATCTTGTACTGTGTGGCGCAGAGATCAATGCTTACTTTGAAAAGCAGTTCAGGATGGCACAGGCATCCATGCGGGAGATGCTTAACAGAGAAAAAGCAGAAAATGATGATGGAAAAGAGAAAGCTTCTTCTGATGCAGGACAAGAAGAGATGGTTGCTGATATAGAGAAAGAGAAAGATCCCTCTTGACAGATGAGAAGTGGTGTGGCATAGTAAGAAATGATGAAAAGTTGCTGTGGACAGTAACATGAAAAGGCGTAGAAAGTGTTTCAGGAAATGATTTTCTTACAGAGAGAGGGAGCCACCGGCTGTAAGCCCCCTTAAGTTCAGATTGTTTCTCAGTTTCCCACTGGAGCCGCATTTCTGAAGTATACTGGTCGTCATGATAAGACCCAGTCTGAGGATGGTACTGGAGGTTAGTTGATCAGGCAGTAGGAAGTGACGTAAGCTGTGCGTTAAACAGATCAGAGAGCCTGTTTATAACAGGAATCAGGGTGGTACCGCGGAAGTATGCTCCGTCCCTTTGGGGATGGGGCTTTTTTTATGTAATAAATTCCGTAATGTTCTTATTACATAGAAGTTTCCCATATGTGCTTAAAAACCAAAAAAGGAGATAAGTTTATGGATATGAAAGAAAGACTCCAGGAACTGGCTGAGAATGCCAGGAAAAGAATCGAAGATTCAGAAGGCCTGGACAAATTAAATGAAGTCAGAGTGGCATATCTTGGTAAAAAAGGTGAATTGACAGCGATTTTAAAGGGCATGAAGGATGTAAGCCCGGAGGAACGTCCAAAGGTAGGACAGCTTGTAAATGAAACAAGAAGCAAGATCGAGACTCTTCTGGAAGAGTCTAAGCAGAAACTGGAAGAAGCTGTTCGTGAAGAGAAAATGAAAGCAGAAGTGATCGATGTGACACTTCCTGCAAAAAGAGCTAAGCTGGGACATCGTCACCCTAATTCCATTGCCCTGGAAGAGGTAGAGCGTATCTTTATCGGAATGGGCTATGAGGTAGTAGAAGGCCCGGAAGTGGAATATGCTGATTATAACTTTACAAAGCTGAATATCCCGGAAGACCATCCGGCAAGAGACGAACAGGATACATTTTTTATTACAGACTCCATTCTGCTCAGATCCCAGACCTCTCCGGTACAGGCACGTACCATGGAGAAAGGTAAACTGCCCATCCGTATGATCGCACCTGGAAGGGTATTCCGTTCTGATGAAGTAGATGCTACACATTCACCCTCCTTCCATCAGATCGAAGGTCTTGTTGTGGATAAGAATATTACTTTTGCAGACCTTAAGGGAACACTGGAGGAATTTGCCAAGGAGCTTTTTGGGCCGGAAACTAAGACAAAATTCCGTCCTCATCATTTCCCGTTTACAGAGCCAAGTGCAGAGGTAGATGTTTCCTGCTTTAAGTGCGGAGGAAAGGGCTGCCGTTTCTGCAAAGGATCCGGCTGGATAGAGATCCTTGGCTGCGGTACAGTTCATCCAAATGTGCTGCGTATGTGTGGCATTGATCCGGATGAATATACAGGCTTTGCATTTGGGGTAGGTCTGGAACGTATTGCATTGCTGAAATATGAGATCGATGATATGCGTCTGCTGTATGAGAATGATATCCGATTCTTAAAACAGTTCTAAAAAGGGAAACCATAGTAAACGGAGGTTAATATACAGATGAATACTTCATTATCCTGGATAAAAATGTATGTGCCGGATCTGGATGTGACAGCACAGGAATATACAGATGCAATGACTCTTTCAGGAACAAAGGTAGAAGGCTTTGAAGAGCTGGATGCTGACTTGGATAAGATCGTGATCGGACAGATCACAAAGATTGACAGACACCCGGATGCAGATAAACTGATCATCTGCCAGGTGAATATTGGTAATGAAACCATACAGATCGTTACCGGTGCCCCTAATGTAAAAGAAGGGGACAAGGTTCCGGTTGTATTGGACGGAGGAAGAGTGGCCGGAGGTCATGATGGAAAGATGACGCCTGGTGGTATTAAGATCAAAAAAGGCAAGCTTCGCGGGGTAGAGTCCTATGGTATGATGTGCTCTATCGAGGAACTGGGCAGCAGCCGTGAGATGTATCCGGAAGCACCGGAATATGGTATCTATATTTTCCCTGAAGATGCAAAAGTAGGGGAAAGTGCCATCAATGCTCTTGGCCTTGACGATGTGGTTTTTGAATATGAGATCACATCCAACCGTGTGGACTGCTATGGAGTACTGGGGATCGCAAGAGAAGCAGCAGCTACCTTTGATAAGAAATTCTGCCCTCCAAAAGTGAAGGCTACAGGGAATGATGAAAAAGCTTCTGATTATGTAAAAGTAACGGTACAGGATCCGGATCTTTGCACCAGATACTGTGCAAGAGTGGTAAAAAATGTTAAGATCGGACCTTCACCAAAGTGGATGCAGAGATGTCTTGCTTCCAATGGAATCCGTCCTATCAATAATCTGGTAGATATTACAAATTATGTAATGGAAGAATATGGACAGCCAATGCATGCTTACGATCTTGAGCACATTGAAGGCAGGGAGATCGTTGTACGCAGAGCTGAAAAAGACGAGAAGTTTGTTACTTTGGATGGACAAGAGCGCACCATGGATGATTCTGTTCTGATGATCTGTGACGGCAAAAAGCCTGTTGGCATTGCAGGTATCATGGGCGGCGAAAATTCCATGATCACAGACAATGTTCACACCGTTCTTTTTGAGGCAGCCTGCTTTAACGGAACCAATATCCGTCTGTCCTCTAAGAAGATCGGACTTCGTACAGATGCTTCCGGTAAATTCGAGAAAGGCCTGGATCCAAACAATGCACAGGCAGCTATCGACCGTGCATGTCAGCTGATGGAAGAACTGGGCGCAGGAGAGGTTGTAGGTGGCATGGTAGATGTATGTAATGAAGTACGTCTTCCTTCCAGAGTCAAATTTGAGCCTGACCGTATTAATGCACTTCTGGGCACCAGCCTTACAAAAGAGGAAATGCTTGGCTATCTGGCAAAAGTGGAACTGACCTATGATGAAGCTTCCGGTGAGATTGTAGCACCTACTTTCCGCCAGGATATCCACTGTATGGCAGATGTGGCTGAGGAGGTTGCAAGATTTTTTGGATATGACAAGATCCCTACTACACTCCCTACCGGAGAAGCTACTACAGGAAGACTTCCATTTAAGCTTCGCATTGAGAACGTTGCAAGGGATATTGCAGAGTACTGTGGATTCTCAGAGGGAATGACATATTCCTTTGAAAGTCCTAAGGTATTTGATAAATTACGTCTGCCAGAAGATCATATGCTTCGCAGTGCTATTACCATCAGTAATCCGCTGGGGGAGGATTACAGTATTATGCGTACCAGCACCTTAAACGGTATGCTGTCTTCACTGGCTACCAACTATAACCGGCGAAATAAAGATGTAAGACTGTATGAGCTGGGAAATGTTTATCTTCCCAAAGCACTTCCTCTTACGGAACTTCCGGATGAGCGTACACTGTTTACGCTTGGAATGTATGGCAAAGGTGACTTCTTCGATATGAAGGGTGTATGCGAGGAATTTTTTGAAAAAGCAGGCATGAAGAAAAGAGTAGAGTACGATCCTGCAGACAAAAAGCCTTACCTTCATCCAGGACGTCAGGCAGATATGCTTTATGAAGGCAAGAAAGTAGGATATCTGGGTGAGGTGCATCCACTGACAGCAGATGCCTATGGCATTGGAGAGAGAGCATATATTGCAGTGATCGATATCTTAAGTGTACTGGAATTTGCAGGATTTAACCACAAATATACAGGTATTGCCAAATATCCGGCAGTATCCCGTGATTTAAGTCTTGTAGTGCCTCATCAGGTTCTGGCAGGCCAGATCGAGAATGTACTGATCCAGAGAGGCGGAAAGATCCTGGAAAGCTATCAGCTGTTTGATATTTACGAGGGCAGCCAGATTCAAGCAGGGTATAAGTCCATGGCATACTCTCTTGTATTTAGGGCCAATGACAAGACTCTTGAGGAAAGTGAGATCTCTGCAGCAATGAAGAAGATCCTGAACGGACTTGAGGATCTTGGAATCCAGCTGAGAAGCTGATGCTGATGTATATTATCCGCCATGGGGAAACAACATGGAATCATCTTCATAAGATCCAGGGAAGCGCAGATATTTCCCTGGATGAAGCCGGGATTTCCCTGGCCAGGCGGACCGGGGAAGCGCTGAAGGATGTGAAATTTGATCTTTGTTTTTCAAGTCCCCTCCTTCGTGCAAGACAGACGGCTGAGGCTGTGCTTGGAGAACGAAAGATTCCAATGATCCTGGATAAAAGGATTCAGGAGATTGACTTCGGTGTTTTGGAAGGCGTTGTGTGGCTGGACAAAGACGGCCATGCAATCAGCAAGGAGATGGAAGTGTTTTTTAACGATCCTGTTCATTTCCAGAAGCCAAAAGGAGGAGAAAGCCTGGAGGATGTACTTGCAAGAACCAGGGATTTCTGGCTGGAAAAAACAAGTGATCCGCAGCTTTCCGATAAAACCATCCTTGTTTCTTCTCATGGATGTGCAGTAAGGGCTCTTTTACAGAATTTATACAAGGATCCGGAGCATTTCTGGCATGGCTGTGTGCCGCCGAACTGCAGTATCAATCTGGTGGAAGTAAAGGACAAAAAAGCACGTTTTTTGGAAGAAGACAAGGTTTATGCCTGATGGCAGAAATGATTCATGAAGCATAAAGAATTAAAACCTGAGAATTATGAAAAGGGGATTTTTGCCTGAAAAGGCAGAAATTCCTTTTTCGCTGTTATACCTTGTCCTGTTTTGGAATTTGTGATATTATGATAAAAAATGTGGTTTTTAGCATCTTTACCATAAAAAGCAGCCAAAAGGAGGTACAACATGGCAAAAAAGACAACAAATACACTTCTATTTGTGCTGGTGTTAGCAGCTGCAGCCGGGATGACCGTCTACGTTGCAAAGGGAACACCCAGCGTACTGATCTATAACTTTATTTTTCTTGGTACAATGTCCGTGATCTATATGATCACATTGTTTGGCGGCATGTTTCGTATGGATAATCTGGGAGAAGCCTTTCACAGGGCAGCAGATGAGCTGACAAATATTTTTAAGACCCCTGGTAAGACAGACACCAAGAATCTGGCATATCTGGACGAGCTGTTTGATGATCGTTACCTTGATAAGAAGATGGGGAATTTCTCCGAAAGCATCAGCCAGAGCAAGGAAGGCATTGGGGATATTGAAGAGTATATCAATGATGATGAGCTGGATATCCATATACATAAAAGACTTCTGGAGATGGTGCCGGATATTTTTACCAGCCTTGGTATTTTAGGTACTTTCATTGGCCTTGTATGGGGACTTAAGAATTTCCAGCCTACCAATTATGAGGCTATGACAACTTCCGTATCTTCACTGGTAGATGGTATTAAGGTAGCATTCCTTACATCTATTTATGGTATTGCATTTTCCATTATTTATTCCTGGGGTATGAAGCGGGAATATTCCTTTATGTCTCAGAATCTTCAGAATTTCCTTGAGAAGTTCCATGCATACGTGATGCCCACTGCTGAGAATGAAGCCAGGAATCTTCTCCTTTCCAGCCAGAAGATGCAGACAAAGGCTATGGCCCAGATGGCAGAGCAGTTTTCTGTGCAGATGGCAGACAGCTTTGAAAAAGTGATCACTCCTACATTCCAGAAGATGAACGATTCTCTGGATATGCTGGTGGCATCTGTGACAAGATGTCAGCAGGATGCTGTAAGGGATATCCTTCAGGCGTTCCTGAAGCAGATGCGAGGTTCCTTTGACACGGAATTTTCTGGATTTAATGAGGCTCTTGCCAGTCTGAAGCAGGCACAGAAGGAGAATACAGCCTATACCACTGCACTTTATCAGACCATGAGCCAGCAGCTGGGCCAGTCCTATGAGAAGCAGGAAAAGGCTATGCGGGATATGGTTACAGAGCTTGGAGGTATTTCCAGCCGCTATTTGGATACAGCTACAAGGATCACCCAGGAGAACAGGGAGATCCAGAAGATCCAGCAGCAGGATTATCAGCATGTGGTAGATTATATGAAGGATGCAGAGAAGTCTGCAGCCAAGTTCTGGGTAGCATGTAACCAGGCAATGCAAAAATATGTGGAGACAGCAGCAGCCGGCATGGAGAAGGCTTCTGCATCCAACCAGGCGGGTACAGATCTTCTGACATCAAACAGCAGGCTTGTTGAGCAGCTGGGCCAAGAGCTTCAGGAGTTTACCAGATATCAGCAGCAGTCCTATAAGACTATGGAACAGGTACGCAGACTGCTTTCTGAGCTTTCGGCAGTAGGTGACAGAAGTGTTTACCTGATGAGCGGCGGCAGCAGCCAGGAGTCCATGGACAGAATGGAGAAGCTGATGGAGCAGCAGGCTGCAGACCAGCAGGCAGTTCTGGAGGAGATTTCCAGGAATATCAAAGAGCTTTCCAAAGGAGCACAGAAAGGAAAATTTGGTTTATTTAAATAAAGGAGAGAATCATGCACAAGAAAAGAAAATCAGAGGATGGAAGCTTTAATATCTGGCGCTCCTATTCCGATATGATGTGTGGTGTATTGCTTCTCTTCGTACTGATTATGTGCGTAACCCTTTTCCAGGCGCAGAAGAGTTATGACGAGAGTATTAAAGAGCAGCAAGAGAAGAATGAGATGCAGGCCAATTATATTGCTGAGATCACTGCACAGCAGAATACCCTGGACGATCAGGATGCAAAGCTGAAGACACAGGATGAGAAGCTGTCTGCCCTGGCACAGCAGCTGGCAGAGCAGGCACAGAAGCTTAAGGAACAGGAAGCAGCCCTGGCACAGCAGCAGGTGGATCTGGATGAGAAAACCCAGCTGATCAGCACCCAGCAGGCCAAGATCGATAATATCATCGGTGTAAAGGCAGAGGTTGTTGAGTCCCTGCAGCAGGAATTTGCCAAGAATAACCTGAATGTAAATATTGATTCCCAGACAGGAGCATTGACACTGGATGCCAGCGTTCTTTTTGCTTATGATGATGCAGAGCTTACTGAAGAGGGAAAAACAGCCCTTCGCAGTGTTCTGCCGATTTACTGCAAGGTGCTTCTGGAAGACAGCTACAAGTCTTATCTGGCAGAGATCATTATTGATGGTTATACTGATACAGATGGAGATTATGCTTATAACCTGGAGCTTTCTCAGCGCAGATCCCTGGCAGTTGCCCAGTATCTGCTGGAAATCCAGGGAGAATTTCTTACATCTGATCAGACAATTGATCTGCAGGATTATCTTACAGTCAACGGTCATTCCATGGCGAATCCTATCCTGGATGCGGATGGCAATGTAGATAAGGATGCTTCCCGTCGTGTAGAAGTTAAGTTCCGTCTGAAGGACGACGAGATGATCGATGAGCTGAGCAGCATTATGACTACAGATCAGGCTTCATCAGATAATGCGCAAGAGTGATTCCGTAGAAAGCCGGCAAATATTAGGCTTTGTGGCAAGTGCAGAGCATACAGCGATCCGGTAATCATTAAATGCAAATTCCCGGGCTTGGCAGGTTCTGTCCGTAGAATATATAGTAGAAATACAAGTGGAAAGCCGGCCCCATTCAGAACCATCAGAAAGGATGTCATAAGAACCGGGATAAACCTGAAAGGATTTCAGGGGGAGGGATAAACCCTCCCCTTTATATTTTACATAGCTTTCCTTTAGTGCCCAGATCCGTGTAAACATGGAAACACCATATTTCTGTACAAGGGCATATTCAGATTCAGTAAAGAAAATACGGGCGATATTGGAACGGTCTTCTTTTTCTTTCTGGATATCGATCCCACAGGGGACAGAGCCAAAAGCACAGACTACATACCCATTGCTGTGGGAAAGATTAAAATGAAAATCATGATTTTTCAGGAACGGCTTACCCTTTTCGGAAACAGAAAGAGCCTCCAGTGGAAGACTGTTTTCCAGAAGAAGAGTACGGAGCATAAGCCCTGCCACAAGGCTTTCCAGACGGCTTTCCTGGCGGCGCAGCCTGGAAATGGATTCTTTCCGTTCTTTCCAGGAACCGAAATCAGGAAGCAGTGCCAGTCCTTTTTGAAATAACTTTGGATCTTTAAATTCGTCAACAGATGTGATCAAACATTGAATCTTATGGTTCATTACCAGCAGATCACCTCGCATCCGCTTTCTGTTACCAGCACGGTGACTTCCCACTGGGCAGAAGGCTGTCCGTCACAGGTACGCACTGTCCAGTCATCCATTTCATCGGTATAAACTTCATCAGATCCCATATTTACCATTGGCTCAATGGTAAACATCATACCTGGAACCATCAGCACACCGCTTCCTTCTTCTGAAGTGTAACTTACCCATGGATCCTCATGGAATTCCAGCCCTATGCCATGGCCGCCGATTTCTTTTACAACTGAGTAACCATTTTCAAGCGCATGCTGGTGAACGGCGTGCCCCATATTTCCAATCGGTGTCCAGGGCTTTACCTGTGAAATGCCGATCTCTACACATTCTTTTACAACCTTTACCAGCTTTTCTTTTTCCGGGCTTACATTTCCGATACAGAACATACGTGAGGAATCAGAAAAATATCCATTATAAATGGTGGAAACATCTACATTGATAATATCTCCTTCTTTCAGAACCACATCTGTGGATGGGATCCCGTGGCAAACCACCTGGTCAATGGAGGTGCATACACTCTTTGGATAGCCTTCATAATTCAATGGGGCAGGGATCCCGCCATGGCGGATGGTCTCTTCATGTACCCAGTCATCGATCTCCTGGGTAGTAATGCCTGGACGGATGTGATCAGCCACATAATCCAGCACGGCAATATTGATCTTACAACTTTCTTTGATCTTCTCAATCTGCTCCGGGGTTTTGATCAGGTTGTGGTCAAGTACCGGATAGCCTTTTTGTTTCATTTGTTCCAGCTTTTCGTCAAATGCTTCGTGGCACTTTTTGTATTTTTTGCCGCTTCCGCACCAGCAGGGATCATTTCTTCCTATTTTTAAAGACATTTTACTCGCTCCTTATCCGATGATATATGGTGTAACTGTTCAGTATTCTTACAGTTACTGTATATATTGTTTTTTCAGCAAATAGAATATCACAATTCAGAGGTAAAGTAAAATCTGATATGAGAGAAAAATATATGATATGAGAGGAAATTTATCGCTACTGTTCACAGGTAATATTCCGCGAGGTGTTTTGCCATGTATATGGCAAAATCCCGAGACATACGGGGCAAAATCCCATCACCGAAGGTGATATGGAATGGATTTTGACCAAGTTGCTGTGAACGGAGTGAACAGTAACAATTTATCGTTTACGGTCTTTTATAGAGGATGAAAATTGTGTTGTGTGAAGTGAAGGGGTGTGCTATACTGTAGAACGAACCAAGGGAGCTTGCAGGCGCAGGCTGAGAGGAAGCAATCACCAGGGAGGACATTCTTCCGGTGACCGGAGGCTTCGACCTTTTAACTTGATTTGGATAATGCCAACGTAAGGAGGAAAACAAATGATGGATTTTCTAGTAACTGCTGATGGTGGGCTGACTACTGCCGGCTATGTAACAAGTATTGCTGCCATGGTGATCCTGGTGGTGATCGCAGCTGTGCTTTTCCATAAGAAAAGCTCTTCAGGAAAGCTGACTACACAGCAGCTTGTAACCTGTGCAGTGGCACTTGCCCTTGCTTATGCCACATCTTACCTTAAGGTATTTTCTCTGCCATTTGGTGGCTCTGTGACCTTATGCAGCATGCTTTTTATCGTACTCATCGGATATTGGTACGGACCTAAGATCGGTATTCTGACAGGTCTTGTTTATGGTATCTTCCAGTTCTTGCAGGAGCCATATGTACTTAGCTTTTTCCAGGTATGCTGTGATTATATCCTGGCATTTGGCGCTATGGGTATTGCAGGCTTTTTCTCAAAATCAAAGAAATACGGTTTGCAGAAAGCATATGTGGCAGCGATTCTTGCCAGAGGTGTATTTCATGTTCTGGGCGGATATCTGTACTGGATGAGCTACATGCCTGAGAATTATCCTAAGTCATTATCTGCTATATATCCTATCGTTTACAACTATAGCTACATTCTTGCTGAGGGAGTTATAACACTGATCCTGATCTCTATTCCGGCTGTTTCAAAAGCACTGGTTCAGGTTCGTAAGATGGTGACAGTACCGGGAGAGCAGAACGCATAAATAAATAATGATATTGAATCTATCCAAATCCATAACAGCCGTCGGAACCCTTGTCCGGCGGCTTATTATAATAGTGAAACCATAGAAAAAACTCTTGCAATGGCAGGAGTTCTATAGTATAATCAATCATGTTGTGAAAAAAGATGGTCCTCTGTTACCTCATGTGTATTAAGAACATCCAATAGAAGAATAGGAGAAAGAACATGAACGACATTATTAAAAACATCGAAGCAGAACAGTTAAAAGCAGATGTTCCTCAGTTCAATGTAGGTGATACTGTAAGAGTACACGCACTGATCAAAGAGGGAAACCGTGAGAGAATCCAGGTTTTCGAGGGAACAGTATTAAAGAAACAGGGCGGAAGCACAAGAGCAACTTTCACAGTAAGAAAGAGCTCCAATGGTGTTGGCGTTGAGAAGACATGGCCGCTTCACTCCCCACACGTAAAGAGTGTAGAAGTTATTCGCCACGGTAAAGTACGTCGTGCAAAACTTAACTACTTAAGAGACCGTGTAGGTAAGGCTGCTAAGGTTAAAGAGCGCATTAAATAATCCATACCTGATTATGAGAATGACTGCCGTCGGATTGATTTCCGGAGGCAGTTATTTTTTACTTTATAGGAAATTACTCCGTAATGTTATGGGCTTACATATTTTGGCGGATTCCTTGCTTTTACAGTTTACAGTGTGTTATACTGTAACAGCTAATCGAAAAACAGGAGCATTTGAATAATATGTTAAAAAATAGAAGAAAGAAACGATCCAGGGAGCAATGGGAGAACTGGCGGGCTACCTGGAGAGAGAATAAATCTATAGCAGAAGCGAAAGAAAAACTGGAAGATAAGAAGGTCCGGGGTGTATTGCGCCTGGTTTTTGAAATTATTGTAACGCTGGCTTTTGCAGCACTGGTAGGGATCGCCATGTTTCAGTCTGTGACTATGCAGGAAAGTTCCATGGAGCCCACCATCTCTGTAGGAGACAGATATTTTATGAACCGGGTGATTTATCGTGTATCTTCCCCTAAAAGAGGAGATGTGATTGTTTTCCGTACAAACGCCAGTGATGATGCAGCATTGCATATCCGCAGGGTGATCGGGCTTCCGGGAGAGACTGTGCAGATCGTGGATGGACAGATCCTGATCAATGGAGAGACTTACAAAGAGGGCAGGGATTTTCCTGTGATCAGTAATCCGGGGATGGCATCCAGTCCGGTAACACTGGAATCAGGAGAATATTTTGTGCTTGGTGATAACAGGAATAACAGTGAGGACAGCCGGTATGGCAGTATCGGGAAGGTAAATAAGAAATATATTACCGGCAAGCTGTGGTTTAAACTTTTCCCTGTGAAATCCATAGGCTTTTTTGAATGATTTTGCAAGCTTATTTAAGTGATTTTGCAAGCGTATTTGAATGATTTTGAGGACTTATTTAAGTGATTTTGAAGACTAAAATGAATGGAAGTGACAAGAATGGATAATCGTGAAAACAGAATCAATATTAACTGGTATCCTGGTCATATGACCAAGGCAAAAAGGCAGATGCAGGAGGATATCCGTCTGATCGACCTGATCATTGAACTGGTGGATGCAAGAGTGCCTCTTTCTAGCAGAAATCCGGATATTGACCAGTTGGGAATGAACAAAGCAAGATTGATCCTTTTGAATAAAGCAGATCTGGCAGACGACAGGCAGAATGAAAGATGGAAGGAATATTTTCAGGAAAAAGGCTTTCACGTGGTAAAGGTGGATTCCAGAAATGGGGCAGGGATCAAGGCTATTCAGGCTGTGATCCAGGAAGCCTGCAAGGAAAAGATCGAAAGGGACAGAAGGCGCGGGATCAAGAACCGCCCGATCCGTGCCATGGTAGCAGGCATCCCAAATGTGGGCAAATCCACCTTTATTAATACCTTTGCTGGCAAAGCTTGTGCAAAGACCGGCAATAAGCCAGGTGTAACAAAGGGGAAGCAGTGGATCCGTCTGAATAAAGGTGTAGAGCTACTGGATACGCCGGGGATCCTCTGGCCCAAATTTGAGGATCCGGATACAGGAAAAAAACTGGCTTTTGTAGGATCTATTAAAGATGATATTCTGAATATGGAAGAGCTTTCCCTGGAACTGATCGGTTTTTTAAGAGAGTATTATCCGGGAGTTATTCATAAAAGATATGATGTACCGGAAGAAGGAAGGGATGTGGAGATCCTGGAAGCTATTGCAAAAGTGCGGGGCTGCTTGAAAAAAGGAGAAGAGCTGGATTATGGAAAAGCATCTGGCATCCTTTTTGATGATTTCCGTTCCGGCAAGCTGGGCAGGATCACAGTAGAGTGGCCGCCGGTGAAAGAGGAAAAAGCATGAGTTCTATCGGGGAGATCAAAGGAGAATTTGAAAATGCCAGCCGGCAGGAATGGCCAGCGCTTTATGAGAAATATGGCAGCGACAGCCGCAGTGGTGTGCAGAAGCTTCTGGAGCAATACCATAAAAAAGAGGCTGCTTACCAGGCAGAGCTTGTGCGTACAGAGTCCCTGAAGGTATATGAGCATAAATACGAACATTTGGGATATGTGTGTGGGATTGATGAAGTGGGACGGGGACCGCTTGCCGGTCCGGTAGTAGCCTGTGCTGTGATCCTTCCCAAAGATTGTCAGATCCTGTATCTGAATGATTCCAAGCAGCTTTCTGCAAAGAAAAGAGAAGCTTTGTATCAGCAGATCCTTGACCAGGCAGTGGCAGTGGGGCTTGGCATTGTAGGTCCTGCACGTATTGATGAGATCAACATCTTACAGGCTACTTATGAAGCGATGCGTCAGGCCATCAGCAAATTATCTGTGAAGCCACAGATCCTTCTGAATGATGCAGTAAGGATCCCGGGTGTGGAGATTCCTCAGGTATCTATTATCAAGGGAGATGCCAAAAGTGTATCCATTGCTGCTGCAAGTATTGTGGCAAAAGTTACCAGGGACCGGATGATGGAGGAATATGATCCTGTGATGCCGGAGTATGGCTTTGCTTCCAATAAAGGATATGGTTCCCAGGCACATATTCAGGCTCTTGAAAAGTATGGGCCATCCCCAATACACAGAGCTACCTTTATTAAAAATTTTATCTAGTAAAGTGAAAATTAAGGCAAGTCAATATGGTGGCTACTTAATGTTCACTGTGCCAGGCCGGCTTACGTTGGCTGGATTTTTACTGACATCAGGAGAGAGTGTTTTGAAAAGATGTGTAAATCAAAGGAAAATAGGCAGCTGCTATGAAAATCTTGCAGCTGATTTTCTTACAGAACATGGCTTACACATAAGAGAAAGAAATTACAGGTGCCGGATAGGAGAAGTAGATCTGATTGCCATGGATGGGAAATATCTGGTGTTTGTAGAAGTGAAATACAGAAAAAACGGCAGCTATGGAAATCCGCTGGCTGCTGTAAACCTTAAGAAGCAGCAGACTTTGGGGAAAGTGGCAGAGTATTACCTGTTGACCCATAAATGTACCGTAAATACGCCCTGCAGGTTTGACGTGATCGGGATCCTGGACGGAAAGGTGCAGTGGGTCCGGGATGCGTTTCAGCTATAAGATATACGACTATGGTGGAGGAAATGGCTTATGAAGATCCGTTGGCATAATGAACAACAGCCTAAAATGAAGATCAATGAAAATAACGGGGTTACGTACCTTACCTGGCCGGTGATCGATAAGATGCCATGGATCTGCCATGGCTTTAGTACCCGGCTTGGGGGAGTGAGCCAAGGATGTTTCTCTTCCATGAATCTGAGTTTTGCCAGAGGCGATGAAAAGGCGAATGTACTAGAGAATTATAACAGGATCACAAAGGCTATAGGATGCAGTATGGAGGATCTTGTGGTGTCGCATCAGACCCATACCACCAATGTGCGGGTGGTAACTGACAAGGACAGGGGGAAGGGTGTGCTATATCCCAGGGATTATCAGGATGTGGACGGTCTGGTGACGGATCAGCCTGGGATCGTACTTACTACATTTTATGCAGATTGTGTGCCCTTGTATCTGATCGATCCTGTACACAAGGCAATCGGATTATCCCATTCCGGGTGGAGAGGGACAAAAGGCAGGATGGGCCAGGCCACGATTAGGAAAATGAGGGAAGTTTATGGGACAAACCCGAAAGATCTGGTCGTTGCCATAGGACCATCAATTTGTCAGGAATGCTATGAGGTCAGTGAAGATGTGATCGAAGAATTTAAAATGGCCTTTCACAGTCGTCACTGGCAAAGTTTGTTCTATAAGAAGGAAAACGGCAAATATCAGCTGAATCTATGGGAGGCAAACCGGATCATATTTATGGAAGCAGGAGTTTTGCCGGAAAATATCCATATGCCTGATCTTTGCACCTGCTGTAATCCGGATTTCCTTTTTTCACACAGGGCTTCCGGCGGAAAAAGAGGAAATCTGGCAGCTTTTCTCGGAATATATAATAACAAATAAAGGGGAATTTACGTATGTTGATTACATTGATCGAAAAGGTATACCAGTTTTTATGGGGGGATCTGGTATATATACCGCTTCCAGGCGGAGGAAGTCTTGGGATTTCCCTTCTCATCTTATTTCTGATACCTGCAGGCATCTATTTTTCTGTACGTACACGGCTTCTGCCTGTTCGGCTGTTTCCGGATATGGTGAAAGCCCTAACAGAGAAAAAGACTCATAAAAGCAGTCTGTCATCCTTTCAGTCATTGTTGATTTCCACTGCTACCCGAGTAGGAATGGGGAATCTGGTAGGCGTTGTGGCGGCTATTTCAGCAGGAGGCGCCGGCGCTGTATTCTGGATGTGGGTGACAGCGATCATTGGTTCTTCCACTGCCTTTGTAGAGGCAACGCTGGCCCAACTGTACAAAGAAAAAGATCCTCTTTATGGGGGATACCGAGGCGGCCCGGCTTATTATATCCACAGCTATATTGAACGGAAACAGGGGAAAAAGAGAAAGCATGTGGTAATTGCCACACTGTTTGCTATCTCAGGCCTGATCTGCTGGTGCGGGATCAGCCAGGTGATCAGTAATTCTGTGGTATCTTCTTTTAAAAATGCTTTTTCTGTACCGCCGATCGTAACAACCATTCTTCTGGTAGCCCTTGCGGCAGTGATCGTGCTTCGCAAAAATGCTACAGTAAAAGTTTTGGATATGATGGTTCCTTTTATGGCAGTGTGTTATTTTGCCATTACTGTTGTGATCATCCTGATGAATCTGGGAAACCTTCCGGGTGTGTTTTCAAGGATTTTTCAGGAGGCGTTCGGGATCCGACAGGTGGCAGCCGGAGGCTTTGGGGCAGTGCTTATGAATGGAGTAAAAAGAGGGCTTTTTTCCAATGAAGCTGGATCCGGCTCTGCTCCTTGCGCAGCAGCCGCAGTAGAGTGCAGCAGTCCTGTAAAAGCAGGTCTTGTGCAGGCGCTGGGAGTATTTATCGATACAGTTGTGATCTGCAGCTGTACTGCATTCATCATGCTTCTTGCTCCTGAAGACCTGACTGCCGGTCTTACCGGGATGGATCTGATGCAGAAAGCCATGGAGTACCATCTTGGCAGGTTTGGAGTAATATTTATTGCAGTAACCCTGTTCCTGTTCAGCTTTTCCACTTTTCTCGGGATTTTGTTTTATGCAAGAAGTAATGTTGCCTACATTTTCGGAGACAAATGGTGCTGGCAAACTGCTTATAAGGTACTGGCACTGGTAATGCTTTTTATTGGCGGTCTGGCAGCGTATACCTTTGTGTGGGATCTGGGAGATGTGGGAATCGGTTTGATGACGATCTTCAATATTATATTGCTTTATCCGCTGGGTGGGGAAGCATTGGCAGAATTGAAGAAATACGAGAAAGAGAAAAAGACGGAGAAAATATCTGGAGCTTATAAGGCGATGCAGTAACAAAGAACCTGCGTACAAGCAGATTCTTTAAACCAACACCTGATTTGTTAGGTTTTAGTGGCAGAGGAACATGTAAAAAGGCACAGTCAACGGATTTGGTTACCGCAGACTGTGCCTTTAGTTTTATTCATTATATGGAATCATGCATTGACTCTTTTCATCAGGGACATGATCTTCTCATTGCTGGAACGTACCTTCTCAACGGATACATCATGGTTGATGATATCGATAATGCTTGCAAGGTATTTGCTCATATTTGCTTCTACATAGTATGGCTTTGTGAGAAGCTCTGGAATACGGTAATTCAGGTTGGTGGTGATCACTTTATCGATCCATCCCTTTTCGTAGTATTCATCAAATTTGGCAAGTCCATCTGTGAAAAGACCATAAGTGGTGCATACAAATACACGTTTTGCATGACGCTCCTTGATCTGCTTTGCCACATCCAGCATACTCTCGCCAGAGGAAATCATATCATCGATGATAACAACATCCTTGCCTTCTACAGAATCACCAAGAAATTCGTGGGCTACGATAGGATTCTTGCCGTTTACGATCACAGAATAGTCCCTGCGCTTATAGAACATACCCATGTCAACGCCCAGAATATTGGAGAAATATACGGCTCTTGACATAGCTCCCTCGTCCGGGCTGATGATCATCAGATGATCATTATCAACCTTGAAATCAGGAACACTTTTTACAAGTGCTTTCAGGAACTGATACGTAGGGAAGAAATTATCAAAACCACTTAAAGGAATGGAATTCTGTACTCGGGGATCGTGTGCGTCAAAGGTAATAATATTGGAAACACCCATCTCGCCAAGCTCCCGAAGTGCAAGTGCACAGTCTAAAGACTCTCTCTTGGAACGGCGATGCTGACGTCCTTCATAAAGGAAGGGCATGATCACACTGATACGATGTGCTTTTCCTGTGGCAGCGGAAATGATCCTTTTAAGATCCTGAAAATGATTATCCGGGGACATGTGATTCTCATGGCCGCATACGCTGTAGGTAAGGCTGAAATTAGTAACATCTACCATAACAAAAAGGTCTGTACCGCGGACAGATTCTTTGATGATTCCTTTGCCTTCGCCAGTACCGAAACGCGGACATTCACAGTCTACAAGAAAAGTTTCTTCGCTGTAACCCTGTGGTATAATACTTAATTTCTTATTTTCCACCAGTTCTTTACGGAATTTTACCAGCTTTTTGTCTACTTCCTCTGCCAGATCCCGGCATCCTGCCAGTGCTGCGATCCGAATCGGGGCAACAGGTATAGATTTTTCAAGCAATTCAATATTGGGCATAATATTCCTCCTAAAGTATTAAGATGCAAAAAGAACGCTCATCTCTTATTTATAACATCAGAGCCAGGTAAGGTCAAGGCATTTGTTGATTTTTGTACCTGAAAGCAGAAAAAACGGGGCACTGTTTTAAAAAAAGAACAAAACGAAAGACATATAATAAATGCGAATAGAATAATCAAATCTGTAAATAAATGATGTTTTTTGCATTTGCTGTGACGAAGAATTAAAGATAATTGATTATATTCAATGATTTTATAAATATATGCGTTATAATTATAAAAAAATGGCACATTATATTGTAAAATACAAATAAAAGTGGGTCAGTTTATGCTTTTTTAGAAATGGATCTGCTTGCTACAGAGCCACATAACAGGGAGGAATGAAATGAAGCAGACACAGGAAAAAGAGAAAAATTCTCTTGGACATAAGATACTTACAGGCATTGGCATTATATTATGCGTGATCTTGATTCCTATATTGGTGATCAACTGTACACTGATCATCAAAAGTTATACGAATAAAGATCAGGTTCCCAGTATCAGCGGGATTTTTCCTATGATAATACTTACTGACAGTATGTATCCGGAGTTTGAATCCGTCGATCTGATCATTTGCAATACAGCTGAGCCGGAGGAAATTAAGGTCGGTGATGTGATCTGTTTTTATGATCCGGCAGGAAATGGCACTGCCACAGTTACCCATCGTGTTCAGGAAGTTGTTACAGATGATGAAGGCAATCTGGCATGGATCACCAAGGGTGATGCCAATAATACAGAGGATCTGCCTACCGTTCCAGCAAAAAATCTGATCGGTGTATATAAGACCCGCTTGAAAGGACTTGGCAATGTGGCCGTGTTCATGCAGACTACCCAGGGCCTGATCATTTGTGTGATCTGCCCGATCATCTTTCTGGTGGCTTATGATGTGATTCGTCGCCGGGCATATGAAAAGTCCAAGAAGAAGGATACAGACGCACTTCTTGCTGAGTTGGAAGCACTTCGTGCGGAAAAAGAGAAAAACAATTCAAAGGATATTTGATTCCGGGATGCCACATCGGAATTAGATATAAATTAAATCCTGTTCCGGAAGGTGAGGAATGGTCTTGACCGTTCCGGCATTATCGGAATGGCGAACCGCCTGTTCTGTGGAACGGCGAGGAGCATTCCTGACAACCGGGAACGCGAGAAAGAAGGGAGAAAAAAGAACTATGAGAAAAAACAAAATGATGCGTGCTGCATCCGGTCTTCTGGTTGCAGTTCTTCTGAGCACATGTGCAATCTCCGGTACTTTTGCGAAGTATACTACTTCTGTAAGCAGTAGTGACAAAGCAAGGGTTGCAACTTGGGGCTTTACTCAGACGTCCATTAGCCTTACAGATTTGTTCAAGACAACATATGATAAAAATGTGCTGGGTACTGCTGACGTGATTGCACCAGGTACAACAAATTCAGCAACATTTACATTTAAATATGATGGACAGGAAACAGCTCCAGAAGTTGCATACACTTTTAAAGTAGACACCACTGGAAGTACAATTGCTGAAGATATTAAGAACAATCCCAATATTGTATGGCAATTAGACAATGGACCAGAGGGAGATTGGGATACATTGCTTGCCAATATTAAGAATTTGTCAGGTGATGCTACTGGAGAAAAGACATATCAGCCTGGACAGCTGCCAACTGGTTTTACAGCTGCTGATGATGTACATACAATTACATGGAATTGGAAGTTTGAGACAGAAGGAACTGGCATGAATGCTCAGGATGTAAAAGATACCGCTATGGGCAACAAGGTTAAACTTGATGAAGTTACCCTGAAGATCACCGTTACTGCAACCCAGATCGACTAATCCATCTGCCTGCATTAGTAACAATGCGAAAGTGATTCCTACCAGAGAATCCTCTTCCCAGTGGCAGGGAAGAGGGGCTTCTGGTTTTTCAAAGAAGGAGAGACATCTGCTTTTTTGAAAAGCCAAAAGCTACAGGAAAGAGAATAGATAACATAGCAGATAACACATAACAGATAATAACAGATACCATACAGAAGCAGCAATAAATCTGAAATAATAACAGAAACCACATAGAATGATCCGGGAACAGGAGGAAGGGACAATATGCCGGAGAGACAATTACAGAGAATAAAATTACATAATCAGGAGCGAATCCTCTGGCCTGCAGTTATTTTACTGGCAGTGATGGTGATCGCCACAGCAGCTCTGGTTGGCACCTATCTATTTCCTTTTATCAGAAAGAGCGATTGTGAGATCAGCCTGTACCAAGGACAGACTTATTCTGAAAAGCAGCAGCTGTCAAAGAATAAAGCAACCACAGGCAGCAGTACCGGAACTTCATCTGGCAGTATGACCGGCAGCGGTGCAGGAACGACTGTGGGAAATACCACTACAGGGAGCACATCTGCAGGCAATAACTCTACCGGCAGCACAGCAGGCAATGCAAATGCTGGTCTTCAGGTTTCAGATGACCAACAGATCTGGAGCACGGATACCTCCATTGATCTTTTTCATATCCGATATACCAATGGATACGGAGAGATTTCTGTGCAAGGGGAAAACGGTGATAAGATCGTAGCACCTGGTACAGATGGACAATATACCTTTTCCCTGAAAAACACAGGGAGCAAAGAAGCTGACTATAAGGTCTGGATAGAGGCAGGTACAAGCTCAGGAGATATAGATTTTCCGGTGCTTACAAAAATGAAGAATACAGACGGATGGCTTCTTGGAAGTGATGATACATGGGAAAATGCAGAAGACCTGAACGGTGTATCTGCCCAGGGACAGATGGAAGCTGGGAAAAGCCAGGATTACACCATTTACTGGCAGTGGCCGTTTGAGCAGGAGGAAGATGAAAGGGATACAGCTCTTGGAAATCTTAATGATGGACAGAAACTTACCTATACAGTTACCATCCACACACAGGTTTCTATGGATACAGACAGCGGCGCAGCAGACAGAAGCCAGGGCACAGCCATAAACTCAGTTAAGACAGGCGACTATACACCGGTTATAAGGTGGATCCTGATCCTGACGGCAGCTGCAGCAGTGTTTGGCATGGGATTGTACTTTATATATAAAAGGAAGAAAGAACAGGACAGATCATGAAAAATGCAAAAAGAAAGACAAGTCCGGTTCTGAGAAGGATCCTGCTTGCGGTGATTGGTCTGATCCTGGGAGTGAATGTGTATTTTGCAAATGCATCCGGGATCGGAGGCAATCATCTGCCAATGCCCTTTGGCTATGGGATCGCCAATGTGCTTTCTGGCAGTATGGAACCTACGTTTTCCAAAGGAGCCTTGCTTTTAGTAAAAGAAGAAAAACAGACAGAACCAGGACAGATCGTTGTATATCAGTCAGGTCAGGAGCTGATCGTCCATCGTGTGATCCGGATCGAGGGAAATCTGGTGACTACAAAGGGCGATGCCAATGAAGCTGCAGATCCGGTTTTTGATGCAAGCCAGATCAAAGGAGTGGTGGTGGGCTGGATCCCCTTTCTTGGAAGCTTGGTCAGTTTTTTGAAAACACCGGTGGGGATCATTTTGCTGCTGATATGTGCAGTGCTCTTGATGGAAGGCTCTTTCAGAAAGCAGAAGGTATCAGATGACCGACAGCTGGAAGGAATCAAGGAAGAGATCCGCAGGCTGAAAGAAGAGATGAACCAGGGCGAAACAATAAAGACAGAGAACACACAGGAATCCAAGAACAGAAAGGAGAGAGAAGATGGAGAAGGAAAACAGAATCAGTAGCCGGATCTATCAGGCTGTGGCAGTACTTTTGTGTCTGGTCATGCTTTCTCTCTGGATGCTGGGAAATGTATATGCCAGGTATACAACGGAAAGTTCCGGAGGCGATACCGCCAGGGTGGCGGCTTTTGTGTTTCAGCTTGCAGATGGCAATGGGAGCCAGATGATCGATCTGAAAAAAGTGCAAAAGCCAGGAGATACCTGTGAATACCATTTTACAGTAAGTAACGAGAAAGACAGCAAAGTGAATGAGGTCACTACGGAATATACCATCGGGCTGGAGCTGACAGGCAGCATGCCCCTTGAATGCAAAGTAACAGAAGTGGATCCTGAAGAATCCGGGATCAGCAAAGAAATGTGCAAGGTAAAAAGTTTTGGGGACCATGCAGTTCTGGTTCAGGAATCAGCTGCAGTTACCTTTGCACCGGCAGAAGCGTTGGAAAAGAATTATGTGTTAAGTGTAAGCTGGCCCAGTAAAGAAGCAGATGCAAAATACGCAAATACAAGCGGTACATCCTTGCTTGTATTAAATGTGAATGCAAAGCAGACAGACTAGAAGAGAGCGGTGAAGATTCAAAATGATGAAAAGAGAGATCAATACAAGCCGGACAGGCAATCATAAGAAAAGAAACAGATTCGGGAAGAAATGGCTGTGGCTGTTCCTTCTATTGGTTCTTGTGGGTATTCTGGCAGGAGGGGTTCTGGCCAGATACCGAGCAGATAATCAGAAACAGGAAGAAATGAAGTCATCCGATTTTCATATAACCTCCGATCTTTTGGAAGAAGAAGGAGCCTTCTATGATGTAACAGACTGGAGATCCGGAATTGACATTCTTCTATATAATTACGAAAAAGAGAATGTTGCCCTTATTGCAGGGGACGACATCAGCTATACAGTAAACGTGGATGGAAAATGGGTATGTAGTGATCCTAATAAAGGCGTTTTCAAAAAGAGTAAAGACCGCACATCCCAGACCATTCATCTTACTCCTGGTACAGATGTAAAGAAGGGTGATAAAGTAACCATTACTGTAAATGTTACAGCACCTTATAAGAAAACACTTTCAGCTACTTTTAAGGTCGTATCGGAGGGCATCCCATCTTATACAGTAAAGGATCAGTCAGATGGATCTGTACTTCTTACCATCTTGACCAATGACTACAGTGGAAATATTACAGTCAAATGGCAGACCGGGCAGCTGGATCCTGACAGCACCAACCAAGATATGGCAAATTGGTCAGATGCATCCGGACAGGGGATTCTTAAAGCAGAAGATAATACTACATATCAATTGCTGTTTTTCAAGAATATTACAGATAACTTTACAGAACGATCCGGCATGGGGACTGAGATCAATCTGACAAAATAAAACGAGGAGGGAAAAGGCTTGAACAGAAAAGACAGAAAAATGAACAAATTAATAAGTATCCTCCTCGCATTTGCAATGATCATGCAGAGTGTTTCAGGAACGGTTGTACTGGCTGATGATACCCAGCCGGAAGTCCTGGAAAGTACTCAGGTCATGGATGTGGAAGATACAGAAGAACCGGAGGAGGTACAGCTGCCTCAGGAAGAACAGCCCCAGGAAACTGAGGGGCAGGATGCGTCTGCAAAAGAAGAGACAGATGCTTCTGCATCCGGGGAAACAGAGATATCTGGAGAAACCGAAATATCTGGAAAAACACCGATTTCCCAGGAAACACAGATAGCAGAAGAAGGCCAGACAGAGGAGATTTTTACAGATCATCCAATGGCTGATCCGATGCCTGCTGCAGAGGAAGGACTTACAGAAATTAATTTAAGTACAGTATCTGTGGAACAGGTTTATCTTCTCACCAATGCACAGTTTGTTTCTACTTCTGCAGGCGACATTTTGACAGGCACTGGAAACGGATACCGCCTTACCGGAAGCGGACAGGATGCAGGTACAAGAACCGTTTATGTGGGTGACAACACATACAATGGAAATCCTTATTCCGGACAGCAGGATATTTCCGTGGACCTTGCTGGTACAGGAAGTGAACTGTCTGTTTTGCAGATCAATCCCATTGCAAAAGGAGATGGGGGATTTGGCTCCGTCAGGCTTTCAGTAAGTAAAAGCTCCAGGATCGGCACTTTAAAACTGATGGAAAATGCACAGGCTGTGTTGACCCTTTCTGATGTTTTGGAGATCGGGAATATGGAACTGGCAGCAGGCAGCAGTCTGACTATCCAGGCTGGCAGCTATTCATTTACTGTAACAGGAAGTACCACAGGCAGCGGATCCATTGCCCTTTTTGGAAGCAGCCTGGTATTTCATGATCTGGATGCCGGCTCCATTACACTGGATAATGCAGTAATGGATGCCTCAGACTGCAAAGTGGCAGCAACAGACCATCTGATTGTAAATAGCAGTACAGTGCAGAACGCCTCTCTTCTTGGATTTGAAGAAGATGTAACCGGTGCAAAGACTGTGTCCTTTACAGGAAGCGGAAATGCACTTCATAATATAGGAGCTGTTGGAACTACTGAAAATGGAACAGCCAATGTGTCCATCACAGGTGCAGAGACAATTTCCAATGCTTCTGATACTAATTTTATCTGTGATTATGGAATTACTTATTTACATGATAAGGCTGAGCTTACAAAGGAAGACACATGGCCGGATACCTATCGTGTAAAGTATACCGGAACCATCAGCGGCACAGGAGAGATGATCGGATTTCACCAGGCATCCGGTACTTATGTTGGGACAGCAGATCAGATCCAGCTGCCTGTATATGTACAGAAAGGCTATACCTGCAAAGGCTGGACCTGCGGAGAGGATAGTACAGTTAATACGGTGCTACCTGCCGGATATGCCAGCAACCTTACCTTAAATGCAAAGATGGAACCAGCATCGGTAACAGTAAGTGTAGACCTGGGCTATATTCCGGATGAAAACAGCAATGATGACTACCAGACCCTGAATCAAGTGACTACATATGAGAATCGTGTCTGGGGAGATGTGTTAGCACTACCTGCACCTTATCGGTTTGGATACAAGTTCCAGGGATGGAAGATCCTGCCTGGTGATGAAAACAGTGCACTTATTAAGGACAGTTATACAGTATCTTTGGAGGATGCTACAGAATCGGAAGATGGTACTTTTTCTATAGCGCTTACGGCCGTATGGACAGCAGATCACTTTCCTATAAGATTCCTGATCTCCAGTAATGTAGATCTGACCAAACTGAAGGTTCAGACAGATGATACTACAATTTATGATTCGGTTTCTGCTTTTGCACAATCCAATTCATATGTGATTTGGGATGAGGCCAATCATCTGCTGCAATTTGACGATTTTGTATATGGGGAAAAGCTGTCCGATTATCTTGCGGGAATCGGTCTTTCACAGCTGCCGATATTATTGGATCAGAGGGAAGGAGCAGAGAAACAGGAGTTTGCAGGCTGGTCTACACCTTCAGGAGCAATGCTTTTAGAAGACATGACCTTCTCTGCGGGAAGCATCCTGGATAATAAAGGAGAAGGGGAGTCCCTTGCTCACTATGAAGCCAAGATCATAAGTACCCCGATACTGCTTACAAGCTTATGGGGAACCGGCCAGTATAAGCTGACTGTGGATGTGGTTGATGGATGGGAGCTTCTGGTGAATGGTCAGGTTCAGACACCTAATGGCTCTGAAAAGACCATGACCATTTCTGTTACAACCGGCAGTGAACTGGTTTGGAGATGCAGCGCGACAAATCCGCTGAATTTCTGCAGGTGGACATTTACGGAAGGCTTTTTGCCAGAGGAAACCACCTATGATTCAGGTGCCAGTTATCTCACATGGAAGGCTGTGATGCCTTACAGAAATATTAAGGCAAGCTATACGTCTGATCTTTCCTCTTTATATGTGGATCTGTCTGTAAGCAAGATCACTTTTGAAGAGAAGGTGACGATGCCTAATGGCCGTACAGTGGATGGCTTCTGGTATACGCAGGTGATGACCCCTTCTGAATATGATGGCATGAAAGTAAATGCCTTAAGCCCTGCATTTCAGGCAGACGCTTCTTATGCAGGCCATCAGGACGAGTATTTCTATGTCTGGGATTATACAGATTCATTCTGTATTACAAGTAAAAATAAGGAAACTCAGAATCAGCTGACTCTTGTATCAGCCATGACCATTACCCTGAAAGACTGTAAGATGATTGCCACAGATGCTTACAGGGATCAGGCAGCAGGAACAAAGCTGGGCGGGATCGAACTGGAGAATCTGTCTGACGATCAGGGAAAAAGTATGAGTCAGACTCTTGCAAATACAGATCTTACCCAGTATGCCAATGTGGTTCTGGATACAGATAAAACCAATCAGTATACGGTTTATTTGAATCTGAAAGGCGATAACAATGTGATCGCTGATATTTCCACTTCAGGATTTCATGCGGAGGCAAAATTCGGAGGAACCGTCTATGTACAGGGAATTGATACTGGAAACAGTAAAGCTGTACTGGGAACGATTTTCGGCGATTTTAGCTGCACGATTCAGAAGCTGGACGTAACTGCTTATGAGAAGGAAAATCCATTTCGTTATCTTACCTATACCTCACGGGTTGGATCGGTGAATTTCAACCAATCCAGTATTCAGGCAAAAGACAGGACTATATTCACCTACAGCATGTATATGAACGTGGCAGACAGTCAGTTATATGTAAGAGAAGCACGTGGATATTATTATGGCATAAACATAAGCGGTGCCAGCTATGCTCACATTTATGGGGATGTTTTGTCCAACCGTCACTCCATGTCTGTTAAGGGTTCTTCTTCTGTGGTTATTGATGGAAACGTATTGACCACAAATCAGGATCAGTATGCTTCCGGTGATATTAATACCAGTGGATATGTGATCGTAAAGGGTACCGTGTATGATGCATCCAATACCAGATTCACCAATGGAACAGTAATTTGTAATACACTGATCGTTGGTTCTTATATTACCACAAATGGATCTGCACGGCTGGTCACCAACCTGATCACCACCAATACCTATTCAAACATCCGATATGATAAAGAGACAAGCAGGTATTATCCATCTCTAAACAGTAGTGATAGTCGTATTTATTCTATTGCACAGGCAAATCAGAACGAGGATGATTATCCCTTCAGGGTATTCTCTTCCAGTGTTGCTACCACAAGAACCTATAGTTTTGGAGGAGCCTCTACCAGGATTTATCTGTTCGGTTATTATAAAACCACAGCTGTAGGCGGAGTGGATTATTACAATCTCTCTATTACATCTATGGATCAGGAGAACCCGGTTCGGGAGTATGTGCTTCAGTGCCTGGATGACAATGGGGATTTGAGATCTCAGGTTTCACTTGATGATACGGCTTTGCAAAATGGGGTAAAAGCAGCTTCCGGTTATGCAAACAATGAATGTGTGATGCTTGGAAACAGTACTTATATACCAGGCACAAACACACCAAGGTTTGTTGCTTTTTCCGGGGCACAGGTTTATGCAGCCGGCAATCTTACATTCTTTAATGAAACCACAGTATCTGATGGCTTGATCTGGTGCGACGGAAGCTTTGGTACAAAAAGTGATCTTACAGTTTCAGGCGGACAGGTAACGGCAAAAACCGTAGGAAATGTGTATCATCTGAATACGGTTTATGCAGACGGCACCAGGCGCTGGAAAAAAACACTTATTACCGGCGGTACCGTGAATGCAGATGAGATCGGAGCAAGAGCCAGCCATGGAACGAAAGGAAGCATTCAGCGAAGCCTGGTAGAAATCACCGGTGGCACGATCCAGGGTAAAACAACCCAGGGCACAACAACTGTTCAAAGTGATGAATATATTAATTATATTTATGATAATACAGATTTTCCAGAGGCTTCCAATAGATTTGCATCCATGCCGGATAATGTTCGTTTAGCTGCACAGGATACGGATGGAACTACAAAAAGCTGGCTCACAGATCCGATCAGCTTTAAACCGCCAGTTGCAGCCGATGGAACTACAGGATCCTGGCAATTTGGTTCTCTTTCCGGACCAGAGACAACAGGCATTGATGCAGATGGATTTTTACTTCCTGAAAGCACTAATATTAATGTTAGTCAGAAAGATCAGCTTCTGTTATATGCTGCAAAAGATAAGTATAATCTGACTAAGGTTTATGGTACAGATCTGTATACTTTGACGGCGAAAGGTGATGATGCTGTATTTACATCTAATACCATGACGGATATTTCAAATCTGCAGCAGATTGAAGTAAAGACGGCATCAGTATCCGGAGGCACTGAGATCACCCTTACGGTACAGTCTGAGCTATATCGTACACGGACTGTGGTGTGGTATATTGATGGAAATGGCCAGTATCACAATGCACTTGCAGGAAAAAACTGGCAGGGGAACAGTATCACCTTTGATATGCCAAAGGGAAATACCTATATCTATGTGGTGGATGATGTACATGCCCTACCATTGGATCTATGGGTCAGCAGCTACAGCTTTGACAGCAATGGATTTGTAACTCAGCTTGTGGATGTAGACAGTTCCGGAAAACTGACTGCCACGGATGCGGATAAAAGATTTACTTATTCCGGAAATTATAGGATCGTGCAGTCTAATCTGAAAAATGACCAGATAAAAGATCCTGATAAGGCAGCTCTTACGGGTGTAAATGCAGCAGATATGACAGGCAATCGGATCCGTTTTGCATCAGATTTTAATAATCAGACCATTTCCGATAATCAGATCATATTGTCCAGGATCTATCAAAAATGTCAGGACGATCAGTTTGGAGTTTTGGTGGAAGGCTCATCAGATGGAAGCCAGGGTGGAAATGTAAAGCTTCAGTTGGATGGGAAAATTGCTCTTTTCCGTTTCAAGCTGAAAGATCCTTCTTCCCTTACGCTTGCCGGGATGAATGGCACAGGTAAAGATGTGCTGTATTTTAACCGTGCACAGACCAATTCGCCTTCTGATTATTTGATCAATGCCGGGACGATCGCAGGAAAACCTGGAAATCTGACACTTGAGGATCTTAAGCTTAATTATAAATCCGGTTATGGTGGATATCTGCTGTATGGAACACAAAAAGGCGGTTCCCTTACCACAAAAGACTGTACGTTCTACAGTAAAGCATGGGGAGACAGCACCGGGTTTGCAAGGAAGGTTGAAGACATAAAGATCCAGGGAAGTAACATTGATATTACCACCGGATATTCCTATACCACTGAATTGTTTTCCGGTTGTGGGAATGTGACAGTCAGTGATAATAGTAAGATTCAGTGGAAATCCATTGGAAGTGAAAGTACTGGAGGTTATCCTTTTGATTATGGAATTAGCGGCACCTTAACGGTTGACGATTCGGAAATTGTTACGAATTTTGAGCCATCAGCTGACACAAGAACCCATACCATCAATGATTACGAAACAAGTAAGGCCAAAGAAGTGATTCTTAAAAACGGCGCTAAGTATACGGCAGACAGTCGCCTTTGGTTTACCAAGGTACAGGTTCTTACGAATGCTGTTTTAACAGTAAAGTCTTTCGGAAGTGAAGAAAGCTATTTCTTTTCCAAGGATATTCTGGTGGATGGCGGTACCGTTAAAGCAGATTATGTAGTTGTCAGTGGATTCTATTCGCCTCAAAGCAGCGGCTCTTCTTACTGTGCTTCCACAAAGGCTGTACTGGATCAAAGAATCAGTAAGCAGACCAACGTAATCAATGGAAATGATTTCCCTGGCCTTGTGATCAAGTCTGGTACTGTAAATGCCAGGAAATTTGCAGGTGGTGACTGGAACGGAAAGGTTACAGTATCCGGTGGAACGTTAAATACGGCAGCAGTAGGTACATCCGGTTATTTGTACGGCTTTATACAGCAGCTTCCTGCAAACAAGCTGGACTACGTATATAAGTATCCCATCTATGATTACAGCAATTATCAACAGTCTTCTGCAGTAACCATAAATGGTGGCACTGTGAATATTGAAGATGGAGGCTATTTGGGCGGCGCCAATACCACGGTTCAGTTTTCTGGCGGACAGGTGAATCTGGGAGAAAATGCTGTGCTTGGTATGAACCAGTCGCAGACAAAGGCTCTTTCCGATTATTACTCAGCAAAAGGGGATAGTATTAGAAATCACGTACCTGCAAGCAAACTCCAGATCGCAGGAGGCAGCGTAGCTATGGCAGATGCTGCTGCCACAGGCAGTATATGTGCGCCCTATGGTCAGATCCAGATTTCAGGCAATGACACCAGCATTAAAACCGCTAAGATCAGTGCAGACTATGGGACTGTTGAGATTAAAGAAGCTAAGAATGCATTTGATAATCCATATCAGGGCAATGAGCCAAGTAGATACAAAAGCAGTTATATTGGTGTGTGGGTAACAGATTCTCTGTCAGCCCAGAACCTGACTATTACAGAGGGAGCCCAGGTCTATGCACCAAATGCTTATGCTCAGATTACAGATGGACAGGGACGGCTGAGGGTTCAGGAGGCAGGCCTTTATTCTGCAGCTTATGGGGAAAAAGGTATTTCTAGAGCTGAGGATGACAAGCAGTACAATGACAGATCCGGTGCTAAGGATCAGACCGTATTTGGCACCCATCTTGTATCTATTACATATGTGCTGAATCCACAGGGAATCCTTCTGGATGCTGATGAAAAGCTTGTGAATAATGAAAATCCTGAGAACTATACATCCACTGCAACAGATCAGCAGCTTCCTCTTAAGGACGGGTTCTGTGAAGGCTATTATTTCAGAGGCTGGTACAACAATCCGGAGTGTACAGGAAGTCCTTCCACCCAGGTTAATACTACAGTTGCAAATGACTTTACCCTGTATGCAAAGTGGGAAAAGGTCAAGGTGAAATTCCAGCTGAGGATGGATGAGAGCAGTGCTGCCGGGTATTATAATGAAGCAGAATTTGCAGGCAACAGTCATTGGCAAAAGGCAGAGGACGGCAATTCCTATGTGTCTTCTGAAATGGCTTATGTTACATATGGGGACAGGATCCTTACCGCCTCCGGTGTAAACCTGATTAATTATTCCACCAATACCCTTGGCGTGACGGAGGTGAAGATCCAGGAGGACGGCTACACAGGAGATAAGTCCATTAGTGCCATCAGCACTGTGACAAAGGCACTGGCAGAATATTACAAAACAAAGGATACAAACGGGGATGGCACGGCAGTGATCATTCTTCATGTACATTTGGTACAGAAGAGATATGCAACGGTGATCTTCGATCTGAATCAGAAAAACGGCAGACCTGTGGATGCATCATTTACTACAGGGGTTTCTGCTATCCGGGAAAATGTTGGAGTAGATAAAACACTTGGAACAATTCCGGCGTTTACAGATGCAAGTGTAACACAAGGAAACAGTGAAGGTCTGGTACAGGCAGCATCCAAAGGCTATACCTTCTTTGGCTGGAATACAGATAAAGATGCTACAAAGGACAGCGCTGAGGGATGGGTAAATAAAGACAGCATTTTCACTGCCAATACTACCATCTATGCCATCTGGCAGGTGAATACCTATAAGGTACAGTTTTTAGCAGGAGAGGGCAGCTGGGTTACTGCAGGTCAGCAGGCACCATCTGCAGGTCAGCCACCAATCACTTCGCTGGAATGCTACTGGGTATATGATACGCCGGTAACAGAGGCAAACAGCTTCTGGTATCAAGATGCACAGGGAAATCGTTACATGACAGAACTTCCTTATGCATGGAAAGAAGGAAGCACCTTTGATAATGAAAACGGATGGTTTTATTCGTATAAAGAGAATGGAACAACTGTAAAAGAAAAGATTTCTTCTGCCCAGGCCTTAAGTGCACTGCTGATCCGCACTCTGGATGTAACTCTTGGTTCTCCGGACGGAACCCCGGATCAGATAGCGCTAAGCGTTACAGCGGAATATACGCCGGTAAATGTAACCTATGACCTGAATGGCGGACACTGGACAGACAATACACAGGCAAGTACCCAGAATCCGGCATACGGAGCTCCTCTTGCCGGTTATCATACAGAAGCAGCAGATAACACTACACAGGTGCTGGAAAGTACTACCGGTGAGAATGGGATTACTTATCGTGTACTTGGAACTACAGCAGCATATTACAATACTAACAAGCAGTATGCAGCTGCAGACTACAGAACACTGCTTTCCAGAAAGGGCTATACCTTCCTTGGATGGTACACCAGCCTGGAAGATGCTGCAAAAGCAGAGGCAAACCCTTCCAAAGTATCTTCTGTAGGAACAACGCCAAGGTTTACAGATGTGAATCTGTATGCTGCATGGAAAGCCAATACCTATCAGGTGGATCTGTACAGCAAGGATACCAGCAAAACCTATCATTACACCTACTTTAATCGGGTGAATCCTGTAACAAGGATATCCGTAACCGTTGGCCAGACCATAGATTCTAGTATCTGGCCCAGCAGGGACGGAAACTGGTATGCATATAACAGCAGCACAACAGGAACACCGGAGGAAAACGCCAAAAGATTTTTCCTGGGAGGAACCTTTGCCGCACTGGATCCTGGAACTACAGACCAGGCAATTGCTGCAGGGTATAAAACCTATCAGAATTATGCAGAGGCTGTAACTGCAATATCCAATAGCGGAACCCTGTACCAGGCAGGAAGTTCTTTGTTCTTCCTGCCTGAGGATGATGCTTATTCCAAAGACATTGCCGCAAATTATGGAAGCAGTTATTCTGTGCCGGATTATCCGGACGGATCCACTATTTCCATGTACGCAGTTTACAGGGAAAGATCCCTTGTATTCGTGGAACGATATATTGATCCTGCCGGCCAGGAACAGCAGACCATCAAATACAGCGGTCCCTGGAATGTATGGTCTGATTATCCTACAAAGTACGGTACTGCAGGAAATTCACAAGTGACAAAACAGGGATACTCCCTTGTTGGTTGGTATGTAAACGGTCCTACTACAACTGCAGAAATATATCCTTCCACAAAAGAAGAGTACGATGCTAAAAGTGAGTCCTTTAAACAAGTAGCTAAGCAGCTTGGAACCTACGACATTATGGTTTACACTGTCTATGCAGCACAGGTAAACAGGAATGTGACCATGAATTCTAAAACAGATCCGGTTACTTCAGATCTGACAGTGGATTCCTATACACTGCCTGCAAGTATGCAAAATGGCAGAGTTACCATGAGCCTGACCATGGGATCGGCTGCACTTCAGCTGGTATCCAAAGAAGTGATGGAAGCCCATGCTTATGACCGCACCTGGACAACCGATGGCAAGCAGTACAGCGCAGAGAATACAGCGGCACTGCTTGTGACCCTTAGTAAAGGTACAGACACAAAGACTCTGGATCTGTCAAAAGCAGTAAATGGCACCCTGGACTTTGAAAAAGAAATCGAAGCAGGATGGCAGGTTACTCTGACCCTATATCACTCAAAGGTGATATCTGCAGATCATACCTACATCTTTGATCTTAAGATGAACTTTGCAAGCAGCGGATCCGGCGAAAACACGCTGAAGGATCAGTTCATCAATAACCATGTATCTGTACGGCTTCAGCCAACTATTTATACGGTGAATTATTCTGTACAGCTTCCGGAAAAAGCAGGACTGCTTACGATAGGAAGCTGGGGAGACTTTACACAGCCGGATGATACAGATGCAGTGGAAGTGACCAGACAGGTGAAACAGGCATACGGAAGCGACCTGATCAGCAATCTGATCCAGATCGAAGGCTATAAGCCTGCATCTGATCTGTGGATCTATGGGAATGGTACGACTGCTTACAAAAAAGCAGATATGCAGGTGTCTGCAGCAAATAACGGCCAGATCGATGTAGCGCTTTCTTATCAGGCAAAGACCTGGCGCTTGACAGCAGATGCAGATACCTTAAAATACTGGACCATTACATACGGTGACGGTGTAGGAAGCAACGCTATGACAGAACTTACCAGTGCAGGCGCTGATGTGAAATATCACTCTGATATTCACTTTACACCAAAGGGCACTGGCTATGATTTCGCACCGGAATTTGTAACGATTACCCGTACACCGGATGGCCAGGGCAGCTTGCAGTATAAGCTTCCTGATTATGCACAGAAAGCAGCAGATGGAAGCAGCTATGGGGTGCAGATGAATGCAGCAGCCCTTGATGCCACTTATGTAACCGTGATGACCATGTATTTGGAAGAAGGAACCATTACCCTTGCACCGGATAAATATACCCAGGAAAGAGCCGAGGGCACAGTGACAAAGACCTGGCCGGGCACTTATGTGGTTCTCCAGAACAGGCAGAACAGCGGAGCAAATGCAACAGCAAACCGTCTGATCATTGATGGAAATCTGGAGGGCAGGGAGATTGCTCTTGGAAACCTGAATATCAGCTCCAATAATTCTGTGGAACTGAAAACAAATACAAAAGCAGCCCTTACACTGGACTATGATGGACAGGCATCTGCCCTTACAGGAAAGAATATTCTGGTACCTGGTGGCTCTGTTGTACAGCTGAAAGGAAGTAGTACAGCTCACGGAACCATTACATTAACACCAGGGGTTGGTGATGCGGCCATTGGAGGCACAGCAGCACAGCCGGCAAACGGAAGGATTGCCTTGACCGATCTGGATATATCCTTAAATATGCCAGCAGGCTCTTCTGCCTCCGGCATCGGTGCAGCCTCTGATGGAACAGGTGCAGGAAACATCAGTATTACTGACTGTACCATGAAAGTAAAGGAAGGCTCTGATACGGATGTTTACTCCGGCGCATGGATCGGCGGCAAGGATGTACATATGGTGGATCTGAAAAATGTTACACTGTCAAAGATTGAAACCACTCATATGGCAGGCCCATCCATTACAAAAGGAAAGCATGTTACCATTGATTCCTGTAAGCTTGGAAGCGCAGACAGCAGTCTGACAGATCCGGTTTACGGAGAAGATATACTGACGATCACAAATTCTGAGATCTACCTGAACCTTCAGGATAATATTTCAGGAAAAGAAATATCTGCACCTGTGGGAAGCAGCAGTACTGGCAGCGTAACAGTGACCGATTCAAAAGTAAAAGCAATCTGCACCGGTCATGGTATTAATGGTATTTCTGATCTGTATACCGGCATCCTGTACATAAAGGATGCAGTGTCAGACGTAAATGTGGATGGTACCCAGATCCTGGAAATGACCAACGGATCCGTCACGATAGACGGAAACAGCTACACTCAGGCAGAAAATTCTCATGCTGCCGACAATGCAAGAAAAGATTATCTGCTGATCCAGGAAGGCACAAAGACTGCTGCACCTGATCTTACTGTTTCGCAGATCACCAGTACCCTGGAAGTGCGGACACCGAAAAATACAGCAAACACATCTGTGGATGTTGGGGATCTTGCAATTAACACAGATACACAGCTTCAGCTAAAAGGCATGCTCACTGTAAGCAAAACAGCAACAGTGTCAGCTAATACTGCAATCACAGCAACCGCTGATGCTGATGCAGGCATCACCTTTACAGGTGGGAACACCATATTTGCAAATGCAGATGGTTCTTCTTATACACAGGAAGGCGGTGTATTAAAAGCAAGTGGTGCACCTGCTGCAACAGGAGACTTTGGTGACGGAACTATGGATATCACCCTGAAAGGTGTAACCACAACCGTAACGAACCTGTATGCAAATGACCTGACCATTCAGGGCGGCAGCGTGGCAGCTTCCACAGGCAGTATTGGAAGCAAGCCAGCACACGGCCAGGTGACTACAGTAACCCTGACAGGTACTACAGTCACCGCATCAAAGATCGGTGCACTTGGAGCTTATGGAGATACCTTCACTAAAGTGACAGAGACAAACAGCAGCTTGTCCGGCACTCTTGTACAGGATCATTACAGGATCACCTATGATGTAAAGGGGACAGGATTTAATACAGACAAACTTGAAAAAGTACTCCGCACGGAACAGAATTATACGGAAGGTGGCGCTGTAGGCGCAATCACCATCACACCAGTTGATGGTGTACCTGGAAAACCGGAAAATGATAAGTCAAATATTTTTGCCGGCTGGTATATCAACCAGAATGGAAAGCGTACTGCCCTTGTAAAAGAAGGGGAACCACTTCCGGCAGGACTTACTGACAGCACAACTCTTTTAGGAACAACCATTAACAAAGCGGACACAAAGGATGTTTCTGATAATGCAGATGGCACAAAAACACTGACTGTACATGTATGGCTACTGGCAACAGGAACCACATCCATAAAAGAAGGCCGTGTATTTGCAGACTTTACAGATGGGAAAGCATTTGTAAACATCCAGACCAATCAGGCTTGGACTACGCGTCTTACAAGCACAGGCACATCCATCCAGGGACGAGATTACATGGCATCATTCAGTTCGGCTCTTCCGGCAGGAACAAAGCTGACACTCACTGTTCCAAAGACAGCGGACAGTGCAGGACAGTATTACTACTACACAGTTCCTGATGGCGGCATATCCAGCGTAAAGTTCTCACAGTTTACTGTGATGGGCGGAACCACAAAATTCCAGACCAAGGTTTACACTGACAATGCACCTGAACAGGAAGTATTCCTTCTGTCCGCAGACTTTGCCGGAACAAAGATTACGCAAAACAGCAGCAGAAACGTAACATTCACCCTGCTTCCAGACTCTGAAGGAACATCATCCATCAACATGGGAACAAAGGTAAGCTACAGCTACACCTCTGTAACACAAGGCACTGTAACAGCTAGGGTGGACAGTGCTGGCGGCCGGACAACGATTAAGGCAAGTGTTAGTGTGTTGCCCGCTGATTCGGCAAACCTGACAGGACAGAACCTGTACCTGATGGCAGAACTGAAAACAGAAAGCGGAGGAGATGTATCCGTATCCTACAGGACAAAAGCCAAATGGAACCAACTGGAAGGCATATGGATCAGCAAAGACAAAGTGCTGTTCCCTGTATCAGAAGCCACAAGTAGTCAGACAGTGACCTTTACAGACCTGCCTGGCGGAACCTACACCATAAAATGGTGTCTTGTATACGGCAAGGACCCAAGAGGAAACATCGCAGGAAACAAAGTCAGCAACACAGCAAGCATTACATACACCAACACCGTTCTCGCAGACCGGCCACTGCTGGATGTAGTACTGAATCCTAAAGTTGACTCCTACGTGATCCCACAAGGCACCCAGACGAAGCTTCAGTTCCACCTGGAAACATCCTGCAATCAAAGTGAGACAGACAAAGTAGTTTCAATCACTATTGAAAAGCAGGGTACACTGTGTAACTTTACACCTGTTGATAAAGACAGCACTGACTTTGTGGTATGGGAAGGTACACTTACCCATCAGGCAACTACATCTATAAGAGAGGATGCTGTTACATTCACATCAGCTGTTGCAGCAGGAACCTACAGGATCTGCTTCTCCATGGATCCTGACTCAACAGAAGACAATGTATACTTTACATTTATTGTAAAATAAGATTTTGATGTTAAAACACCAAACGAAATGCCGCACAGCTAGACGTATACAGCTGTGCGGCGTTTTCGTCCCCTTTTTACTGCAATCCGAATGCCACACCCACCCAGGAAAATTTCAGGTTGTTTTTTGCCCCCAAAATTGGTATGATATATCAGATGTAACATGCCACCCACCTGCAAGTGGTGGGCAACAAATCATTATCAGTGACGGCAATTGATTCCGGAACTGGTATAAACGGAGTTAATAATGAAAAAAAAGAAAAGACATGTGATCTCCCGTATACTTCCCGGCAGCATTGCCCAGGAATTGGAGCTGGCTCCGGGAGACATCCTGTTATCGGTTAATGGACAGCAGGTAGAAGACGTATTTGATTATCGATATCTGATGAATGAAGAATACGTAGTCCTTCAGGTAGAAAAAGCAGACGGAGAGATCTGGGAACTAGAAGTAGAGAAAGAATATGAAGAAGATCTGGGAGTGGAATTTGAAAACGGTCTGATGGATGATTACAGATCCTGTTCCAATCACTGCGTCTTCTGTTTTATTGATCAGATGCCCCCAGGCATGAGGGAAACACTGTATTTTAAAGATGATGACTCCAGATTGTCTTTTCTCCAGGGAAACTATGTGACCCTTACCAATATGAGCGACCATGACATTGACAGGATCATCCAGTATCATCTGGAGCCTATCAATATATCCTTTCAAACCATGAACCCAGAGCTTCGCTGCAAGATGCTCCATAACCGTTTTGCAGGAGACGCACTAAAGAAAGTAAAGCGGCTGTATGAGGCAGGGATCACCATGAACGGCCAGATCGTACTTTGCAAAGGCCTTAATGACGGTGCAGAATTGGAATATAGCTTAGCCAGGCTGGCAGAATATGCCCCGATACTGCAAAGCGTTTCTGTTGTACCGGTAGGACTTACCAAATACAGGGAAGGACTTTATCCCCTGGAACTGTTCGGCAAAAAGGAAGCGCTGGAAACCCTTACGATCATTGAAAAATGGCAGAAGAAGATGAAAGAACAGTATGACATTCATTTTGTCCATGCTTCTGACGAATGGTACATCCTGGCAGAAAGAGAGCTTCCAAATGAGGATTCCTATGATGGATACCTTCAGCTGGAGAACGGTGTAGGCATGATACGACTTCTGGATACGGAAGTACGTCAGGCATTAGGCCAGCTTTCCGGTGATGACCGGAAGGTTACGGGTACAGTTGCAACCGGTGCTCTTGCAGCGCCTTTTATTGCCGGATATGCAGACCTTGTACGGCAGCAATATCCGGGAGTACAGATCCAGGTACGAAAGATCACCAATGAATTTTTCGGGGAGAAGATCACCGTATCCGGTTTGATCACCGGACAGGATCTGCTTAAGCAGCTTAAGGATGTGGAGCTTGGAGAAAAGCTATTGCTTCCATGCAGTATGCTTAGAAGTGAGACAGACGTTTTTCTGGATGATATGACTGTGGAGCAGTTGTCCCAAAGCTTACAGGTAGAGATCGTAATTGTTGATGAAGGAGGGGCAGAACTTGTATCTGCAATGATCCAACCCCCTGACCATAAAAAACGTAGAAGGAGACAGATGTATGAGCAAACCGGTAGTTGCAATAGTGGGAAGGCCTAATGTAGGCAAATCCACACTTTTTAATGTACTTGCCGGGGGCAGGATTTCCATTGTACAGGATACCCCCGGTGTAACACGAGACAGGATCTACGCAGATGTTACCTGGCTGGACAGGACATTTACCATGATCGATACAGGTGGTATAGAGCCTGACAGCAGTGACCTGATCCTTGCACAGATGCGTGAGCAGGCTCAGATCGCCATTGATACGGCAGATGTGATCATTTTTATAACAGATGTACGTCAGGGACTGGTGGATGCGGATGCAAAGGTGGCAGATATGCTGCGCCGGAGTCACAAGCCGGTAGTCCTTGTGGTAAATAAGGTAGACAGCTTCCAGAAGTACATGATGGATGTTTACGAGTTTTACAATCTGGGTATCGGAGAGCCATTTGCCATTTCAGCAGCTAACCGCCAGGGGCTGGGAGATATGCTGGATGAGGTGGTGAAGCATTTCCCAGAAGACAGCACAGATGGTGAGGATGATGATATCCCCAAGATCGCCATTGTAGGCAAGCCTAATGTAGGCAAATCTTCTTTAGTGAACAAGCTTCTTGGAGAAGACCGTGTGATCGTATCGGATATTGCAGGTACCACCAGGGATGCAGTGGATACAAAAGTTACCTGGGAAGGCAGGGATTATGTATTTATTGATACGGCAGGCCTTCGGCGAAAGAAGAATATCAAAGAGGAGATCGAGCGCTACAGCGTGATCCGTACAGTTACAGCTGTAGAGCGGGCAGATGTGGTAGTTGTGATGATCGATGCTTCCGAAGGGGTGACAGAGCAGGATGCCAAGATCGCAGGTGTTGCCCATGAAAACGGCAAAGGCGTGATCATTGCAGTGAATAAATGGGATGCTATTGTAAAGGATGACAAGACTATTTACAAGCATACCAACAAGATCCGTGAGGTGCTTTCCTTTATGCCTTATGCAGAGATCGTTTTTATTTCTGCAAAGACAGGACTTCGTATTTCCAGACTGTTTGAAACACTGGATGCAGTGATCGAGAATCAGAATATGCGTATCCAGACAGGTGTGCTTAATGAGATCCTGTCAGAGGCAGTGGCTATGCAGCAGCCGCCTTCGGACAGGGGCCGCAGGCTGAAGATCTTTTACATGACTCAGGTGGCAGTAAAACCGCCTACATTTGTGATTTTTGTAAACGACAAAGAACTGATGCATTTTTCATACACCAGGTACATTGAAAATAAAATCCGGGATGCATTTGATTTTGGCGGGACTCCGCTGAAATTTATTGTACGGGAACGGGGAGAAAAGGAATAAAGATTATGGAACGATTAATTTGTCTGGGGATCGGCTATATATTCGGCATGTTTCAGACCGGCTACCTGGTAGGAAAATCCCATCATATTGATATTCGCCAGTGCGGCAGCGGCAATGCTGGCACCACCAATGCCCTGCGTACACTGGGCAAAAAGGCTGGAGCCATCACTTTGCTGGGAGATATGTTTAAGTGTGTGCTGGCTATCCTTCTGGTAGATCATCTGTTTAAGAACAATTATCAGGATATACTTCCTCTGTTGGGAATGTACACAGCAGCAGGCTGTGTGCTTGGCCACAATTTTCCATTTTATCTTCATTTTAAAGGAGGGAAGGGAGTAGCTGCTTCTGCAGGGATGCTTCTTGCCCTTGACTGGAAGGTATTCCTGATCGCAGCTGGCGTTTTTCTTATCTTGTTCTTTACGATTCATTATGTCTCTGTAGGCTCTATCAGTGCCTATGTAACTGCATTGATCTGTTTTGTGGTATTTGGAGCAATGGGATGTTATGGCATGGATTTACCCCATACTGTGGAGATGGATGTGGTAATGGGACTGATGACCGTGCTGGCTGTATACCGACACAGATCCAACATATCCAGACTTCTTTCCGGCAAAGAAAGCAAGGTTTATCTTGGAAAAGCCGGTAAGAGAGAATAAAGAATAAACAATGTTTATTTTGATTAAAATTTGGTTAGAAAATAAATGAGGTGAATGCTATGGCAAAAATCAGTGTAATGGGCGCAGGCAGCTGGGGAACTGCTCTCGCAATCCTTCTGAACAATAACGGACATCAGGTGATCCTGTGGTCTGCGCTTGGGGATGAGGTTGCCCTTCTTTGCGAAAAAAGAGAAAATCCTGCAAAGCTTCCCGGTGTGAAGATCCCGGAAGGAATACTGATCACAAAGGATGAAAAACTGGCAATGGATCAGCCGGATGTGGTGATCCTTGCAGTTCCTTCACCGTTTACAAGAAGCACATCCAAACGTCTGGCTCCCTATGTGCGTCAGGGACAGATCATTGTGAATGTTGCCAAAGGGGTGGAAGAGAAAACACTTATGACTTTAAGTGAAATCATTGAGCAGGAGATCCCATGTGCAGATGTATGTGTGCTGTCAGGGCCTAGCCATGCAGAAGAGGTGAGCCGCGGTCTTCCCACCACCTGTGTGGTCAGCTCCCATAAAAGGGCGACGGCAGAGTATCTGCAGGAGATCTTTATGAGCCCTGTGTTCCGTGTGTATACCACACCGGATATTCTGGGTGTAGAGCTTGGCGGCGCTTTGAAAAATGTGATCGCTCTTGCAGCAGGTACTGCAGATGGCCTTGGTTATGGTGACAATACAAAGGCTGCTCTCATTACAAGAGGGATTGCTGAGATCGGACGTCTGGGCGTAAGGATGGGTGCAAAGGCAGAAACCTTTGCCGGCCTTTCCGGGATCGGCGATCTGATCGTTACCTGTGCCAGTGTGCACAGCCGTAACCGTAAAGCCGGTTATCTGATGGGCAAGGGCTACACTATGAAACAGGCTATGGACGAAGTGAAGATGGTGGTAGAGGGTGTGTATTCTGCCAAGGCAGCCAAAGAACTTGCAGAAAAGTATGAAGTGGAAATGCCTATTGTAGATGAGGTGAATAAGATCCTTTTTGAAGATAAGCCGGCAGCAGATGCAGTGATCGATCTGATGCTCCGTGATAAAAAGGTAGAGATTTCCTCTCTGCCCTGGGATGAATAAAGACTGAACCAGAAGTGATATTTAATGTTTGATCATTATAAAAACTGCTGTTTCCTGCGACAGTATAAGGTACTGGATAAAAGGCCTTATACCAGCTACTGGAAACAGCAGTTCTTTTGTTTTAGGTTCTTTTGTTTTAGAAGATCACATCCCGCAGGTCTTCCGGCACGTGGGAGCTGTGGAAGTCTTCGTCTAATGTGTCAATGATAGCCATATCTTCATCTTCAATGGTAAAATCAAAAATATTGCCATTGGAAGCAATCCGATCCGGATGAACAGACTTGGGAATCACGCTGATGCCTTTCTGGATGGCCCACCGAAGACCGATCTGCGCTGGGGTACGGGCATATTTAGTGGCAAGAACACACATCACATCATTGTCAAAATAAGCTCCTCTGGCCAGCGGGGCATAGGCCTGTACCTGTATGCCTTCGGATTCGCAGTATTCGATCAGCTCCCTGGGATAACATAATGGATGGCATTCGATCTGATTCACTGCCGGGATGATGCCGGAAACCTTCTTAAGCTCTTCCAGATGGTGGATCTGGAAATTGCTTACTCCAATAGAAAGGGCACGTCCGGAATCCAGGATCTTCTCCAAAGCCTGCCAGGTGCCAAGATAGCAGCCGGGTACCGGCCAGTGGATCAGATAAAGATCCACATAATCCAGCTTCAGCCGTTCCAGGCTTCTGTAAAAGGCACCGTCAATATCACCTAGGCGCTGGGCAGTATTCCAGACTTTGCTGGTGATAAAAAGGTCTTTTCTTGGGATGCCGCATTTGGCAATGGCCTTGCCAACACTTTCTTCATTCTTGTATACAGAAGCAGTATCGATCAGCCGGTAGCCTGCCTTTACGGCAGCATTAATGGCAGTTTCTGCTTCTGAATCTTCTGTTTTATAAACACCAAGCCCAAGAAGGGGCATTTCTCTGTCGTTGTTAAGAAAAACAGTTGTTCTCAAATCAATCAATCCTCCTCAATACATGTGCGGAAGCTGCACTAAATTCATGTCCTAGTATAACATAGAAATGTGAAAGAGTTAACTCAATTCTATTAAAAAACTACTACAGTCAAATATAGTTGAAAGAAAAAAATGTATTTTTTGGTTGATTTTATTCTTTTATTATGTATAATAATAACCAAAGAAGGAACAAGGTACTTCTTTGCAATGATATCGTTAAAAAGATATCATATACCTGCGCAACAGGTAAATAAACAATATTTGAAGAAAGAGGTAAATGTAAGATGGCTGGAATCGATTTAACAAAATACGGCATTACAGGAACTACTGAGATTGTGTACAACCCTTCTTATGAGATGTTGTTTGAAGAGGAAACAAAGCCGGAACTTGAAGGCTTTGAAAAAGGTCAGGTCAGCGAGCTTGGGGCAGTGGACGTAATGACCGGTATTTATACAGGACGTTCTCCTAAAGATAAGTATATCGTTATGGATGAGAATTCCAAGGACACTGTATGGTGGACATCCGACGAGTATAAGAATGATAACCATCCTGCAACACAGGAAGCATGGCAGGCAGTTAAAGAGATCGCTAAGAAGGAGCTTTCCAATAAGAAACTGTATGTTGTAGATGCATTCTGCGGCGCAAACAAAGACACACGTATGGCTATCCGTTTTATCGTTGAGGTTGCTTGGCAGGCTCACTTTGTAACAAATATGTTCATTCAGCCAACAGAAGAAGAACTGAAAGATTTCGAGCCTGATTTTGTTGTTTACAATGCTTCCAAGGCAAAGGTTGAGAACTTTAAAGAGCTGGGTCTTAACTCTGAGACAGCTGTTATGTTCAACATCACAAGCCGTGAGCAGGTAATCGTTAATACATGGTACGGCGGAGAGATGAAGAAAGGTATGTTCTCCATGATGAACTATTATCTGCCGCTGAAGGGCATTGCTTCCATGCACTGCTCCGCAAACACAGATATGGACGGTGAGAATACAGCTATCTTCTTCGGACTTTCCGGAACAGGTAAGACTACACTTTCCACAGATCCTAAGCGTCTTCTGATCGGTGATGATGAGCATGGCTGGGATGACAACGGAGTATTCAACTTCGAGGGTGGCTGCTATGCAAAGGTTATCAACCTTGACAAAGAGTCTGAGCCGGATATCTACAATGCGATCAAACGTAACGCTCTTCTTGAGAACGTAACACTTGATAAAGATGGAAAGATTGATTTTGCTGATAAGAGCGTTACAGAGAATACCCGTGTATCTTATCCGATCAACCACATTAAGAATATTGTTCGCCCGATTTCTTCTGCACCGGCTGCTAAGAATGTGATCTTCCTTTCTGCTGATGCATTTGGTGTACTGCCGCCAGTATCTGTTCTTACACCAGAGCAGACACAGTATTACTTCCTTTCCGGATTTACTGCTAAGCTTGCTGGTACAGAGCGTGGTATCACAGAGCCTACACCTACATTCTCCGCATGCTTCGGCCAGGCATTCCTGGAGCTGCATCCTACCAAATATGCAGAAGAGCTTGTTAAGAAGATGGAGAAGAGCGGCGCTAAAGCATACCTTGTTAACACAGGCTGGAACGGAACAGGTAAACGTATCTCTATTAAAGATACCCGTGGTATCATTGATGCGATCCTGAACGGTGACATCCTGAATGCGCCTACTAAGAAGATCCCATACTTCAACTTTGAGGTTCCTACAGAGCTTCCGGGAGTTGATCCGGCTATCCTTGATCCAAGAGATACCTATGCAGATGCTTCTGAGTGGGAGACAAAGGCAAAAGATCTGGCTGACAGATTTGTTAAGAACTTTGCTAAATATGAAGGAAATGCAGCTGGTAAAGCACTTGTATCTGCAGGTCCTGAGAAATAATGTGATTTCTGAATTGACACAGAATTGATAAAGGCCTTCCTTCCTCTGGCTGTCCTGGATATTTATCCGGGATACCAGTGGGGGAAGGCTTTTTTATGATGCTGCCGAATCATTCTTGAATATTTTTTTGAAAAAGATTGTTAAAAAGAAAACGAACACATCAGCAAGGTAAAGTGATTAAGTAAAAAAGAATAGAAATGCACATTAAAAAATGCAATATTTGTTTAAAATTCAGTGAATATTCCTTGATAACGGGTTGAAAAGGTTGTATAATGATGATAATTGATAAAATTATGTCATAAGTCTGCCCTTTTGTGGGGCAAAGAGAAAGGAGCATACACATGCACTTGATTAAAGACGAAAATGGCAATCTTGTACAGCATGGACATGAACATACACATGAGCATACACATGCGGACGGAGTGAGCCATTCCCATACACATACACATGAGCACGGAGAAGAGCATGACCATACACACGGGGAGGGTCAGCAGTGCGGTGACCATTGTACATCCTGCCAGGGAGGCGACTGTAAGAATGAAACAGTAGCACTTCTTACTTATATGCTGCAGCATAATGAACACCATGCAGCAGAGCTGGATCAGATGGCAGACAATTTAGAGAAGATGGGCATGGCTGCAGCTGCAAAGACCATCCGCGAGGGAGTTTCTGATTTTCAGAAAGGGAATATGCGTCTTGGACTTGCCCTTACTCTTGTAAAAGAAGAGATCAGCAAATAACAATTATGACAGTGGGTGCATAAGCACGGTTGTTGCAAAGCGGCTGTTTTTACAGCTGTGAATATTAAGGAGGCGTTTGACTATGTGTCTTGCAACCGTTTACAAACAGAGTGATGATTCAGTGATCTTCAAAAATGTAAGCCGTATTGATGTAGATGGCGATAAGCTTGTTCTTCGTGATATCATGGGGGATGAGCGTATTGTAGAAGGCAGTATCCTTATGGTAGATCTTGCCAACAGTATTGTTAAGGTAAAATGTGATTAGCCAGTCATGGCTTCCGCATTCCTACAGGATCGCTGGGACGAATGCGAATCATAATAACAGGTAATAAGGGCTTTTTGGCCTTTAGTTATATAAAGCAAATAATATACGTGGAGGTATGTAAAATGAAATTATCAGAAGCAATGAAAGAAAAGATGCTGCTGTCCTTCGAACTTTTCCCACCGAAGACGGAAAAAGGAATGGCAAATCTTCCTGGAACGATTGAGCACCTGATGAAATATCATCCGGAGTACATTTCCTGTACATATGGTGCAGGCGGCGGAAATGTAGGCGCCAACAGAGAAGTGTGCCAGATGATCAAGAATGCAGGTACTATCCCTGTAACACATTTTACAGTTATTAAGAATACAAAAGACGGTATCAAAGCTCAGCTGGATCAGTATCTGGAAGAGGGCGTTGATCATATGCTTGCACTTCGTGGAGATATTCCACTTGGCGAGACTACTACCTGCGGTGATTTTGATTATGCAACAGACCTTGTTAAGTTTGTTCGTGACCAGTACGGCGATAAATTTGAGATCGCTGTAGCAGGATCTCCGGAAGGACACATTGCATGTCGCAGCCTTGAGAGTGACATTGCAGTCCTCAGACAGAAACAGGACAATGGTGCTGATTATATCATGACTCAGCTTTGCTGGGATATGGAGCAGTTCAAATACTGGCTGGATGCTATCCGTAAAGCCGGTGTTACAATGCCTGTAGATGTTGGAGTAATGCCGATCCTTGATATGTCTGCTACCATTAATATGGCTCTTTCACGTAACGGCTGTGTAATGGATCGTGAGCTTTGCAGACTGATCTCCAGACATTGGCTGTTCCCGAATCCATTTGCAGCAAAAGATGCAGACGGCAAGCCATTTGATATGTTCTATGATGATAAGATCAAAGCATTCAAAGAAGAGGGTATTGAGTATACTATCAAACAGATCGATGAGTATCGTGCACTTGGTGTTGACGGTATCCATCTGTATGCACTTAACAAATGGAAAGATGTTTCTGAGATCATTGACAGATCCGGACTTCGCACACTTGTATAAGATTGCAGCATTATGATAATTGACAGGAGGCATTTAAAGTTATGGCACATGTTATTGCAGTTGCAGGTAAAGGCGGCGTTGGAAAGACCACATTATGCGGAATGCTGATCCAGTATCTCTGCGAACAGGGCAAAGGTCCTGTGCTGGCAGTAGATGCAGATGCCAATTCCAATCTGAATGAGGTTCTTGGCGTAAAGGTGGAGACAACACTGGGCGATGTAAGGGAAGAGATCGCACAGGCAGAACTGGCGAAGGTTAGCCCGATTCCAACCGGTATGTCCAAGGCTGACTATGCTGAAATGCGTTTTGAGGATGCACTTGTGGAGGATGATGATTTTGACCTTCTGGTTATGGGCAGGACTCAGGGCAAAGGCTGCTATTGCTATGTAAATGGCCTCCTGCAGACACAGCTGGCAAAATACCAGAACAATTATCCTTACTTTGTAGTAGATAATGAAGCTGGTATGGAACATATCAGCAGAGGCGTACTGCCCAGCATGCAGACGGCTATTCTGGTGAGCGACTGCTCCAGGAGGGGCATCCAGGCAGTAGGACGTATTGCAAAGCTGATCCAGGAGTGCAACATGCATCCTGATACAGTAGGACTGATCGTGAACCGTGCGCCACAGGGCAAGCTGAATGAGGGGATCCAGGAAGAGATCCGGAATCAGGGTCTTACACTTCTGGGAGTGGTTCCGCAGGATGAGTCTGTTTATGAGTTTGACTGTGAGGGACGTCCCACGGTAGAGCTTCCAGAGGATAATCCTGTAAAGAAAGCACTTCGTGAAATTGCCGGCAAATTAAATCTTTGATTTTTTTTAAATAAAATATCCCATGGGTGGGGATGGGATGTCTGCCCTGGGATCATCTAATATACCCAAGAAGTACATCCATGGTTCTCTTTTGAAAATTGTTCATGCATGGATGTATGATCATTAAGGAGGTTAATAATGAGCGAATTTAAATTGACTACAGTGGAAGAGTTTGAAGCTGCCACAGCCCGTCTTCTTGAGACAGGGGCAAAGGTAGGCGCTGATGCATGGCAGATGCGTGTAAAGAATCAGACTCCTCACTGTAAATTTGGTGAGCAGGGTGTTTGCTGCCGTATCTGTTCCATGGGACCATGCCGTATTACACCAAAGGCATCCAGAGGTATCTGCGGATGTGACGTACACGGTATCGTAGGAAGAAACTTCCTTCGTTTCGTAGCTGGCGGTGCTGCTACCCATTCTGATCACGGCCGTGAGATCTGTATCACACTGAGCCATGCAAAAGAGGGCGGCGATTATCAGGTAAAGGATCCTGAGAAGCTGATCCGTATTGCAAAAGAGTGGGGCGTTGAGACAGAGGGAAGAGATATTTACGATCTTGCTCACGAGATGTCTGAACTTGCTCAGGAAGAATATGGAAAGATCAAAGGATATTCCAGATGGCTTAAAAGAGCTCCTCAGCATACACAGGATCTGTGGCATGCAGCAGGCATTGAGCCAAGAGCGATCGACCGTGAGGTTTCCTGTGCTCTTCATATGACCCATATGGGTAACACCAGCAAGCCGGAGGCTCTGATCCGTCAGTCCCTTCGTAACGGACTTTCTGATGGATGGGGCGGTTCCATGTGCGGAACTGAGTTCTCTGACGTTCTGTTCGGAACACCAAAGCCAATTGACACAGAAGCAAATCTTGGTGTTATGGTTGAAGAGAATGTAAATATCGTTGTTCATGGTCATGATCCAAGCCTTTCTGAGATGATCTGTGAGTATGCAGACAGCAAGGAAATGATCGATTATGCAAAATCCATGGGCGCTAAGGGAATCACTGTATCCGGTGTATGCTGTACTTCCAATGAGGTTGCTATGCGCCGTGGTATTCCGATGGCAGGTAACTTCCTGCAGCAGGAGAACGTAGTGCTTACAGGTGCATGTGAGGCTATCGTTGTTGACGTTCAGTGTATCTTCCCGGCTCTTGGGCCTCTTTCCAAATGCTTCCATACCAAGTTCATCACAACTTCTCCGATCTGCCAGATGCCAGACTCTGATTTCATTGAGTTCCATTCTGACAACGCAGGAGAGACAGCTAAGAATATCGTAAAGCTTGCATGTGAGAACTTCAAGAACAGAAGACCGGAGCTTGTACATATTCCTCAGCTGAAGCATAAAGCAACAGTTGGATATTCTGTAGAAGCTATCGTTAAGACACTTGACGGTGTTACCAACTCTCAGGTTGATGAGACTGGTACAACCAAACCTCTTATTGAGTGCATTACTTCTGGTGTTATCCGTGGAGCAGTTGCTATGGTTGGCTGCAACAACCCGAAAGTAAGACCGGACACAGCACATATTGAACTGATGAAGAAGCTGATCGCAAATGATATCGTGATCATCGCTTCCGGATGTTCCGCACAGGCTGCAGCCCGTGCAGGCCTTATGGACAAAGCTGCAAAGGATCTTTGCGGTGCAGGTCTGAAACGTGTTTGCGAGCTTGCAGATATCCCACCAGTATTACATATGGGCTCCTGTGTTGATATCAGCCGTATGATGATCCTTGCAGCTGAGCTTGCAAAGGATTCCGGACTTAACATTTCCCAGCTTCCTGTTGTAGGATGTGCTCCGGAGTGGATGTCTGAGAAGGCTGTATCTATCGGTAACTATGTAGTAGCTACAGGTCTTGATACCTTCCTTGGTGTAGATCCTTATGTTTCCGGATCTACAGAGGTGGCAGAGCTTCTTACCAGCGGCGTTCGTGACTGGGTAGAGGCTGCTTATACCGTTGAAAAAGACATTGATAAATTAGGCGATCTGATGATCGAGAGAATCGAAGCAAAACGTGACGCTCTCGGAATCTGATAGCAGGAAAGGCGCGATTAACTTATGAAGATAGCAGTAACCGGTAAAGGCGGAGTAGGAAAGACAACTTTTGCGGCAACACTTGCCAGATTATACGCAGATGAGGGGAAGAAGGTTCTTGCAGCGGATGTGGATCCGGATGCCAATCTTGGCCTTGCCCTTGGTTTTGATGAGGATACACTGGATTCCATTGTACCGATATCAAAGATGCGTAAGCTTGTGGAGGAACGTACAGGAGCAAACAGCCGGAATCAGTTCTATACATTGAATCCTAAAGTGGATGATATTCCGGATACCTACGGAAAGACCTGTAACGGAGTAAAACTGCTTGTCCTTGGTACTGTGGAGACAGGGGGAGGCGGATGTGTCTGCCCTGAGCATGTAATGCTTAAAAGGATCATCAGCAATCTTGTGGTTCACAGAGATGATGTGGTGATCATGGACATGGAAGCCGGCCTGGAGCATCTGGGCCGGGGTACCACAGAAAGCATGGATGAGTTTATCGTGGTGATCGAGCCGGGTGCAAGAAGCGTACAGACTTACAAGAATGTTAAGCGTCTTGCAAAAGATCTGGGTGTATCCCAGGTGAAAGTGGTGGCTAACAAAGTGAGAAACTCTGAGGATGAGGAGTTTATCCGCTCCAGGATCCCGGCAGAAGATCTCCTTGGGATGATCCATTACAATACTGAAGTAATGGACGCAGACCGCCAGGGGAAATCCCCCTATGATTTCAGCCAGTCTGTGACGGATGAGATCAGAAAGATCAAGAATAAAATAGATGGGACCATCTGATAACAGATGAGCGATCGGAGGGTTTCCTGTAAATAATGATTCAAGTCTGTAAATAATAGGAGGTATGACAGTGACATTATTTGATAGAGTATTCAGCGGAAATGACGCTGTATATGGTTTAACAGAAGGTGCGATTGATGCTGCAATTGCTCAGTATGGCGAAGACAAAGCAGTAAGCTTCCCTGACACAGCTTACAGCCTTCCATGCTACTATTCAGTAACCGGTTCTAAGGTTACTACCTTAAAAGAATTAAAAGAAGCCCTTGGTGTTGTAAAAACACTGATGACAAGAGAAAAAAGACTGAATGATGCATTTATGTCCGGTGTTGCTACCGCACTTTGCGCTGAGTTCATCGAAGTCCTGAAATATATTGACGGTGCTGTACCATACGAAGAGCCATGTTATGGCCATCTTGCTGATGCAGTGATCCGTGAGCTGGGTGTTCCCCTTGTAACAGGAGATATCCCAGGCGTTGCAGTTATCCTTGGCACAGCTCCTTCTGTAGAAGAGGGTGTTGCTCTTGTAAAGAGCTATCAGTCACAGGGTATCCTTGTAACACTGGTTGGCGGCATCATTGACCAGGTAAAAGAAGCTGGTATGAATACTGGCGCAAATGTACGTGTTATCCCGCTTGGCAAGGATGTTACAGCAGTGATCCATGTAGTATCTGTAGCACTTCGTGCAGCCCTGATCTTCGGTAATGTAACACCTGGTGATGCAGGCACTCTTATGAAATATACCATGGATCGTGTTCCGGCATTTGTTAATGCTTTCGGACCTCTGGATGATGTTGTTGTTGCATGTGGTGCTGGTGCCATCGCACTTGGTTTCCCTGTTATCACAAACGAAACAGAGAACATTTTCCGTGTACCTAAGAGCCTGATCGTTCAGGAGGATGTTAGCAAATTTAATGCTACTTCCCTTGAGGCACGTGACATTAAGATCAAGATCACAAATATTGATATCCCGGTTGCATTTGCATCTGCATTCGAGGGTGAGATCATCCGTCGTAAAGACATGCGTGTTGAGTTTGACGGTTCCCGTGTAGACTGTGCAGAGCTTGTACATACCTGTGACGCTTCAGAGGTTGAGGACCACAAGATCACAGTTGTTGGACCGGAAGTAGACGAGATGGAAGATGGAAGCAAGAACAGCATTGCTTATGTTGTTAAAGTTTCCGGTAAGAACATGCAGCCAGACTTTGAGCCGGTTATCGAGCGTAAATTCCACAACTACATCAACTGTATCGAGGGTGTATACCATACAGGCCAGAGAGACATGCAGCGTATCCGTATCAGCCATGCAGCATTTGATGCAGGATTCCGTATCAAACATATTGGTGAGGTTCTGTATACACAGGTTAAGAATGAGTTTGATGCTGTTGTAGATAAGTGTGAGGTTGTGATCTATACAGATCCTGCTGAGTGTACAAGAGTTCGTCATGAAGTTGCTATCCCGATCTTTGAGAAACGTGATGACCGTCTTGCAAATCTTACAGATGAGTCTGTTGACGTATATTACAGCTGTATCCTCTGCCAGGCATTCTCCCCGTCCCATGTATGTGTGGTAACACCAGAGAGACTTGGACTTTGCGGTGCAGTTTCATGGCTGGATGCTAAGGCTACCTACGAGCTGGATCCGAATGGACCTTGCCAGGTAATTACAAAAGAGCGTCCGATCAACGAAGAACTTGGTGCTTATGAGGATGTTGATGAAGCAGTTCAGAAATTATCCCAGGGTGCTCTGGAGCATGTTACACTGTACTCCATTATGCAGGATCCTATGACTTCCTGCGGATGCTTCGAGTGTATCTGTGGTATCGAGCCATTCTCCAACGGTGTTGTTATCGCAAACCGTGAGTATGCAGGCATGACACCTCTTGGAATGACCTTCTCAGAGATGGCATCCATGACAGGCGGCGGTGTTCAGACACCTGGTTTCATGGGACATGGTAAGCATTTTATTGCTTCCAAGAAATTTATGAAAGCTGAGGGCGGTATCGAGCGTATCGTCTGGATGCCAAAAGAATTAAAAGAGTTTATCGCAGACAAATTAAATGCAACTGCAAAAGACCTTTACGGAATCGACAACTTCACTGATATGATCGGTGATGAGACAGTAGCAACTGATCCGGAGACTCTGGTAGGCTTCCTTACAGAGAAAGGTCATCCTGCACTTGCACTGGATCCAATGATGTAATTGCGGATTTGTCTTACCTGTTTTAACAGGACATGACGTAAAGCTTTGCAGCGGAGGGTAAAGTTTTGGTCTTGTGATCGGCAATCCGGGACAGGGGATATTTTCCCCTGCCCCGGTTTACGATATAGCCTCCGGCAGGATTGCAGAGGTGCGCAGGAGAAGTATGTCATGCAATTGCATGACGCGCACCTCGCAGCAAGAATGCCGAGGCATTCTTGATTCAGGTTTGGATTAACATACAAAAAGGAGATGGAAACAATGTTAATCAACAGAATTTTCAGCGGAAATGACGCTGTTTACGGCCTTACAGAGAAGGCTGTAAACGATGCCGTACAAGCCAATGGCGCAGACAAGGCTGTAGGATTTCCACATACAGCATACTGTCTGCCGTGTTACTATGCTGTTACCGGTGTTAAGATCAAAACACTGGGAGAGCTTAAGGAAGCTCTTGGTGTAGTAAAATCCCTGATGAACAGGGAAGAGACCCTTGACAATGCTCTGATGTCCGGTGTTGCTACAGCTCTGTGCGCAGAGTTTATTGAAGCACTGAAATACCTGGATGGTGCAGAACCTTATCAGGAGCCATGCTATGGCCATCTTGCGGATTCAATCATCCGTGAGCTTGGTGTACCCCTTGTTACCGGCGACATTCCAGGCGTAGCCGTGATCCTTGGATCAGCACCTACAGCCCAGGAAGGCGTAGATCTGATCAAAAGCTACCAGGCACAGGGTATTCTTGTAACTTTGGTAGGCGGTATTATTGACCAGGCACAGGAACTGGGGCTTAAGATGGGATACAATCTCCGTATCGTTCCTCTTGGTAAGGACGTTACCTCTGTGATCCATGTGGTATCTGTTGCACTTCGTGCAGCACTGATCTTTGGTAATGTAACACCAGGGGATGCAGCATCACTGATTTCTTATACCGCTGAGAGGGTACCTGCATTTGTAAATGCCTTTAAGCCGGTAGATGACGTTGTACTGGCTGCAGGAGCCGGTGCGATCAAGCTTGGATTCCCGGTAATCTCCAATGAGACTGAGAATATTGAAGAAGTACCAGGCGCACTGATCGCATGCCCCAATGTAGCAGATTTCAATAAGGTTTCTTTGGAAGCCAGAAATATTAAGATCAAGATCACAAAAGTAGATATCCCGGTTGCATTTGCCTCTGCATTTGAGGGGGAGATCATCCGTCGTAAGGATATGCGTGTGGAATTTGACGGTTCCCGTGTGGACTGCGTAGAGCTTGTACAGACCAAGGCCATGGACGAGGTTGAGGATCACAAGATCACGGTCGTAGGCCCGGAAATCGATACCTTCGAACCTGGCAGCAAACATAGTCTTGCCTACCTGGTAGAAGTAGCAGGAAAGAAGATGCAGCCGGATTTTGAACCGGTTATCGAGCGTAAATTCCACAATTATATAAACTGCATCGAGGGTGTTTATCATACAGGCCAGAGGGATATGTTCCGTATCCGTATCAGTAATGAAGCTTATGAAGCAGGCTTCCGTGCGAAACATTTCGGAGAAGTGCTGTATACCCAGGTGAAGAATGAATTTGAAGCAGTTGTAGACAAATGTCAGGTAACGATCTTTACAGATCCGGCAGAATGTACCAGGATGCGTCATGAAGTAGGTATTCCTACCTTTGACAAACGTGATGCCCGTCTGGAGACTCTTACAGATGAGTCAGTAGATGTGTATTACAGCTGTATCCTGTGTCAGGCATTTTCTCCGTCCCATGTGTGTGTAGTCACACCTGAAAGACTGGGGCTTTGCGGTGCTGTTTCCTGGCTTGATGCAAAAGCTACGAATGAGCTTGATCCAAACGGACCATGTCAGGTGATCACAAAGGAACGTCCTATTGATGAGAACCTGGGGTCTTATGAAGATGTGGATGAGGCAGTTCAGAAGTTCTCACAGGGAGCTCTTGAGCATGTTACCTTGTATTCCATTATGCAGGATCCTATGACTTCCTGCGGATGCTTTGAATGTATCTGCGGTATTGAGCCATTTTCCAATGGCGTGGTGATCGCAAACCGTGAGTATGCCGGTATGACTCCTCTTGGAATGACGTTCTCCGAGATGGCATCCATGACTGGCGGCGGTGTTCAGACACCTGGATTTATGGGACATGGAAAACATTTTATTTCATCTAAGAAATTCATGAAGGCAGAAGGCGGTATTGAACGTATTGTATGGATGCCCAAGGAATTAAAGGACACAGTTGCAGAACGCTTGAATAAGACTGCAAAAGAGCTTTATGGGATTGACAATTTTACGGATATGATCGGGGATGAAACCGTTGCAACAGATCCGGAAGTGCTTGTTGCATTTTTAACAGAACATAATCATCCGGCATTGTCAATGGACCCGATGATGTAGTATAATTATTTTTGAATAATCTAAGGAGGCTTATTAGAAATGCCATTTAATCAGAAACCACAAAAATTTAATGCAAAGATCAATGCGGTTACGGTTGGAACTGGCGATAAAGCAGTTGTTATAGGAGGCAATTCCACATTCCCTTTCTATACATTTGATAATCCGACCGAGAACGCTCCGAAGATCGGTGTTGAGATCACCGATATGGGCCTTGATGATTTTGCTCCTGGAATCAGGGCATATTATGAAGGCTGCACCACCATGGCTGAGATTGCCAAGAAGGCAGCTGCTATGGAAGGTGGAGATTTTGTTGTGCTCAATCTGGATGGCGGAGATCCTAACGGAGCTAACAAATCTACAGAGGAACTGATCGCAGTTGTAAAAGATGTTGCAGAGGCTATTGACTGTCCACTGGTTGTAGAGGGCTGCAAGAATGTGGAGAAGGATGCGGAACTTCTTCCTAAGGTTGCAGAGGCTCTTCAGGGCCGGAACATCATTGTTCTGTCTGAGAAGGAAGAGAACTACAAGGCAATCGGTGCAGCAGCAGGTCTTGCTTACGGCCAGATCGTTGGCGCAGAGTCTGCTGATGATATCAACCTTGCTAAACAGCTGAACGTTGTAACAACACAGTTAGGTGTTGATGCAAAGAAGATCGTTATGAATGTTGGAACAGCTACTGTAGGATATGGTTATGAGTATGTTGTTTCCACTATGGATCGTATCAAAGGTGCAGCACTTTCCCAGAATGATAATATGCTGCAGATGCCGATTATTACACCGGTAGCTTCTGAGACATGGGGCGTAAAAGAATCCGTTGCTTCCGAGGCAGATATGCCTGAGTGGGGATCTGAGGACGAGCGTGGAATTGATATGGAAGTTATGACAGCAGCAGCAGACCTGGCAGCAGGTTCTGATGCAGTAATACTGAGACATCCTCAGTCTGTGGCTACCATCGCCAAAATGATCAAAGCACTTGTGTAATAGTTAGGAGGAAGAAAAGATATGGCACTGAATGGTATTCAGATCTTTAAATTAACACCAAAGAAAAACTGTAAGGAATGTGGATGCCCGACATGTATGGCTTTCTCCATGAAAGTTGCACAGGGCGCAATGAAAATAGAGCAGTGTCCTCATATGTCTGAGGAAGCACTGGCATCTCTGTCTGAGGCTACCGCTCCGCCAATGAAAACCATTAAGATCGGTACAGGCGCAGAAGAGCTTACCCTTGGCGGTGAGACTGTTTTATTCAGACATGAGAAAACATTTGTTAACAAGACCAGATATGCTGTTGAGCTTTGCACAGGCATGGATGATGCCACTGTAGAAGCCAAACTGGCTGAGATCCCGAAGGTTGATTATGACCGTATCGGTGAGAGAATGTATGCTGAGGTTGTATATGTGAACTGCCACGAAGGCGCAGATGCAGCAGCCTATACTGCACTGGTTCAGAAAGCAGCAGGTCTTGGAAGAACTCTGGTTCTGGGATGTACAGATCCTGAGATCGCTAAAGCAGCCCTTGAAGTATGCAAGGACAGCAAACCGGTATTAAACGGTGCAAATGCTTCCAACTACGAGGCAATGAATGCAGTTGCAACAGCTGCTGGCGTTGTACTTGGAGTTTCAGGCAAAGACCTTAATGAGTTATATGATACAACAGCAGCTATCGAGAAGCTTGGCAACAAGAATCTTGTACTGGACGTAACAGGTGCTGATTTAAAAGAGACTTTCGGAAACGCTGTACAGGTTCGTCGTGCAGCACTGAAAGACCAGGACAGAACCTTTGGCTATCCGTCTATCGTTAATCTTGCAAAGATCGCAAGCGGAGATTTCCATCTGCAGGCAGCGCTGGCAGCTGTATTCACTATGAAATACGGTTCCATCATCGTTATGGAGCGTATGACTTATGCAGAAGCACTTCCTCTGTATGGTCTGCGTCAGAACGTATTCACTGACCCGCAGAAGCCAATGAAAGTTGAGCCAGGCATTTATCCGATGAATGGCGGAGATGAGAATTCTATTGTTGTTACAACAGTAGACTTCGCTCTTACATACTTCCTTGTATCCGGAGAGTTGGAGCGTTCAGGCGTTCCCCTTAACCTTGTGATCAATGATGCAGGTGGATTATCTGTACTTACATCCTGGGCAGCCGGTAAATTCTCCGGTAACAGCATTTCTCAGTTTATCAAAGAGAATGTTGAGCCAAAGGTTAAATGCAGAAAACTTGTTATCCCTGGTAAGGTAGCTGTCCTTAAGGGAGATCTTGAGTCCAAACTTCCTGGATGGGAGATCATTGTAGGACCAAGAGAAGCTGTTCAGCTTGTTAAGTTCTTAAAAGACCTTGAAGCTTAAGGCTGTGTACTGTAGAAATTAATAATGTAAAGGAGAACAATACAATGGCAAAATTTGTTACTATTGGTGAGAGACTTTCCACCACAGCTCCCATCGTAAATAAAGCATTTACAGAAAGAGATCCTGAGCCGATCTTAAAAAGAGCAAAACAGCAGCTGGATGCAGGTGCTGTATATCTTGATGTAAACATCGGACCTGCTGAGAATGATGGCGAAGACCTGATGAAATGGGCTGTAAAGCTTCTTCAGGAGAATTTCGACAATGTTCCGCTTGCTCTTGATACTTCCAATAAGAAGGCTATCGAGGCTGGTATTTCCGTATACAACAGAAGTAAAGGAAAACCGATCGTAAACTCTGCTGATGCAGCAGGAAGAATTGAGAACATCGACCTTGCAGCAGCTAACGATGCTATCGTTATCGCTCTTTGCAATGGCGAGGGTATCGCAAAAGACAATGATGAGCGTATGATGTATTGCCAGATGCTTCTTGAAAGAGGTATGGAGCATGGTATGGAGCCTACAGATCTGTGGTTCGATCCTTTGTTCCTGGTAGTAAAAGGTATGCAGGACAAACAGATGGAAGTTCTGGAAGCTATTAAGATGTTCTCTGATATGGGATTGAATTCTACAGGCGGTCTGTCCAACAACAGTAACGGTATGCCGAAGAACATCCGTCCGATCATGGATTCTGCACTGGTAGCCATGGCTATGATGCAGGGATTAACTTCCGCTATCGTAAACCCGAATGACCTTCGTCTGATGGAGACAATTAAATCCTGTGACGTATTCAAGGGCAACACCCTGTATGCAGATTCTTACCTTGAGCTGTAATTTACAGTTCGAAGATCTATATACAGAAATAACATGGGCTGGGGCTTCGGCCTCAGCCCTTTTTTTCGAGAAAGGTGGTTGCTGATGTTTAAGATAACATTTGCATTTGAAGATGGCAGTGTGGTAGAGACGTATGCCAATGCGGGGGATAATTTACTTGAGATTGCAAGAGATTCCAATGTGGCCATCGATGCACCATGTTCCGGAAACGCCTCCTGCGGCAAATGCCGGGTACAGTTAAAAGAGGGAGAGCTTGACAGTAAAAAGACATTACATATCAGTGATGAAGAGTATGATCTTGGATGGAGGCTTGCCTGCGTTAGTAAGATCATTGGGGATGTAACTGTTCTGGTGCCTGATATTGCATCTGCATATAAAAGCAGGATGAAGGTTGCTGACCTAAGCTCAAAGGAAGAAATCGCTATTTTTGAAAGAGCGAAAGAAGATGTTGAACTTACAGGAATTGAATTGAGAAATAGTCTGGATGTGATCGAAGTGTCCATGGATGAGCCCAGTCTTGAGGATACCATGCCAGACAATGAAAGACTTACCAGGGCATTAAAAAAATATATGAATCTGAAACAGGTACGGATCCCTTATATGGTGCTGAAAAAGCTTCCGGATGTATTAAGAGAGAATCATTTCAAAGTGAAATGTGTAGTCCGTACAACACCAAGTGATCTGTTTGTATATGATATTTATGGCATGGATGAAAAAGTGACCATCGGCGGACTTGCCATTGATATAGGTACAACCACAGTATCCGGTGTACTGATCAATATGGAAACAGGAGAGATCCTTGCAAAGGCATCCTCAGGTAATGGACAGATCCGTTTTGGAGCGGATGTGATCAACCGTATTATTGAGCAGCAGAAGCCGGGTGGAAAGAAGAAGCTTCAGGATGCCATCATCAAGGAAACCATTAATCCAATGATTGCCCAGATGTGTAAAAGTTCCGGGCTTCGTGCAAGTCAGATCTATCGGATGTGCGTAGCATCCAATACAACTATGAATCATCTTTTTGCAGGAGTGAATGCAGATCCTGTCCGTATGGAGCCTTATATTCCTGCATTTTACAAAACCAATTCCCTGTTTGCTTCTGATCTGGGGATTGCAGTTAATAAAGACGCACATATTATTATTGCGCCAAATATCGGAAGCTATGTTGGAGGAGATATTACAGCCGGTACATTGGTAAGCATGATCTGGAACAGACCGGAATTTTCCCTGTTTATTGACTTGGGTACTAATGGAGAGCTAGTATTTGGAAACTCTGACTTTATGATGAGCTGTGCTTGTTCTGCAGGACCTGCCTTTGAGGGCGGTGATATCAGCTGCGGTATGCGTGCCACTGACGGGGCTATTGAAGCCTGCACCATTGACAAGGAGACCATGGAGCCTTCTTACAGTGTGGTAGGAGAACCGGGCACAAAACCTGTAGGACTTTGCGGTTCTGGTATTATTGATGTGATCAGTGAACTGTTTATGTGCGGGATCATCAATCCTAAGGGCAAGTTTGTCCGTGAAGGTAAGAGGATCAGACATGACAAATATGGAATGGGCAGCTATGTGATCGCCTTTGAAGAAGAGGCCGGATCTGTTAAGGATGTGGAGATCACAGAGGTGGATATTGACAACTTTATCCGTGCCAAAGGTGCTATTTTCTCAGCTATCCGCACCATGCTCAGTTCCCTTGATTTTGATGTATCCATGATTGATGATGTATATGTTGCCGGTGGCATCGGAAGCGGGATCAATATGCGAAATGCAGTAAATATTGGTATGTTCCCGGATATTCCACTGGATAAATTCCATTACATCGGTAACTCTTCACTGACAGGTGCTTATTTGATGTTGCTTTCCACTGCAGCTGAGAAAAAGACATATGAACTGGCTTCCAACATGACATATATGGAGCTTTCTACAGTTCCCACTTATATGGATGAATTTGTAGGAGCCTGCTTTATCCCTCATACAGATACAGGAATGTTTCCGGACGTTATGAAGGATCAGCAGAACAGAAAGTAAGAGTTAGATGGAGGACAAAATGCCATTTACCATTGAAGATTTAAATTACGAAAAGGACAGCAAGGAGCGGATGCCCTGGGAGCACTATCTGGAACAGTATGGACAGGCAGATCCTCAGGTACTAGGGGAGAATCTGGGGATTCTTTATGATCAGGAGAACAGATGCTTTACACTTACATTCCTTGGCACTGTCTATCATATTACTTATCCGGATTTTCAGGTAAGCCACGAGGAGGATGACAAAGGCTTTTATCCGCTGGAGGAGATGATCTATGCCAAGATCCTTACCATCCGTTTCCTTTTGAACGGTATGAAGTCCTGTGGATCCGGTAATTTCAAAACCTACAGGGAAATGCCCTGGGGGGAGGTATATCTCCGCCAGTTTGACGGCAGATGTATCAAAAGGCTTGCTTTTACTTACGGGAACAGAATCGGTGATTTTAAGAAAATCATGGAGCATATCCATGCAGAACCTGTGAAATATGGGGATATTGCCTATGAAGTGGCTATTTACCCAGGCTATCAGATCCGTATGATCCTGTGGGAAGGGGATGAGGAGTTTCCGCCTTCTTCACAGATCCTGTTTTCAGATAATTTCCCAGTTTCTTTTGCAGCAGAGGATATGGCAGTGATGGGTGATGTGATCATTGGTTCTCTGAAAGCGTTTTTGAAAGTTGCTTGATTAAGACGGGAAATCCTGTTTTAATAAATTAGATATTTATGCGGAGGCGTTCCGATGAAAAGCGGAGCGTATAAAAAGGAGGTAATTCAATGGGGTTCAAAACTGACATTGAAATCGCACAGGAATGCGAAATGAAGCCGATCACTGAGATCGCAGAAAAAGCAGGGATTGATGACAAATACCTGGAGCAGTACGGAAAGTACAAAGCAAAAATCGATTACA
>NZ_JAAITU010000140.1 GCF_013304385.1 Blautia glucerasea
TTTCTAAGGAAGAAGAAGTAGAGTAAGAATGTGTTTTACTGTTGAGTTATCAATGTAACAACTTAATAATATTTCTGGTGCCGATGCGCTTAGGGGGCACACCCGTTCCCATCCCGAACACGACGGTTAAGACCTAAGCGGCCGATGGTACTGCACTGGAGACGGTGTGGGAGAGCAGGCGGGCGCCAGATCAAAAAAAGAACAGTTACAGCTGTTTATATAGAAACGGGCATCGGCAGGTGAGTTCTGTTGGAAACAGAGCGGTAAAAGGCGTAATTTGATAGGCTGGTGCTAACCCCATTCAGCAGGGAAGTGCTGTTATGATAACTGGTTTTACCAGTGATTAGAGATTTTAAAAGGATTTAAGATTTCTAATGACTGATAAAATATCAGTCATAAATGTACCTTGAAAACTGCATACATGTAAGTTTGTGTATAAGATACACAAGCATCCTTGATATAAAACGTTAACATACCATGTGAGTGGGGAGCGTAAATGCACTTCGTAAATCTCCGATTTACTCAGTTGCAGCTGCGCTGCATATACAGCCTGCCAAAAGCCTTTACGGAAGCAAGCTTCCGGCAGCCTTTTGTACAGCCTGTGCATTTACTTGGTATAACGCAAGATAGGAAGACATCGATAACA
>NZ_JAAITU010000141.1 GCF_013304385.1 Blautia glucerasea
CAAGACAACCAACTAGCTTAGTTATCTCTCGTCATTACTGTTTTAAAGTTCATTCACTCAAACAATGAAGTTCGGTTTTTAAAAACCGAACCGTACTCTCACTAAACTCAGCTTCGCTTCGTCAAGTGATCGTAGTGTAAAAGAATTTTCGAGAATCGTATGTGTTTCACTGTTTAGTTATCAATGTTCATTGTTATCTGTCTTGCGACAGCTTATCCATTTTATCACATCTGTTTTCGTTTGTCAAGAACTTTTTAAGTTATTTTAAAACTTTTTAAGCGGTTTCAAAACTGTTTAAGATAATGATATCTGCCATTCTGTTTCAACGACTTGGTTACTTTATCATAAGTTCAGTCATTTGTCAACATCAATTTTATGTTTTCTGAAAACTTACTAATTTTTCAGTTGTTCAGAAACATTTCCTTGCGACAGCTTGTTTACTTTACCACACCCAAAAGCATTCGTCAAGCATTTTTTTTAAAAGTTTTTACGTTTTTTCAAATAAGTCTTTACACCAGTTTTATTTACGTTTTCAAAATTCTGTGACATGCTCCCACCACTTAAATCTCAGATTTTGAAGTGGGGGCTTCTTGCTCAATGGCTCTACTGAGCCAAGTATCTACAAGCTATCCTCGCGTGT
>NZ_JAAITU010000142.1 GCF_013304385.1 Blautia glucerasea
TTTTTGCACCAAAATACCGTAGGCAGGTAATATATGGACAGATAAAAGCAGATGTAGCAGAAATATTAAGTATGTTGTGCAAAAGAAAAGGAATTGAAATAATAGAAGCAGAGTGCTGTAAAGATCACGTTCATATGTTAGTAAGAATACCACCTAAATATAGTGTATCAGAAATAATGGGGTACTTAAAAGGAAAGTCATCGCTGATGATATTTGAGAAGCGTGCAAATTTGAAATACAAATATGGAAACCGCCATTTCTGGTGCCGAGGATACTATGTAGATACGGTAGGAAAAAATGCAAAGAAGATACAGGAATATATTCAGAATCAGTTAAAAAATGATTTGGAATATGACCAGTTAACGTTGAATGAATACATCGACCCGTTCACGGGTGAGCCGGTAAAAAAAGGCAGAAAAAAATAAGCCTAAAAGGCTAAGCCGGTAAAAGAAGCAATAAGCAAATCCCAAGGGGATGCGCAGGAAGCAGGAGGCACTGAGAAAGGCCCTTTAGGGTCAGCCTGTGAAAAGCAGTGCAAGAGGCGGACCCTCTCAGTGCGCCTTCCGGGCGCAAGCAGGGATGAGCCCCTTATAGGGGCAGTGCAAACCACCGGCTAAGCCCAACATCATAAACTTAAGA
>NZ_JAAITU010000143.1 GCF_013304385.1 Blautia glucerasea
ATTTTTTTCTCAACCTTCTTTCTCGGAATTCCTTATATTTGAATTATACAAGAAGCTCCTCTCTTGACGATTCATTGTATAAATATTGTACGGTATCCGAAAACGAAAGCAAGTACGCAGAAAGTTCGTACATAGTATCAAACTACTGACCAAGGCTATAAACAGGAGGAAGTAGCCGTTGGCGATGTTGTCTGTCTATATGTTACGGCCCCGGTTTCCGCTGTTCTATATCGGTGCGAAGCTACAGAAGTCAATATTCCTTACCATTATGATGATGGCAACGTACATATGAACCATGTGATGAGATTGAAAAAGCTGGATCAGTACAACCCGTCTTTTCTCCCGTTTGAGAAGCTGAAAGCCTATGGGATTGGTGCGGTACGTGGGCCACGAAGAATGCCTCACAGTCTGATTTGCGAACTGGAAAGGAATCGGTATGAGCAGTGATATTTGGAATCCCTGGCATGGCTGCCGCAAATACAGTGAGGGCTGTGACCACTGCTATATGTACTATCTGGACAATGAACGGGGCAAATCAGGCGGGGAAATTTATAAAGTCAAGACAGTCGAGTAGACTTACACCTCACAATGTAAGCCCCTCACAGAACCGTACGTGCGG
>NZ_JAAITU010000144.1 GCF_013304385.1 Blautia glucerasea
AAAACAAAAGTTACTCAAAAGCACTAAAAATATCTGCGGTAAATGATTATCTTAATGGAGCTGGTTCTCTTGATGATATTTGCTTAAAATACGGAATCCGGTCACACACACAACTTTTAAAGTGGATTCAGGTGTATAATTCTGGTGGAATATTAAAAACATCCACTGGAGGTGCTTGCATGAAAAAAGCAAAATCAACGACTCTTGATGAGCGATTAAAAATAGTTACGGAATGCTTGGCAAATGATAAGAATTATGGAGCAATGGCTTTGAAATATCAATGTTCTTATCAACAAGTTCGTAACTGGGTAAAACGATACGAAGAAATGGGAAGTAAAGGTCTGGAAGACCGCCGTGGTAGACGAGTCGGATCATTACCAAGTCGTACATCTGAGGAAGAATTACGTGATAGAATCGTTGAGCTTGAAAGAAAAAATCTTGATTTACAAATGGAAAATGATCTGTTAAAAAAAGTCAGAGAACTAGAAAGGAGGGATCACTATCTTTAGTTCACCGTTTAGCCGCATATAAGGCAATCAAAGAATTATCTTCTGACAAGGGATATCCTGTAGATAAACTTTGTAAGTATCTTAATATTACACGCTCTGCATACT
>NZ_JAAITU010000145.1 GCF_013304385.1 Blautia glucerasea
GCATAGACATTCATGGTGGTACTGACATCTGAGTGCCCTAACAGTTCCTGCACATCCTTTGGTGCCGCTCCATTTGCCAGAAGGTTGCTTGTGTAGGTGTGTCGCAGCTGGTGAAAATGAAATCCTTCAAATCCATCCAGTTTCTGAGCAATCTTCCTGCAAACAATTCCTAATGTGCTTGGCAGTTCCAGACTTCCATCCGGTCTTAAGCAGACAAAGGATATTTCCTTATAATCCTCTGGAACATTCTCTGTTCCGTCCAGATGATAGAACTCATAGTAAACTCTGTTTTTGTCTTTTACTTCTCTGTAGTAGTTTTTGTGGTAAAGTTCTCCGTACTGCATTCGGTTTTTAAGCTGTTCCTTTCGGGCATTGCGAAGAATCTCAGTCAGCGTATCTCCAAAATCAACAATCCTTACCTTTTTTCGCTTGGTCGGTCCGATGATATTCTTATGCCTTGAACCATCATAGCGGATACTGCGTCTGATTGTAAGGCACTGTTCTTCAAGATTTACATCCTGCCATGCCAGACCACAGGCTTCACCGATACGAAGTCCTGCATAATAAGCTATCTGGATTGGAAGTATTGCCGGTGG
>NZ_JAAITU010000146.1 GCF_013304385.1 Blautia glucerasea
CTTAATATACTGCATCGGATTGAAAGTGATATATTGCTTTGGTGATACTGCAAATCGGAATGACTGCTGTAATACTGCCGAGAAAGAACGGATGTAATCTTTGCTGTAGCCTTTTCTTTCTGAACCATCGGGATAAGTGCCACCAAAGGAAAGCAGATCGAAGAAGGCTTGTAAATGCTCAGATGTTACATTTTTCAGTTTTCTCTCTGAAATTGGATGCTTCTTGATATTGGTAATAGCACCGAGGTAATTCTGGACTGTCCCATTGCTGAGAGTGCCTGTCTTTAATTCTTCCTCTGCCCATATATCAAGTAATTCTCCAACTGTAATATTTTCCGACTTTGCAATGAATTTCTTGCTTTCGTAATCGTCCATTGCCTGACGGAGCAGTTTTTCCGTTTCACTCTTGCTTTCTGTTCCAGCGTATTCTTTCTGAACCAGATTGCCGCTTGCATCTTCTACATAGAAGCGGTAGTACCATTTCTTTCCTTTTTTTCTTACAGATCCTTTTGCCATAATCGTGTGTCTCCTTTCGATATCAGACAATCGGAACTGATGAAATGCTTCTTGCGTGTA
>NZ_JAAITU010000147.1 GCF_013304385.1 Blautia glucerasea
CCAGCAAGTTTTAAAATAAACATGTGCACCTCCTATCTTACCAGTCCTGGCATATCATGGTTCACCTCTGCCTGATAATACCCGTTCATCGTAGACGGTGCATTAAACAGGGATGCTAATAAATATTTCTTGATGTTCTTCACTTTGGTGGTGTTACCACGCATACAGTGTAAGACATACTCGATATGTGAATAGGTCAGCATCAGAAATTTTTTCTTCACCAGTGATGCCGGATACCAGTTGCTGGCAATCAATATCTTGTCATTTTTACACATCACAGTTTCTACGATCAGGTTCACGATTTCATCTACCTGTCGCATATCGTCATGATGGGTTACTTCCAGTGATTCATAATCAATGGTCTCTTTGACAAGGTTTTCATAAGCCTGATAATCCTCAGAGCGGTTATCGCTATCAAATCTTTTCTCATCCACAGATATGATAGGATTAGATTTATTATCATTCATTTCAGTATAACTAAGATTAGTATTATTAGGGTTTGAAATGTAAACTTCTTGAAGTTTGTTTTCGGGACTTCTAGAAGTTTGATTTTGGGACTTCATGAAGTTT
>NZ_JAAITU010000148.1 GCF_013304385.1 Blautia glucerasea
AAACATTAGAAATTCCTTGATTTTCAAGGAAAAAAGACTTGACTATATAGGGAGGAAGAAATCATGTGTAAAGTTATATCCGTAGTAAACCAGAAAGGTGGCGTCGGAAAGACCACCACAACCGTAAATGTAGGCATTGGACTGGCAAGAGAAGGTAAGAAAGTGTTGCTGATCGACGCGGATCCACAGGGAAGTTTAACCGCAAGTCTTGGATATGAGGAACCGGATGATCTTCGCATCACATTGGCAACGATCATGATGGATGTCATCAACGAAGAAGAAATCTCTCTGGAAGATGGGATTTTACATCACCAGGAAAATGTAGATCTTCTCCCGGCAAATATTGAGCTTTCCGCACTGGAAGTAACGATGGGAAATGTTATGAGCAGAGAAATGATCATGAAAGAATATATCGATGCGATACGATGCCGATACGATTATATCCTGATCGATACCTTATGTGGTTAACCACATAAACAGTCTAATGCGGAATAAATTATTATGCTGGGTAACTATCCGCAACAGTAGTAATAGCCTGTAAAGGTGT
>NZ_JAAITU010000014.1 GCF_013304385.1 Blautia glucerasea
CAATTCATCTCCCACCTGTAGAGGAAGGAGAATTCTTGCTATATATTATGTTAAAATTTACCCCCACATGTTGTATCTTCGTATTTTATTGTGTTTTGATATAGCCTACAATCTCCTCCACACAATCCTCCAATTCAACATTCTGAAACCTCTTCCAGATTCCTGCCTTCAGAATATTCTCCTCAGAAAAATCTGCCTGATCTGCCAGGAAACGTCTGCACATTTCCTCATACTTTGGCTTCTCCTGCTCCTTCTCCCTATTCAGTGCACGGGTAAGACGTTCTCCATCCTCCACTTCGATATAAACCGGACGGACTGCATCCTCACCGTAATAGTTTTTTAGTTTAAGATAGGATTCCAGGGTGCCAATCCCAAGATAATCATCCTGTGTCAGATCCACCTGTCCGTCATCTGCGGTAAAATAATACCAGATTCCATGCATGGTACTGTAGGAACGTGCCTCGATCACACAACCCTTTCTCCTGAATTCTTTCAGCTTTTCTTCATCTGTAAAAAAATATTGCTTTCCTTCTTCTTCTCCGTCACGTATAGGACGTGTTGTATATAAAACCATTTTTTTCAGATTCAGTTCTGTATGCTGCATCAGTCTTGCGTAGATATGATCCTTACCTGATGCACTCTTTCCCATGATATAAAAAATCTTTCCCATATGGTTCCAGGGCATAAGCCCTATAACTCCTTTACTACTGCTATGGTTTCATTTGTATTGTCTGCAAGACCCTGGAAATTCAGTCCCTGCTCCATGTATCTTCTCACATTCTTTATGAAAAGTCCAGTGATCTGCTCGCCTGGCACCAGAAGCGGAATCCCCGGCGGATATAAATAAGCAAATTCTGTAGAAATCTTCCCTGCACTTTCTTCTAAAGGACAAGGCACAGACGGAGCATCCATTGCCTGGGAGATCCTCATAAACTGCTTCTTTTCTTCCCAGCGAAAATCATACTCTGTCCTCTTATCTTCCACCTTCAAAATGGCTGCTTCTCTTTCATCTATGGTCTGTATGGCCTCACACAAACGTAAAAATCCTTCTTCTGTATCGCCTACTGCTGCCATAGCGATCACATACTGCTCTGTCTCCATCTCTACTTCGATCTTAAATTCCTGACGCAGGACCTTGGCAAGCTGTGTGCCATTAAAGGAACAATGCTCTGTAGACAATATGATCTTTGATCTGTCAAAATCGAAATATTCTTTATTGCCTGGCTCAGGAACCAATCTTATATAATTGCATTTCGCCAAGCTTCGCCTTGCCTGCTCCAGCTGCCTGGTAAAGGTGCGAAACATATCCGTACCTTCTCTTTTCATCTTGTCTACACAGGCATCAATACTTGCCATAAGTACATAGGAGGGACTGCTGGTCTGATAAATATCCATAAATCTGGCAAGCTTTGTCCCATCTACAAGATCACTGCACCTGTGGAGAACTGCAGTCTGTGTCATAGAAGGCAGGGTCTTGTGAAAACTCTGGATTACCACATCTGCTCCCAGCTTCTCTGCTGGCACAGGAAAATAAGAAGAATATCGGAAATGAGCACCATGAGCCTCATCTACGATCAGTGGAACCTGATGCTCATGTGCGATCCTGGCGATTTCCTGAATATCTGACACTACTCCATCATAAGTAGGAGAAGTGATCAGCACTGCCTGGATATTTTTATTTTCTTCCAGCGATCTTTCCACACGGGAAGTCAAAATTTCTCCATTTATCCCCAATTTTGGGTCTGTCTGTGGATAAATATATATAGGTTCAAGATCTCTTAAATAAATCCCATGATATACTGCTTTGTGGCAGTTACGGGCTACCAGGATCTGTCCTCCCTTTTCCACAGAAGCAGAAATAGCCGCAAGGATAGCTGCCGTACTTCCATTTACAGAAAAAAAACTTTGTTTTACTTCGTAAAGTCTGGCCAGCTCTTCCTGTGCTTCTTTAATGATCCCTTCTGCATGATGAAGATTATCAAATCCATATATTTCTGTAATATCCTGCTCTATTGGAAAATCTCCGTACACAGATGCTTTGTTTCTTTTGTGCCCCGGCATGTGAAACGGGTAAGACCCTTCCTGACCGTATGCTTCCAGCTTTTTATATAATCGTTCCATCCTGTCCTCATATCCTGTCTGTATGGCCGATCCAGCAGGATCAAACCTTAAACCTGTATCCAACACCCCAGATCGTCTCAATATACTGTGGCTTTGCTGTATTAAACTCTATCTTCTCACGGATCTTCTTAATGTGTACAGTAACTGTGGCTATATCCCCTACAGATTCCATATCCCAGATCTCCCGGAACAATTCTTCTTTTGTAAATACCCGGTTGGGATTCTCTGCCAGGAAAGTAAGAAGATCAAATTCCTTGGTAGTAAAGGTGGTTTCTTCCCCATTGATCCATACTCTCCTGGCCGTCTTGTCAATCTTGATCCCACGGATCTCGATCACATCATTCTTCTGGACATTAGATCCTACCAGACGATTGTATCTTTCCATATGAGCTTTTACCCGGGCAACCAGTTCACTGGGGCTGAATGGCTTGGTCATGTAATCATCTGCTCCAAGTCCAAGTCCTCGTATCTTGTCAATATCATCCTTCTTGGCAGAAACCATGATGATCGGGATATTCTTTTCCTGACGCACCTGTCTGCAAATATCAAAACCATCCACCTCCGGAAGCATAAGATCCAGAATGATCAGATCAAATTTCTCTGTCAGTGCCCGATCAAGTCCTGTATCTCCCCGGTTGGCTATCTCTACTTCAAACCCGGAAAGTTCCAGATAATCCTTTTCCAGATCTGCAATTGCTTCTTCATCTTCTATGATCAATATCTTACTCATTTCATAGGTACCTCCTGATATTTTCTGAGAGCAAAGTACATGATCGTACCAATCCCTTCACGGCTTGTAGCCCATACCTTGCCGCCATGGTCCTCCAGGATTTTCTTTACAATGGAAAGCCCTATGCCACTGCCCCCCTTAGAAGAATTACGGGAAATATCCGTCCTGTAAAAACGGTCAAAAATATATGGAAGATCCTTGGCCCCAATACCCTTGCCATTGTCCTCTATCTCAACCTGGATAAAATCTCCAACATCCTTTACACGGATCTGTATAATACCTCTCTTCTTGTCCATGTACTTGATGGCATTGCCGATAATATTGTGAATCACCCTGCGGATCTGCTCACCGTCAGCGATCACCACCACATCATTCTCCACATAATTGGCATAAACCAACTCGATTCCTTTTGTTTCCAGCTCCAGACCAACTTCTTCTGCGCAGTCACTGAAATAATCCTCTACATTCAGCTTGCTGAACGTATATGGGATACGGTTGGTGTCAATCTTGGAATAAAAAGTAAGCTCATTGATCAAATGATCCATCTCATTTGTCTTATTATAAATGGTACGCACATATCTGTCCATCTTCTCCGGTGTATCTGCAACACCATCCATGATCCCCTCCACATAACCTTTTACAGCAGTGATCGGGGTCTTCAGGTCATGGGAAATATTGCTGATCAGCTCTTTATTCTCTTTTTCGATCAGATTCTTCTCTTCTGTGGATTCTTTCAGACGGCGGCGCATCTCTTCAAAGTCCTGGCACAACTGGGAAAACTCATCATTTCCCTCTACATCCAGGACAAAGTCCAAATTCCCTTCTTTGATGTTCTGCGTCGCTTTTTTAAGTTTTACCAAGGGAGTGGCAATACTCCGGTACAGCCAGAGACCAATTGCCAGAGCTGTAAATATAAGAATAATAAATGCAGACAAAAACAGATCCTTGGTCATCAAATGGATCCTGGCATGTCCTTCATCGGACTGCGAAATGGCAATATCATATACTTCTCCATCACTGTCAGTCTCTGTCTGGGTAACGGTTTGCTTGGACTGAGTCTCTCTAAAACCATATAATGCTGCAGCAAAAAGCAGTAACGGAACCAAAATGATCATCGTAAATCCTACGATGATTCTTGCTTTCAGTTTCATAGGCAATATCCTTTACTTATTCATCCTGTACGTTAGCAGTATTATATCACAGATACCATTGTTTATCTCTAAATTTTCTATAAAAAAGCTTCACTAGGCACGATCCTATTACGAAAAAAAGCGCCCCACCATACAGTGAAGCGCATTTTCCAAATCTATTAACGGCTTATGCCAGATATTTTTTAAGATCATCAACTTTGTCCAGATGCTCCCATGGAAGATCAACATCTGTACGTCCAAAATGTCCGTAAGCAGCAGTCTGTTTGTAGATCGGGCGACGCAGATCCAGCATTTTGATGATACCAGCCGGGCGAAGATCAAAATTCTCACGGATCACTTCTACAAGCTTTGCATCAGAAAGCTTTCCTGTGCCAAATGTTTCTACATGAATAGATGTAGGATGTGCAACACCGATTGCATAAGAAAGCTGGATCTCACACTTGTCGGCCAGTCCTGCTGCCACAATATTTTTAGCTACATAACGAGCTGCATAAGCTGCAGAACGGTCTACCTTTGTACAGTCCTTTCCGGAAAAAGCACCGCCGCCGTGACGTCCTGTTCCACCGTATGTATCTACAATGATCTTACGTCCTGTAAGTCCACTATCACCATGAGGTCCGCCGATTACAAAACGTCCGGTAGGATTAATAAAATACTTGGTATCCTCATCTACCATATCACTTGGGATGATCTCATCAAATACATATTTTTTAATATCTTTATGGATTTGCTCCTGTGTTACATCCGGATCATGCTGTGTAGAGCATACAACTGCATCAATACGGATCGGCTTTCCATCTTCACTGTATTCTACAGTTACCTGAGTCTTGCCATCTGGCCTTAAATACTTTAAAGTACCGTCTTTACGTACTTTTGTAAGCTGATATGAAAGCTTGTGTGCCATATTGATGGCATAAGGCATATATTCTTCCGTCTCATTGGTAGCATAACCAAACTGAATGCCCTGATCACCGGCTCCAATGGAATCCAGTTCATCCTCATCCATCTTATCCTCTCTCAGCTCCAATGCTTTATCAACACCCATTGCAATGTCTCCTGACTGCTCGTCGATTGCAGTGATCACAGCACAGGTATCTGCATCAAATCCGTATTTGCCTCTGGTATAACCAATCTCACGAATCGTATCCCTTACGATTTTCTGGATATCAACATATGCTTTTGTAGTAATCTCTCCCATAACAAGCACAAGACCTGTGGTTGTTGCTGTCTCGCAGGCTACACGGCTCATCGGATCCTGTTCTATCAATGCATCAAGAATGGCATCTGAAATAGCATCACACATTTTGTCCGGATGACCTTCTGTTACTGATTCGGAAGTAAATAAAAGTTTCTCCATGATTTCTCCTTTTCTCTTTAAATGTAAAAACAGCCCGAATAATCGGACTGTTTAATAAATGCTATATATAATCAGTCCTCTTATTGTTCGATTGCTCGCTCAGGCAGGGCACCTTCCATGATCTCTCAGGGGTTGCCGTGGCTTCTCAGGTCCTATGTACCTCCACCACTCTGAATAAAAGGCTATTTTTAATTGTATCGTTGCAAACAATACAATATACTCATTAATATCAATTGTCAATAGATTTCAGAAAAAAACCTGACCGTCAGTCATTTCATAGTATTAACACTGCTTTACAGCATGCTATAGCATCAGGCCAAATCCATAAGATCATCCTACACGAAGACGGAACTTCTGGATCTCTTTCTCACTGGATACACGCTCGATCTCAGCTCCAAGACTTCTCAGCTTGTCCTCAAAATCCTCATATCCTCTCTGGATATACTGGATATCATCCACTATGGTAATACCCTCTGCTGCAAGTCCGGCAATCACAAGAGCAGCTCCTGCACGCAGATCCGGAGCACTGACTCTAGCTCCTGTCAGCTTCTTCACACCATCAATGATAGCAGAATTACCTTCTACCTTGATGCTGGCTCCCATTCTGGAAAGCTCGTCTGCATATTTGAAACGATTCTCAAAAATACTCTCTGTTACAATACTTGTCCCCTCTGCAAGGGCAAGGGCAACTGCAATCTGCGGCTGCATATCTGTAGGATATCCTGGATATGGAAGGGTCTTCACATGAGTACGGTGAAGCTTTCCTGTAGCACGTACACGAACCGCATCATCAAATTCCTGTACTTCACAACCGATTTCCTCCAGCTTGGCAGTGGTTGCTTCCAGATGCTTCGGTATTACATTTCTTACGGTAACATCGCCGCCTGTAGCAGCTGCAGCAAACATAAATGTACCAGCCTCGATCTGATCCGGAATAATGGAATATTCTGTCTTGTGAAGCTTCTCAACTCCACGGATACGGATCACATCTGTACCTGCACCCTTGATGTTGGCTCCCATACTGTTCAGGAAATTGGCAACATCTACTACATGTGGCTCACGTGCTGCATTCTCGATAATCGTACGTCCTGGCGCCAGAGATGCAGCCATCATAATATTGATGGTAGCTCCAACAGATACCACATCAAGGAAAATATGGCTTCCATGAAGATTCTCTGCTTTGGCCACGATCGCACCATGAAGAATATCCACCTTTGCTCCAAGGGCACGGAATCCCTTTAAATGCTGGTCGATAGGACGGCTTCCGATATTACATCCTCCCGGAAGGGGGACTTCTGCATGCTTATACTTGCCAAGCAGTGCTCCTAATAGATAATAAGACGCACGGATCTTCTTAATATATTCATAATCTACACTTACGTCCGCAATGGTAGAACCATTGATCTTAACGGTTGATTTATTCACACGTTCTACCTGGGCACCAATACCGGAAATAGCCTCCAGCAAAACATTTATGTCTCTTACATCAGGCAGGTTCTCAATCAGGATAGTCTCGTCCGTCATTATTGCTGCGGATAAAATAGCAAGAGCCGCATTCTTTGCACCGGCTATGTCCACCTCACCTACCAGTGGATTTCCGCCTTTAATAACATACTGTTCCATAAAACACCTCTATTATTTACTCTCCTCATGTCAACAGTTACTTTTACCCCTTTGATTATCATATAGCTACTGATTCTTTTCACTATACCAGTGTTTCCAAAACTGCCTGCAGACTTGCTTCCAAATCTTTCCCTTCTTCATCGATCACAATATCTGCATATCTCTCATATAAGGGAACTCGTTCCTCATAAAGGCTTTTCAGAGTCTGTCCTTCCTTCAAAAGAACTCCTCTTTTTTCAAGATTTCCCAGTCTTTTAGCAAGGGAATCCAGAGAAAGCCTGAGATAAACGACTTTTCCTATTTTTTTGAGATGATCCATTGCCTCCTCACAATATACCACACTTCCCCCAGTGGCAATAACTGTATTCTCAGTCTCAATGGATGCATTCACACGATTCTCTATGGCTTTGAATCCTTCGACTCCTTCCTGCTCAATGATCTGATGCAGACGCCTTTTCTCCTGACGCTGTATCAACAGGTCTGAATCCATAAATTCATATCCCAGTACCTTGGCAAGAACAACACCAATGGTGCTCTTCCCCACTCCCGGCATGCCAATCAATGTAATATTATTCATGTTCTCAATAAATTCCTTTCGATTTTAACACATTCTGATCAAATGTGCAATCCCACCGTGAAATCAGCGCTTTTCCTGTTTTTTTCTTTTCTTTACGCTGTACCCGAAAGTGCCCAGGCTTTTGCCTGTTCCCAAATATTCACCATGGGAATATACGATCGGTTTTGCTTTATTCAGTTGAAATTTATTATTCTTATCTATGTACTCCTGCTGGGCATGGACTGCCAGAACCTCTGCAAGAAACATGTGATGGGAACCAAGCTCCTTTACCTCTGTTACCCTGCATTCAATAGATACCGGTGATTCCTTGATCATAGGTGCCTTTACAAACTGTGCCGGCTCCTTGGTAAGATGGGCTTCTTTAAATTTGTCCACATCCCTTCCTGAACGGACACCACAGTAATCTGTAGCAAAAGCCAATTCCTCAGTGGTAAGGTTGATCACAAATTCTCCGGTCTTTTTAAGCATTTCGTAGGAATATCTTGACGGGCGCACAGAAATATAAACCATAGGCGGATTAGTACATATGGTTCCTGTCCAGGCCACTGTAATAATGTTGTCATTCCCCTGTCCGTCTGTAACGCTTACCATCACTGCCGGAAGAGGATACAGCATATTCCCGGGTTTCCATGTTTCTTTCATAATTTTTATCTATCCTTCTGTATTCTTTAATGCTCTTTATCCTAACGATTTTTATACAATGGTCTTTACTGTAATGATCTTACTGCAAGATTATGCATATTCGTTGGTCATAAGCTGTGCAGCTTCCATCATCGCAGGAATGATCTGCTTCTTTCTTGAAACCACTCCCGGAAGCATAAATGCTCCGTTCTCAGGCTCAATATGAAAAGCAGACTCTGCCATTTCCCGGCTGCCTTCCCCATAGTAAAGAAGCATAGTAGACTCGTCCAGGATATTAGTAAGCATAAAATAAACCCTGGTAACACCATGCCGCCCGCATTCGCTTACCATAAATGGTTCCAGCCTCTCTTTAATCTCCAGAAGCTCGTCTTTGTCCATGGAACTGATCTGTCCCACGCCAAAAGTAACATTTCCTTCTGCAATAAATTTCTTGTAATCCTGATAAAAAATCTCTTCCGGAGACTTTTCCTTCAGATTGCTGCCTGCCTTAAACATTTCCTTTGCAAATTCTTCTATCTTAATATCAGCGATCAGTGCCAATGCACTAGCAGCAATCTTATCCTGCTGCGTGCATGTAGGGGAACGAAACATCAGCGTGTCTGAGATGATTGCCGCACAGAGAAGTCCTGCGATCTTTGGCGGGATCTCCAGCCTTTCTTCCCCATAAATCTTATAAAGAATGGTGGCTGTGCAGCCTACCGGTTCATTCCGAAAGCTGATAGGCTTCATCGTCTCCAATGATCCCAGCTTATGGTGATCAATGATCTCAACGATCTCAGCTTTATCTATATTATCAACTGCCTGATCCTTCTCATTATGATCTACCAGAATCACCTTTTTCCTGTGCATATCAAGAAAATTACGGCGAGAAATAGTACCTACGCATTTCCCCCGCTTATTGATCACAGGAAATGCACGGTGACGGTGTTTAATCATAACATCCTGAATATCATCTGTAAAGTCTTCTGTATTAAAAGTCACCAGATTATCCCTTTTCATTACAAATCTTAAAGGAATACTCTGGTTGATCAGCCTTGCAATTGTAAAAGAATCACATGGTGAGGTGATCACCACAATGTTCTTCTCATGTGCAAGAGATAGCACCTTCTGAGATACCTCAACGCCCATACCCACAATGATACAGCTTACATTTAGTCTGATTGCCTGGATATGGTCTTCTTCACGGTTGCCCATGATCACCATATCGTCTTCTTTTACAAATTCCTTCAGTACCTGAGGATTGGCAGTGCCTACAAGAACCTTACCTTTTACAAAATAAGCATGTTCATTACCCTCAACTACCTTGCCGCTAAGAGTTTCCGCAATCCTTCTGTACTGAGTCCTGGCATTAGACAGAAAGTAACTATCTGTTGTATCCATGTAAGTCTTTGCAATATCTCCGATGGTGACAAGGCCTTCCAGTTCTCCGTCCTTATCCCGGATGGGCAGTGACACAATACTATTCTCCTGCATCATATCCCATGCATTCTTCAGGGACATACTCTTATCCGCCTCAGGACTGACACGAATATCCATATCCTTTACCTGTGTACCTATATTTCCCAAATATGCAGGAGGCTGTACCCCAAAACGCTTCAGTACATACTGAGTCTCTTCATTGATCTGACCTGCACGCTTGGGAATATATTTTTTTACAAGGCTTTTTTGATTCTTAATGTCTGCATAAGCAATGGCAGAACAGATGGAATCCGTATCCGGATTCTTATGTCCTATTACAAATATTTTTTCCTGTGTACCCATTCATACCGTCCTTCCACGATCCAGAACCCTGATCAAAGCTTGATGTTTGCAAACAGAGAACCAAGGGATGTTGTAGCCTGTTCTCCTGAATCAGGAATTTCAAAGGTTTCTTCTTCTACATCTTTTGCCATCAGGTCGGAAGCCTCTTTAATACTCAGGCTTAACTTACCGTCCTTCACAGAAATCACTTTTACCTTAACAGTATCTCCTACTGTCAATACTTCTGAAGGCTTCTTGATCCTTTTCTCACAGATCTGTGAAATATGGACAAGACCAGAAAGACCATTTCCCAGATCAACAAATGCGCCATAAGGCTGCAGGCTTTCTACTTTTCCTTCCGTAACAAAGCCCGGCTGAATATTTGAAATTTTGTTCTTACGCTCTTCCTCTGCCTTCTCTCTGAGAAGCTCTTTTGCAGAAAGAATCAGCTTCTTGTTATCTTCATCAACATCGATCACCTGTACCTGAAGATGCTTATTCAGGTAATCATTGGTATCCTCCACATAAGAAAGTGCCAGCTTAGATGCAGGGATAAAGCCTCTGATGCCTTCTACATAGGCAACTACACCGCTGTTCACAACTCCCTTTACAATCACATCGATCACTTCACCGGAAGCTTTCATCTCTTTTAAACGATCCCAGGCCAGCACATCAGTAGCCTCCACCCTTGAAAGCAGAATATTCCCATGTCCGTCATCTGTACGCACTACTGTGGCAGAAACCTCATCACCTACATGCACATCTTCTTTCAGGTTAAAACCAGGCTCCCTGCTGTAATCCTCTGCCGGAATAATACCTTCTGCATAATATCTCAGGTCAAGCACTACTTCCTTCTCATCTACACTGATCACTGTACCGGTAAGAATGTCTCCCTCCTGTACCTTCTTAAAAGAAGCCTCCAGCTCCTTCTCATAATCTTTCATTGTTTCAGACATAATCTATTCTCCCATCTTTCAATATTAATTATTCTCATTGTAAATAATCCATATCCTTATAGTATTACTTTTAAAAATGCATTCCACAGATAATTCTCATCTTATCTGAAGTGAATTATAGCATACTAGCTGAAAAGATGAAAATATGGATTTTTATATTTTTATATAACATTTTACTTTCTTCTTGGAAATAAAGATAAACTTTCCCTAAAAACGAGGAGTGCCCCGGTAGTGGTTTACCGGGGCAATTATTATGAAAAAATTTTATGTGTAATGGTGTCATTACAACGTCTTTGGTATTGTTCTTTCGAACTGATTACATCATAGCAGTTACTTGTGAACAAATTATGAACCTGTAGTGAACTTTTAGTTTTTTTGCACAATATTTTCTGTTTTTCTATTCTTTTTTTATAAAATTACCACATGCAATTTTTTCATAATGTTTTTATTTATTGTGTATTTAGTACATTAAAGTGATAAATCAGAACCATCCTTTTACTAAATTAAGAATCTTCTTCAGGAATCCTTTCACATCATTCTTCTCAACTCCAAGAGCATCCATCTTGTCAAATACTGCATTTACATCACTGCGAAGCTCATCCTCATCAATATTGGCATCCTTTACCTTTCTGGCAAGGTCTACCAGATTGTCCTTCTCTGAATCTGTAAGACTGATCTGGAAAGCATCCGCTGCCTCATTGATCACAGTACGGATCTGATCATCAGTTACATCCTGCTGTCCGATCTTGTCCTTCACATACATGATAATGTCTACTGTCTGATCCGGATCGCTGAATACTGCATCCACTCCACTGTCGATCAGAGCTTCCAGAGAAGAAGTATCAAAACCAGAAGCTATCGCCGGTACCGGTACAGAAAAAGCAAGTGCCCCAGCCATCATAATACCTGTTAATTTCTTTATGTTCTTCAAAATAATAACCTCCTGTTAAATAGCCAAATGATCTTTGTGTCTCATAATTTCCTCTATGATATCATCAAATCATTACATCCTTACGATCCGTTTCTTATATCATAAAGTTCGGTTTATTATAACACAGTTGGTATTTAAAATTTGTAAAATATATATAAAATTTCTATAATCATTTTATAAGTAATATCCAAAAGAAAGTTATAATTTTCACTCAATTCCAAATCTCAGTTACAATTATTTTTTTTCTCGTTCATTATTTTTTCATAATATAAACATGATTCCATCACAATTTATGGATATACTAAAAAGCGTAAAAATAATACAGCCAACATTATTTTTATAAATTTCTTTTTCATATGTTAATTACCAATACGGTAATTAACTCTCCTTCCTTTTAAAAAATATATTTGAGACAAAATAAAAAGCATCCGCCTAGCCAACGGATGCTTTTTATTTTATTTATATTCTGGAAAATTCATTGGAAAGCTGCGCAAACTGCTCCAGCGTCAGTGCCTCTCCTCTGATATTCAGCGGAAGACCAGCACTTGTCAGCGCACTTTCGATCTGCTCCTTCTTAAAAGACAATTCAGAAGCGTTCTTAAGTCCGTTTACCAGAGTCTTTCTTCTCTGATTAAAGGATGCCCGGATAATGGCAAACATCAGTTTTTCATCATCTACCTTTACCGGCGGATCCTGAAATCTGGTAAGCCTGATTACAGCACTTCCTACCTTTGGCCTTGGCATAAAACAGTTTGGCGGAACATTGGTCACGATCTGTGGCCTTGCATAATACTGTACAGCCAGTGACAGTGCTCCATAATCCTTAGTACCCGGACCTACCTGCATCCTGTCTGCCACTTCTTTCTGCACCATAATAGTAATACTGTCCAATGGTACCTGATTTTCAAATAATCCCATAATAATAGGCGTTGTAATATAATATGGCAGATTGGCAACCACCTTTACCGGACGTCCACCATTCTTCTCCTGGGCCAGCTTACATACATCTACCTTCAGGATATCCTCATTGATCACAGTTACATTATCCCAATCCTGTAAGGTATCCTGTAAGATTGGAATCAGAGAACGGTCGATCTCCACCGCTGCCACTTCCCTGGCAGCCTCTGCCAGATACTGGGTCATCGTACCGATACCAGGACCTATCTCAATCACAAAATCATCCTTTGTTATCTGGGCAGCTTCAATGATCCGTTCCAGAACGTGGGTATCAATTAAAAAATTCTGCCCAAACCTTTTCTGGAATACAAAATGATACTTTTGAAGGACTTCAATGGTATATTTTGGATTTCCAAGATAAGGTCTGGGCATTTTTTAATCTCCTTTATTTTGCAAAATCTTTCTCATAGAGTACGATGTATCCGTCTCTGTCAACTCTTTTTTTCTTGTTGAATTTCAGAAGGCCTCCCTGAGATCTGGAAATTGCATTATCCAGAAGCTCTTTCACAGAACCGATATTCATTGGCTCATCTTCTTTTTGGTTGATGCCAATCAGATTATAAAGGGCAAGCATTCCCATCTGATCGATACGGTATCCATTTTCTTTTGTATAAACTCTTGCGAAATTCACAAGCTCATCATTAGTGAAAACAGGTATATTGATCATGGATGTAAACTTCTTTGCAAACCTGGGATATTTGGCAATCAGCTTCCTCATGCCAATCTTCTCATCTTCAAGGATCACTGTAAGACCATCCGTCCTGAAATTCATAGCTTTATCCAGTTCTTCTACAGTCTCCGGAGTAAGGGAATTGGCTTCCTCAATCACCAAAAATCCACCGGAAAGCTTATCTACTACCTTTGACATATCCATGCCATTGATCTGGTCAGCAAATACGTAGGCTACTTTTGAGGCTTCAATATTTCTTTCTTTACAAATAGCAGGAATAAGACTTCCGATCAGCCTTGTCTTACCTGTCTCATGACCTCCCATAACAATAATATTGCCTGTTTTTGAGGTCTTATCTGCTGCTGCCAATTGGGCGTCCAGAAGGGCGTCCAGAAGCTGCTCCTTCATACCGGGAACCTTTACAAAATATGTAAACAGCTTTTTCTCCTCATCAGTCAGTGTACGCTCTCTTGGGATAATATCCATAGGATCTCTTTCATCCTTAGGCTGAATAGAATCAATAAACTGCTCTAATTCCTCTTCCTCAGAAAGAACCGGCTTCTCTTCTTCTGACTCTTCTTTCAATGGCTGTATCTCTTCTGCAACTTCAGGCACTTTCGGTGCAGCCTTTTCTTTTAATTCTTCTATCGGCTCATCATCCGCACTGTAATCGTTGGTAAATAATTCTTCATCTTCCAGTCTTGGGATCTCAGGTACAGAAGATTTCTCAAGGCTTTTCTCTTCAGGCTTCTTCGGACCATTCAGGAATTCAGCTTCTGCTTCCTGCAGATCCTCCTCGGAAAGAAATTCTTCTTCCTCAAGTTCCACCATTTTCTTTTGTGGTGAAGGTACTTCTTCTTTGATCGGCTCTTGAACAGGAGTTGCTGCTTTCACCGGCTGTGCTTCTTCTTTTTCAGGAATCTTTTCTTCTTTGGAAACAAGAGTTTCCTTTACTTCAGGTTCTTCTGGAATATTGATGCCCTGGGCACTTGCTGCTGCCAGAATGGTATCTTCCAGATTGAATTCTTTTCCCTCTTTTTGATTGGCAAAAACAGGAGTATCATCCAGAACTGCCTTAGGTACCTCCGGTGTTTCTTCTGCTTCAAAATTCTTCATGGACTCCGGAATTTTAAGCTCCGGCATTGTGAAATTCTCTTTCAGATCTGCAGATTCTTTCTTTTCTGTAGCATCCTCTTTAACCAGAATGGACTTGCCGCTCTCAGGCTCCAGTGCAGGTGCATTCGCCAGTTCTTTATCTGAAGGCTTTTTGATCATCTCATCCTCTGCACCATACTCCTCGCTTAAAAGCTCTTCATCCGATTCCATACGTTTACCGAAAATGTCACGGATTCCTTTGGATATCTTCTCCTGAAGACTTTCTACTCCGCTCAGGTCTTTATCATTGCCAACCGGAATACTTTCGATCAGTGGCTGTTCTTTTTCTTCACTGCTTTCTTTCGGCTCCTCGCCTTTGTCCTTCAGACTCTGTACTTCCTCAGGTGTAAACAGCTTAGGCACAAACTGCTGCTCATAACGCTGCTTCTCATCTCCTGTAAGTGCTCCCATACGAAGCTTCAGATCCATGGCACGCATCACATAGCTACCTTCATTAAACCACAGGATCATCTCATTACATAATTCAAGACACTTTTCCTTTTCGCCTGCCTGATAATAAAGATTTGCCAGCTCATAAGACCATTTCTCTGTAAATTCTTTTTCTTTATATTCTTCAAGAACCTTGATCTGTTCACTGATAGGCGCATTCTTTGCACTTAAGATCTTATATTTCAGAACCAGAAGCGTGCTGTCCCCTGGGGCAACCTCCTTGTATTCCTGATAAAAATCCTTAGCCTCCTCAATGTCCCCCATCTTCAGAGAAACCTCGATCAGACGGTAAAGAATATTCTTGCCGATAGGTGCCCTGTGATAAGCCAGAAGAAAAATCTCCTTACTGTCCTCATACCGCTTATTGGCAGCATAGATCTCACCTACTACACAAAGAGTACGTACATTCTTTACACGGCGCCAGTCAATACTGTCAACAACGCCCATAGCCCCCTTATAATCCTTGTTCTCAACAAGGTGATTAATCTCCTCCAGCTTAATACGAAATTCTTCCTTGTCCAAAATTTTCACCAACTTTCCAATACCAACTCACAATTACGGATAGTTTATCATAAGCAGTCATGCTTGTCAAAAAATAAATGTTTCACATCTAATGTACATGACCTGCAACAACCTGAAAAACCTTATTAATGTGAAACTGCCTGCTTACAAAATCATCAAGTCCTGTACAGGTGATCAATGTCTGTATATCATGGATGCTGTCCAGGAGACAGGACTGCCTGCTGCTGTCCAGTTCAGAAAGCACATCATCCAGAAGAAGCACAGGCTTATCCTTAATGATTTTTTCTACCAGATATATTTCTGAAAGCTTCAAAGATAAAGCTGCTGTCCTTTGCTGTCCCTGAGAACCATATTTACGGATATCGATGCCATTGACCATTACACCAAAATCATCTCTGTGGGGTCCTGTAGAACTTAAGCGCATACGAAAATCCCTGTCTCTGTTCTTAAACAAAGTCTCTTCAAAATCCTGGTCACTTACATTTGGCTCATAAAGGATCTCCAACAGTTCCTCCCTGCCCGTAAGATTCTTATGGATTTCCCGGATAATATCATTAAGTTCTGCCACAAAATCCCTTCGCTTAGCAATTACCCTCTTCCCATAATTAACCATCTGCATATCCCATACATCCAGAGTGTCCTTCAGAGATGTATTCCCCAATATCTCCTTCAGCAGCTTATTCCTCTGATTCAGTATATGATTATATCCTGCCAGGTCTGTAAGATAAAGCCGGTCAAGCTGACAAAGCTCTGAATCCATAAACCTTCTTCGCTCCGAAGGACCGTTTTTGATAATATTCAGATCCTCAGGCGAAAAGAAAACCAGATTTACCACACCTAGCAGTTCTCTTGCTTTCTTGATAGGCATTCCATTAATTGCCACGCCCTTTGCCTTATTTTTACGAAGATGCATATCTATTTGATAATTCATCCTGTTTTTACATACATTCATCCGTATATGGGACTCATCCTGCCCGAAACGGATCACTTCTTTATCCCGGCTTCCTTTATGGGAACGGCTTGTACCACACAGATAAACAGACTCCAGGATATTTGTCTTTCCCTGCGCATTATCTCCGTAAAAAATATTGGTTCCCTGATCCAGATGCAGTTCAAGATTCTCGTAATTTCTGAAATTGCTTAATTTGATGGATTCAATATACATGGGACTGCTTATTCACTTTCTCCTTCAACCTGCACATCCTGTCCATTATAGGAAATCATATCGCCCACATATAGCTTACGGCCTCTGCGTGTGTCAACCTCTCCGTTTACTTTTACAAGTCCGTCACTGATCACATATTTTGCTTCTACACCGTCAGATACCAGATCTGCCAGCTTCATTGCCTGTCCAAGTTTGATAAATTCGTCTCTGATATGGATAACCAAAATAATCCGCCTCCTGATGTTTTTACTGTTTACATTTTATTTTTTACACAGATCCGGCTTTCTATCTGTGTCAGTTATTTTCTCTTCTTTTATCTTGCCTGATTCTGATTAATGTTTACAGGCAGGATCAGATACGTATAGGACTCCTCATCATCCCTGATAAAACATGGAGCCTTGGGATTTACAAGATAAATATTAATGTTTTCATCATCAATGACCTTCAATGCATCGATCAGGAATTTAGGATTAAATCCGATTACAATATCCTTTCCATCTTTTGAAATATCAATATCCTCATTCATAGAACCCATGGCAGAATCGATTTTCAGCTCCATACTGCTGTCTGTAATGGAAATAATGATAGGTTTTTTATCACCTTCACGTACCAGAAGAGTGGCACGGTCAATACAGCTTAAAAATTCTTTTTTGTTAATAGTCAGCTTAGTCTCATAATCGCTGGAAAGCATCTGGTCAATCCTGAAATATTCTCCTTCAATCAGTCTGGATACTACCATTGTCTGGTCAAATTCAAAAAGAATATGATTTTTTGTAAAGAAAATGCTTACCTGTTCATCTACTTCGCCAGAAAGGATCTTGCTGATCTCATTGAGAGTCTTACCTGGTACCACCACTTTTTTGTCTGAGTAATCTCTTTTCAACGGCATTTTACGAATAGCAATACGGTGTCCATCCAGAGAAACTATTTTCAGACAATTATTCTTTATTTCAAACAATTCACCGGTCATTAATTTGTTGTTTTCATTCACTGCAATTGAGAAAATTGTCTGACAAATCATATTCTTCAATGTGTACTGTGATAAAGTCAAAGGTTCATCCCTTTCAATCATTGGCAAATAGGCAAAATCTTCTCCGGATTTGCCGGGAATCGTAAATTTTGCTTTTTCACAGGTAATCGTTGCAGTAAATTTATCATCTGTTTTGATGGTTACATCATTATCAGGAAGTCTTCTTATGATTTCGTAAAAGATTTTAGCATCCAGTGCAACCATACCTTTTTCTTCAATAGTACCCTCAACTATGGTTTCAATACCAAGTTCCATATCATTTGTTGTAAATTTAATCTGACTGGCTGATGCATCAATAAGAATACACTCAAGAATCGGCATGGTTGTTTTTGATGGAACTGCTTTTAATGAAATACTTACGCTTTTCAGAAGATTATTTTTAGAGCAGATAATTTTCATAATGTGTATAACTCCTTTTCTGGCTGATGTGGGTTTTTATGTGTTTAAATAAAAGAAGAAATCCGAAGTAATCGCCGTAGGGGGTGTGAAAATGTGAATAACTTCATAAAAGCCCCAAAATCAAAGGGTTTAAGCATTGGATAACTTCGTGTAAAATTCAGGTTTAGGTGTGTGAATAACTTGTGTAAAACAAATGTGGAAAAAAACGGGTAAAAAAACCACTTAAGTTTTCCACATTAAACCACATGCTATACACAGGGTGTGTGGATAAGCAATGTTAATTTTGTGGATTAATCTTTTTCTTTAAGATGTCAATGGTATTGTTAAGATTACTGTCTGTAATTATTTCCTTTTCCATCTTTTCGATACCATGCATAATAGTGGTATGGTCACGGTTTCCAAGGGATTTACCAATGCTTTTTAATGGTGTGGAAGTAAGTTCACGGCAAAGGTACATTGCTACCTGTCTTGGAATCACGATTTTGGAGCTTCGCTTATTGCCGCAAAGATCAGCGGTTGTTACATTATAATGTTCTGCAACAATGGAAATAATATATTCAGGAGTTATAACTCTCTTTTCATCAGGTGAAATAATATCCTTTAATGCCTGTTCAGCCAGTTCTAAGGTAACATCTTTTTGTTCCAGCTTTGCGGAAGCCATTACTTTATTAAAGGCGCCTTCCAACTCACGGATATTAGATTTGATATTATTGGCAATGTATTTGATAACTTCTTCATTAATATTATAGCCGTCCATTTCTTCTTTTTTGTGAAGGATGGCCATACGTGTTTCGTAATCTGGCAGGGTGATATCTGCGATCAGCCCCCATTCAAACCTGGAACGGAATCGTTCTTCCAGGATCTCCATATCCTTTGGCGGTTTATCTGAGGAGATGATGATCTGCTTTTTGGCGCTGTGCAGGCTGTTAAAAGTATGGAAAAATTCTTCCTGGGTGGATTCTTTACCTATAATAAACTGAATATCATCAACCAGAAGAACATCAATATTACGGTATTTTTCACGGAATTTGGTCATGGCAGAATTATTTCCATTACGGATCGTCTCGATCAGTTCGTTGGTAAATTCTTCACTGGTAACATAAAGTACCTTACTTTTTTCGTTATGTTCAATAATAAAGTGGGCAATAGAATGCATCAGATGAGTCTTTCCAAGTCCGGCACCGCCGTAGATGAAAAGCGGATTATATGCTTCTCCTGGTGATTCTGCAACTGCAAGGGCTGCAGCCTGTGCAAATTTGTTGTTGCTGCCTACGATAAAGGTATCAAATGTATATTTGGGATTTAAATGTGCTTCTTCGCAACGGATATCCTGCGCTGTATGGCTGTTGCCAGAAGAAACTGTTTTTTTGGCTGGTACGTCTTCGGGAAGGATAAAACGCACATCACAGTTGTCCATGCCTGCAACTTCACTGATGGTTACCTGCAGAGGAAGCTTATATTTCTTTGTAATATAAGAAAGCCCTACCTGCTCAGAGGGCACGATGATGGTGACTACATTACCATTTACTTCATATACTTTAAGGGGTTTCAGCCATGTATTAAAGGAAACCTCAGAAAGATCATGTTCTGTTTTTACTATATTAAGGATTTCATCCCATTTTTCGATTACTGTGTTCATTTTTTCCTCCCGTGGTGCATTGATAAAAGGACATAAATATCCTTTTATATATTATAATAAATTTCCTGGTTTCGCAATGAGAAAATAGGGCAGTGATGGAAAATAAATGGTGTGTAATGAGAAGAATAATGTGGATTAGGTGGGTTGTTATCCACATTTTAGCTGTGGATTAGTGTGGATAACAGTGGAAATAACCACACAGGTTTCCATAAAATCCGAAATAGCGACAAAATGGTTTAAAATAATGTGTATAAGTTTATCCACTGTCCACCACTTGAAAAAAATGGCTTTTTAGCAAAAGGTGTGTATAAATATGTCGAAAAAAGTGGATAGTTTTATAGATTATTGACAAGTTATCCACAAGTTATCCACAAATTGTGGATAATATTACGTAAACCATTTAAACTATCCACTATTTCCCAAAATAGCAAAAAAAATGAGACGAAAAAAAGCCGGAAAATTCCCATTTTATGCTTGACGTATCAGGTTTTTATGAATATAATTGAAATGATGTTCTGATTAGGATAGATAATTAAAATGATAAATAGATAAAGGAGGTGCTTTACCTATGAAAATGACATTTCAGCCGAAAAAAGGATCAAGAGCAAAGGTTCACGGATTCCGTGCACGTATGAGTACAAAAGGCGGACGTAAAGTTCTGGCTGCCAGAAGATTAAAAGGAAGAAAGCGCTTATCTGCTTAAGCAGGACAGCTGTCAGCAGCCAATTTTATATGCTGGAGCAATAAGAATGCTTGACCCGTTAAGACCGCAGATATGTGGTCTTTTCTTCTATAAAGAATTAAAAAGGAGGATTAGATGCAATACTCAGACTCCTTAAAGAAAAATCAGGATTTTCAGAAAGTATACCGAAAAGGAACATCACAGGCAAATAGGTATCTGGTGATGTACGTGCTGAAGAATGGGCACATGGAGAATCGTCTGGGAATATCAGTAAGTAAAAAAGTAGGGAATAGTGTGGTACGCCACAGAATCACCAGATTGATCAGAGAGAGTTATCGCCTGAATGAAACATTATTTGAAAGAGGTTTGGATATAGTAGTTGTTGCCAGGACCGGGGCAAAGGGAAGGTCTTATCAGGAAATCGAAAGCGCTCTTTTGCATCTGGGTCAGCGGCATAAATGCTGTGGAGGAAAGCCATGATCAAAAAATGGATGATTAAGATGATTCGTCTCTATCAGAAATATTTGTCACCAATGAAGAGAACAAAATGTCCTTATATTCCCACATGTTCTCAATATGGTTTGGAAGCAATCGAAAAGTACGGTGCATGGAAAGGCGGCCTTCTTGCTTTGTGGAGGATATTAAGATGTAATCCTTTTTCACATGGAGGCTACGATCCTGTACCATAAGGTATTTTACCTAAGCAGTACGAAATCTAGGAGGAGAAAACCTTGGATATTATTTTAGCCACAAAGAGTACTACTCCGATCATTGGCCAGCTGGCAACTCTGATGGGATGGATCATGAATGGCATCTACAAGATGTTTGATAGTCTGTTCGGTATTCAGAACCTGGGTCTTTGTATCATTATTTTCAGTATCGTTATTTTTTTGTTTATGACCCCGCTGCAGGTTAAGCAGCAGAAATTTTCCAAGCTGAGTGCGGTTATGCAGCCTGAGCTTCAGAAGATTCAGAAGAAGTATCAGGGTAAGAGAGATCAGGTTTCCGCACAAAAGATGCAGGAAGAAACACAGGCTGTTTACCAGAAATACGGCGTTTCTCCTACAGGAAGCTGTGTGCAGTTGTTGATCCAGTTTCCTGTATTGATGGCTTTATGGCAGGTTATCTATAAGATTCCTGCATATGTAAGCAGTGTTGGTGAAGTATTTACAGATGTTGTGACAAAGATCGTTTCCATAAACGGATATACAGATCTGCTTCAGACCTTTATCAAGGATCACAACATGTCAAGGGTATCCCTTGTTTTAGATGGAACAAAGGCTACAAGCAACTCAATCATTGATTTCCTGTATGCACTTTCCCCATCTCAGTGGAAGGAACTTTCTTCCATGAGCCAGTTTTCAGGATTTTCCAAGGAGATCAATGGAGCTGCCAGCGAGATTTCCAAGATGCAGAGCTTTTGCGGGCTGAATATTGCAGACCAGCCTCTTACTTATATTAAGGCTGCATTTACAGGTGGTGCTATCATCCTTGCTATTGTAGCAATCATGATCCCGGTTCTTGCATGGGCAACACAGGTACTCAATTATAAGCTGATGCCTCAGGCAGCAGTAACAAATGACAGTAATTCTACCATGAATGCATCCATGAAGACCATGAATACAGTAATGCCCCTGATGTCTGCTGTATTCTGTTTCACATTCCCGGTAGGTCTTGGTATTTACTGGATTGCCAGTGCAGTGGTACGAAGCGTACAGCAGGTAGTGATCAATCGTATTCTGAATAAGATTGATATTAATGACCTGATTAATGAAAACATGAAAAAAATGGAAAAGAAGCGTGCAAAACAGGGGCTTCCGCCACAGAAGATCACAAATCAGGCAAATCAAAATACAAAGAACATTAATACAACAAAGATTGATAAGGGAAATGGCGGCGGCAATGCTGCTGAGAAAACAAAAAAACTTGAGGAATCCTACCAGAAGGCAAGAAATGCAAAGCCAGGCAGTATTACTGCAAAGGCCAATATGGTAAGGGATTTTGATGAGAGAAACAAGAAAAAATAAGAACAACAATAAGGAACGGAGGGGCTATGATGGAGGATTACGTTCAGTTTTCCGCAAAAACTAAAAGTGAAGCAATCACAAAAGCCTGCATAGAGCTTGGTACATCCAGTGACCAGCTTGATATTCAGGTTGTAAGCGAAGGCAGCTCTGGATTTTTTGGCATCGGCAGTAAGCCTGCAATTATTAAAGTACGTAAGATCGAAACCGTTTCTGATGAGGAAGAGATCAAGGAAATCGTTGATACTGTAAAAGTGGAAGCGATCAAAGAAGATGAAAACCGCAAAAAGGCTCCGAAGCCAGTGAAGAAACAGGCACCCAGACAGGAAGAAAAGAAAGAGCCAAAGAAAGCGGATCTTGCAAAAGAACCAAAGGAAAAGCCAGTTAAGCCGGCAAAAGAGAAAACTTATAAAGAACGTCCGGTTAAAGAAAGACAGCCAAAAGAAACAGAAGGCACAGTAAAAGAACGTCAGCCGAAGGAAAGACCGGTAAAGCCGTCTAAGCCTGTAGAAGTGATCACAGATCCACAGGAGATCAAAGAGATCGAAGAGAGAGCAATTGTTTTCCTGAAGGATGTGTTTGCATCCATGGATCTTGGAGAAGTAGAGATCACATCCAAGTACGACACAACTGACGGATGTCTGGAGGTGGATTTTGAAGGCGAAGATATGGGTATCCTGATCGGAAAAAGAGGACAGACTCTGGATTCACTTCAGTATCTTACCAGCCTTGTGGTAAATAAAGGCAAGAGTAATTATATTCGTGTAAAGCTTGATACAGAGGACTATCGCCGTCGTCGTAAAGAGACACTGGAGAACCTGGCAAGAGGGATTGCCTACAAGGTTAAGAAGACCAGGAAGCCGGTAGTTTTAGAGCCGATGAATCCATATGAGAGAAGGATCATCCATTCCTCTCTGCAGGGAAACAAGTATGTGGAGACCATCAGCGAGGGCGAAGAGCCATATCGTCATGTAGTTGTAAGATTGAAAAGGTACTAAGATTACAGGATGGAAAATCTGGACGCAGATATAATGATATTTGTTTTGCGAAAGCTGAGAAAACAGATATAAGAATATCTGTTTTCCGAAAATCCAGTTGAATATGAAACTGAAAAGATGTTATTCTAGGTGAAAGATAGAAAAGCAGCTTTGTTATTCGGGATATATTCCAGCATAGCAAGGTGCACCTGGAGTAACATTTTTTTATTGAAAAACAAGAGGAGAATGAAAATGGAAAAAACCATCGCTGCAATTTCTACAGCTGTCAGTGCATCCGGCATTGGGATCGTCCGTATCAGTGGAGAAGAATCCATGGATGTGATCAGTCGGATTTACAAATCCAAAGGTGGGAAAAAGGATATCCGCAAAGCGGCATCTCATACTATTCATTATGGATATATTTATGATGGAGAGGAATTGGTAGATGAGGTTCTGGTAATGATCATGAAGGCACCTCGCACTTTTACAGGAGAGGATACTGTAGAGATCGATTGCCACGGCGGTGTGTATGCTATGAACAGGGTACTGGAAACAGTTTTGAAAAACGGAGCTAAGATTGCAGAGCCAGGTGAATTTACAAAACGGGCATTCTTAAACGGAAGGCTGGATCTGTCCCAGGCTGAGGCAGTGATGGATGTGATCCAGGCAAAGAATCAGTCAGCTTTGAACTGCTCTATGAGCCAGCTGAAGGGTTCTGTAAAAAAAGTGATCACACAGATCCGTAGTGAGCTGATCTACCATATTGCATATATTGAATCTGCACTGGATGATCCAGAACATATCAGTTTGGATGGATATCCGGAGCAGCTCCTTAAAGTAGTAAAAATACAGGAAAAGAAGATGGATCATCTGATTGCAACAGCTTCAGATGGAAAAATGATCCGTGAGGGTATCCGCACAGTGATCCTTGGTAAGCCAAATGCAGGAAAATCTTCCATGCTGAATCTTCTGACAGGGGAAAACAGGGCTATTGTTACAGACATTGCAGGAACTACCAGAGATGTGCTTGAGGAGTATATTAATCTTCATGGGATCACCCTGAAAATGGCAGATACTGCAGGAATACGGCAGACAGAGGATGTGGTTGAAAAGATTGGCGTAGGGAAGGCAAAGGAGCTGGCAAAGGACGCAGATTTGATCCTGTATGTGGTAGATTCGTCTACGCCTCTTGATGAAAATGATCATGAGATCATGAAGATGCTGGAAGGAAAAAAAGCCATTGTGCTTTATAATAAAACAGATCTGGATCCGGCTGTTACAACAGAAGATATTCGGGCACTGGTTTCACATCCTGTAATTCCGGTTTCGGCTAAAGAAGAGACTGGGATAGGAGAACTGGAAGAACAGATCCGGAAGCTTTTCTTTCAGGGGGAAATCACTTTTAATGACCAGGTTTATATTACAAATGCAAGGCATAAGGAAGCCCTTACAGATGCATTGGCAAGCTTGAAAATGGTGGAACAAAGTATTATTGATGATATGCCTGAAGACTTCTTTTCCATAGATCTTATGAGCGCTTATGAGAGCCTTGGAAGGATCATAGGGGAGTCGGTAGGCGAAGATCTGGTAAATGAGATATTCAGTAAATTCTGTATGGGAAAATAGGTAAAAGGAGCAGACAGCAAATGAAAAGAATAGAAGAAGATTTTGATATTGTTGTTGTAGGTGCAGGGCATGCAGGCTGTGAGGCAGCACTGGCAGGGGCACGCCTTGGACTTAATACCATTATGTTTACAGTCAGTGTGGAAAGTATTGCGCTTATGCCCTGTAATCCTAATATCGGCGGCAGTTCCAAGGGACATCTGGTAAGAGAATTGGATGCACTTGGCGGCGAAATGGGGAAGAATATTGACAAAACATTTATACAGTCAAAGATGCTGAATTGTTCCAAAGGACCGGCCGTTCATTCCCTTCGTGCCCAGGCAGACAAGCAGGCTTATAGCAATGAAATGCGTAAAACACTGGAAAATCAGGAGAACCTTACCATTCGTCAGGGCGAGGTGACAAAGCTGCTGGTACAGGATGGCAGGATCACAGGTGTGGAAACATATTCAGGCGCTATTTATCATTGTAAAGCAGTAGTTCTTTGTACAGGCACTTATCTGAAGGCAAGGTGTATTTATGGGGATATAAGCAATTATACAGGACCTAACGGCCTTCAGGCAGCCAATTATCTTACAGATTCCCTGAAGGAGCTGGGAATTGAAATGTTCCGTTTTAAAACCGGTACACCGGCCAGAATCGCAGGAAATACCATTGATTACAGCAAGATGGAAGAACAGTTCGGAGACGAAAAAGTAGTGCCGTTTTCCTTCTCTACTGATCCTGAAGATGTACAGATCCCTCAGAAATCCTGCTGGCTCACCTACACCAATGAAGAGACACATAAGATCATCCGGGATAATCTGGATCGATCTCCTCTTTACTCCGGAATGATCCACGGAACAGGACCCAGATACTGTCCTTCTATTGAGGATAAGGTAGTACGTTTTGCAGATAAAAAAAGGCATCAGGTGTTTATTGAGCCTGAAGGCGAATATACAAATGAAATGTATATCGGAGGTATGTCCAGTTCCCTGCCTGAGGATGTGCAGAAGGCTATGTACCATACAGTACCTGGTCTAGAGCATGCAAAGATCGTGAAAAATGCATATGCAATTGAGTATGACTGCATTAATCCAAGGCAGCTTTATCCCACTTTGGAATTTAAGAAAATCCAAGGATTGTTCAGTGGAGGACAGTTTAATGGAAGCTCCGGATATGAGGAAGCAGCGGCCCAGGGATTAATAGCAGGAATTAATGCGGCTATGGAGGTAAAAGGCCAGGAACAGCTGATTTTGGACCGCTCAGAGGCATATATCGGAGTGCTGATAGATGACCTGGTAACAAAGGAAAACCATGAACCATACCGTATGATGACAAGTCGTGCAGAATACAGGCTTCTTCTCCGGCAGGATAATGCAGATCTGCGTCTGCGTAAAAAAGGATGGCAGGTAGGGCTTGTGGATGATGCCACTTATCAGAAGATCCTTGTTAAAGAGCAGCAGATTAAAGATGAGATTAAGAGGATCGAAAATGCTACTATTGGAGGAACACCGCAGGTACAGCAGCTTCTGGAAAGCTTAGGAAGCACACCATTAAAATCCGGTACAACACTTGCAGAACTGATCCGCAGACCGGAGCTTTCTTATGATGCGATCCAGTCTATTGATCCGGCAAGACCAAAGCTGTCCAGGGATGTGGAGGAACAGGTAAATATTAATGTGAAATACGACGGATATATCCGTCGTCAGCTGAAGCAGGTGGAGCAGTTTAAGAAGTTGGAAGAAAAGAAGATACCTGCAGATCTGGACTATGAAAAGGTAGGAAGCCTGCGTCTGGAAGCAAAACAAAAACTGGAACTTTACAGGCCTGTATCCATTGGTCAGGCATCCAGAATTTCAGGAGTATCTCCTGCAGATATTTCCGTACTTCTGGTATATTTGTCCCACTGAAACATTCTTAAAATAGTTGGGTGTTTTGCACCCAACATCACATTTATTTAGAAAGAGGAAATCCAGATGAATTATGATCTGACATCATTTGAAAAAGGGCTGGAACAGCTTTCTATTACCCTTTCCGGGGAGCAGAAACAGCAGTTTCTCACCTATTATGAATACCTTGTAGAGAAGAATAAAGTTATGAATCTTACGGCGATTACAGAATATGAAGAAGTGATCACTAAGCATTTTCTTGACAGTCTTGCTGTGGTAAAAACCAGCTGTTTTAAGTCGGAAAAGCTGGCTGGAAAAAGGCTGATAGATATAGGAACAGGAGCCGGTTTTCCAGGAATCCCGCTGAAGATTGCTTTCCCAGAGCTGGAGATCCTTTTGCTGGATTCACTGAATAAAAGAATCAATTTTCTGAATGAGGTAACAGAAATGCTGGGGCTTACAAAGATCAATACTGTGCATGGAAGAGCCGAAGATTATGCAAAACAGAAGGGATACAGGGAGAGTTTTGACTTTTGTGTATCCCGTGCTGTTGCTAATTTAAGTACACTTTCCGAGTATTGTATCCCATTTGTCAAGCCGGGCGGATGCTTTATTTCCTATAAGTCTGGTAGTGTTGACCAGGAGCTTATCCAGGCAGAAAAGGCTGTAAAGATCCTGGGAGGACAAAGAGAAGAGGTGGTGCGTTTTTCCCTTGCAGACACAGATATGGACAGATCCTTTGTGGTGATACGCAAGGCAAAACCAACACCAAAGAAGTATCCAAGAAAGGCCGGACTTCCTTCCAAAGAACCATTAGGAGCGGTAATACTATCATAAATACCAGATAAAATATCAGATAAAATACTGCGAAAAGTAGCACATAAAATACTAGAAAAATACTGGATAAAACACCTGAAATTTCACATTTGAAACACATAACTATCACACTTTTTTCACACAATCATACAATTTTCCTCACATCTTAAACATAAAATATATGTTAAAGAAGTATCCATGCGGCAAAAATGCTGAGGCATTTTTGCTGTGTGGAAATGTGGCCTATGTGCCGCATTACCATATATGAAAGTCAGCAGTCATCCTGGACTTTCACAGCAAAAAAAGGAGGAGAAGAACTTGATTGAAGTGAATAATCTGGTCAAGCGGTATGGAGATCACAAAGCGGTTGACCATCTCTCTTTTTCTATCGAAAAAGGCAAAATCTACGGTTTTCTAGGACCAAATGGAGCCGGTAAATCTACTACCATGAATATGATCACCGGCTATATCGCTTCCACAGAAGGAAGCGTTGTTATTGATGGGCATGATATTCTGGAGGAGCCTGAGGAAGCGAAAAAATGTATTGGCTATCTTCCGGAGCAGCCACCTCTTTACTTTGACATGACGGTTCTTGAGTACCTGCGGTTTGTCGCTGATCTTAAAAAAATTCCAAGAGCAAAAAAAATGTCCATGATCGAAGAAGTTATGGATATGGTTAAAATAACGGACATGAAACATCGTCTGATCAAGAATCTATCCAAAGGATACAGACAGAGGGTAGGAATTGCTCAGGCAGTGCTGGGATATCCGGAAGTGATCATTCTGGATGAGCCTACCGTTGGTCTTGACCCGAAACAGATCAATGAGATCCGGGAACTGATCAAAGGTCTTAAAAAGAAGCATACTGTGATTTTAAGTTCTCATATTCTGTCAGAGGTCAGTGCGGTATGTGATTATGTTTTGATTATCTCCCACGGGAAGCTGGTTGCCAGTGATACACCGGAGAATTTGGCTAAACTGGCAGCAGGATCTAATAATCTGAATATGCTGATCAAAGGAAATCGCAGTGAAATTCAGAACGCACTTGCTGAAGTGGAAGGCATTAAACGGATAAAACTGGAAAAATCATCTGAAGAAAATATTTGGAATGCATCGCTAACCCTGGATGAAAATAAAGATATAAGAGAAGCGGTATTTTACAGTATGGTTAAAGCTGACTGCCCAATCCTTGAGATGAAAACAAAGAGGGCTTCTCTTGAGGAAGTATTCCTTGAACTTACCGAAAATGAAAAGCAAGATCAGGCAAAAGATGAAAAAACTGATAAGAAGTCAGAAGCAGCCATTTCAGACGCAGATATGGATACAGATACTGAAACAGATATAGCTGCAGAAAAAGATACAGAAAGCGTTGCAGATGTGGATATAGAAACAAGTGCTGGATCTGTAAACGGACCGGCAGAAAAGGAGGAAGATCCAGATGACAGCAGTTTATAAAAGAGAACTAAAAAGCTATCTGACCTCCATGATCGGATACCTGTTTATATTTTTTATCCTTGTTTTAGCAGGAATTTATTTTTCTGCCTATCAGCTTTCATCCGCTTATCCAAAGTTTGAGTATACTATGAGTGCGCTTACGTTTGTATTTCTTATTAGTGTGCCCATTCTTACTATGCGTGTATTGGCAGAAGAAAGAAAGCAGAAAACAGACCAGCTGCTTCTTACATCCCCTGTGTCTGTTACAGGCATTGTAATGGGAAAATATCTGGCATTGGTAACTGTTTTTGCAATACCGATGGCAGTGATGTGCACATATCCGCTGATCATGTCAAAGTTTGGAACTATATCCTATAAGGGAGCTTACACAGCGATTCTTGGGTTCTTTCTTCTTGGATGTGCCAATATTGCCATTGGAGTATTCTTTTCATCCATAACAGAAAGCCAGGTGATCGCAGCAGTGCTTACGTTTGTATTTCTGTTTGCATTTTACATGATGAGTGGCATTTCCTCATTCTTTTCACAGACAGCACTTTCTACATGCATTGCATTTGGTTGCCTGATTCTTGCGTTTTGTATCATTATTTATACTATGATTAAGAATACAATAATATCAGCAGTCATCTGTATCTGTGGAGAAGCCGCACTTGTCGTCACATATATAGTGAAATCCAGTATTTTTGAAGGCGGGATTCAAAAGATTCTGGAAGTGTTTAACCTGAGTGCACATTACGAGAACTTTACGAATAATATTTTGGATGTAACAGGAATTGTATATTTTATTTCTGTAATTGCAATCTGTATATTCCTTACTGTCCAGTCAATCGTGAAGAGACGCTGGAATTAAGGAGGTGGAGAAATGAAATTGTTAGGAAAAAATATAAACGAACAGACAAAAAAAGAATCTAAGGAAAAGATGCCGCTTAATAAGAAATATCTGCGGAACGGCTCTTACAGTACGCTGTTGATCGTGATTTTTGTGGCAATCGTGGTAGTGATCAACATGATCGTAGGAAAACTGCCATCCAAGTATACACAGATTGATATTAGTGATCAGCAGTTGTACAGTATTGGTGATGAGACAAAGAAAGTCCTGAATAATCTGGACAAGGATGTTACCATCTATCAGATTGCTCAAAGCGGTTCTGAGGATGAAACTATCAGTAATCTGCTTCAGAAATACGCAGATGAGTCCAAACATGTGAAGGTTGAATTGAAGGATCCGGTTGTAAGTCCCAAATTTGTTTCTGAATACACCAGTGATCAGGTATCTTCCAATAGTCTGATCGTTGCATGTGGCGACAGAAATAAAGTAGTGAATTATAATGATATGTACGAATCTACAATGGATTATAATACTTACAGTTACCAAACAACCGGATTTGATGGAGAAGGACAGATCACAAGTGCGATTGCTTATGTAACAACAGAGAATCTTCCTGTTCTTTATACATTGGAAGGACATGGAGAGAAAGAACTGGACAGCACCATAAAAGAAGATATTGAAAAGGCCAATATGGAGATCAAGACTCTAAATTTGATCAGTGAGGGCAGTGTGCCGGATGATGCAGCGTGTCTGCTGATCGATTCTCCATCCAGCGATATTTCTGAGGATGAAAAAACAGCATTATTGGATTATCTGGAAAATGGAGGAAAAGCAATGGTCTTCTCCGATTATACAGAGAGTACATTGTCCAATTTTGCTGCTGTGCTTGAAAACTACGGAGTAAAAGCAGCTGATGGCATTGTTTTTGAGGGAGATAACCAGCATTACGGAATGCAGATGCCATATTATCTGCTTCCTACTGTTAACAGTACAGACGCATCCTCTGAAACAGCCTCTTCCGGATATTATATTATCATGCCTTACGCACAGGGAATCCAGAAGCTTGATGATGTTAGAGATACTGTAACCGTTGAGGATATTCTTACAACATCTGACAGTGCTTATTCAAAAACAAACCTGCAAAGTGAGACGCTGGAAAAGGAAGACGGAGATGTAGAAGGGCCGTTTGCTCTTGGTGTAAGCATCAAAGAAGATGTGGGAGATGGAAAAAAGACTCAAATAATCTACTATTCTTCTTCTTATATTATGGATTCGCAAATGAATCAGCTGGTTTCCGGAGGAAATGAGAAGCTTGTAACAGAAAGCCTTAACTCTATGGTATCTACAGAGGAAACAACCACTGTTTCTATTCCGTCCAAGAGCCTGGAAGTATCATATCTGACAATATCTGATTATGATGCAAGTTTCTGGAAGATTTGTACAATTGGTTTGATCCCTGGTATCTTTTTAGTGGCAGGTTTTGTGATCTGGTTTAAGAGGAGAAAAGCCTGATGAAAAAAAAATCAATGAATCTGATAACTGCAGTTGCAGTATTAGTCGTTTTAAGCGGTGCATATGTAGGTGTTAAGACATATGTGGCCAAACAGGAAGAAAAAGAAAATGCAGAAGAGGAAGAGGAGAAAACCCAGGTTTTCTCCATTTCCTCCGAGGATGTTCAGTCAATCAAATTTGTGATTGATAAGAAAGAAGTTACTTTTGAAAAAAATAATGATGAATGGGTTAAAAGCGATGAAAGGGACTTTCCGGTAGATCAGGATAAACTGATTGAGGCCATAGGAAGTCTGAATAATGTTGAAGTGGATCGTGTTCTGGACAATGTTACAGATACTACGGAGTATGGCTTAGATAATCCTACAAATACTATTACGATAACTGATAAAGATGGTAAAGAGACAGTACTGCATGTGGGAATGGAAAATGCATCTACAAGTCAGTATTATGTAGAAAATGGTGAAGATGAGTCAAAAATTTATGTTGTAGCAGATTCAGTATTCCAGCCATTTATGAAGACCTTGTATGATTATGCAAAAGCTGGAACATTCCCTGTTATAGATTCTTCAACGGTCAGCAATGTTACAGTTGATGAAAATGATGATAGTTACACTTTGACCAAAGATGATAATACTGGGCTTTGGAATATCCAGGATAAGGACGGGGCCGAGAAAGCAGACTCCGCAAAAGTCAGCAGTCTTACTTCATCGATTGCAAGCATTGCTTATGGATCATTTGTAAATTACAATTGTAAAGATCTTTCAGAGTATGGTCTGGATAAACCTTATGGAACTATTACCATTGATTATCAGGAGAAAGTGGAGGAGAAAAGTGATTCTTCAGAAGATGGAGATGCATCTGAAGAAAATTCCACAGATGAGCAGGACACTACAGAAGACAAGAAAGATATCTCCGCTACGGATTCTACAGAAGATAAGGATGATGCCTCTGCTGTAGATTCTACAGAAGAAGATACCTCCGCTACGGATTCTACAGAGAAAAAAGATACCTCTGTTACGGATTCATCAGATACTCAGACTAGAATGGTGAATCGTGAGATGACAATTCTTGTAGGTGATCAGTCTGATGATGACGGAAGATATGTAATGGTAAATAACAGTAAAGAAATATACACTATCTCAAATGATACATTATCTGTATTCCTTGGAAAGACAAAAGAAGATTTCTGGGATATGACAGTAAGCTATCTTTCTGTAAACAATCTTGAAAGCTTGCAGGCAGAATATCAGGGAGAGACGCATGTAATTGATGTTTCACGTGAAACATCTGAGGATAATAGTGGTGATGATTCTTCCACAACAAGTACTACAACCTTAAGCTATCAGCTGGATGGAACAGAATTGGATGACAGCACTCCATTTACTACATTTTATAATAAGCTGATTAATATGACCGGACAGAAACGACTGACGGAAAAATATGAAAATAACAATAAATCAGATTTTGATGTAGAATTAGAGGATGTAGACGGTGAAAAGACAAAGATTGACTATTATCAATATGATACCAATTTTTATGCAGCTGTTGTTGGTCAGAAGGTGTATTTGGTAAATAAGATGACAGTAAAAGAATTGATTGATAGTTATAAAACTCTTGTAGGACAAACAGATTCTGAATCATCTGATGAAAATTCGGATTTGGTAAGTGAAGAGAATGCTACTGATGAAGATTCTAATTCAGCAGATAATACTGATAATACAAATGGTGTAGATGTAGATTAGGCGACTAAAAAGCGAATGATATAGTTTTGAAATTTTCAAGACATATAAAATTTATCAGAAATTTTTGGCTTGTCAAGTAATCTGGAGTTTATCTTATCCTCAGTTTGATAAGTACTATTATAATGATGATAGGGTAAAAGCCTCAAATTATGATATCTACGGATTACTTTGTGCTATGTTATCCCATGGAGTATTTCTTATTACTCATCACTTATAGAAGTGGGGCCTTCTCATCTGAGTTAAAAAGTGATAAAAGTGACGGTGATATTTTTAACATCCCAAATTGTGTTTGAAGTCCGATATTTGGAGTGTTGTGATTTATCACCGTCACTTTTAGTTGTAATGGGAATCTTACAGAGTAATATCACTAGTACATATAAATTGCTTTGCAAGGATGTGCTGGTATAGTGAATATTAAGCAACCACCATATTGACTTGTCTGATTTTCCGTATGTTGTGTTGTCGGCAGTCGCTGTAGCCACCACTACGCCTCCACCCTTCACCTTGCATATGAGAAAATCATTCTGCGCCAATATAGTAGATATAGTAGATATTTAATTTTCACTGTACTAGATACAAGTGAAATATATTTACTGAAACATGCCACTACTGGCATGAAAAACGTACTAAGTCCCTCGAGAAATTGAGGGACTTAGTAGGAGTGAAACCAATTTGTTTGTTATTTGAAATTGTAATTTAACGGATATTTGCAATCCGCTTTGTTACTTGTCATAACCGAATAACTATTCCACAGTTATGTTGTTAAAATCCAGAATATATGCAAATCTAGATTATTGAATTAGATAATCAGAAATAGCGTTTAAAAATCCTGATGCATTTTCCATGTGTGGAAAATGCTTGCTTTTTTCTATAACGGATGTTTCTATAGACTGATTTAGCTGCATATATTCATCGACAATAGCTTCTCTTTTATATTCAGCTTCGCCTGTTAGAATATAAATGCTATTATCCATTTCCTGAATACTTTTGCTAATGTCGATATTCATGTATTTGGATTTTTGACTGGAATACATGTATTTGGCATAATAGCCACCTTTATGAGCTGATTCATAGTAAGCATCAATTGTTCGATCATCTACATGGAACGGATTGAAATAGAGATTATCAATAAACAAATTACTAATTGTTTCACGTGAAACAATCATATGATATATTAATGTTCCAAAAACGGGGAATTCAATTAAATATTTGAATAATTTATTCTTTTCAGAAGGATATTGCTTTAAGGAATTGATGCTGGGTGGATTCACAAATATAATTTTATTGAAACAGGTATTGTCATAACGGCAAGCCATTGTAATAAAAGAACATGAAAAACCACAAGCAATTACATCTGTTTTTTCTTTAATTACATTCTTAGTAAAATCACAAAGCAACTGTACAAATAAAAAATTAGTATATGTGATTCCAGGCTTATCAGAACGACCACAACCTAAAAGATCAATGGTATATACAGTATGCTCTTCTGCAAGACGATCAGCAGTTAATGACCATTCATATCCTGAAGAACCTGTTATTGTGTCATGAATCAATAATATTGGACTTCCAGATCCTCTTTTTGTATAGAAAACCTTTCCAAATCTCCAATCATAATATTGGTTTTCAGTTGCTGGAAGCAAATTCTTAATTTGGGAGGATGCAGCAATACAACGGTTTGCTACATGGATAATTCCGGCAGCAATTGTAGTCAGAGCTGCAAGAGTAATAATTTTTCGGTTATGTTCTTTCATTACAATCCCTCCTGATGATTAAAAAATTCTCATTAAAAAATATTATAATAATCTAAATTAATTCAAATAGCAAAAACTTACGGAGCATGAATATACGGACTGTTTTGTAATATGCATACCCAAAAGTCTTCCTGTTATATCGGATGCGAGGTGACGACCACTATTACAAGAAGTGAGCGCCAAATTACTTTTGGTGATGGTATTTGCTTTGTATGTCTCGGAATTTTGGCAAAATACATGTCAAAAATTTTACGGGTTATTATCTTCTGAATAGCTGCCATTTTTCTTTGTAACTATGAAAATACTTTTTAGCTACATTATAGTTCATATTATAAGCCAAATTTGGTGAATTTACAATGTTAAGTTTCCTATTAGGATGTAACATAAAACATTTTTGTTATTCATATCAATTATTTACCGGTACATTGTTTTGCAAATAACTGGTCTTATTTTCTCACTGCGGCATATACATATCCAATACTTGAGTTAAAGCCAACTACATCAATAATTTTGTCTTTTGCTGAGTAAAAATTATCTTGCATTATTCGATTAATTATCGTTCAGCACGCTTTACTAAATTCATTCTGGATTTTTGTTGAAGCTTTGAAATGTATAGGACAGATTCATTAAGATTCATTTCTTTCATGAATGATGTCTGTTACTTTGGTTTTTAATAATTCTGAGTAAGATATGCGTATTCATTAAGTAATTCTGATTGAGATATGCGTATTCATTAAATGATTCAAATCATGAGGTTCGTATTTGTTCAAACCCACATTCGTAATCTGTTTCACTGTTTGTTCATAACAAAGTAACTGTTCCACAATATATCAGAAGGAACGGCACTCTTTCTGATATTATCAAGTCCGCAAGCTCCTATCCATTGCTCATTGTTTTCTACAATTGAAATAGGTGACTTATGTGATTTGGCTATATCAGCTGGGAGATGACGCCCACCTCTATAGGAGGTGAGAAACAAGCTGGTATCAGTGGTGGGAGTCAATCCCCCAGCTGATATAGCCTCCGGCAGGATTGCAGAGGCGCGCAGGAGAAGTATGTCATGCAATTGCATGACGCACACCTCGCAGCAAGAATGCCTCGGCATTCTTGAATTATTTTTGGCTTTTTACAAATTATCATATTACACAAGTTTATTGACAAATAAAACATCTTTTTCTATGTTTCACGTGAAACATTATGTAGCATGAAAAAAATAAAAGTGTTATAATTTATTAGAAAAGAATCAGATTCAGAAAGAACAAAAAGAGCAGTCTGGAAAAAGATTAAAACTGTCTTGAATATGAACTTGACGTTTTGATTTTATAATTATATCAGCTGGGAGATGACTCCCACCTCTATAGGTGGTGAGAAACAAGCTGGTATCAGTGGTGGGAGTCAATCCCCCAGCTGATATAGCCTCCGGCAGGATTGCAGAGGCGCGCAGGAGAAGTATGTCATGCAATTGCATGACGCGCACCTCGCAGCAAGAATGCCTCGGCATTCTTGAATGACGTGTGCCAAGGTCTTTCATCTACTTATGAGCAAACTCATGTGGAGTTAGACTTGTACTAGTATCATGATATATAGTTGCTGAGTTCAAACATTCATGATAATATAAGTACAACAGTTTATGTGAACATATATATTTGCAGATCGAACTGTAATGTAAGTCAAAAAATTAATTCTTGATTTTGGTATCAAAAGGAAATAGGGGAGTTTAAATAGAAGTAACACAAGAAGGAGGAAGAGCATTGGGGAGAATTATAGCTGTTGCCAACCAAAAAGGTGGCGTAGGCAAGTCTACAACAGCAATTAACCTTTCAGCGTGTCTTGCCGAATGGGGGAAAAAGGTTCTTACAATAGACATTGATCCGCAGGGAAATACTACCAGTGGATTAGGTGTTGATAAAAACTCAACAGAGAATACTTTGTATGAACTTCTGTTAAATGAAGCAGAAATAGAAAATACAATTGTGAAAGATGTGGTACAGAACGTGGATCTGATACCATCAAATATTAATCTTTCGGGTGCAGAAATAGAACTGGTTGGTATTGATGAAAAAGAGTATATATTAAAAAAGATTATAGATAAAGTAAGAGATAATTATGATTATATTATCATGGATTGTCCCCCTTCATTGAATATGCTTACAATCAATGCATTGACAGCTGCTACTTCTGTACTGGTACCTATTCAGTGCGAATATTATGCGTTGGAGGGACTGTCACAGCTGATCCATACGATTGAATTGGTAAAAGACAGATTGAATAATTCTCTGGAGATTGAAGGCGTTGTATTTACCATGTATGACGCAAGGACAAATTTGTCGTTACAGGTAGTAGAAAATGTAAAGGATAATCTGGATCAGAATATCTATAAAACTATTATTCCAAGAAATGTCAGACTGGCAGAAGCTCCCAGCTATGGTCAGCCAATTACAATCTATGATTCGAAGTCAGCAGGCGCAGAAAGCTATCGCCTCCTGGCTGAGGAAGTAATCAACAGGGAGGGTGAGTAATGGCGGCAAAGAAGACAGGATTGGGAAGAGGATTAGATGCTTTGTTTCCTGAAAAGAACGGAGAGAAAGTAAAAACAACTGCTAAAAAAGAAAATACTTCAGTAGAAACGACAGAAATATCTGTGAAAAGTAAGGATTCACATGGCGAAGATAACAAGTCTGTGTTAACCGTGAAAATTTCAAAGGTTGAGCCAAATCGAAGTCAACCAAGAAAACAGTTTGATGAAGATGCATTGTTAGAACTTTCAGAGTCCATTAAACAGTACGGAGTTTTACAGCCACTACTAGTGTCCGACAAAAAGGACTATTACGAAATCGTTGCAGGCGAAAGAAGATGGAGAGCTGCAAAACTGGCAGGATTAAAAGAAGTGCCGGTAATTATAAAAGAGTTAAGTGACCAGCAGGTTGTGGAAATTTCACTGATTGAGAATATTCAACGGGAAGATTTGAATCCTATTGAAGAAGCTATGGCATATAAGCGTCTAATTGAGGAATTTTCGCTGAAACAGGACGAGATCGCAGAAAGAGTATCAAAGAGCAGGACTGCGGTTACAAATTCAATGAGACTTTTAAAATTGGCTCCCAAAGTGCAGCAAATGCTGATTGATGAAATGATTTCTGCAGGCCATGCCAGGGCAATCCTTGCGATTACAGAACCAGACACACAGTATTCCGTTGCAATGAAGGTATTCGATGAAAAACTTAGTGTTCGGGAGACTGAAAAACTGGTAAAGAAGCTTCTTGAGCCTGCAAAAGAAAGAAAGGGAAATGTAGGCAGTACTACAGAGGATGTGATCTATGAAAGTCTGGAAGAAAAAATGAAAGGAATCATGGGCACAAAGGTTCATATCCAAAGAAAAAAGAATAATAAAGGAAAAATTGAAATCGAATATTATTCAAGAGATGAGTTGGAAAGAATTATTGAGCTGTTTGAATCTATCAGATAAGGAGAATCTATGAGCAGTATTTTTGACAGCATGGGAATCGATCCAGGAATTATTATCATTATATTGCTGATCCTCACATTAATTCTCCTGGCAAATGTGTTGGGCAGCAAAATGCGTCTCAGTCGATTGGAACGTAAGTACAAAATGTTCATGAAAGGCAGCGATGCCCAATCACTGGAAAAGGTATTTGTGAGAAAATTTAATCAGATTGACCGGCTTTATGAAGCAAAAGAGGATCATGAACATGACATTAGTTTTATTAAGCATAATATGGAAACCATGTTCAGCAAATATGGGATAGAAAAGTACGATGCTTTTGATGATGTAGGTGGAAAATTAAGTTTTGCGCTTGCCTTACTTGACAAAGATAATACAGGTCTTATACTAAATGCAGTGCATAGCCGTGACAATTGCTTCCTGTATTTGAAAGAAATAGTAAAAGGCGAATCATATGTTGTTTTAAGTCAGGAAGAAGTTGAAGCATTGAGAAAAGCTGTTAATTTTGGCCTTGGAAATCTTGAGACTGAGGAGTAAAATAGTGTGGTATCAATGCTGAGATAGATCGTTGTTATAAAACAACAAAGAAATAAACTTGAAAAGAACGCAAAACGAAAAACAGAAAAAAAGTGACGTTTTCTATACAATAAGATCATGAAAAAAAGAAAGTATATCAAAAGGAATATTAGTATCAGGAGGACATTATGTTAGACATTAAATTTGTAAGAGAAAACCCGGAAGTAGTAAAACAGAATATTCGTAATAAATTTCAGGATAATAAGCTTGAACTAGTAGACAAGGTACTGGAACTGGATAAAGAAAACAGAGAAATCAAACAGGAAGTCGAAGCACTGCGTGCACAGAGAAATAAAATTTCCAAGCAGATCGGAGCTCTGATGGGACAGGGCAAAAAAGAAGAGGCAGAAGAAGTAAAGAAACAGGTAGCTGCATCTGGTGCACGTATTGAGGAGCTTTCCGCAAGAGAGAAAGAAGTAGAAGAAGAGCTTCTGAAAGATATGATGGTTATTCCGAATATTATTGATCCATCTGTTCCTATTGGAAAAGATGATAGCGAGAATGTTGAAATTGAAAAGTTTGGAGAGCCGGTTGTGCCGGATTATGAGATTCCATATCATACGGATATTATGGAAAGCTTTGACGGGATTGACCTTGATAGTGCAAGAAGAGTTGCCGGAAATGGCTTTTATTATCTGATGGGCGATATTGCCAGACTTCATTCCGCAGTAATCGCTTACGCAAGAGATTTTATGATCAACAGGGGATTCACATATTGTGTACCGCCTTTTATGATCCGCAGCAATGTGGTAACAGGCGTTATGAGTTTTGCTGAGATGGATGCAATGATGTATAAGATCGAAGGTGAAGATTTATACCTGATCGGAACCAGTGAGCACTCCATGATTGGTAAATTTATTGACCAGATTATCCCAGAGGAAGAACTTCCAAAGACTCTTACAAGTTATTCTCCTTGTTTTCGTAAAGAAAAAGGTGCACATGGACTGGAGGAGAGAGGCGTTTACCGCATCCATCAATTTGAAAAACAGGAAATGATCGTTGTATGCAAGCCTGAAGAAAGCAAAATGTGGTTTGAGAAGTTGTGGCAGAATACAGTAGATCTGTTCCGTTCTTTGGATATTCCGGTACGTACCTTGGAATGCTGTTCCGGTGATTTGGCAGATCTTAAGGTAAAATCCCTGGATGTAGAGGCATGGTCCCCAAGACAGAAAAAGTATTTTGAAGTAGGAAGCTGTTCTAACTTGGGCGATGCACAGGCACGCCGTTTGAAAATCCGTGTAAATGGAGCAGATGGAAAGAAATACCTTGCACATACCTTAAATAATACTGTTGTAGCACCGCCAAGAATGCTGATCGCATTCCTTGAAAATAATCTGAATGCAGATGGAAGTGTTAATATTCCAAAAGCACTTCAGCCATATATGGGTGGAATGACAAAAATCGAGAAAAAGTCCAATAAATAATACACATATGTAAGGCGTTTCCAGCACAATATTGAAGCGAAACAAGAATGCATTGATATTTTAAATAATAAAGTGTCATTAAACGTACAGCAAAACAGGAGGTGTTTTCGTGCACAGCTATTTGAGATCAATCGGATTTTCAAAGATCACAAAAAGAAAAGAAATGCAGGAATTGATCCGTGACGTGATTGATTCTTATGACGAAAAATATGTTGTGGAGAACCATCCGGATGGTACTTTTGCTGAATTCTCTAAAAATTATGGATGTGATTGCGGGATCACCGTCTGCGGACAGTATGATGAAGACAATCAGTTTCAGGTGGAATATTCCTTCCCCTTTTTTAGGGGGACAGGGATTACCACGCAGGAGAAAGTTACGATTGAACGACATGCGGATAAGGAATCTTTTGCAGGTGCTTGTGATGATCTTAGAATTGGTGTAACATTGATTTTTTATTTGCAAAATCCTGCAGAATATATACTTGAAAGTTCAAAGGGAACTTTTGGCGGGCAGCCATTGACCCTTACCGGACTTGCCAAAAAGGGAACAATTCTCCTGCCTGTTCAGAAAGATAAGGAAGCAGTGATAGTGGCCCAGGAATCGACAAGAAATCGTACCAATTTGATCGAGGCTGCCAGAAATGGTGACGAGGAAGCCATGGAAAGTCTGACAATGGAAGATATGGACACTTATTCAATGATTTCCGAGCGAATTGTGAATGATGATATTTTGACTATCGTCGATTCCTATTTTATGCCATATGGTATTGAATGTGACCAGTATAATATTATGGGAGAGATCAGAGATGTTGTAAGCTTCCAGAATGTGCTTACAGGTGAAAACCTTTATCAGATGACCGTGGAAAGCAATGATATGCAGTTTGATATATGCATCAACAAACAGGATCTATTTGGAGAACCGCAGGTGGGAAGAAGATTTAAAGGAATCATCTGGCTTCAGGGACAGCTGCATTTTTAAAAGCTAAATTTGATTTAGACCTTGCCTTTTAGGTGCAAATATAGTACAATTGTCGATGTGGTTTTGGAATATATAAAATCGCATGTGTCGTCATAGCTCAGCTGGATAGAGCACTCGCCTCCTAAGGTTGCGTTACAACGGCCACCTCAAAAAAAACTAAATAAGGGATTGCAGTTCGACTTTGATCGGGCTATAATCATATATCAGACACGTCCATATAGCTCAGCTGGATAGAGCACACGCCTCCTAAGCGTGGGGTCGGAGGTTCAAATCCTCTTATGGACGCCAGTGAACAACGCCGAAAGCCTTTGTTTTCAAGGGTTTTCGGCTTTTCTTATATAAAAAGCTACGAAAAAGCTCTTTCACTGTATGAGATAAAATTCTACTCCAAAATTTGATTTTTGACAACCCCTCCAGAATCGAACGGTTGTTATAAGACAAAATCGCCAGCTAATTTTTAGCAGAAAACGGGCTGTTCTTGCTAATGAAAATGCCCTTCCTGCTAATCAGCCCCAAAATCGTGCCAAAAATCCAGCTAATCAAAAAAGGCGGATGTTTTGAATACCATGCAGTTATAGCAGATAAAATTAAATATCGTTATGTACATAGAGCGTCTATTTGCCCCGCATTGGGGATGGATAGGCGCTCTTTTTTTATGCCCAAACCCATGGGCAAATACAAGAGATTGGAGGTGTTTTATTTGAGCAAGCCTGTTTATACCGCAGACAAGCCGAGCGACTGTCATTACTGCTACTTCTGGACGAATGGCAGAAAGGGCTGCCGTCTGGGTAGAAATAATTGCTACTACTTAATCTCTTTGCCGCCGAAACCCAAGTCGGAATGTGATGGCTGTCCCTATGGGCGAGATCACCCGTGCATTGGTTGGTGTACGAAGAAGGTTATGCGTGAAGTGGGGCTTCGTTGATATGGATGTGTATGAACAGGAATACCGCTTCTACTATTTTGCCCGATGTCCTTACGAAAAGACGGATACGACTTTCCGCAGCATTCCGCTGACAACAGAAAGTTTTCCGCAGAAAGAAGGTGGTGAAGCCGTGTGAGTTTTGATTATTTTTACGGTCAGCAATCCGATCTATTCACATTCTATCGAGTTCCGAAGGTGTTGTTCACGAACGAGAGGTTCTGGAATATTTCTGCCGATGCCAAGATGCTGTATGGCATTTTGCTTGACCGCATGAGCCTGTCTGCCAAGAATGGTTGGATAGATAAAAACGGTAGAGTGTATATCATTTTTACAATCGACGAAGCGAAGATGGCTCTGAACTGTGCTGAACAAAAGGCTATCAAGCTGCTCAGTGAACTTGAGAAGAAAGCAGGATTGATTGAACGTAAGCGCCAGGGTTTGGGAAAGCCCAACCTGATCTATGTGAAGAACTTTATCTCTGCTGTGGATTCACAACTCTTGAATTGTGAAAATCACAATTCTGGAACAATGGAAATCACAACTCAAGAACTTCCGAAATCACAATGTAATAATACTGATATTAAAAATACTGAATTTAGTGATACTGATTCTATCTTTCCTTCCGGAAATGGTGGAATGATGGACGAGAATGACCGGTATCAAGAATACTTTGATTATTTCTCGGATCAGCTTAGTATGGATTTGTTGAAGAAGGATTACCCTTACGATTCCGAAATGCTGGATAACATTCTGGAGTTGATCGTTGAAACAGTTTGCACGAAGCGACCGTTGATTCGCATTGGTGCAGAGGAGCGTCCGGCAGAAATTGTCCGCAGTCGGTTTATGAAACTGAATGCCGAACACATTCGATATGTTATGGACTGCTTCAAGGAGAACACCACAAAGATTAGAAATATCCGTCAGTATATGCTGACTACGATATACAATGCGCCGACGACAATAGACACCTACTACGATGCTCTTGTTCGGCACGATATGTCACACGGATATTTGGAAGGAGGATTTAAGAAATTGAAAATGAAGCGAGAGGAAGGAGAGTGACGATAAATGTCGAAAAAAGCAACCATCATTGCGGTGGTCAATCAGAAAGGAGGCACTGGAAAGACCACCACCACCGAGAATCTGGGCGTTGGCTTGGCTCTTGAAGGAAAAAAGGTGCTTCTGGTAGACACCGATCCCCAGGCTTCCCTGACGGTCAGTTTGGGCAATCCCTGCCCGGATGATCTGTCTCCGACACTTTCCGATCTGATGGGAAAGATTATGATGGAAAACCCTATTACTCCCGATGAAGGGATTCTTCATCATCCGGAGGGCGTTGATTTGGTGCCGTCCAACATCGAACTCTCAGGTATGGAGGTAGCACTGGTCAATGCCATGAGCCGGGAAACCATTCTCCGGCAATACCTGGATACAGTCAAACAGAATTATGATTACATTCTTCTTGACTGTATGCCGTCTTTGGGTATGCTGACCGTCAATGCGTTGGCAGCTGCCGACAATGTGCTGATACCGGTTCAGGCAGCATACCTTCCTGCAAAGGGTCTGGAACAGCTGCTTGGAACCATCAACAAGGTCAAGAGGCAAATCAACCCGAAACTGAGGATTGAAGGGATTCTTCTGACGATGGTGGACAGCCGCACCAACTACTCCAAAGACATCAGCAATCTGATTCGGGAGAGCTACGGCGGAAAGCTGAAGGTTTACAAGACCGACATTCCCCGCTCTGTCCGTGCAGAGGAAATCAGCGCAGAGGGAACCAGTATCTTCAAGCATGATCCCAAAGGCAAAGTTGCCGAAGCCTATAAAATTCTGACGAAGGAGGTGTTAAACAATGCAGAAAAAAGGCGCAAACATCAGCTTGAAGGGGTACGATGATATTTTCTCCACCGATCAATCCAGAGCTGAAGCCCAGCAGGAGCGTGTGCAGGAAATTCCGCTTTCTGAGCTACACCCCTTTGAGGGACACCCCTTCCGTGTGGTTGATGATGAAGAAATGATGAAAACGGCAGAGAGCGTCCGAGATTTCGGAGTTCTCACTCCTGCGATTGTCCGTCCTGACCCCGACGGTGGTTATGAAATCGTTTCTGGTCACAGGCGGCACCGGGCATCGGAGCTTGCGGGTAAGGAAACCATGCCTGCGATTGTTCGTGACCTGGACGATGATGCAGCCATTATTTTGATGGTTGATGCGAATTTGCAGAGGGAGAGTATCCTGCCGAGTGAAAGAGCATTTGCTTATAAGATGAAGCTGGATGCGATTAAACATCAAGGTCAACGCACCGATTTAACTTCATCCCAAGTTGGGATGAAGTTGCAGGCAATGGATATAGTCGGTCAGGAGGCAGGAGAAAGCAGAAATCAGGTACACCGTTATATCCGTCTGACCGAACTGATTCCGGAACTGCTGGATATGGTAGATACGGGTCAGATCAAATTCAATCCTGCGGTGGAGCTTTCCTATCTGGCAAGTGAAGAACAGAAGGATTTTCTTTCTGCAATGGATTATGCTCAAGCAGCTCCTTCCCTTTCGCAAGCACAGCGAATTAAAAAGCTCGCACAGGAGGGCGAGTGTACGCTGGATGCGATGTGCGAGATTATGAATGAAATCAAGAAGGGAGAGCTGGACAGAGTAACCTTCAAAACGGATTCGTTGCGAAAATACTTCCCGAAGTCCTATACCAACAAGCAGATGGAGGATAAAATCATTCAGCTTTTGGAGCAATGGCAGAAAAAAAGAGAAAAATCAATGGAAAGGTAAGGTAAAAAATGTTTACACCCAAAAACATTCAGGGCGCTTTGGAAGAACTCTACGACCTTTGCGATCCTGATTATATGGTAGATATGCTCGTAAACTACAGTGAGGAGTTCGATGATATTTCTCCTGCGCTTCTGGCAAAGTCGTTTCAGAAAAATGCCGAGATGATTAGCGAGTATCGAGTATTGTCCTCTGCTGGTGAGGGTATCGACTATCAGGGAAAGGTACTTCTGAACAGCAGAGCCGTGCGGCTTCTGTCCTATGTAGAAGATATGAGCGGCGATGAAAAAGTTCGCACGATTCAGAGCAAGGAGCTGTGGTTAGCAGAAGATATGACATTCTATGTGGTGTCCTGTATGTCTACGATCACGATGGACAAGGAAGAAGCCATTTGTCTTAACGAACACCGCAGCGTGGTTACTACGGTGGAATGCGAGGACGATATTTTCTTCGACATGGGTTCCCTGATTTGCGAACTGGACGATATTTGCTTGTTCGAGCTTTTAGCCGATGTGGATGCGACTATTTATGAACTGTAACAGGTTCATGGATGGTCGCTTTTCTTATTTCCAAAGAAACGGAGGTATCGAAACTTGAAAGAATACGATGTGAAGATCACCGAAACCTTGGAGAAAACGGTTACGGTGCAAGCAGAATCTCACGATGCGGCAGAGGAACAGGTTAGAGCCGCTTATTACAATTCGGAGTACATTCTGGACTCCGAAAACTTTACCGGTGTTGCGTTCGGCACGACCGAGGAACGGGAGGTTCAGAAAGAACAGGCAGATACCATGAATGTGTTGCTGGTAAAGCCGTTCATGTATCCGCAGGCTGTGCAGATCGGCTGTGAGCTGGAGGATTTGCAGAAAGCCGTAGGTGGCGATATTGAGGCAACTTATCCGTTCAATGAGCCGGTTGCACTGGTGATGCACGACGAAGGTAAACTCGTAGGCAAAGAACTGAACCGTGCGCTGCGTGATGATGACGGCGATATTTATGACATTATCGCCGGTGATTTTCTGGTTGTGGGATTGGGCGAGGATGATTTTTGTTCTCTGTCCCCGGAACTGATGAAGCAGTTTGAGGAACACTTTCATCAGCCTGAGACTTTTGTACGCATGGGGCGCAGCATTATGGCGCTTCCCCTGCCGGATGACATGGTGAAGAAAGAAGATGCACCTGTCAAAGCTGATTCGGTTCCCCACAAAAGTAACCCTGACCGAGATGTTCTGTAAGGAGGTTCTTATGCAAAGAAATTCGACGATTGGAGAGCTGATGGAGCGAAAGCGGATTCAGGATGGTGCCAAGGAGTACCAGGGACATACCTATATGGACTTGGCACGATTTGATGACGCCACCAAGCACATGATTATTTTCGATGTGCTGACCGATGAATCGCCTGTCGGTTGGAAAGGCGAAAGAAATCGCCTGTATTTGAGCGATGTGGGTTATCAGAAGGCTCTGGATAACCAGAAAGCTGGCAATATCAAGATTATCAGCCATGCCGCAGTTGCCAAGGGCAATCTGTATTACGACCACAGAGATATGGCACGATAATCTGTTCACTCTACTGCTTGCAGGAGGTGATGAATCATGCAGGAAGAAGTTGAAAACAGAACAGTAAACCTGGCGATCAGCACAACCAAGCTGACGGGGCGCACTATCATTGCCGGTATCCGCAAGTATTTGCAGCACCGGGAAAAAGTGAAGATGAAAAAGGCACGAGACCCTGCCGTTCATGGAAAGCAATCCGTGAAACAGCTTTTGGGACAGAATCAGGGTGCTACGAATGTTGAGATCGACAAAGAGAGTATCCGTGATTTTGAAAAGCTCGCCAAGAAGTATGGCGTGGACTTTGCCGTAAGAAAAGATAAGTCCGTTGATCCTCCCCGGTTTCTTGTTTTTGTCCGTTCTAAAGATGCAGATGCTTTGGATGCAATCTGCAAGGAACATCAGGCAAGGGCATTAACCAAGAATGAAAAGCCGAGCGTTCTGGCGCAGCTGAAGAAGTTCAAGGAAATTGTCGCAGCGATTCCGAAGAAGGTTCGAGAGAAGAAACAGGAGCGTGATCTGTGATGGATAAGAGAAAAATGAAAAAGCTCCTGATTCTGAATTTACCGTATTTTCTGGTAGGGTTGTTCGCTACGAATTTAGGAGAAGCATGGAGATTGGCTGAGGGGGCAGATTCATCTGCGAAAATCCTCAGCTTTTTTCATGCCCTTCCGATAGCCCTGAACAATCCGTTTCCCAGCTTTCACCCGTTGGATTTGCTGATTGGTATTCTCTGCGGCGCAGGACTTCGGCTGGCTGTCTATCTAAAAGGCAAAAACGCAAAGAAGTACCGACACAATGTTGAGTACGGTTCTGCTCGTTGGGGAACGGCAAAAGATATTGAGCCGTTTATTGCACCAAAGTTCGAGGACAATGTGATCCTGACGAAAACGGAGCGGCTGATGATGAGCAATCGCCCGAAGAATCCTGCCAATGCCCGAAATAAGAATGTTCTGATTATCGGCGGTTCGGGTTCCGGTAAAACTCGCTTTTGGTTGAAGCCAAACCTTCTCCAGATGCACAGTTCCTATGTGGTCACTGACCCGAAAGGCAGCATCGTGATTGAGTGCGGCAACGCCCTTTTGAAGCATGGCTACACCATCAAGATTTTCAACACCATCAACTTTCAGAAGTCGATGCACTATAACCCATTTGCCTATATCCATTCAGAAAAAGACATTCTGAAACTGGTGACAACGCTGATTGCCAACACAAAGGGTGATGGAAAAGCCGGTGATGAGTTCTGGACGAAGGCGGAAACGCTGCTCTACTGTGCCTTGATCGGATATATCCACTATGAAGCTCCGGTTGAGGAACAGAATTTCTCCACCCTGATTGAGTTCCTGAACGCAATGGAGGTGCGGGAAGATGATGAGGAGTTCCAGAACCCGGTGGATCTGATGTTTGAAGCCCTGGAAAAGAAAAAGCCGAATCACTTTGCAGTCCGTCAGTATAAAAAATACAAGCTGGCTGCCGGCAAGACCGCTAAATCGATTTTGATTTCCTGCGGCGCTCGTCTGGCTCCTTTTGATATTCAGGAGGTCAGAGATGTGACTGCCTATGACGAGTTGCAGTTGGATACTCTCGGAGATAAGAAAACGGCGCTCTTTCTGATTATGTCAGATACGGATGCGACGTTTAATTTTTTGATCTCCATGATTTACACACAGCTGTTCAACTTGTTGTGCGAGAAAGCAGATGATGTGTACGGCGGCAGACTGCCGGTTCATGTGCGCTGCTTGATTGATGAGATGGCAAACATCGGTCAGATTCCCAATCTGGAAAAACTGGTAGCGACAATCCGAAGCCGTGAAATATCGGCTTGCCTTGTTCTCCAGGCACAATCACAGCTGAAAGCCATTTATAAAGACAATGCCGATACCATCATCGGCAACATGGATTCCCGAATTTTCCTGGGTGGTTCTGAGCCAACCACGCTCAAAGAACTGAATCAGGCATTGGGAAAAGAAACTATCGACACCTACAACACCTCCAACACCAGAGGTAACAGCCCGTCTTACGGCTTGAATTATCAGAAGTTAGGCAAAGACCTTGCGAGCGTAGATGAGCTTGCGGTTCTGGATGGCAGCAAGTGTATTTTGCAGTTGCGTGGTGTCAGACCGTTTCTTTCTGACAAGTACGATCTGACGCAGCACCCCAATTATAAGTACACATCAGACTTTGATAAGAGAAATGAGTTCAACATTGAGCAGTTTCTGAGTCGAAGGTTGAAGCTCAAGGCAGGTGATGAGTTTGTGGTAGTCGATGCGGATTAAGGAGGTTTCTGTTTGGAAAATCTGAAAACGGTATCTGCCCTGGTTAAGAACATCTTGGAACACGACCACAAGGCAAGAAATACCGACAATCATTTGTACCTGATGGTACTGGAACACTATTCCGGTCTGCGTGGCATCGACATTCATGCCATGACGGTTCCTGTGTTTTTGAAGGAACTGGATAGACGCAGCTTTCCGGGGTTTGAAACTGTCCGCAGAAGCAGACAGAAAGTGCAGGCAACCTACCCTGACCTTGCTCCCAGTGAAGCCGTAGGCAAGCGCAGAGCAAAAAATGAGGTTGTATATCGAGAATTTGCAGAAAGCGAGGTGTAAAAAAAATGACTTGGTGGATCACGGATACCTCTATTGGGCAGCGATTGAAGTTCGTTAGACGATTTCGCCGCCTTACCCAGAAAGAGCTTGGACTCCTGATGGGGTATTCCGAGAAAACAGCGGATGTCCGTATTGCTCAGTATGAGAAAAACGCTCGAACCCCTAATGCAGAAACCACAGCGAAACTCGCAGAGGTTCTGAAGGTTTCACCTGTCGTTTTTTCACCGACAATCTGTGCTTCTCGTGAAGATTTGTTGCAGTCAATGTATTGGCTGTTTCTTATGAAAGGTGGTGGTGATATATATGATTGTGAAACTGAATATGCAAGAAGCAGAATGGAACAGAAACTTGGCGTGATAACCGTCGAGGAGTTCCTTGAAAAGATTCTCGTAAACTAAGCCTTCCGTCCGGTTTTGATGCCGGTAGTACGGAGGGCTTTTTCTATTCTCAAAACAATTTCAAATTTTAGGAGGAAAATATTATGGCATTTTTCAATAGCGCAGTAACCGTTCTTCAGACTCTCGTTATCGCTCTGGGCGCAGGTCTTGGCATCTGGGGTGCAATCAATCTGCTTGAGGGCTACGGCAACGATAACCCCGGCGCAAAGTCCCAGGGCATGAAGCAGCTCATGGCTGGCGGCGGTGTTGCCCTCATCGGCACCACCCTTGTACCTCTGCTCTCCGGACTGTTCGGTTAATCACAAAACAAGGAGGTAATCGCCTTTGGACAGCATACTCCAACAGATCACAGACTGGCTGAAAGAAATGCTCGTTTCAGCTATTATGGGAAATCTGTCGGGGATGTTTGAGTCCGTCAACAACCAGGTTGGCGAGATAGCAACCTCCGTTGGCATGACCCCGGCGAATTTTTCGCCGGGTGTCTTTGCCATGGTACGAAACATCTCCGAGTCAGTGATTATCCCAATCGCAGGCTTGATTCTGACCTTCATTGCCTGTTATGAGCTAATTCAGATGATTATTGACCACAACAATCTGGCAAATTTTGAAACCTGGATCTTCTTCAAATGGGTGTTCAAGACTTTTGTTGCGGTCATGTTAATCACAAACACATTCAATATCACGATGGCTGTGTTTGATGTGACACAGCACGTTATAAACGCAAGCGCCGGTATCATATCCGGAAATACTGCCATAGATGCTTCGGCATTGGAAACAATGGAAGAAACGCTGATGGCAATGGATTTGGGTCCTTTGCTCGGCTTGTTCCTGCAATCCTTTATCGTGCAGGTCACGATGTCCGCTTTGGCAATCATCATCTTTGTGATCGTCTACGGTCGAATGATTGAAATTTATCTGATGGTCAGCCTTGCCCCGATTCCGCTTTCCACTTTTGGAAACAGAGAACAGAGCAATATCGGACAGAATTATCTGCGTTCGCTGTTTGCAATCGGATTCCAGGGATTCCTGATTATGATCTGCGTGGGCATTTATGCGGTGCTGATTCAGTCTATCGCATTCAGTGATGACATCATCGGTTCTATCTGGGGTGTTATGGGCTACACCGTCCTTTTGTGCTTCACCCTGTTTAAGACTGGTTCGCTTGCGAAGGGTGTATTCAGCGCTCACTAAGGGAAGGAGGAAATTGTTTGGCAGCGTATATTCCCGTACCTCGTGACCTGACGAGGGTAAAAACAAAAGTGTTCTTCAATCTGACGAAACGGCAGTTACTTTGCTTTGGTGCGGCGGCGCTCATCGGAGTGCCGATTTTCTTTCTGGTCAAAGCAACCGGAAATGTGAGCCTTGCAGCACTGTCCATGATGATCGTCATGTTACCGTTGTTCTTTCTGGCAATGTATGAAAAGGATAGTCAGCCGTTGGAAGTGGTTGTAGAACACTTCATTCAGACCAAATTCGTTCGTCCCAAGGTTCGCCCTTATCAGACGGACAACTATTATGACGCTTTGATGCGTCAGTACAAACTGGAAAAGGAGGTTGAACGAATTGTTTTTCAAAAAGAAGCCACAGGCAAGAAACATCAAAATGCCTGCAAATCTGAATCGGAAGCAGCAGCGAGAAATTAAAGCTGTTGTGGAACGGGCAAAGAAGGACAACGGTATTCCGCAGACTGCACAGCAGTCCATTCCCTTTCAGAGAATGTTCCCGGATGGCATCTGCCGTGTCACTGACAGTTATTACACCAAGACCATTCAGTTTCAGGACATCAACTATCAGCTGGCACAGCAGGAAGATAAGACTGCCATCTTCGATGAGTGGTGCAGTTTCCTGAATTTCTTTGACAGCTCCATTCACTTTGAGCTTTCCTTTATGAACCTGAGTACCGATGCTGAAAGCTTTGAAAAGAGTATCCGTATCCCGTTCAAGAAGGACAGCTTCAATCCCGTCCGTGCCGAGTATAGCCAGATGCTGAAAAAGCAGTTGGCGCAGGGCAACAACGGCTTGACCAAAACCAAGTACCTGACATTCGGCATTGAAGCCGAATCCATGCGGCAGGCAAAGCCGAGACTCAACCATATCGAAAACGATCTGCTCAATAACTTTCGGCGTTTGGGTGTCATTGCCACTACCATGAACGGCAAAGAGCGGCTGCATCTGATGCACTCTATGTTCCACATGGGTGATAATGATAAGTTCTTCTTCGATTGGAAGTATCTTGTGGAATCCGGGCTGTCCGTAAAGGACTTCATTGCTCCGACGGCGTTTGCCTTTAAGACCAACCGCACCTTCCAGATGGGCAGTATCTTCGGTTCGATGTCTTATCTGGCAATTACGGCATCAGACCTGTCTGATCGTATGCTGGCGGATTTTCTGGATATGGAATCCACGCAGATCGTGACCATGCACATCCAGTCGGTTGACCAGACTGCGGCGATTAAGACCATCAAGAGAATCATCACCGAGCTTGACCGTTCCAAAATCGAGGAACAGAAAAAGGCTGTGCGTTCTGGCTATGACATGGACATTATCCCATCTGACCTTGCTACCTATGGTAAAGATGCGAAGTCACTTCTGAAAGAATTGCAGAGCCAGAATGAGCGAATGTTCATGGTGACATTTCTGGTGCTGAACACCGGGCGCACCGAGCAGGAACTGGAGAACAATGTGTTCCAGGCACAGAGCATCGCCCAGAAGCATAACTGCAATCTGCGTCGTTTGGATTTTCAGCAGGAATCCGGACTGATGAGCAGCCTGCCTTTGGCACAAAACCTGATTGAGATTCGTCGTGGCCTGACTACCAGTTCCACGGCTATTTTTGTGCCTTTCACCACGCAGGAGCTGTTCCAGAATGGTGGAGAAACGCTCTATTACGGGCTGAATGCTCTGTCGAACAACCTTATCATGGTGGACAGAAAGAAGCTCAAGAACCCCAACGGACTGATTCTGGGTACTCCCGGTTCCGGTAAATCCTTTTCCGCAAAGCGTGAAATCACCAATGCGTTCCTGGTTACGGATGACGATATTATCATCTGCGACCCCGAAGCGGAATATGCGGCTCTGGTTCACAAGTTCAATGGTCAGGTGGTAAAAATCAGCTCCTCCAGTACCAACTATATCAACCCTATGGACATCAACCTGAACTACTCTGAGGATGACAACCCGGTAGCACTGAAAGCTGATTTTATCCTGTCCCTCTGTGAGTTGATTATGGGCAGTAAGGATGGCTTGCAGCCTATCGAAAAGACGGTTATCGACCGTTGTGTGCATCAGATTTACCAGAGATATTTCGACAATCCTGCCCCTGAGAATATGCCGATCCTTGAGGATTTGTATGATGCCCTTCTGAAACAGGACGAAAAGGAAGCCCACCATGTAGCGACCGCCTTGGAAATCTATGTTAAGGGTTCTCTGAAACTGTTTAACAACAGAACCAATGTGGATATTCAGAATCGTCTGGTGTGCTTCGACATTAAGGAGCTGGGCAATCAGCTGAAAAAAATCGGTATGCTGATCGTTCAGGATCAGGTCTGGGGGCGTGTAACTGCCAACCGTTCTGCCGGTAAATCGACCAGATATTATATTGACGAGTTCCATCTGCTTCTGAAGGAAGAACAGACGGCAACCTATTCCGTAGAAATCTGGAAGCGATTCCGTAAATGGGGCGGCTTGCCGACCGGTATTACTCAGAATGTCAAAGACCTGCTTCGTTCCCCGGAGATTGCCAACATCCTCGAAAACTCTGATTTCATCTATATGCTGAATCAGGCAAGCGATGACCGAAGTATTCTGGCACAGCGGTTGAACATTTCGCCGCATCAGCTGTCCTATGTAACCAACTCCGGTGAGGGCGAAGGACTTCTGTTCTATGGCAATGTGATTCTGCCGTTCATTGACCGATTCCCGACAGATCTGGAACTGTATCGCATTATGACCACGAAGTTAAACGAGGTGGCACAGGAAAAGGAGGCGTAATGTATGGCGAAAAGACCTACACGACTCCGTTTTACCGAAGATGACCTTGCAGATTCTCATGTGAAGAAAGCTGCCGACCGTGCAGATAAGGCGGTTGATAGGGCTGAAAAAGCGGCAGACAAATTGGCTTCTAAAAAGGCAAAGCCGAAGCTAAAGCTGGAAACAGATGCAGCCGGTTCCCGTAAAGCAAAGCTCCGTTTTGAAAAAGCGGAGTTTACGGAAATCGAGCGCCCATCTGTGGCAAAGCACATGGCAAGCCGTGGTGCCGCAGTCACGCTCACATCCAAAGCACATCGGGCGGTGTCAGAATATGAGGATGATAATATCGGCGTTCAGGCTGTGCAGGAAACGACCAAGGCTGTTGAATCCACTGTCTATACCGTCGATCATGCCGTTTACAGTCACAAGCTGAAAGCCTACGACAAGGCGGAAAAGCTGGTTGAGAAGTCAGATAAAGCAAATGTAAATGCCCTGTATGAGAAGTTCAAAAAGGACAACCCCGATGCCGGTTCCAATCCCTTTTCCCGTTGGCAACAGAAAAGGGCAATCAAGAAAGAATATGCTGCCGCCAAAGCCGGTAAGAATACCGCTTCGACAACGGCTTCTGCATCTAAGGGTGCAGGCAAGGCAACGGGCAAAGCAGCTCAGGGAGCCAAGAACATCACAGAAAGAGTAACGGAGTTCTGCACCACACACTCTAAAACGATTCTGTTTGTTTTGATTGCCGGACTGCTTTTTATGATACTCTCAGGGATGTTCTCGTCTTGTTCGGCTATGTTCCAAGGCGGCACACAGATCATTCTGGGAACTTCTTTTACTGCAAAAGAGGAAGATATTATTGGTGCGGACAATGATTACAAGGCTTTGGAAGCTGCGCTCCGCAATAAAATCAATAATATCGAGCGTACTCATAGCGGATATGACGAGTACCGGTATGACCTTGATGAAATCAACCACAATCCTTATGAGCTGGCGGCGTATTTGACGGTGAAGTTTGAGGATTACACCAGAGATGAGGTGCAGGCTACCCTGCAATGGCTATTTGAGCAACAATATGAGCTGACCCTGACGGAAGTAGTAGAGATTCGTACACGAACAACATCTTCTACTGATCCCGAAACGGGAGAGACAACAACAGAGGAAGAAGATTACGAATATTATATTCTGAATGTGAAGCTCAGAAATAAGGGCTTGAACAGTGTGATTTCAAATTCCGGCTTGTCGGAAGATGATATGGAGCGATATAGAATTTTGCTTCAGACAAGGGGCAACAGACCGGATATTTTCGGAAATGACATTTACGCCACCCCTGGCGGCGAGTACACCGATTATGATATTCCGGGCGAAGCGCTGACAGACACAAGATTTGCCAATATGATTCGGGAAGCTGAAAAATATCTGGGATACCCGTATGTGTGGGGCGGCAGCAGCCCGTCTACCTCCTTTGACTGCTCCGGATTTGTTTCCTATGTAATCAATCACTGCGGAAACGGTTGGAGTGTTGGTCGTTTGACCGCAAACGGTTTGATGGGCGTATGCGACATTATCCCGAAAAGCTCTGCCAAACCGGGAGATTTGATTTTCTTCCAAGGCACTTATGATACCTCCGGTGCATCACACGTTGGTATCTATGTTGGCAATGGTATGATGATCCACTGCGGAAACCCCATTTCCTACGCTTCTATCGAATCGAATTACTGGCAACAGCATTTTTACTGCTTCGGCAGAATCAGAAACTAAAGGAGGGATGGCGATTGAGTGCCAAGTTAGACAGAATAGGTGCAGACCTTGAAAAAGCCCGTAAGAAACGGGCAGAATGGGATGCTAAGGTGAAAGACCTGGAACGCAGATACCGTGAGGAGGAAAATTCCGAAATCCATGAGATGGTTCATGCTGCGAACCTGAATCCCGAACAGCTTTCCGAGCTGCTCCGTATGTTTGCTGCGGATATGGCTCCGAAGCCTGATACGATCAATACTATGAATGAGGAGGAAACGCAGAATGAGATTTAAGAAAATTGGAGCCGCATTGCTGGCGTGTGCAATGTGTTTTGGCGTGTTTTCTACAACGGCATTTGCCTATGTAGATGAAAGCGTAGCGACTGAAGAACCTGCGGTCGAAGAAAAAGTTCCCGAAACAGAGCCGGAGGAGCCGATGCTACCGCTTACTCCCGACGGCAATCTGACTTTGGTTGATGACGCTGGCTCGCCTACGAAAAGCGGAAAGCAGTTCATTACCGCTGTAACCAAAAACGGAAACTACTTCTATATCATCATTGACCGTGATGATAAGGGCGAGGAAACCGTGCATTTTCTGAATCAGGTGGATGAAGCCGACCTGCTCAAGCTGATGGACGAGGAAGAAGTTGCAGAGTTCACCAAGCCGGTTGAGGAAACAAAGCCGGAAGTAGTTGAAACAGTTCCTGAAATTACAGAACCGACACCGGAGGAAAAGCCGAAATCCACAAATATGCTCCCGGCGATTCTTACTCTGATTGTGCTTGCCTGTGGTGGTGGATTCTTCGTATTTAAGAAAGTCCAGGAAAAGAAGAAGGCACAGGAAGCGGCAAAGCCTGACCCAGATGCTGATTATGTGGACGATGACGAGGACTATGGGTACGATCCGGAGTTTGAGGACGACGATGAAGATAGCTCCGTCGATGAAGATGATAATGAACCTGTGTAAACAGGATAGGCTTGATGCCTGGGGCAGCCTTCGGGTTGCCTTTACATAGTTTCCGCTTTCAAAAAATAAAAAAATTTGCGTTTTTGAAAGTGACATCTTGCATATACTATTAGCAGACAGTATAATAAGTACAGCGAAGCGGTTTCGAGAAATGAAAAAACTTCAATTTTTGAAAGCGGGTGACTATATGAAAACAATCACGAGAGCAAAATATCTCGATAGAATCATTGAACTGAATGGTACTCCTGACATCAAGATCATCACGGGCATTCGTCGATCTGGTAAGTCCAAATTGATGCAGGCGTATATTGCGTATCTGAAAAGCAATTTTGAAAACATCAATATTATCTTCATCGACTTCATGGATTTGGCGTATGAAGAAATCAAGGAATACCATGCCTTACACGCCTATGTGGAAGAACATTATCAGGAAGGAAAAACGAACTACCTGTTTGTAGACGAGGTTCAGATGTGTCCCAAGTTTGAGTTGGCAATCAATAGCCTGTACTCTAAGGGAAAATACGACATCTATGTAACAGGCTCTAATGCTTTCCTGTTGAGTGCAGATCTGGCAACTCTGTTTACCGGACGCTATATTGAAATTCATGTGTTTCCTTTCAGCTTCCAGGAATATTGCCAGTATTATGATGATATTAGTGACAAAGATAAGCTCTTTGATGAGTACGCTATCAAGGGCGGTTTAGCAGGTTCCTATGCTTATAGAACCGAAAAAGACAGAACAAACTATATCAAAGAGGTCTACGAAACGATTGTTACAAGGGATTTGGTACAGAAATATACTCTCCCGGACACTTTGGTTTTACAACGTCTGAGCGAGTTCCTTATGGATAATATCAGCAACCTGACTTCTCCGAATAAGGTCAGTCAGCTACTGACAGCAAATGAGACTCCAACCAATCATGTAACCGTCGGCAAGTACATTAAGTATTTGTGCAATGCTTTTGTATTTTATGATATTAAGAGATATGACATCCGAGGTAAGAAATACCTTGAAAGCTCTGAAAAGTTCTATTTGTGTGACAGCGGTATTCGATATGCAATACTGGGAAGCAGAAATATAGACTATGGCAGAGTATATGAAAACGTTGTTTGTATCGAGCTTCTTCGCCGTGGATATGATGTCTATGTCGGCAAGCTCTATCAAAAGGAAATCGACTTTGTTGCTCAGAGAGGTAGCGAAAAGATTTATATTCAGGTCAGCGACAACATTTCCGGGCAGGAAACATTTGAGAGAGAATGCTCTCCTCTGCTTCAGATTCGAGACGCTTATCCGAAAATGATTATTGCCAGAACCAAACATCCCCAATATAGCTATGAAGGAATCGAAATTCACGATATAGCCGATTGGTTGCTACAAGAATAAGCAAGGTGAAATATCTCCGTCATTCTCTTTTGAAATGATGGAGATATTTTTATTATGACGGAGATTGTAGAACAGAAAATTGTATCAGGTTGCAAAAATCCTTTCCGAACTTTTTACATAGCAGTCATGCACTACGGTGTGTGGCTGCTTATTTTTTTGTGAAAGGAGCAGATGCAAATGAAATTAGTTTTGGCTGAAAAGCCTTCGGTTGCACAGAGTATTGCCAAAGTGTTAGGTGCTGCCAAGCGTGAGGATGGCTACTTAGAGGGAAACGGATATGTGGTCAGCTGGTGTGTAGGGCATTTGGTGGAGCTGGCACAGCCGGAAGTCTATGATGCGAAGTACAGCAAATGGGCTTATGCAGACCTTCCTATCTTCCCGATGGACTGGCAGTATGAGGTTTCTGCCGGTACGAAAAAACAGTTTGGGATTCTGAAAAAGCTCATGGCCAGAGAAGATGTTGCGAGTCTTGTGTGTGCAACAGATGCCGGTCGTGAGGGCGAGCTGATCTTTCGGTTGGTGTACCACAAAGCCGGGTGCAGAAAGCCGTTTGAGCGGCTTTGGATTTCCTCGATGGAAGATGTAGCAATCAAGGAGGGCTTTGAAAATCTCAGGTCTGGAACGGAATATGATGCTTTGTATGAAGCAGCACTGTGTCGAGAACGAGCCGACTGGATTGTTGGTATTAACGCTACTCGACTTTTTTCGACCCTTTACGGGCAGACCCTGAATGTTGGTCGTGTTATGACCCCTACCCTTGCTATGGCTGTTATGCGAGAAGCTGCCATTTCCGCATTCAAGCCTGAACTGTTCTACACAGTTCAGATTGGATTGGATGGTTTTACGGCTGCAAGCGAACGCTTCAAAACCAAGGCAGCAGCCGAAGCTGTCAAACAAAGCTGTTCGGTGGCAATCGTTCAGAAAGCTGAATGTAAGGAGAAAACAGAAAAGCCGCCTGCGCTCTATGACCTGACCAGTTTACAGAGAGAAGCCAACCGTGTGCTTGGCTACACGGCACAGCAGACCTTGGACTACACGCAGAACCTCTATGAAAAGAAACTGGTCACTTATCCCCGTACCGACAGCAGGTTTCTGACGGAAGATATGGCACATAGCCTGACCGACCTCGTAAAGCTGGCTTTCCACACATTCCCCGTGGAGGATGTGGATAACATACCAGTTCATGCAGAGCAGGTTGTGAATAACAAAAAGGTCACAGATCACCATGCCATCATTCCGACCAGAGAATTGCAGAAATGCAATCTGAGCGAACTTCCCAAGGGTGAACTTGCAATTTTGCAACTGATCTCGAATCGGTTGTGCGTAGCTGTTGGCGATCCGCACCGATACGCAGAGACAGTTATTGAGCTGGACTGTGGCGGTACCGTGTTTTCCACCAAAGGCAAAACTGTTGTGCAGGATGGATGGAAAGCTCTGGTTCAGAAAAATGATTCGACAAAATCCGACGAAAACGTGCAGACACTCCCTTCTGTTTCCGTTGGTGACGAAATGACCGTCAGCGGCACGGAAATCAAGGAAGGGAAAACATCTCCCCCTAAACACTTTACCGAGGATACTCTGCTTTCTGCTATGGAAACTGCCGGTGCGGACGAAATGCCTGATGAGGTGGAGCGCAAAGGTTTGGGAACGCCTGCGACCCGTGCCGGTATCATTGAGAAGCTGGTTCGCATCGGTTTTCTGGAGCGTAAGGGTGATAAGAAAACCAAACACCTGATTCCGACCCACAAGGGTACGGCTCTGGTAACAGTCATGCCGGAACAGATTCAGTCCCCATCCATGACGGCGGATTGGGAAGAAAAATTGTTGCTCATTGAGAAAGGCGAATATGCCAGCGAGGACTTTATGGACGAGATCAAAGATGTGATTGCCGGTCTGATTCAGAACTATGAAGTAATCCGTGATTCCGAGGTTATGATGTCGAAAGAAGCCAATTCTATCGGCAAATGCCCGCTCTGCGGCAGTGCTGTAGAGGACAAAGCCAAGGCATTTTTCTGTTCCAACAGAGCTTGCAAATTTGCCCTCTGGAAAAACAATCGCTACTTTGCGAGCATCGGCAAGAGCATGACTTCTGCCACGGCGCAGAAATTGCTTGGTTCCGGCAAGGTAAAGCTCAAGAATTGCAAGTCCGAAAGAACGGGCAACACCTTTGATGCCACCGTCTTTATGGAGGTATCAGATGATGGCAAAACGAAGTTCAGTATGGAATTTGAAAATGGAGGAAAGCGCAAATGACAAATGAGTACAACCCGGATGGTAAGGAAATCCGATTTATCGACAGCCATTATAAGGATTTGTTTCATATCCCCGATGGCAGCTGTGTGCAGATTCACTACCCGGATGAAATGGTTGTGAAGCCCTGCACCTTCATTGACGAGTATCATACGCAGATCGGATACAATGTGTTTCATATCTGCCAGTTTGCAGAAATTATGGAGCGCAACGGCGCAAGCTATATGCCGGAGCCTGAGATTATGGGCGATGAAGCCGCATGGAAGGTCGGAAAGGATAGAATCCTTGCGGTGCAGACCTGCGAAGATGGTTACGACTACACCCTGTTGGATGAAAACTACAACGAGATTGATGGCGGTCAGGTTGATAACCCTGAACTGTCCATGCTCGAAGTCCGCCGGGATATTCTGGAATCCTTCGGGCTGGAGCGCCGGGAACTGCGGGCAATGTTCTATGAGGATGTCATGGAGCAGGCTTTTGAAGTCGGCAGACAGGCGGTGGTGGTCAATGACCCTATCGCTGAGCTTGCTTTTAAGCTCGACCGTTTTGCAGAGAACTTCGACCCCTATGAATATATGGATCAGGTCGATGATGTGCAGGCGCATATCCAAGAAATCAAGGCAGATCTTGCCGCTGGTAATACGGCTCCGTATCGTGAGTTCCTGAATACAGCCATTGAAGAAGCCCGTGAGGAAACTGCGGTTGAGGTTGCCAAAGTGCTGAAAAGTCAGCTGGATAAGCTCGACTCTCCGAAGCGTGAGTCGGTCATGGAAAAACTGGCACAGGCCGCAGAAAAAGCTGCGCCTGCCAGTCCCTCTCCCAAACGCAAAGAGCCTGAACGATAAGGAGGACACGGATATGAAAAACGAAAAATGGGATGATGTTCACGGAAATACCACCCCGGATGACAGAATGGTTGCTTTTCTGGAAAGCCCCACGGATTCCTATGCGATTCTTCAGCTGCGGGAAGATGTAGACGATAATATCCCGCTCATGTTTGCAAATTACAGCTACCTTCAGAAGAAAGAAATGGAGCCTGAGATTGACCGTTACGAGGTGGTCTATCATGGCTCCATTTCTATGTCCGAGGATGTGAATCGGCAGCTGGAAGATTTGTATGTAAAGTTCAATATTGACCACCCGGATGATTTCCGTGGTCACAGTATGTCGGTCAGCGACATCGTAGCCTTAAAGGTAGTCGGTGAGGTATCCTTTCACTATGTAGATTCTGTTGGGTTTCAGAAGCTGGAAAACTTTATGAAGTCCGAAAACTACCTGAAAAACGCAGAGATGGCAATGGAAGATGATTATGGGATGATTGACGGTATCATCAATAACGGAAAAGCGTCCGGATTAGAGGAACGTCCTTCGGTGTTGGAGCAGTTAAAGGAAAAGCCCGTGCCGGATGTTTCCCATAAGCCGCCCAAGAGCCACCCGGAAAGGGAGATTGAATGATGGATTTCACACAGGATGAGCGGAACATGATGATGCTTTACAGCCCTGGCACAAGGTCAGGGCTGTGTGAAGCACTGACACTGATGAAGGAACAGCTTTCGGAGGACGAGTCAGAGCTTTTTGCTTTGGCAGACTCGGTTCTCCGTAAAGTTTCAGCCATGGACGATGCCGCCTTTGAGAAGCTGAACCTTTATCCGGATTGATAGGATTGGAGGGATACAATGAACGCAAAAGAGCGATTTTATTCCGGATTAGCAAAAGAAACGATTGGGAAAATCACCTCGAACACAGATAACTGGACTTCGTTTTTGAGAACGATGTCCCGCAACTATGAGTTCACCTATCCGGAACAGGTGATGATTTATGCTCAGCGCCCCAATGCGACCTTTTGCAAGCCCTATGAGGACTGGAACGCTGAAAATTACCGCAGATATGTAAAGCGTGGCTCTACCGGCATTGCTCTGTTTGTGATGAACAGGGATAAACCGTATCTGCGCTATGTGTTTGATGTGGCGGATACCGGCGTTCGCCGTTCTTCCCCGGAACTGAAACCGTGGGAGGTGACGCCTGAAAACCGCTCCTATGTCATGGAAGCGATGGAGCGTACCTTCGGTGTTGCCGCTGACGGGGTACTGGAAGCACAGCTTGAAGATATTGCATCCGCACTGGCGGCTGAGTATTGGGACGATTACAAAAAGCAGTTCCTCGACATCGTTGCCAACAGCTTCCTTGAGGAGTATGATGAACTCAACATCGAAGTAGCTTTCAAAAATGCGGTGGCAAACAGCGTATCCTATACGATGTATTGCCGGTTCGTGGAAAGTCCCGACAACTACTTCGAGCATGAGGATTTCCAGAAGGTGTTTGATTTTAACACCAGACAGACGGTAAATGCCCTTGGTACTGCGGTGAATGCCATCAGCACAAGGATGTTTCAGGAAATCGAAAAAGCGATTGGAGAACATGAGCAGATTAAAGCTACCGAAAGGAGTACAGATTATGAGCGAGATGACTTACAGACAGGCCGGAGATTATCAGATTCCGAACCTTCAGTTGGAGAACGAGGGAGAGAAACCTCTGGGCAAGTACGGCAGGATGCGTCGAGCATTTTTGGAACAGAACAATCCGATGCTCCTGAACGACATGATTCTGACGGAGAGCCTGTTCCCGCACCTGTGGGAGATCGAGGAAACAGCGAAAGCCAGAGTGGAGTTTCTGATGGAGCAGTACCTGAAGGACAGCCCCGCACCGGACAAGGAAACGCAGCAGATGGCGTGGGTGCAGCACATGAACAGCCTGAAAGCACAGGCGGAGGAAGTCGTGATGACGGAGCTTATCAACAGCTGAGTCTGAACCTTTTCCTCTCCGAAAATGAACAAATCAGTTTTATCGACCGAGCAGAGAGCTTTACGCCCTCTGCTTTTTCTTTTGCCCAGGAAGAAATCGACCACTTCCTTCTGCTTGGTAGCAATACCGATGAAGCCCGAAAAGTCGTAGCGCTGGAATATATGAAGCAGAAGCCGTTGGAAGAAATCGTTCAGACCTTAAAGCAGGTCTATCACGGCGGCTATGGTCTGAAAGAAGATAGCGGGAATATCTGTGCGTGGTATGCCGAGGACGGTATCCACCTTGCCAAAGGTTCCTCTGCCATTGACAGCCCCAGAGCGCAGATCGTTTCTTGGGAAACGGTTGCCGAGCGCATTGGAGAACTGCTTGAAAATGGTCGGTTCGCAACTAATGTGGAACTGGTAGAAGCATCCGGATATGAGCGTCAGAAGTTGGCAGAATCCCTGTGGCATCTTTATCACGATTTGAGTGAAGAAGCCCGTTCCAGCAACTATCTGGCAATTCTTCATCAGGAACCGTTTCGTGGTTTCCCTGACGAAACCGCAGACTTGGCTGAAAAGTTGGATGACCCTCGTTTCCACGCAACCTTGGTACAGCAGTATTCGGAATTTAGAAAAACCCTTGCGGAAAATCCCGATCTGCTTCGTTTTCACTATCACAAGCTGAATCTCATTCAGAAACAGCTGTATGAGTTGAATATGCCTTTGCGTGAGTATCAGACCGATATGATGCAGATGCCCCTTGTCCGCCAGTTCATTACGGATGATGAAGTCAATGCAGACTTGACCCGTGGAAGCGGCTTTTCCGGTGGTAAAGCCCGTATTTATAACTACTGGCAGGAGAATCATTCTGCCAAGGAAAAGATGGACTTCCTGAAGCATGAATACGGAACCGGTGGTCATTCCCATGCCTGCTCTGGTGCAACGCACAGCGGTCAGGATCACGATGCCAAGGGTGTTGCTTACACCAAGAGCGGTTGCGATAAATTGCAGATGTCCTGGGCGCAGGTGGTGCAGAGAATCGACGGTCTGATACGAAAGGGACGCTACCTCAGCCCGGAGGAAGAAGCGGAACGACAGGCTATCGAAGAAGCTAAAACTGATCCGTTGGAAGATGTTTATGACCGTTTCGCAGTGATTGATACCGAGGATGGCGAGTATGCGATCTGGGATAATCAGACCGATGACTACTATGTAGACCCGGAAGGCGTTACGGAATACTTCACGGACGAATGGCTTGCCAATGACTATTTGGAGGAAGTTCGTCAGTCCGTAGCTGCGATGGAGTCGGTTCAGCCAGAAGCGCCTGTGGCAGAGCCTGCCGAAGTTGTGGAAGCATCTGCTTCCGAGGAACCGAAATGGAATTATCAGGTCGGTGACACGGTATATCTGGACGATACAGCTTTCCGTGTGGAGCAGATCACGGACAGAGAAGTTCAGCTGCGTGACCCTACGCTTGCTTATCCCATCTTCCGTGCCGAGAATCGTGAGAATTTCGAGCGTATGCTCTCTCAGGACGAAAGAAACCATGCGGTAAGGGTTGATGCCCAAACCGAAGAAAAGCCCGTTACAGAGGATTTTCTGGGCAAAACCGAACCGAGGGACTACACCCCTGAGTATCAGCTGTTAGACCGTCTGCGTATGGACTGCGAATACTTCCTTGGTGCAGGACAGCACAGCGAAAAGCATCTGTGGGCAGGCAACCGCCATGCACAGATTGCCAAGATGCGTGAGCTGTATGAAATGATTCCCGACAAACCAGAATGGCTGACACCTGAGATGATTAACAGCTACGAGGAGCGCATGGCTCCCCGCTATCTGGTTGCCGCCTACCATCACTTTGAAAACGGCTTCGATGATAAACTGGACTACTACACTCTGGAAGAAGCGGAAAAAGCTGCCCAGGGCTATGTGGACGGAACCATGGAGGATGACGGATTCAAGTACGATGGTGCTGCCGTTTACGATCAGCAGGAGCATAAGTGCATCCGTATCTATGGGGACTACCCTGACGAAAAGGCACACGCACAGGTCAGAGCCAGTGCGGAACCCGAACAGCAGGAACCGGAACACTTCATCGATCATTTTTATGTTGCCGAGGACATTCAGAAGCGGGGTGCGCTGGACATCAAGGAATACAGTTCCTTTGATGATGCCCTGCGAGCCTACTATGCACTTCCTGACACGCAGAGAAAAGCCCTGGGTGCAATGAATACCAGAGATCTGCCGGGTAGTCTGGACTTCGTACAGTGCGTAGATGGAAAGGACACCATCATTCAGGATTATGCCCAGGTGGACGGATGGCAGAATGCCGAAGTCATGGACATTATCGCTCAGCTTGAGCAGTCCATCACCACCAGAGAAATCCCACCTGTTCCTGCGGTGAACTTCCACATCACGGATGACAACATCGGTGAAGGTGGACCGAAGCAGAAATTCGCAAGAAACATCGCAGCCATTGAAACTCTGTTCAAACTGGAAAGCGAGAACAGGAACGCCACTACCGAAGAACAGGAGATTTTGTCGAATTATGTCGGTTGGGGCGGTCTGGCAGATGCCTTTGACCCGGACAAGGGAAATTGGGCGAAGGAGTATCAGACACTGAAAAACCTGCTTTCCGAAGATGAATATGCTGCGGCAAGAGCTTCCACCCTGAACGCACATTACACCAGCCCTACGGTCATTCGCTCCATCTACGATGCGGTCGGACAGATGGGCTTTGAAACAGGAAATATTCTGGAGCCTGCTATGGGTATCGGCAACTTCTTTGGTATGCTCCCTCCTGAAATGCAGAGCAGCCGTTTGTATGGTGTGGAACTGGATTCCATCACCGGCAGAATTGCTCAGAAGCTCTATCCCAACGCAGAAATCAAAGTAGCCGGTTTTGAAACGACAGACCGCCGAGACTTTTACGATCTGGCTGTGGGTAATGTCCCTTTCGGCAACTACAAAGTGTCCGACAAGCCGTATGACAAGCTGGGATTCTCCATTCACAACTATTTCTTTGCCAAGGCTTTGGATCAGGTTCGTCCCGGTGGTGTGGTCGCTTTTGTGACAAGCCGTTACACCATGGATTCCAAGAACTCTGACGCAAGGCGATATATGGCGCAGAGGGCGGAACTGCTTGGTGCAATCCGTCTGCCAAACGATGCCTTTAAGAAAAACGCAGGCACGGAAGTCGTGTCCGACATCCTGTTCCTGCAAAAGCGTGACCATCCGATTGACATTGTACCGGAATGGGTAAACCTTGACCGCACCGAAGAAGGACACACCATGAACAGCTACTTTGTCGCTCATCCTGAAATGGTTCTGGGCGATACGGTGGAAGAAAGTACCGCCTACGGCATGGACATTACAGTGCGTCCCATTGAGGGCATGGAACTGTCCGAACTTCTGAAAGAAGCAGTTTCCCACATCCAAGGAACCTATCAGGCTGTGGAGCTTCCCGAAGCTGACAAGGGTAAGGAAATCGAAACCATTCCTGCAACCCCGGATGTAAAGAATTTCTCTTATACCGTGGTGGATGGCAATGTGTACTTCCGTGAAAACTCCCTGATGCGCCGTGTAGACCTGAATGAGAAAGCAAAAGACCGTGTGATGGGCATGGTGGAACTTCGTGGTATCGTCAACGAGCTGATCGAATATCAGCTTGAGGATTACCCGGATGAAATGATTACTCAGAAACAGGCAGAACTGAATGATGCCTACGATGCGTTTGCCGCAAAGAACGGGCTTATCAATAATCGAGCCAATGGTCAGGCATTTGCTGACGATTCCTCCTACTATCTCCTGTGTTCTCTGGAAAATGTGGATGAGGACGGCAATCTGAAAAGCAAGGCGGATATGTTCACCAAGCGAACCATCAAGCCGGAACGCAGAGTGACGAGCGTGGATACGCCGTCCGAAGCTCTGGCAATCTCTATCGGTGAGCGTGGCAAGGTGGATTTGCCGTTTATGGCACAGCTGCTTGGAACACCTGGAGAATACGATGCGATTCAGGCAGAGCTTCGAGGGGTGATCTTCAAAGACCCGATGGCTCCCGATGCTGTGGAAGTTGGATGGCAGACTGCCGATGATTACCTTTCCGGTGATGTAAGAAGCAAGCTGCGTGTCGCACAGATGGCGGCAGACAGGGATTCTTCCTTCCACATCAATGTGGAAGCCTTGCAGAAAGCACAGCCGAAGGACTTGGATGCGTCCGAGATTGATGTGCGTTTGGGTGCAACATGGATTGATGCCGATTATATTCAGCAGTTCATGGAGGAAACCTTTGAAACGCCGTATTACTTGCGCCGTTCCATTGAGGTCAAGTTCTCCGAGCTGACCGCAGAGTGGCGCATCAACGGTAAGAGTTCTCCCAACTACAACGATGTGGCGGCGTATGTCACCTACGGTACAGAGCGAGCCAACGCATATCGGATTCTGGAGGAAACGCTGAATCTGAAGGATATTCGTATCTATGATACGATTGAAGATGCAGATGGTAAGCAGAAGCGTGTCCTCAATAAAAAAGAAACTACCCTGGCACAGCAGAAACAGCAGGCAATCAAGGATGCGTTCCGAGATTGGATTTGGAGAGATCCGCACAGACGAGAAACCCTTTCCACCAAGTACAACGAACTTTTTAACTCCACCAGACCTCGTGAGTATGATGGCTCTCATATCCGTTTCGGCGGCATGAACCCGGATATTACCCTCCGTGAACACCAGAGAAATGCTATCGCTCATGTGCTATATGGTGGAAATACGCTGCTTGCACACGAAGTTGGTGCGGGCAAGACCTTCGAGATGGCTGCATCGGCTATGGAGAGTAAACGGCTTGGATTGAGCCAGAAATCCCTGTTCGTTGTGCCGAATCACTTGACCTTACAGTGGGCAAACGAGTTCCTGCACCTCTATCCGAGTGCCAAGCTCCTTGTTGCCACCAAGAAGGATTTTGAAACAGCAAACCGTAAGAAGTTCTGCGCTCGTATCGCAACGGGTGACTATGATGCAGTCATCATCGGTCACAGCCAGTTTGAAAAAATCCCGCTTTCTGCCGAACGACAGGAACGGCAGCTGCGGGAGCAGATTGATGAGATCGAGGGTGCGATTGCGGAGCTGAAATGGCAGCGTGGCGAAAACTTCACGATCAAGCAGATGGAGAAAACACGAAAATCATTGGAAGCCAGACTGGACAAGCTCCTTGCCGCTGACAAGAAAGATGATGTCATTACCTTTGAGCAGTTGGGTGTAGACCGGCTGTTTGTGGACGAAAGCCATGCGTTCAAGAATTTGTTCCTCTACACAAAAATGCGAAATGTGGCAGGTCTGTCCACCTCCGAAGCCCAGAAATCTTCGGATATGTTTATGAAGTGCCGCTATATGGATGAGCTGACCGGCGGGCGTGGTGTGATCTTTGCAACCGGTACTCCAGTAAGTAACTCGATGACCGAGCTTTATACGGTCATGCGCTATCTCCAGTACAGTACGCTCCAGCAAAAGAACCTGACCCATTTTGATTCCTGGGCATCGACCTTCGGAGAAACAACAACTGCGATTGAGCTTGCACCGGAGGGAACCGGCTATCGTGCCAGAACCCGATTTGCGAAGTTCTTCAACCTGCCTGAACTGATGAATATGTTCAAGGAGGTTGCCGACATCAAGACCTCTGACCAGTTGCATCTCCCTGTTCCCGAAGCAAAGTTTGAAACGGTTGTGGTTCAGCCCTCTGAGTACCAGAAGGATATGGTGGCTTCCCTTTCAGAGAGAGCAGCAGATGTTCATGCCGGTATTGTAGACCCGTCCGTCGATAATATGCTCAAGATTACCAGCGACGGACGAAAATTGGGACTGGATCAGCGGCTAATGAACACCCTGTTACCCGATGACCCTGACAGCAAGCTCAATGCCTGCGTGGGAAATATCCTGCGTATCTGGCAGGACGGTCAGGCTGACAAATTGACCCAGTTGGTGTTCTGCGACCTTAGCACACCGAAAAATGATGGAACCTTCAATGTCTATGATGATGTCAAAACCAAGCTGATTGCAAACGGTGTGCCTGCGGAAGAAGTTGCCTTTATCCATGATGCAGATACCGAGGCAAAGAAAAAAGACCTCTTTGCCAAGGTTCGTACCGGGCAGGTGCGAGTGCTTCTTGGCAGTACGCAAAAGATGGGTGCAGGAACCAACGTCCAGGACAAATTGGTGGCAGTTCACCACTTGGATGTGGGTTGGCGTCCGTCTGATATGACCCAGAGAAACGGTCGTATCATCCGTCAGGGCAACCGGAACAAAGAGGTTCAGGTGTATCAGTATGTGACCGAGGGAACCTTCGATGCCTACCTGTATCAGACCTTGGAAAACAAGCAGAAGTTTATTTCTCAGATTATGACCTCCAAATCACCGGTTCGCTCCTGTGACGATGTGGATGAGCAGGCGCTGTCCTATGCGGAGATCAAGGCGCTGTGTGCCGGCAATCCGCTTATCAAGGAAAAGATGGACTTGGACATTGATGTGGCAAGGCTGAAGGTGCTGAAAGCTGACCACCAGAGCCAGCAGTACCGTATGGAAGATAAGCTTCTGAAATACTTCCCGGCTGAGATTGAAAAGCAGACAGGCTATATTCATGGCTTTGAAGCTGATATTAAAACCGTGGAAGCACACCCGCAGATTGCCGATGGCTTTTGCGGCATGGAAATCATGGGCAAAGCCTACACCGAAAAGGCAGATGCCGGTGAAATCCTCCTTGCGGCTTGTAAGGACACGAAAAGTGCCGATCCGGTTCCTCTTGGCAGTTACCGTGGCTTTCAGATGGAGCTTTCGTTTGACAGTTTCCGGAACGAGTTCGATGTGACCCTGAAGGGCGCTGTGAGCCACAGAGTAGCCCTTGGAACGGACGCACGAGGAAATATCACCCGACTGGACAATGCCCTTGCAGGCATCCTTGAGCGCTTAGAACGAGCCAATGAGCAGTTGAATAATCTCTACAATCAGCAGGAAGCAGCCAAGGCGGAGGTTGGAAAACCGTTCCCGCAGGAAGCAGAGCTGACAGCCAAAAGTCAGCGACTGGCAGAACTGGATGCAGCCCTGAATATGGAGGACTCTGTGGAAAATCGTGACGAAAGAAGCGAGTCAGAGCGTCCTTCTGTGTTGGCTGATCTGAAATCCAAAGCGGAGCATATCCCGCCTGCAAAATACTCTGAAACCCGTGAGGAGGTGTTGTAATGGCAAAGCGAGATCAGGATGTTCATTTCCTTGCATCCAAGGAGGAGGTCGAGCGAATCCATGAGAAGATGGACGAGCTTGGCATCCGCAGCATGGGAGCCTATCTGCGGAAAATGGCTCTGGATGGTTACTGTATCAGACTGGATTTGCAGGATGTGAAAGCCCTGGTTTCGCTCCTGCGAATCTGCTCCAACAACCTGAACCAGTACGCAAAGCGAGCGAACGAAACAGGCAGCATCTATCGTGCTGACATTGAGGATTTGCAAAAACGGCTGGAGGAGATCTGGACGGACATGAGAGAAGTTCTTGTTCGCCTGTCCTCAATCCAGTAATCCGACAACTTGTTGGGAAGTCGCAGTTTCGGCTGCGGCTTTTACATAAGGGTTGACATCATTGCGTTATGGCAGATACCCTTGTACAATATAATTAAAAGAAAGGGGTTGAGCCTATGAAGCTGGTATTGAAGATATTGGCACTGCCGGTGCTGTTCGTTGTAAAAGTGATTTGCATTCTTGGAAATCTGCTTACAAATGTTGTGTCCTATGTAATTGGTTTATTGCTCTTGGTCATTGGCGGATCTGCGATTTACTGCATTGTAAAGGCTTTGTGGCAGTCCCTGCTTATTCTTGTGGTTCTTGGAATTGCGACAATAGCAGCGGTGTTCTTGCTCGTCTGGGCTGTTATGAAAGTCGAGAATATTGGAGAAAGTCTGGGAGCATTTATCAGGTCATAAGATAATATCAGAGAAAAGTCACCGACCGGTGGCTTTTTCTTTTTGGGAAGGAAGTGATGGGAATGGCAGCGACAAGATTGATTGCACTCCATGTGAATAAGGGAAAGACGGTCGCTCAATGTTTGGCAGACAGAACCGACTACTCACAAAATGCCGCAAAAACCAATGATGGCGAATTTATCAGTTCCTATGAGTGTGATCCAAAGACAGCAGATGAGGAATTTCTGCTTTCCAAACGGCAGTATCAGCATATTACCGGCAGACAGCAGAAGAACAATATCATCGCATACCAGATACGCCAGTCCTTTAAGCCGGGAGAAATCACCCCGGAAGAAGCGAACCAAGTCGGCTATGAAACAGCGATGCGATGGACAAAGGGAAAACACGCTTTCATCGTTGCGACCCACATCGACAAATCCCACATTCACAATCATATCATTTATAATTCGACCTCGCTGGATGCCACACGGAAATTCAAAAACTTCTTTCTTTCCGGTCTGGCGGTGCAAAGACTCAGTGATATGGTTTGCCTGGAACACGGGCTGTCCATTATTACACCGAAGCCGTATCGGGAGCGCCAGAAAAGAACTGTTTATCCCAAGAAGCGTACCCAGCGTGACGAATTATGTGATGCGATTGATGCGGTGCTGAAGCAGAAACCAAAGAGCTTTGATGGCTTTGTTCAGGCTCTGGCTGACATGGGATTTGAGTTCAAGGATGGAAAGCAGCCTGCGTTCAAGGGCGAGAATCAGAAGCGTTTCATTCGGCTGCGTTCCCTGGGCGAAGGATATAGCAAAGAGGAAATTCAAGCGGTTATCTCCGGCAAGAACCTGCACAAATCAAAAGGCGGCTCTGCCAAGGCTCCTGCCCCGAAGCAGTTCCAGATGCTGATTGATATTCAGGCAAAGATGGCCGAGGGCAAGACGGTCGGTTATGAAAAGTGGGCGAAGAAGTTCAACCGAAAAGAAGCTGCCCGAACGGTAATCCTACTGAAAGAAAAAGGCTTGGGCAACTACGACGATCTGACTGCTCATATTGAAAATCTGTCTGCCCGGTTCGATGCGCTTTCTGATTCTATCAAGGTCGCAGAGAAACGTATGGTTGAGGTTCAGGCGTTGCAGCAGCACATCAAAAATTATCGCAACACAAGGCAAATTTATATCGAGTACCGCAAGTCTGGATATAGCAAAAAATTCTTTGAAGAACACCGTCAGGAAATCACAATTCATAAAGCGGCGAAGCAAGCCTTTGATGAATTGCAGATTACAAAGCTCCCGTCCATGCAATCATTGTATGAGGAGTTTCATCAGCTGGCAGTCCAGAAAAAGCAGGACTACGCTGAGTACCGTCAGATCAGAAAAGAGAAAGAAGAACTGCTGATTGCCAAACGGACGGTTGAAACGATTTTGAATATCGACAGGCAGAAAGAGCAGGAAAAAGAGAAAGAGAAAGAGGAAAAGAAGAACTTCCGTTAAAGCAAAAAGCCACGGTCTGCACTCCCCAAAGGGTGCGGATCGTGGCTGCTTTTTTGCTTTTCGATTTCGGTGCTTTCAACCATGGGCAAATTTTTATTCTACTGTTCTTTGAGAAACGATTGAAAATCGTGTAGCCATCATCGGCAGATGATGTTCAAAGGGGATTGGGGATGCTTCCCCAACAAGCAAATTTGCGAAGATTGCACCGAAGGGAAAATCGAGAAAATGAGTGAACCTGTACAGGTTTACACTGCTTGCCAATTTGTGAGATTATGAATTTAGTATCGAGAATAGGGTACACCTAAATTTTGCAATGCTGCAACCCTATCATCGTTGCATGGATGAGTTGAGTATATTGCACTGAGAAAACCATCATGCGGAACATCTGAGATATGTTGGTCTAATACCGTCGCTAATTCAAGACCAAAACCAATTTTATAAGCAAATTCATCAGCCAGATACTCATTTTGTCTCATAGACCACATCAGAAAAAGCATACAGAACTTTACCCATAACCAAGAAAGTGCTGTTGATATTCCTGCGAAAACTGCGGTAATTATAAAATCAATATATCCCTTTTCTCCGATTTTTACAACGGCATTGTAGGACTTTCTATCTTTCGTTTTGATTCCTTTTACCAGGGTTTCTTTTCCCTCTAGTAATTCTTTTACATTTGTTTTGGTGAGTTTTTTCTTTCTAAAATGTTCAGCTAAAGTGAAGGTACATTCAGGATAATTTGAACAACCATAAAACGATTTTTTTAATACAATATTGTTGCCACACTTAGGACATTTTCCTACAAGGGGTCCCGAGCGCTTAGTGGGAATTTGTACCCCTTATCGATACAAATTCCCCGTAGGCGCTAGGGACCTCTTTAGCTCCTTGGAAGCTGTCAGTAGTATACCTAATAATTTATCTACATTCCCTTTAGTAACGTGTAACTTTCCAAATTTACAAAAGCGACTCATAGAATTATTTCCTCCCGTTAAATAATAGATAACTATTAAAAATAGACAATACTTGCTCATAAGTAACGGTACTTAAATTGTTTACTTTGGCGTGTTTCATTGCTTGATGAAACTGATTTTTAGTAAACAGTTGACGATATTCTCGATTGACCCATTTTGAAACAAAGTACGTATATAGCTTCCAATATTTATCTGGAACATCTGTGGTATGGCGGGTAAGTTTTATTAAGACACTGTTTACTTTTGGTTTAGGATGAAAGCATTCCGCTGGCAGCTTAAGCAATTGCTGAATCGAGACTTGAGTGTGCAAGAGCAACCCTAGTGTTCGGTGAATATCCAAGGTACGCTTGTAGAATCCTTCTTCAACAATCAGATAGATGTCAGACGCATGGCTTTCAAAAACCACTTTTTTAATAATTTGTGTGCTTAAATGGTAAGGAATACTCCCAACAATTTTATACCTCTGTTTGTTAGGGAATTGAAACTGTAGAATATCTTGGTGAATTAAAGTGACACGAGTATTCAGTTTTAATTTTTCTGACGATAAGTTGAATAGATGACTGTCTAATTCAATAGACGTTACCTGTTTACTTATTTTAGCCAGTTTCGTCGTTAAATGCCCTTTACCTGTTCCAATTTCGTAAACGGTATCGGTTTCTTTTAAATTCAATTGTTTTATTATTTGGTTGAGTACTTTTTCACTCGTTAAAAAGTTTTGAGAATATTTTATATTTTTGTTCATGTAATCACTCCTTCTTAATTACAAATTTTTAGCATCTAATTTAACTTCAATTCCTATTATACAAAATTTTAAGATACTGCACTATCAACACACTCTTAAGTTTGCTTCTAAGTCTTATTTCCATAACTTCTTTCATTTGGGAATAATTCAAGCTGGCGAATCATATAATGTGTACTTGGAATGTAATCAAAATAAAACAATAGTGCTAGATATAAACTCCATGGAATTGGGCGTGTCCGATTTTCGTAGGCACTATAAGTTTGTCGTGAAATACCAACAGCCGAAGCAATTTCTTCTTGTGATGCACCAACTTTTCCTCTGAGTGCGGGTAACTCAATCGCCAATTGAGTGGCCAAGTTCTCTTTCTCATCTTTACTAAAATTCCAAAACTGCTTATAAGCATCTCGCCCTACAAATTGAATCAATAAATCTCCTCCTGGGTATACTCTTTCGTAGAGTACATTACTCCACGAAAAAACACCGCCAAACACTGAAAACTCAGCATTATTTGACGGTGTTGACAATTTATTTGACGGCTAATAAATCAGAAAGCCGTTGCATATTTTCTCTTTTTAAATCCATGGATGGGTGTACATAGCGATTCATTGTAATATTCACGCTGGCATGACCCAATATTTCGCTGAGACTTTTTACATCGAATCCAAGCTCTATGCACCTTGTAGCAAATGTATGACGTAACGAGTGATAATTTGCGGAGGTGATTCCGCTGTTTTTCAATACCTTCTTAAAATGATTTTGCATGGTTCTTGGTTCTAATGGATTCTGATCGCTATTGGTTAGGATGTAGCCAGTAGAAGAAGCTTTGTGTGCTGTAAGAATAGTCATTAAGCCATGGGGTACTGGAATAGTACGGATGGAGCAAGCACTTTTTGGTGTGGTAACAACAATCCTTGTCTTGTATTCACTGTTGGTTCTATCTTGGATTCTCTGGAGCGTTTGATGCACGTGGATTGTGTAATCTGAGAATGAAACATCTTCCCATCGTAACGCACAAATTTCACCTACTCTGAGACCAGTGAATAAACATACTAATATACCAATATTGCAGGAATCAAGATTAGAATACAAGTATTGGCATAATTTTTCCTGTTCAGCACGACTCAAAACTCTCATTTCCTTCGTTTGACGTTTTATCTGTATAGATCGTGCGTCACAAGAAATGGCTTTCCCGTTTCGGGTGGCAAATTGTAAGACATTTCGAATTAGAGATAAAATATCTGAAACAGTTTTAGAGGAAAGTCCATTCTCCTTTAATCCACCAGAAACAAGGAAAAAATTACACTGCGTTTCAATAAACTCGTGTGTTATATCACGCAATTGTTTGCTTCCGAACACAGGAAGTATATACGAGCTGAGAAGATTCCTATATTTGTTGCTTGTAGATTCCTTCACTTTAGGACATATAGCTTGAAACCATTCCATAGCAACCTGTTCAAATTGATCTGAGCTAATTTCTGGATCGACAGTGACAGAATTACTCGTGCACGAACTTTGACTGATAAGTTTTGCCTTGACTTCTCGATATGACTTTGCATAAACATAACCGTAATTGGCTTTGCCTGTAGAAGATCGGGACTTAATGTATCTTCCTTCCCATCTGCCGTCTTTCCTTTTGTAAATATTTTCTCCTTTTCGTGCCATAAGGTACACCTCCTTCAATATGACTATAATTCTGACGGCAAATTGTGACTTTGGAACTTTCTAAGATGGATTTTTGTGCAAAACCTCGTGTTTTATGTCCCTAACATATTGACAAACAGTGCGACAATTTGTAAAATAAAGATATAAACTAAAAAAAACAGAGAAGAATGCGATTCGTGGAGTAATGTACTCTACGAATTTTTTATTTTAAAGAACCTCAAGATAGCTCATATTGTCGTCTTGGGGTTCTTTTCATTCTATCATTTAATGCAATCTGCCTATAAAATTTTATCATATTGCATTTATAAATGCAACTTGCACCCGATGTTGGTTGTTGAGATTTTTGGTACATTTTATAATGTATAGCAGAATCATACACAGCATGGAGGTGATTGAAACGCAACCGGAAATTGATTACGTTAAGATTGGTCAGCGCATTAGAGCTGCCCGACTGGAAAAGGGTTATAGTCAGGCTGATTTGGGTGCGTTGGTTGGTTGCTCGAACAATCATATGAGCCATGTTGAAGTTGGACAGACGAAAGTTTCTTTGGCAATGCTTCTAAAACTGGCATTCGTCTTGGAAAAGAACTTTGACTATTTTTTACTGGATACCCCATATGCAAAATGCGACAGCATCATTGATAATGAGATTGCTGCAAAACTGAAAAAGTGTAATGTAACAACATTGATAACCGTAGGAAAGTTGATTGATGTCTTGATTGACCAGCAAGAGATGATAAAAAAAGCGGAGCTTGATTGATATAATGAAAAAGAAGCCCATTGACGGTACAGAGTGAAACTGCTATGGGGTTCTTTTTTGCAGCACAATATACTGATTCTTTAAGAAGCAAAAAGTCCACCAGTCATGATGCACTACGCATCGTACTGGTGGACTTTTTCTGTAAAGATATAAAAATAGATATTCATATATCGCCATAACCAATGTCGTTATCGTAGGCATGAAGATCTTCTTTCAGGAAATCTGCTTTACGAATATACATCGAATTTACCAGCTCTCCTTTTTCGTGGAGCAGGCTGAATTTGTAGTCTAATAATGCTGCCGGTACATAGAGCATTTTAGCCGTTTCAAAAAATGTGTGTTCCGAAAGGCATTCCAGGACTTTCCCATCTTCTAACAGAAGCTCCGCCGCAAAGAAGTTTGCTTCATTTTCTTCGATTGATCTATCATCAAAAACTTCCATTTCTTGAAAGCCGTGCATCATAGCGATTTTTGTATGCAGGACAGCGTGTCCTAATTCATGTGCGACTAATATACGCTCCAGGATACCGTTCACATTGTGATCTATCACGATATTCTTTTGTCTGGACTGGTAATAGAAGAAGCCCTTCAATTTCTTCTGTAAATCGTAATAGTGGATTTTGATACCTAACAGCTGACATAGCTCGTAAGGGTCTCTGGTGTGATATTTTCGCACAAGCTTATCGACAGTTTCAATGATATGCTCTGCCGTTTTCATTTGCTTCACCTCCGAATCGCACACAGAAAACATATTCTGTGCTTGAGGATTTTACTCTTTATCTTTATGCTTTCTGTATTTCTTCGGAGTGTACTTTTCCCGTGCTGTTTTCTTAGAGTCCATATAAACTGACATAATCGCCTGGAAGAATACATCTTTTGCGTCCTCGTCCAATTCTCCACCGGCAAACAGAGAATTTACACGACCCAACACTTCCTGAGCTTCTTTTGCTCCTTTTGAACCGAAGTTTTCCTTTGCCTCTAAAATAAACATATCCTGATCTATATGGCTCTGGCTATCCGTTTCAGATTCGTCCAAAAGATAGGACACAGAGATATGCAGTGCTTCAGCAAGTTTTCTGATGTTGCTTTTTCTGGGGAGTGTTCCGAGCTGCTCATAGGTGTAAAGGGATCTTTCGGAAATGCCGGTCATCTGGGCAAGCTCCGTTTGAGATAGGTTCATAGCCAAACGAGCTTCTTTAATTTTTTCTCCAAATGTCATGGTAGTATCCTTCCTTTCAAAAAATATTTATTCGTAACTTCCGATTATTTGTTGACAAACTTCTGGAAAATGCTATAATAAGAATCATAACAGAAGTTTTAATTCCACTTAATTATATATCGGAACTTTTATAAAGTCAAGAACTTCCGATTTCACTTCTGTTATTTTAATCAAATATCGGAAGTTATAGTCATTCTTGTCCCATGGTATTTGTTTCCCTTTAGCCAAGTGACAGGAGTTAGAAAGGAATTCTTATTTTATGGATTAGGCTGAAAGGAGATTCTGAATGAGCAGATATAATACACAGGTATTAAGCAGTATTCGAATGCTTTGCCGGATGCAGAACATTGACGAGAAGGTTCTGTATGAAAGAGCAAAGCTGATTTTATCCATATATCGAGAGGTGTGCTGGTCTACCATTGATCGTGCGAATGATGTATGTGATACCCTTATTTGTACTTACGGTGACAGCTTAGATGGTGCATTGATTTATCTGGAGAACTTTGCTCCGGATGAAGCGAGAGAACGATTTGAAGAACGCATTCGCAGCTTATTTGAGACAAAGTGGATCATTGAACTGGTAGATATGGCTATGTTGAAAATCAGAGAATATCCAGATAAAGGCGCTCTGTACTGTGAGATTATCTCAAAGGCATATCTCAACCGCTTCAAGTACAGGGAATCAGAAATGCTGGAGGTTTTGAATATGGAACGCAGCACCTACTATGACCGAAAGAAAGAAGCGATACTGTTATTTGGTCTGTCACTTTGGGGAACAGCCATTCCTAAATTGAAAGATTTCCTGGAAAGTGCCCGGGAGGAAGAAGCATTGTGTTATTGTGAATGCTAAGACAGGATTTTAGTCCGACTAAAATCCGATGAAAATACGACGGTTCCCCTACTGAAAGTCCGACTTGTCCAGTGTTAAAATGGCTATGCTGGGAGATAGCGGCATAAAATTGAATAGAGAGAGTTACGCCTCGTGCCTGTAATGGGTACGGGGCTTTTTTTATACCTGCCTATTTTCCCCCATAATTAACACAAAGGCATGAACGAGAGCTTGGAGTAATTTACTCCGGCTCTTTTTTTATGCCTGCAAGGAGGACAGGCAGATGGCAAAGGGTATTGAGAATCGGGCACGATCTCCTCCCGCTGTTTTTGATTTTGCAACTTCACAAATTCAAAAACACGGAGGAACGAAAATGTATTACGACTTGGTTGAAAGCGGAAAAAGAATTAAAGCCTTGAGAAAGGAACATGGGCTTACACAGGAACAGCTTGCGGAGCAGTTAGGTGTTGCCGCAAACACCATTGCACGAATTGAAACCGGCAACAGAGGTATCTCTATTGATTTGGCAATCGAACTGGTTGTGCGCTTTGAGACAACCCTTGATTACATATTTTTAGGTCGTGAATAACCTCAAAACTATACCTACGAGGCAATAAAAACTTGCATGAGGAACAGGTACAATTTAGATACAGCCAAAGAAAATCGGCTGCTTGATCCTTGAAAACTGAATACACAGTCATCGAATACGTTCCTGTTGCCGGTGCGAGAGCATCAGCCACATCAGCGGTACGCCGAGACGTATCGGATAGAGAAACAGAACGACTTTCTTCTATAAATTAAGCGCTTGTCTCTCTCCCGATGCCAGCGATCAATACTGGCTTGTAAATATTGGGTTGCTCCCAATACGGCCATGAAAGCAACAGGATTAAAGATACTTCTCTACGGAGCTGGCGGAGAACCCGGCAGAGGTTAGATTCCTATGGAACTGATTCGCAATCAGTCGTTCGGTGATTCCCTGAGGGCGTAAGCCCTCTTTCCCAGGGGTGCGTGGCAAATATGGGACACATAGACTTTTGGACTGACTGCCTGATTCCTTTCTGGCAGTCAGTTATTACATAGCCAACGAAAGGAGGTCATGGCACATGATGAAAGAAAATTGGGTATATTGCCGTGGTGATATTTATTGCGCCAAGCTGGACCCGGTAGTTGGGTCGGAACAAGGCGGCATCCGTCCGGTTATCGTCATTCAGAACGATACCGGTAATAAACACGCTCCCACATTGATTGTGGCAACGGTCACCACCAGAATCCATAAGAAAGCGAATATGCCGACGCACTTTGTTATTTACGACAATCCTGCATTCAAAGAAGCGTCCGTTGTTCAGCTGGAACAGATTCGTACCATTGATAAAAGCAGGATTGATAATTACTTAGGTAAGGTAACGCCCCGTGAAATGGTAGCGATTGAGAAAGCCTTATCTGTCAGCCTGGCAATGGAACAGCTGAAAAAGCGTTCCCCAAAACATAAAGCAAAGAGAGCGAAGGAGTGAACATAAATGTTTGAAGAAAGAATCGCTGCCATGAATCAGCGCACCGAAGAAGCGATGGCTGCTAACGCAGTTCAGTTTGATAAGAGAACCTATACGGTTGATGAGATTCAGGATATTCTGGGCATCAGCAGAACCAGCGCATACAACCTTGTGAAAAAGAAAGTTTTCCATAGCGTCCGCATCGGTGGCAGTATCAGAATCTCCAAAAAGAGTTTTGATGAGTGGTTGGATCATCAAATGTAAGATTTGTCAAGGGCGTCGTACAACCCGGCGACAAACTTCAAAACATATTGAGAGTTCGATAAAATGTAGCCATGACAAGAAACACATGGCTACATTTTTTACATAGGAGGTTGTACGATGGCGGAAATGAGAAAACGCACGAGTATGTCTGTTCTGGAAATGGGCAGGATGCTCGGTCTTGGTAAAACGGAGTCATACTGGCTCATTAAGAAGAATTACTTCAAAACCATTCTTGTCGGCAACACCATGAGGGTGATGATCGACAGCTTTGAAGAATGGTATGCCAATCAGTTCAAATACCAGAAGGTCGATGGAACCCCTCCCGGCGAGGAATTGAAGAAAACTACATATTCAATGGAGGAGCTTGGACAGCGCCTTGGGCTGAAAGAAGCGACTGCTTACGAACTGGTTGCCAAAGGGCATTTTGATGTGGTCGATGTCCTGGGCAAGCGCAGAGTGACAAAGGAGAGCTTTGAAAGATGGTATGCTTCTCAAACCGATTACCGCACGGTAGAGGATCAGGAACTGGATGCAGATATTATGGCATCCACCTACGGTCTGCCGGAAATGGCAAGAATGCTTGGGGTACATCGTCAGACCATTTACTATATCGTTGCCAATGAAGATTTTGAGCTTATCAAGGTTGGCAGGTATAAGCGAGCTACCAAAGAGAGCTTTGAAAAATGGTATCACAATCAGACCCGCTACCAGTTAGCGGAAGATAGACAGGAAAGGAGCTGATTACATGGCATCTATCGTTAAGAGAAAAAAGAAGTATTCTGTGGTTTATACATACACCGATGAGAACGGCAACAAGCGTCAGAAGTGGGAAACCTTTGAAACGAATGCCGAAGCAAAGAAAAGGAAGTTGCAGGTTGAATATGAGCAGGAGTCCGGAACCTTTATTCCCCCTTCTGCTAAAACCGTCAATGATCTTTTGGATGAGTATATGTCAATCTATGGTGTGAACACCTGGGCGATGTCTACCTATGAAAGCAGAAAGAGCCTGATTGCAAACTATATTCGTCCCCTCATCGGTGATATGAAGCTGGAGGATGTCACGCCGAGAATCATGGACAAGTATTACCGAGATTTGCTTTCTGTCAAAGCGGTTTCTTCTAAGTATGTAAAAGCCCGTACAGAATATCTGACTCCGCATACTGTCCGAGAGGTTCACAAGACATTGCGAAATGCTTTCAATCAAGCGGTCAAGTGGGAATTGATGACCAGAAACCCTGTGGAGCACGCTACGCTGCCGAAAGAAGAACACAAGACCAGGGATATCTGGACAGCAGAAGTGCTCCAGAAGGCTCTGGAAGCCTGTGACGATGATATTCTTCGTCTGGCTATTAACCTTGCCTTCTCCTGTTCCCTGCGAATGGGCGAGCTTCTGGGGCTTACCTGGGACTGTATTGACATTTCCCCCACCAGTATTGAACTTGGTCAGGCAAGCATCTTCGTTGAAAAGGAGTTGCAGAGAGTAAATCGTGAAGCGATGGCAGATCTGGACGGTAAGGACATCATGTTCAAGTTCCCACCGACCTTCGCCAGTACGCATACCGCATTGGTTCTCAAAACTCCTAAGACCAAAACAAGTGTCCGCAAGGTGTTCTTACCGAAAACCGTAGCGGAAATGTTGGTACAGCGAAAGGCTGACATCGAAGAACTGAAAGACCTTTTCGGTGACGAGTTCGTAGACTTCAATCTGGTTTTCTGTTCTTCCAATGGCAAGCCGATTGAGGGGCAGGTTATCAACCGTGCTTTCAATAAGCTGATTGAGGAGAAGGGACTGCCGAAAGTGGTTTTCCATAGTCTCCGACATTCCAGTATCACTTACAAGCTGAAGCTGAACGGCGGCGATATGAAATCCGTTCAAGGCGATTCCGGTCATGCACAGGTCAAGATGGTAGCGGATGTTTACTCCCATATCATCGACGATGACCGCAGACTGAACGCTGAAAGAATGGAAGCTGCGTTCTACTCAGGCAGACAGGCAACGCCTGAGCCGGTTCAACCAGCCGCAACGGAAAGCTCCGCTGATGATAAAGAACTTCTTCTGAAGCTTCTGCAAAATCCGGAAATGGCAGCACTCCTGAAGTCGCTGGCAAAAACATTATAGTAACTGCAAGGGCAGATCCTTTTACATAGCTACAATAGCTGTAAAAGGGTCTGCCCTTATTTTTTTGTTATGGAGGTCAACGAGTATGGATAGAATCTTTATGGACGAGTATTACGAGCATCTGAGAGCTGACAATATCGAGGCATTTTCCAAGGAAAGGAACGACGAATATGTTGGCAGAGCTGAGGAATACAAAGCAGCAAAGTCGGCATTGCTTGAAGGATTGGGACTTGAGCATTTGTTTGACCATAGCCATGAACTGACTCCGAAAGAGAAAGAAATATGGATGCTGTTCGATAGGGTTGATGTAGCAGAGCTTCTTGCAAGGGATGCTTTTGCCAAGGGTGCTTATATGCTCGGCGCTGAGGATAGAGAGATTATGCTGAAATAAAAAAAGACCTGCTTCGGCGGGTCTAAATTACATAGAATCATTGAGTCTGAAAAACCTTTGAAATTCTTAATAATTCTGGTTGAAAAATTCATTTTGAAATGATATATAAAACAGACTGAAATCTGTGTCTAAGGACACCCGCACCCTCACACGAGAATGAATAGGATTTCCTATCATTTCGCATCACGAGAAGTTACATAGTGACATTTACTTGCACTTGCAACGTCCACCAAAAATCGAAAGACTTGCTAATTTCGAGCCAATCGGACGGTGTAAAATCCCTCTGAATTAGCTATCACAGCGTAGTATCAGATGGGATTTGAAATGCTGAAAAACCTTGTATTTCCAAGCATTTTTAAGCATTAGATGCCACTTCCCGATGTCGTATCGGGTCTACTCCTAAGCGAGGGGTCGGAGGTTCAAATCCTCTTGGCGACGGGCTTCAAAGCGT
>NZ_JAAITU010000149.1 GCF_013304385.1 Blautia glucerasea
CACTTGATGATCCTGCGTTCCGTCAAAAGCTTTGTGAAGAGTACGGAATTGATTAGGAGACATGGTTCAGTCATCACAAAAGAGTACATGGAAGACACAAAGGTCTTTGCGGATGTGTTCAACCATATGACTTACCAAGGAGAAAAGGTCATTGATCCTAAGAATTTAGAGGAGATGGAGCACTTTACCTCTAATTTTCGAGAAGTGATGCAGTTCATTAAGTATTCTGAAGATGCAGAAAAACTGGAAAGGCTTGTGAAAGCGAACGCTGCATTTGCAACTGTGGACAGAAAAGCTGTTCGAGTGATGGAGGAGATGACGGGAATGAAGATAGAAAAGGAAGCCAGGGGAGAAAAGGTGAATGTTTGTAAAGGGATTCTTGGCATAGAGGAAAAGGGAAGAGCAGCTGGAAGAGCAGAAGGAATGTCTGCCGGGATACAGCGCGAGCAGAAGCTTACAAGATCCCTGCTAGGAGATAATCGGCTTGATGATTTGAAACGGGCACTTGATGATCCTGCGTTCCGTCA
>NZ_JAAITU010000150.1 GCF_013304385.1 Blautia glucerasea
TTGAAGTTTGTTTTCGGGACTTCTAGAAGTTTGATTTTGGGACTTCATGAAGTTTAAATTGTAAACTTCTGCAGGCTCTTCATTTTCCACAGAAGTTTGTTTTTTAAACTTCTCTAATTCCTCTCCAAATTTTTTCTCAGGCATAAAGGTTTTTACGTAGATAACATTCACCTTTCCAAATCCCTGCCTGCGTTTCTCAATCAGACCAATTCCTGTTTCGTCATCCAGCTCTCTCATGGATTTGATGGCTTTATTTCTGCCACAGTTCAGTAATTCCATGATATCTTCGATGGAAAAGTAGATATATGCTCTGTTTTTGTCGTCAAACCACTGATTCTTGATGGAAAGAGACATTCGATCCAACATCAGTCCATATAAAATTTTGGCATCGCTTGATAAATCTTTAAAGTAGCTGTCTGTAAATAATGCTTTTGGTATACCCTTTTCTTATCAGGTTGCTCTATTGCTGTGGTTTAAGGATATCGGAAG
>NZ_JAAITU010000151.1 GCF_013304385.1 Blautia glucerasea
AAACTGTTAAGGAAACAATCGGAGTTGGTGTAAACGAAAAAGCAGCCTTGAGTTCTGATAAAAACTGCCCTTTCGTTTACATCAATTTCGATTTTACCTTGGTGAACAAAGTCGCGTCCCTTTAGCCGATAGCTATGGGGATTCAATCGTTGCTCTTTTCCTTAAGTTTATCATACCGGATGTTTTGGTAAAAGTTTTTTTTATTCAAGAAATCAATTTCAGGCATGACAAACAAACCTCCTATGCGGAAGTCATTTATTCTATGCAATTGTAGATTTTAACATCTCATATGTGCATGAAAAGAAGAACTGTATTTATCTTTGCGGGGTGATACCATATTCCCTCCGCAAGAAGAACATTTGCATACATCGATGTGATACAAAACCTTTATCATTTCTACTGCATTTAGATTTTTTAATGTAGAAATGTATTTCTTGCATCCAAGCAGGTTTCTGCAGAGAGTTATCTTTTTTCTCTTGTT
>NZ_JAAITU010000152.1 GCF_013304385.1 Blautia glucerasea
CTCCTAAGCGAGGGGTCGGAGGTTCAAATCCTCTTGGCGACGGGCTTCAAAGCGTTCGAAAATGTTAGCTGGATTAGCTGACAACGAACGCTTTTGTTATTTTCTAATCACGTTCGTGACATGATTTTCCATTCAAAATGATCAATTTCCAGCTAACGCAATCTGATTTTTGTTAGCTGACAGCTAATCAAAATTACCGGTTTGCAAACATGGGTTTTAAGAAGTCCAGCTAACATTTGGGTTCCGCTCCGTTGTCACCCCTTATTCGGGGATGTAAATCAGAGAAAAGGCGGGAAAAGAAACAATCTCTCCCAAACTTGCAAACATGAATTAGCTGAAACAGTATTCAATTCTATTAGCTACAGCTAATGGTCAAACAGCAATGTCTGTTTGGAACTTTACTATCTATAAAAGTTCCAGGCAGGCATTTTTTATTTCCTGAATCCTGGAGGAAAGGAGTCAAGATGACTGA
>NZ_JAAITU010000153.1 GCF_013304385.1 Blautia glucerasea
TCATTTCCGAAGAAGTGTTCCAAAAAGTTCAGGAGCTGATTGCAAGCAGACGCAGGAAACGCAGAAACGGTACGACACAGATTTTCGCAGGATTGATAAAATGTGCAGACTGCGGATGGTCTTTAGCCTATGGGGAAAACAAGCAGAACAAAAACCCATACGGGTACTACCATTGCAGCAAAAACGGACAGGGATTACGCCAGTGTTCCATGCACTATATCCGCTATGATGTACTGTATGCCTATGTACTTGCAAGACTGCAATACTGGTCTATGCTGGCACAGAAAGACGAGGACAAGCTACTGAAACGCCTGCTCAATGCCAGCGACAGGGAAAGAAACTCTGCAAAGAAAAAGCAGGCTGCGGAGCTGAAAAAGGCAGAGAAGCGTAAAGCCGAGGTTGATGGGCTGTTTGCTAAAATGTATGAGGACTGGTCTGCCGGACGCATAACCGAGTATA
>NZ_JAAITU010000154.1 GCF_013304385.1 Blautia glucerasea
TCATTTCCGAAGAAGTGTTCCAAAAAGTTCAGGAGCTGATTGCAAGCAGACGCAGACGACAGAAGAATGGCACAACGCAGATATTTTCCGGGCTGGTAAAATGTGCGGACTGCGGATGGTCATTGGCTTATGGTGTAAACAGCCAGAACAAAAATCCCTATGCACACTACCATTGCAGTAAGTACGGACAGGGATTACGCCAGTGTTCCATGCACTATATTCGCTATGATGTACTGTATGCCTATGTGCTTGCAAGACTGCAATACTGGTCTATGCTGGCACAGAAAGACGAGGACAAGCTGCTGAAACGGCTGCTCAATGCCAGTGACAGGGAAAGAAACTCTGCGAAGAAAAAGCAGGCTGCGGAGCTGAAAAAGGCAGAGAAGCGTAAAGCCGAAGTTGACGGGCTGTTTGCTAAAATGTATGAGGACTGGTCTGCCGGACGCATAACCGAGTATA
>NZ_JAAITU010000155.1 GCF_013304385.1 Blautia glucerasea
CCTCCCTATATAGTCAAGTCTTTTTTCCTTGAAAATCAAGGAATTTCTAATGTTTCATCAATAAATATCTCAGAAGAAAGAGCCATAGAAATGGACATTTCTCTGTATCTGGTACGAAAATAGTGGATTTTGGGTACACAAAGTAAAACGTCTTCTTATTTCGTTCTACATGGCCTTGTATGTATCCCTCCATCTACGGCAGCGAACCTCCCATGTCTACCAGGATCATCAGTCTGTGCTGAGTCCTAACTTCTCTCGTCCCGCCTGTCCATAACCAGGGTGTCAGCTTAGCTCCTCTACAGGGTCTTGCCCTCTGGTGTGTATTCCTGCCGACTACTGGCTCATTCTTTGTTTGTTGTATTACTGACTTTTTTCCTGCAACAGCACCTTTCGGTGGACGTTTTCCTGTTGCATTCTAGTTGTTTACTGCTC
>NZ_JAAITU010000156.1 GCF_013304385.1 Blautia glucerasea
TGTACAGCCTGTGCATTTACTTGGTATAACGCAAGATAGGAAGACATCGATAACAATGTTATCAAAAGAGAATCGAGAGACCGCATCGCCTACGCTAGGGCGATGAAGCAAATGGTCAAGCAATAAGGGCACAGGGCGGATGCCTTGGCACTAAGGGCCGAAGAAAGACGTGACAAGCTGCGATAAGCTTCGGGGAGGAGCAAATATCCAATGATCCGGAGATCTCTGAATGGGGAAACCCACATGAGCAAACCTCATGTATCCATGCGCCAATCCATAACGCATGGAGGGGAACCCGGGGAACTGAAACATCTAAGTACCCGGAGGAAAAGAAAGAAAACTCGATTCCGCAAGTAGCGGCGAGCGAACGCGGAAGAGCCTAAACCGGAATGCGTGCATTCCGGGGTTAAGGACTGCA
>NZ_JAAITU010000015.1 GCF_013304385.1 Blautia glucerasea
TTAAGATAATCATTTACCGCAGATATTTTTAGTGCTTTTGAGTAACTTTTGTTTTTGGGTTGATTAAGTAAACCTGTTGGTCCATTGCATTGGTATATAGAAATCCATTTTCTAATACTCTGGCAAGCAACTCCAAGGTTTTTACTTGCCTGACCCAATCCAATCTCTCCATCAAGATATTGCTCAACTATTTTTACCTTTACTATTGGATCTATTTTGCTTTTTCTGGACATGAAAATACCCCCATATAGGACTTTTATATTTCATTGTCCTATATGAGGGTAGCATATCAGATGCCATTTCGATTGATGAAGTCTTTTTAGACATGGATGAGCACTGTAAATACGCGCTTGTCATTCAGGACTTCCACACAGGTGATCCCATCGATTTACTACGAAGCAGACGTTCTAATGTGACCGAGCCTTACTTTACTTCAATCCCTACTGAGGAACGCTTTGCAGTGAAGTATCTTATCTCTGATATGTATAATCCATACATTTCTTATGTGGAAAAATATTTTCCCAATGCAGTTTCTGTCGTAGATTCATTTCATGTCATTCAATGGATTACTCGTATGATTGATAATTATATTCGTCAGCTATTAAAGAAGTTCCGTCAGCGTGATCGTGAATACCAGGAAAAACTATCTCTTGAACAGCAAGTGCCGGTATCTCTTCCACCATCTGATGAAGTTTACCTGCTTCAGAAATATCGTTGGCTTATTCTATGTAATCAATCAAATATTCGATATCATACTGATCCACATATGGATCCGCATTTCCATGCACTCATGAACACATATGATTATGAAGATGCGTTATTTCGCATAGACTATAAACTCAAAGAGTTCAGAGATCTAAAAGAACTTTATCTTCAATTCAATGCCAGAAATGGCGGTAATCCTTCACAGGCTCAAATTGAATTGGAGGAATTGATTGAAGCATACCGGAAATCAAGACATGAGATATTTCGTGAATTCGCTTCTCTCTTAGAGAAATATAAATCTTCCATTATCAACTCATTTATTATGGTTGAAAAAATCGGTAATGGAAGAATCTATGATAGCCGATTATCAAATGGACCTATTGAATCTATTAACAGAAAAATCAAAGATTTAAAACGACTTGGCAGAGGTTTCCGCAACTTCGAGCATTTTAGAAATCGCTTTTTATATGCAACAAGATCAGTCCCTGTATTAAACGGTATCACGAATTACAACCCTGTTCTATATTTAGAAGAGGATGATTTTTAGGAGGAATTTATGAAAAACCATTGTGCTTTTAGCAAGAATCATTCCTGTCCACTTTGGACAGATTATGAACTTACATGTTATGAATTAGAAGAGGCAAACTCACTATGTCATAGCAACTGGATTGAAATTGCACGTCAATACAAATATATTCAAACACTGCAAAAAATCTTATCAGATAATGATATCCCATATCCCAACGAATATGATTTTGACTAATTATTTAAGAGGGCCTGGAATTATTCCAGACCCTCAAACTCGCCCCTCAAGTTTGTCCCTCAAACCAGCCCCTCAAACTAAACCCTCAAAAACTGGCATTCTAAAAGGGCCAGCCCCTCACGACTGACCCTCAATTAGTTCGGCAAACCCTCAAAAACTTTGATTATCCGAATGTTTTTGTCATTAGTGCGACAGCCCCTTTTTTATAAAAACGCTTCGCGAGGATGCTCTCAATAACGATGTTGTACTGGCTGGAGGGCAAGCTTTAGGCACAGGGTTGACGGAATAGCTTTTTTGCTTTATTCTTTCCTTATTGATTTACGCGCAGAAGAGATGATAGAAACGGCAAAAGGAAAGATGGAATCATACCATGAATTATATTGTGTTTGATCTTGAATGGAATCAAAGTCCGGATGGGAAAAAATTTGAGAATGCAAGACTACCATTTGAGATTATTGAGATAGGGGCTGTAAAGCTTGATAAAGATAAAAATATCATAGACAGTTTTCAACGGTTGATCAAACCGCAGGTGTACAACTGGATCCATGACAGTATCCATGAGGTGATCCATGTAGATTATAAAGATTTGACAGATGGCCTGCCTTTTCCGCTGGCAGTGCGAGAATTTCTTCAATGGTGCGGAAAGGATTATGCCTTTTTTACCTGGGGCAATCAGGATGTTATGGAGCTGCAGCGCAATATGAAATATTATAATATGCTGTCACTGATCAAAGGTCCTGTTACTTATTATGATGTACAGAAGCTATATGGGATCTGTTATGAGGAAGATGGCGAGAGACGGGCACTGGAGACCGCAGTGCAGCAGCTGAAGATCAAAAGCCAGATGGAATTTCACAGGGCTGTTGCAGATGCATATTATACAGCATATGTGCTTCAGTATATTGACGATAATTGCATCCGTCAGAATCCATCCCTGGACGTTTACCAGAATCCCAAGTCCAGAAAAGAAGAAGTTCATATGGAATATTCCATGTGGAATAAGTATGTTTCCAGGGAGTTCTTTTCCAGAGAGCGAGTGATGAAGGACAGGGAGGTTTTAAGCACCTGCTGTCCTGTGTGCCATTGTCCTGCCAGACGGAAGGTACGATGGTTCATGAATAATAATTCAAAGGTTTATTATTGCCTGGCAATTTGCCAGGAACATGGAACCATAGAGGGAAAGATCCGTATACGCAGAACAGAAGAAGATAAATATTTTGCTGTGAAAACTCTATACCGGGTAGGTACAGAAGAGGCGGAGAAAATCCGTGAAAAACGGGATTCTCTCCGCCTGAAGCGACAGTTAAAAAGGAAGCAGGAGGTCCGATAGGACCTCTTTTTCATATTGTACACCCCATCCTACCAGCTGACCATTATAATAATAGCTGCTGTTTAAAAGAAGAGGACCGGCAGCGTTGGAGCCTAAGATCTGCTGCTTTTCCAGGGCAGATACATCTGTTCCCTTGGGAACGGTAACATATACAGTTCTGGTATAGGGAAACGGGCAGGTATTGCCATTATTTTGAAGAATATATTTGTCGCAGGCAAGATCCACAGTAACTACAGGGGTCTTATCCTGTTTCAGATTGATCTTCTCAAAATTGCCAAACCCATAATCCAGCAGGGATGCTGTATCAGACCAGCCACCGTTAATGGTACCCATAACCACCACCAGAAGGGTCATATTCCCCCGTTTGGCATAAGTAACAAGCGTATTTCCTGCTGCTTCCGTGTATCCGGTCTTGCCGCCAAGAACACCTTCATAAGCATAGTCACGGCCTTCCATCATTTTGTGATGGTTCAGGAGATAACGGGTTTCCTCGAACTTGTTGGTAGGAGGAATCTCGAAGATCTTCCGTGTAACGTATTTGCGGAACAATGGATTGTACCAGGCTGCCCGTGAGATCTTAGCCATATCATTAGCAGTGGTAACATGATTCTCATCCGGAAGACCGTTAGGATTGTTAAAGTGAGTACTAGTGCAACCAATTTCCGCTGAACGGGTATTCATAAGCTCTACAAACTTTTTCACAGAACCGGAAACAGATTCTCCGATAGCCAGGGCAATTTCATTGGCTGATTCCAACATCAGAGCCATCAATGCCTGATGGACAGTAAAGATCTCGTCAGTATCTGCGTAAATACTGGAATCGCCGGGGGAGATGCCATGTGCAGCAGTTTCTGACATCACCAGCTTGTTCTGTACACTTAAGTTCTCACAGCCAAGAAGTGCTGTCAGGATCTTGGTAATGCTGGCCGGGTACATTTTCTCGTCCGGATTTTTGGAATAAAGGATGGCACCGGTGTACACGTCCATCATCACTGCAGAACGGGCTTCCACCTGGGGACCCTGTGGCCAGCCGGGGATGGAATTGCTTTCCGGGGCAGCATAATAGGCCTCTGTGTGAGGATCCGGTGTAGGCGTGGGGGATTCAGCAGCAGTTTCTCCTTCTTCTCCAAAGGCAAATGCAGGCTGTGTGACAAGCATTCCGGCAGATAAAGTGATACATAAAAGACGTTTTAATATTTTTTTTCCTGATTTAAACATAAAAATTCCTTTCATCTTAGCTTACAGGTTAGCATTTCCGAAATTTTGCTTCATTATAACACTTTTTTTCAGTAAAGAACAGGTGGAAAACTTGCCTAAAAAGTCTTGACACAGGGAATTTCATGCACTTATAATAGAAAAGCATATGGAAAAACCATGATGGAGACAGTAAGCTGTATTGAAAGCTTCAGCGAGCCGGGGAGGGTGGAAGCCTGGTGTGAGTCAGATATAGCAGAAGATCACTCCGGAGTTGCGTCCCTGAGGGTGTCTGGCAGCAGATACAGGTAGGGGATGACGGATTTCCCACGTTAACGGGAACGGGTATCGGGCATATGGCCCTGTACATTGTAACAGGTGGTATTACGAGAGCACTTCGCCTTCGTCCTTTTACGGACGGAGGCTTTTTAAGTTGTAATAAGAGGCTTTTTTGAAGTTCCCTGTTACACATTTCTCAAGGATGAGCAAAAGGAGGAAATGCGATGTATCAGAAAGTAGATACGAACCTGAACTTTGTAGACCGGGAAAAAAAGGTTGAAAAGTTTTGGAAAGACAATGACATTTTTGAAAAAAGCATGGAAAACCGTAAAGAGGGACCAACATATACTTTTTACGACGGACCGCCAACAGCCAACGGAAAGCCTCATATCGGACATGTACTTACCAGAGTTATCAAGGATATGATTCCAAGATATCGGGCAATGAAGGGCTACATGGTTCCAAGAAAGGCAGGCTGGGATACTCATGGACTTCCGGTAGAACTGGAAGTTGAGAAGAAGCTGGGGCTTGATGGAAAGGATCAGATCGAGGAATACGGAATTGAGCCTTTTATCAAACAGTGTAAAGAAAGTGTATGGAAATATAAGGGAATGTGGGAGGATTTTTCCTCTACTGTAGGATTCTGGGCTGATATGGAGCACCCTTATGTTACCTATGAAGATAATTATATTGAGTCTGAGTGGTGGGCATTAAAGCAGATCTGGGACAAAGGCCTGTTATACAAAGGATTTAAGATCGTGCCTTACTGTCCAAGATGTGGGACACCGCTTTCCGCTCAGGAGGTTTCCCAGGGCTATAAGCTGGTAAAAGAGCGTTCTGCTATTGCAAGGTTTAAGGTAAAGGGTGAGGATGCATACTTCCTGGCATGGACCACAACTCCGTGGACTCTGCCATCCAACGTGGCTCTTTGTACAAATCCTCAGGATACTTACTGCAAAGTAAAGGCAGCAGACGGTTATACTTATTATATGGCAGAAGCACTGCTGGATACTGTTCTTGGCAAGCTTGCCACAGAAGAAGCACCTGCTTATGAGATCCTTGAGAAATTTACAGGAAAAGATCTGGAATATAAAGAGTATGAGCCGCTGTTTGACTGCACCGGTGAATACGTGAAAAAACAGGGCAAAAAAGCTCATTACGTTGTATGTGATGATTATGTATCCATGAGTGATGGTACTGGTATCGTTCATATTGCGCCTGCTTTCGGTGAAGATGACAGCCGTATTGGACGGAACTACGGGCTTCCGTTTGTACAGTTTGTAGACGGTAAAGGCGATATGACTGCAGAAACTCCGTATGCAGGAGTATTTGTTAAAGATGCAGATCCTATGGTTCTGAAAGATCTGGATAAAGAGGGCAAGCTGTTTTCAGCACCTAAGTTTGAACATGATTATCCTCATTGCTGGCGTTGCGATACACCGCTGATCTATTACGCAAGAGAATCCTGGTTCATCAAGATGACTGCAGTAAAGGATGACCTGATCCGCAACAATAATACCATCAACTGGATCCCGGAAAGCATTGGAAAGGGGCGCTTTGGTGACTGGCTGGAGAATGTACAGGATTGGGGCATCAGCCGTAACAGATACTGGGGAACACCTTTGAATATCTGGGAATGCCAGTGCGGACATATGGAGTCTATTGGCAGCCGTCAGGAGTTATTTGAAAAGACAGGGGATGAAAGAGCTAAGACCATCGAGCTCCATCGCCCATACCTGGATGATCTGACCATGAAATGTCCGAAATGTGGCGGTACCATGCATCGTGTACCGGAGGTAATTGACTGCTGGTTTGATTCCGGTGCAATGCCTTTTGCACAGCATCATTATCCATTTGAAAATAAAGAGCTTTTTGAACAGCAGTTCCCGGCAGACTTTATTTCCGAGGCTGTTGACCAGACAAGAGGATGGTTCTATTCCTTACTTGCAGAGTCTACCCTTCTGTTCAATAAAGCACCCTACAGGAATGTAATCGTTCTTGGCCATGTGCAGGATGAAAATGGACAGAAGATGAGTAAATCCAAAGGAAATGCAGTAGATCCTTTTGATGCACTGGAAACATACGGCGCAGATGCGATCCGCTGGTATTTCTATATCAACAGTGCACCATGGCTGCCAAACCGTTTCCACGGCAAAGCAGTGCAGGAAGGTCAGCGTAAGTTCATGAGCACTCTTTGGAATACCTACGCATTCTTCGTACTGTATGCCAATATTGACGAATTTGACGCAACGAAGTATACTTTGGACTATGATAAACTCTCTGTTATGGATAAATGGCTGCTGAGTAAGCTGAATACAGTTGTTAAGACTGTAGATCAGGATCTGGCAGACTATAAGATTCCGGAAAGTGCAAGAGCACTTCAGAACTTTGTAGATGAAATGAGTAACTGGTATGTAAGAAGAAGCCGTGAGCGTTTCTGGGCAAAAGGAATGGAGCAGGATAAGATCAATGCTTACATGACTTTATATACAGCTCTTGTGACCATTTCCAAGACAGCAGCTCCTCTGATCCCGTTTATGACAGAAGATATTTATCAGAATCTGGTAAGAAGTATTGATAAGACTGCACCTGAGAGTATCCATCTCTGCGACTTCCCTACAGTGAAGGAAGAGTGGATCAATAAGGAACTGGAAGATAACATGGAAGAAGTGCTGAAAGTGGTTGTTCTTGGCCGTGCCTGCAGAAATACTGCAAACATCAAGAACCGTCAGCCTATCGGTACCATGTATGTGAAGGCTCCAGAGAAGATGGATACATTCTTTACTGATATTATTGCAGATGAACTGAATGTAAAAGAAGTAAAATTCACAGATGATGTGGAATCCTTTATTTCCTACAGCTTTAAGCCACAGCTTCGTACGGTTGGACCGAAATACGGCAAGCTTCTGGGCGGTATCCGTAAGGCACTTGCTGAGATCAACGGAAGCAAGGCAATGAATGAACTGAAGACCAATGGTGTTCTTGTTCTGGACATCGACGGAAATAAGGTTGAACTGACAGAGGAAGATCTGCTGATCGAGACTGCCCAGACAGAGGGGTATATGACAGAGACAGACGGCGATACAGCAGTTGTACTGGATACCAATCTGACTCCGGAACTGCTGGAGGAAGGTTTTGTACGTGAGATCATCAGCAAGATCCAGACCATGCGTAAAGAAGCAGGATTTGAGGTTATGGATAAGATCCTGGTTTATGCAAAAGATAATGATAAGGTTATGGATGTGATGAAAGCGCATCAGGATGAAATCAAAGGCGAGGTTCTGGCAGATCAGATCATTCTGGGCGAAGTTCAGGGTTATACCAAAGAGTGGAATATCAATAAAGAGCAGGTAACACTGGCAGTAGTTAAAGTACAGGAGGATTAACATGATTAACAAGCAGTTTGAGAAAGAGGCCTTCAAGAAGAGTGTACGAGATAATGTAAAATTTCTCTATCGCAAAAGGCTGGAGGAAGCTACCCAGGAGCAGCTTTTCCAGGCTGTATGCTACACTGTGAAAGATGTTATCATTGATAATTGGCTGAAGTCACAGAACGCATTTGAGGAGCAGGATCCGAAGATCGTTTATTACATGTCCATGGAGTTTCTGATGGGCCGTGCCCTGGGCAACAACCTGATCAACCTTGGCGCTTACGGGGAAGTAAAGGAAGCACTGGAGGAGTTAGGACTTGATCTGAATGTTCTTGAGGACCAGGAGCCTGATCCGGCATTGGGCAATGGCGGTCTGGGAAGACTTGCAGCATGTTTCCTGGATTCTCTGGCAACTCTTGGTTATTGTGCTTATGGATGCGGTATCCGTTATCGTTATGGTATGTTCAAGCAGGAGATCAGGGACGGTTATCAGGTAGAGGTACCGGATAACTGGCTTGTAAATGGTTATCCATTCGAGCTTCGCCGTCCGGAGTATGCAAAGGAAGTGCATTTTGGCGGTTATGTACGTGTAGAATATGATCCTGCAACAGGACAGAATAAATTTATCCATGAAGGCTATCAGGCAGTCAAGGCGATTCCTTATGATATGCCTATCGTGGGATACAAGAACAATATGGTAAATACCCTTCGTATCTGGGATGCAGCTGCGATTGAGGAATTTGGTTTTGATTCCTTTGACAAGGGTGATTATAAGAAAGCAGTAGAGCAGGAAAACCTGGCAAAGGACATTGTAAATGTACTTTATCCTAATGATAACAAGATGTCAGGAAAAGAGCTTCGTCTGAAACAGCAGTACTTCTTTGTTTCTGCAAGTATCCAGGAAGCAATCGCAAAATATAAAAAGAAACATAATGACATTCGGAAGCTGCATGAAAAGGTTGTATTCCAAATGAATGATACACATCCTACCATGGCAGTTGCCGAGCTGATGCGTATCCTCATTGACCAGGAAGGCCTTGGCTGGGATGAGGCATGGGCAGTAACCACCAAATGTGTTGCTTATACTAACCACACCATTATGTCCGAGGCACTGGAGAAATGGCCCATCGAGCTGTTTTCAAGACTGCTTCCCCGTGTATATCAGATGATTGAAGAGATCAACCGTCGTTTCATCATTGAGATTCAGAACAGATATCCGGGCAACTATGAGAAGATCAAGAAAATGGCGATCATTTATGACGGCCAGGTGAAGATGGCACATCTTGCTATTGCAGCAGGATATTCTGTTAATGGTGTTGCAAAGCTTCATACTGAGATTCTTGAGAAACAGGAGCTGCGCGATTTCTATGAGATGATGCCTGAGAAATTCAATAATAAGACCAATGGTATTACACAGAGACGTTTCCTCCTTCATGGCAACCAGCTGCTTGCCAACTGGGTAACAGACCATATCGGACCAGACTGGATCACAGATCTGTCCCAGATGAAAAAACTGGCTGTTTATGCTGATGATGAGAAAGCACTTCAGGAGTTTATGAATATTAAATTCCAGAATAAGCAGCGTCTTGCAAAATACATCCTGGAGCATAATGGCATTGAGGTAGATCCTCATTCCATCTTTGATGTACAGGTTAAGAGACTTCATGAGTACAAGAGACAGCTTTTGAACATTCTGCATGTGATCTATCTGTACAATCAGATCAAGACACATCCGGAGATGGATATGTATCCGAGAACCTTTATCTTTGGCGCAAAAGCTTCTGCAGCTTATGCCCGTGCAAAGAAGATCATTAAGCTGATCAACTCTGTTGCTAATGTGGTCAATAATGATGCATCCATTAACGGCAAGATCAAGGTTGTATTCATTGAGAATTATCGTGTGTCTAATGCAGAGATGATCTTTGCCGCAGCAGATGTTTCCGAGCAGATTTCTACAGCCAGCAAGGAAGCTTCTGGTACAGGTAATATGAAATTCATGCTGAACGGTGCTCCTACACTGGGAACTATGGATGGTGCCAATGTGGAGATCGTAGCAGAGGTAGGCGCTGAGAATGCATTTATCTTTGGTATGAGTTCTGATCAGATCATCAATTATGAGAACAATGGAGGTTATGATCCGGATATGATCTATAATACAGATCCGGAGATCCGTCAGGTACTGATGCAGCTGATCAATGGTACTTTCTCCAGTGATACAGAGCTGTTCCGTGATATTTATGATTCTCTTCTGAGCACAAAGAACAGTTCCAGACCGGATCAGTATTTCATTCTTGGTGATTTCCGCTCCTATGCAGAGGCACAGAAGAAGGTGGAAGCAACTTATCGTGATGAGAAGAAGTGGGCGAAGATGGCACTTCTGAATACAGCTCACAGTGGTAAATTCTCTTCAGACAGAACCATCCAGGAGTATGTGGATGATATCTGGCATCTGGACAAAGTTACTGTAGGCACAAAATAATATTTCATGTCTTATCCGGGCAGTGCAGGACATGAACGGGATAGTTATAGAAACTGAATAAGTATAAAAATGGGATACGGTTATCACCAGTCAGTGAAAGCCGTATCCCATTCTTTTGTTGCTATTTTGGAAGAAATAATTCTCCGGTTGCTGCATTTTTCCAGTATTCATAAGGGAACATATGATACATTTTACGGATGGTACTGCGCTGACTTTCGTAGATCATTGCCAGTTTCCGTTTGCGGATGTACAGTTCTTTGTCCATTTCCCGCAAGCTGTATGGAATCCGGTCATTTACGTAGTAGGTACCAAACCAGTATAATTCAGCCTTGCATCCGGTTTCTTTATATTCTTTTTCAATGATCTGATGTGTCATCTGATGATGCAGATGGCCATATTCGCCATTTTCATTGTGGGTGGCAACAAGCTGCCAGTCTTTGTAGTTAAGAATCGTTGCCACATCTTTTTCCATGGCTGCTCGCCAGTATTTCCAGGAACTGCGCTTATTGCCAAGCTTATCCGGGTAGGAAAGCATCAGATATTTGCCACCGGCTTCTGTAACCACAGATTGAAATTCTTTGCTGCGGACCGGGTTGTTCCCACCGGTCATACACACTACCAGATACTTATCATCCAGCAGGTGGCCACCACCCCAGATCAGCTCATCATCCGGGTGTGCAGAAAACAGGATCTTTGTATAACCGGACAGATCCAATGCATCCAGCTGATCATCTGTAACTGCAGGCAGGTGCATGTATGGGGAAAGAATATGCCACCAGTAAATAAGCAGGGATGCGGCTGCCACAGCCAGTAGAGAAAGAAGGGGACGGCCCACTGTTTTGCAGGCTTGCTTCATTGTATACATAAAAACCTCCTAAGGGCAGAATGTTCAGGGCGGCTTAGATCCCTTTTTTGTAGAGTATAAAAGAATAAATACAGGGAATCACAAAAAGCACTATCAGTATGGGAAAAAGAAGCCAATAGGACTGGACAAAACCGTTAATGATCATAATGATACCGCCAAGGATAAAAATCCAGGAGGCCATGCGGTGGGTACGGTTCCAGTTTTCTTCACTTGTCAGAGTCCAGGGCAGCCTGATGCCGATCGTAAAATTCTGTTTCACCTTATGCAGATAATTACCTATGACAATAAAGAGAAAGCCAATCATAAGGCTGACCCAAAGTCCGATATCCAGGTCATATCCCAGATTATAAGAATAAAGGAAAATATTAACGCATATGGAAAGCACAGGGATGATCCAGAAGACCATTTTGCCAATGCGGGTATTGATATTTTTTCGTTTGGGATCTGCCAGGGTTGCCAGGGAAACAAAAAGCTGCAGGGCAAGCAGAATCAAAGGAAGCCCAAATACTCCAAAAAATTTGCTGCCCCATCCATCGGCTCCATTATTGTTTGAAAAGTGTATGGCGAATTTCTCAGGCAGCTGATTCCATAAAATCAGGCCTGCAAGTATAGGACTGATAGTAAGAAGGCTTGTAAGTAAAAGAGTTTTTCTGTTATTTCGGATCATTGTCAGATTCTCCTTTCAGATTCTTCAGCCATAGCAGGATTTCATCTACAACTGAAGTATTCAATTCATAATATACATAATTTTTTTCTTTGGCTTCCCATACCAGATCTGCTTTTTTCAAAATGTTCAGATGGTAGGAGATGGTTGCACCAGTCATGTCAAAATGACTTCCGATTTCTCCTGCTGACATCCGACCGCTTTTCAGAAGCTGTAGGATTTCCCGTCGGACAGGATCGGATAGTGCCTTGAAAGTGTTGGCAAAAGACAATTTTGTTCCTCCTTTTAAAAGCATTTAGAAATATTTCTAAATAGAATATATGATAACTTTATGGAAAAGTCAAGAACTATTTAGAAAAAAATCTAAATACAATGACACAGACAGAAAAAATGATTTTACTGCTTCAGTTCTGATACTATAATCATGTAAAGGAATGAGAATTGAAAGAATATACTATATGGAATATATTTACAAAAGGGATGGTATGTTTCATTAATTATTTATGAGGTGGAATGATTTCTAAAAATATATAAATAATATACAAATAATCTGTTAATTACCAAAAAAAACGTGTATAATATTACATAGTGATACCAGATAGGAAAGGTTAAAGTTGGTGTCAATATAAAATCAGGCAGGACATAAAGGGGGCTTGTATATGAAGATCACATTTATCGGTGCGACCCATGAGGTGACGGGCAGCTGTTATTATCTGGAGGCAGCCGGAAAACGGTTTCTGGTAGATTATGGGATGGAACAAGGACCAAATTACTATGAGAATCAGGAAATCCCGGTAGCCCCGGGAGAACTGGATTTTGTACTGCTGACACATGCACATATGGATCATGCAGGAATGTTGCCTGCATTATATGCAAAAGGCTTTCAGGGACCGATCTATGCAACAGAAGCCACCTGTCATTTGTGTGATATTATGCTTCGTGATAGTGCACATATCCAGATGTTTGAGGCAGAATGGCGCAATCGTAAGGGACGCCGCCAGGGAAAAGCAGATTTTGTGCCTGTATATACCATGGAAGATGCACTGGCAGTGCTGAAGAATTTTGTGGGAAGACAATATGGAGAAATTTTCCAGCCGGCTTCCGGGATACAGGTTCGTTTTACAGATGCAGGACATTTGCTTGGTTCTTCCAGTATTGAGATCTGGATGGAAGAAGATGGAAAAGAAGAAAAAATAGTATTTTCCGGAGATATTGGAAATAAAAACCAACCACTGATCAAGGACCCAACATATCTTAAGGAAGCAGATTATGTGGTGATGGAATCCACATATGGAGACAGAAGTCATGGAGAACGTCCGGAATATGTAAAGCTTCTGGCAGAGGTGATCCAGGAAACCTTTGACAGAGGCGGTAATCTGGTGATTCCTTCTTTTGCAGTAGGCAGAACGCAGGAAATGCTGTATTTTATTCGGCAGATCAAGGAGGAAGGCCTTGTTACTGGACATGATAATTTTAAGGTCTATGTGGATAGTCCGCTGGCAAATGAAGCTACTACCATTTTCGGAAAACATTATCATGACTGCTTTGATGAGGAAGCTTTGAAATTGGTGCAAAAAGGGATCAATCCTTTAAGCTTCCCAGGTCTTAGGATTTCTGTAACAAGCGATGATTCCAGAGCTATCAATTTTGATGAAGACTGCAAGGTGATCATTTCTGCCAGCGGCATGTGTGATGCAGGGCGTATTAAGCACCATTTAAAACATAATCTGTGGCGTGAAGAGTGTACGATCCTGTTTGTTGGATATCAGGCTGTGGGGACAGCCGGAAGGGCACTGCTGGAAGGGGCGCAGGAGCTGAAGCTTTTCGGTGAGCCGGTTCATGTGGCTGCCCATATCCGCCAGATGCCGGGCATCAGCGGTCATGCAGATGTAAATGGACTGATTGACTGGGCGAAAGCTTTTAAACAGAAACCGAAACAAGTATTCATTACTCATGGAGAGGACAGCGTAACAGAGCTTTTTGCAGGAAGACTGAAGGAAGAACTGGGGTACGATACCATGGCGCCTTTCAGTGGAACCATATATGATCTGAAAGAAAATGCCCTTGTATATGAGGCAAAGGGCATCCGCATTGAGAAAGCATCCAAGTCTCCCAAGGCTTCTAAAGCTGCTCAAGCTTATGCGAAGCTGGTTTCTCTTGGACACAGATTGATGTCTGTGATCCGCAAAAATGAAGGAACTCCCAATAAGGATCTGGACAGATTTGCGAGAGATATCCAGTCATTATGTGATAAATGGGACAGACCGGATCAGTGAGATAAAAGAAAAACCGTCTGTGGTCTTAGTATTTCATCAGATCACAGACGGGTTTTAAGCTGCTTTTAGGCAAGTGCCTCTTTTAATGCGAAAGCAAGCTGCTGTGGACATGAAGTTGGTTTTGAACCGCACTTAATATTTTCAAGACGGCTGATCACTTCTTCAGCGTCCATGCCCTCCACCAATTTTGAAACACCCTGGGTATTTCCAGAGCATCCTCCGATAAAATTTACATTGTGAACCTTTTTATTGTCATCAATTTCAAATTCGATGGCCTGTGCACAGACACCTTTTGCTTTATACATCATGGCTTTATCCTCCTTTTTGCAGTTCAAAAGCATTATGAACTTTTCGTTTTGGTATTATGTATTATGATTTTGGCGTGAAAACACCAAAATCATGATTACACGGATGGTTCCGTGCTTTTGACATTGTAATCATATTATAGCAGAATCGCTGTAAAAATCTATAGGGGATTTGGGAAGAATAAGGAAATAGATTGGGATATGGTAAAATTACAAGGGTATCAATTTGATAATTCGGTCTTAATATGATATTAAAAATTGCCAGTTTCAGAAAAAAAGACTAATATAAGGAACAGCAAAGGTGCAGTCGTGGTGAAAACCACAGGCTGCGCCTTTTTCGCATTACAAGATTATCGATAAGATTACCAATTACACGATTATCAAAATGAAAGAGTGATCCACAATGGTATTTCATTCCGTAACAAAAAGCAAGCAAAGAGTAGAAGCATACAAAAAAGTAAATGGTGAAACCATTTTTGCAAATGACCTGGAGATGAAAGACATGCAGTACGCATACGGCGTAAGTTCCAAATATGCATTTGCATGGGTTAAAAATATTGACACTTCTCAGGCAGAACAGGCACCAGGCGTATCCTGTGTTGTTACATACCAGGACATACCAGGAGACATTCTTATGGGTGAAGACAAGCAGGATCAGTATGTACTGGCTGTAGACCGGGTGATCACGGTAGGAGATATTCTGGCCGTCGTGGTGGCTGATACCATGGAACATGCAAAACAGGCTGGACAACTGGTAAAAATAGAATATGAAAAGCTTCATGAACTGACGGACCTGGAAGAGGCCTATCGTTCGGATATGGTGGTAAATCCATATAGAAATGATAACCTGTGTTCCCAGTGTTTTATCAAAAAAGGAAACATTGATAATGCCTTTGGACCGGAAAATGTATCTGTGCAGACTCATTATGAGACAACCTGGCAGGAACATGCATATATAGAACCGGAATGCGTAGTGGCATATCCGGGAAGAATCTATGCAGCAGAGCCATAAACGCCATCCCTTTAACTTCGATGTTCATGTATCTGCAGATCAGGAAGGAAAGCTGCAAGGGTTTGAAGCACTTGCAATGACCGATTCCGGAGCCTATGCAAACATGTCTCCGGGAGTGGCTTTTAAAGCTGTATCCTTAGGGGCAGGTCCTTATGTAGTTCCCAATGTTTATTGTGGGGCAAAGGCAATTTATACAAATAATATCCCATCAGGCTCTATGCGCGGCTTTGGAAATCCCCAGGGGATTTTTGCAAGGGAATGTGCTTTAGATGAACTGGCAGAAAAGCTGGGAATGTCCCCTTATTTGCTGAGAAAAAGAAATGTAATGCATAGAGGAGATGCCACTGGATCCGGGCAGATCATTGATTTTGAGGATATCGGTGCAGAAGAGGTGCTGGATCAGGTAGCACAGAAGCTGGATTACGAGAAAAAATACTGGCAGTATAAAAAGGAAAATCCGGGAAAAACAAAAAGAAGGGGAGTAGGACTTTCCCTTTCCTACCGCGGAAACAGCTACGGAACTGGTGTCCCTGATGTTGGACGGTGTTATCTGGAAGTGCAGATGGACGGAAGTGTAAGACTGAATATCGGTTTAACGGAAATCGGCCAGGGGCTTCATACAGTGATGGGGCAGATTGCAGCAGAAGCATTGATGGTCAGTGATGACCAGGTAACGGTAAGCGAAAGTACCACAGATGCTCCGGCTACCGGAATCTGTAATGCTTCCAGAGGAACCTTTGTTGGCGGTAATGCCATTTTGGATGCAGCGAAAAAGATACATGAATGTATGAGGGACGCATTATCAGAAACCTTTCAGTGTGACCGTAGGAAAATCCGTTTCCTGTTGGACATGGTGGATGTGGATGGAAAAAAATTATCTTTTAAAGAGGCTGCCGGGATCACTTTTTCAACAGGCCGGACACCTGCCTTTACAGGAAATTATAAAACCACGGATCCTGTGTTCGATGAAAAGACAGGATTTGGTGACACCTTTTATGAATATACTTATTCCTGCATCGGAGCAGAAGTGGAGATTGATACCTGTACAGGAGAAACAACAGTGCTGAATGTGGTGTCTGCCCATGATGCTGGCCGGATCATGAATCCTAAGCTGGCAGCAGGACAGATCGTAGGCGGTGCAGTCATGGCTCAGGGTTATGCGTTGATGGAAGATATCAATTCAGTAAAAGGATATGCAAAGAATGAGAATTTTGACCAGTATATGATACCCGGAATCAAAGATGTGGGCAGGGTTTTGCCGGTAACAGTAGAAAATCCCAATGACCGCGGACCTTTTGGAGCCAGATCCCTGGGAGAACCGACTCTGGATCCAGGGCTTGGAGCTTTTACAAATGCAGTAAACCATGCACTGGGAGAACTGGGAAAAGTAAAAAGCTCCCCTGCCAGTCTGGAAAAGGTTTTGTTCTCATGTGGAGGAGCAAAGGGGGATGGAAGATGAAGTATCAGGATTACATTACCGTTTCTTCTTTGAAAGAAGCATTGGAGCAGCTGGAGAAATATGGGAAAGATGCTGTGATCGTTGCCGGGGCAACTGACCTGGCAGTAAAGGCAAGGTCAAAGGACTGGTATGAAAGCAAATATTTGGTGGACATCAGCCGCATTCAGGAATTACAGGGAATCCGAAAAGAACATGGAAAAATTATGGTGGGAGCAATGACTACCATCTATGAATTGCTTCATTCTGAACTGATCCGAAAAGGAGCAGGGCTCCTGTATCAGGCCTGTGGAAATATTGCGGGACCGCAGATACGGAATCAGGCTACCATAGGAGGTAATCTGGCGAATAGCTGTCTGGCTGCAGATACGATTCCTGCGCTTTGTGTATTAGAAGCAACGATACGGATCATGGGACCGTCAGGCACCAGAGAAATTCCGGTAGAAGAATTGCTGAAATCCTGTCCGCCATGTTTGAGACATGAGGAAATGAGTGTAGGCGGATGTTTTTATGGGATACCTGCAGGGAAAAAGAATACGCTGGAGCCGGATGAAATCATCACCCAGGTAGTAATTCCAGTTATGTCAACGGATTATCGGTATTCATTTCAGAAAGTAGGCCGGAAGAAAAGCGGATGTATGTCCAGGTTCACTTTGGCAGTGGCGATGAAGCTTTCAAAGGATCAAAAGATTGAAGATGTTCGGCTTTCCATAGGGGCTGCGCTGGCTGATATCAGACTGCAGAAGGAAGTGACAGAATCTCTCAAGGGCCATAAACCGGACAGTGAATTATTCCATGCTTGTATGGCGCAGCTTGGGGAGAAAATCCGCAGTCAGGTGCGGAAAGTGGATGACAATATAGAATACAAAGCAGCTGTCTGTGAACGGCTGGGGACAAGAACTTTAAGTGAACTTGCTTTTGGAACAGTTTTTGTGAAATAAAATGGGATAAGGACTGATGCAGAATGAAAAAAGTGATACAATTTATATTGAATGAGCAGGCAGTGTGTATAGAAACTGATCCTGCAGGAAGACTTCTGGATACCATTCGCCACATTCTTGGATACAAGGGAACCAAAGAAGGCTGTGGGATCGGGGAATGTGGAGCCTGTACAGTGATCATGGATGGCAGGACAGTGAACAGCTGTGTGACTCTGAATGCACAGGCAGAAGGACGGAAGGTGACTACTATAGAAGGCCTGGCAGGAGACAGGATGGCAGATGTGATCAAAAAGGCCTATGTGGAAGAAGGAGCTGTACAGTGTGGATTCTGTACACCTGGCATGGTTTTAAGTACATATGTTTTGCTAAAAGAAAATCCAAAGCCCACCCAGGATGAAGTGCGGGACGGCCTGTCAGGCAATCTTTGCAGGTGTACCGGATATACGGCTATCATCCGGGCGGTATTACGGGCAGCAAAAGAGCTTTCAGGTAAAGAACCTGAAAAAGAAGGGAGCGATTAAATGATGATAGCAGATGGATGGAAAGAGGAAGTTGTAGAGCTTTGTAAGAAAATTGTTTCCAGGAGGAGCTATTCCGGAGAAGAAAATGGTGTGGCAGAGGAATTAAAAGCTTACATGGAAGCAAATGGATTTGATCAGGTTTATATTGATAAATACGGAAATATCATTGGAAAGATAAAAGGAAAACGTCCTGGAAAGAAGCTGTTATTTGACGGACATATTGATACGGTTCCGGTAGGAAATGAAAGTGAATGGACCCATGCCCCTTTTGCTCCCGAGACATGTGATGGAAAGCTGTACGGACGGGGAACCACAGATATGAAAGGGGCTGTGGCAGCTTATACAGTGGCTGCCTGTCATTTTGCAAAGGATTTTGACAGAGATTTTGCAGGAGAGATTTATGTGGATGGAGTTGTCCACGAGGAATGTTTTGAAGGGGTAGCTGCCAGAAGCATCAGCGAATATGTGAAACCGGATTATGTGGTGATCGGGGAAGCTTCAGACCTGAATCTGAAAATCGGCCAGAGAGGACGTGCAGAGATTGTACTGGAAACCTTTGGAAAACCTGCACACAGTGCAAATCCTGAAAAAGGGATCAATGCAGTATATAAGATGGCAGAACTGATCGGGGAAATCAGAAAGCTTACGCCTACAGAGCATCCGGTTCTGGGAAAAGGAATCCTGGAGCTTACAGATGTGAAGTCCAGCCCATATCCTGGAGCATCAGTTGTACCTGAATACTGTAGGGCCACCTATGACAGAAGACTTCTGGTAGGAGAAACCAAGGAATCTGTGCTGGAGCCTATTCAGAAGCTGCTGGATGAAAAAATGAAAGAAGATCCGGAACTGAAAGCAAAGGTTTCCTATGCCTACGGTAAGGAAAAATGTTATACAGGCGAGACGATCCAGGGGGAAAGATTTTTCCCGGGATGGCTGTTTGAGGAAGACGCTGATTATGTACAGGCAGTGAAAAAAGAATTGGAATCCATGGGCTTTACCCCCAAGATCACAAAATATAACTTCTGCACAAATGGCAGTCACTACGCAGGGGAAGCCAACATTAAAACAATTGGTATGGGACCATCTGTGGAGAGCCTGGCTCATACAGTGGATGAATACTGTACGTTAGAGGCACTGGAAAAGGTGGCCGGATGTTATTACGGTATTATGAAAGCTTTGCTGAAATAAAGGGTCCGGTATTGCCGCTTACCGGATCAAAGGAAATATCCAGGTAACAGGAAGCGAGGGAGAGACATGAAGATATACAAAAATCTTAGAATTTTTACCATGGACAAAGAAGGAAAAGCATATGATAATGGGTACATTAAGGTTTCAAAGGGAAAGATCCTGGCAATTGGGAATTGCGATGATCTGACCTGTCAGGAGCTTGAGGCAGGAGAATGCGTGGACTGCAAAAATAAGATCGCAGTGCCAGGCATGATCACTACCCATGCACATTTTTATGGGACTTTTGCCAGAGGGATGCAGTTATCCCAGCCGATATGCAACTGGCAGCAGATGCTGACCCATATGTGGTGGAAGTTCGATAAGAAGCTTACCTTCGACCAGTGCTATTACAGTGCTATGCTTGGACTGATAGATGGCCTGAAAAGCGGCACTACCACATTTTTTGATCATCAGGCAAGTCCGAATGCCACAGATGGGGTTCTGGATATCCTGGAAAAAGCGGTAAGACAGGCAGGTGCAAGAGCATGCCTTTCCTATGAGGTTTCGGATCGGGACGGAACAGTGGGAGCTTCTGCAAAAAACAGGCACAACCGCTGCTTATAATGTACAGTCCAATACCAATAATGCAGTAGGGATCTGCCCGGCAGTATCCATGTTGGATCATGGGGTTAATGTGGCGCTTGGCGGAGATGGTTATACATACGATCTTTATCAGGAACTTGGATTCGGAGTGATCATGCAGCGGATCAGGGAAAAGGATCCTCGTGTTTTTTCAGGGGAACAGATCCGCAGGTTTGCCTTTGAAAACCCTGGAAACCTTGGGAAAAGGCTGTTTGGTGTACAGCTTGGCATGCTGGAGCCTGGTGCGGCAGCAGATATTGTTCTGGTGGATTATCAGGAACCAACACCCATAACAGGCAGTAATTTCCTGTCGCATATGACCTCTGCATTCAGCGGAAAAGTGACAGATGTGATCGTAAATGGAAAAACGGTTGTGAGAGACAGGCACTGTACCCAGATTGATGAAGAAAAGATTTTGGCAGAATGCAAGGTACAGGCAGACCAGCTCTGGAAAAGTCTTGACTGAACATAACAAATGTGTCCCACGAAAATGAAGGGGCATTCCTGAAAGGTGATCAATGAAAAAAAGTAAATTATATGAGATACAGGATGTGGCGATCCAGATTGCCAATACATTGGCAACCATGCTGCAGGTAGATGTGGAGATCATTGATTCTGCACATATGAGGGTGGCGGCAACCGGGCATTTTGCCTGCCGTGTGAATCAATCTAATGTGGGAGATGGCCATGCTTACCGGGACACACTTGAGACAGGAAAGAAAATGTTTATTGATAATCCGGGACAGAATCTTTACTGCGTGGGCTGTAAGGAAATAGATACCTGTGATGCGCTTCTTGAAGTGTCTGCACCGATTATTGTGGATGACCGGATCGAAGGAGCCATCGGGATGACCTGCTACAAAGAAGACAGGGAACAGTTTATGGCGGAGCATTTGCAGGAATCTATGTTTTTTCTGGAACAAATGTGCATGCTGGTGGCAGGAAAGATCAAGGAACGCGCCAATCTGCAGAAGCATCTTTCTGCAAGCAGGATGCTGCATGCCATGATGGGTATGGTAGACAAGGGCGTGCTGATCCTGGAATCGTCGGTCAGCCTGTGAATATCATCCTGACTGGGGATGTGATGATGGAAAAAAGGGAATATACAGTCCGTATCAAAAAAGAGATCAATCAGGCGGCAGCCCATAATGGACCTGTGCTGATCGAAGGTGAAGAAGGTACAGGGAAAAAGACCATAGGAACGGCTATCTGGAAGGCCAGCCAAAGAGCGGAAAAGCCTTTTGTATATTTTAACTGTGCAAGCGTAGAGGAAGGTCTTTTGGAAGAACGGTTATTTGGTGCCACCGGGCAGAATAAGGCCGGTATGGGATCCGAACAGGAGAGCACGGAAGTGATGCTTTGTAAATCAGTTGCGGAACAATAGATAGTAATTACAAATTCTTTAAATTTGGTCTGGCGTACAGGCTGATGAATTGATACAATAGAAGGGTCAGTGTGCAAAAAAAGGGAAGATTTTCCCGGCACTGGCGCTTCTATTTTTATGAAAAGAGGTTCAGAGGATGAATTGTATTGGAATTATCGGAGCTATGGAAACTGAGGTAGCCAGACTTAAAGAGATGATGGAAGATGTGACAGTGGTCACAAAAGCTTCCATGGAATTTTATCAGGGAACTTTAAAAGGAAAAAAGGCAGTGGTAGTCCGTTCCGGGATTGGCAAGGTGAATGCAGGAATCTGTGCGCAGATCCTGGCAGATGTTTTTCAGGTAGATGCCCTGATCAATACCGGTATTGCAGGAAGCTTGAATAATGATATCAATATTGGCGATATTGTACTTTCTACAGATGTGGTGCAGCATGATGTGGATGCAGGAGCGTTCGGATATAAGAAAGGAGAGATTCCCCAGATGGGACAGCTTTCTTTCCCGGCAGACGCAAAGCTCCGTCAGCTGGCAGCAGATGCCTGCAGGGAGGTGAATCCGGAGATCCAGGTTTTCCAGGGCAGGATTGCTTCTGGAGATCAGTTTATCTGTGATCGGGCAGTAAAAAATGATATCCGTGATACTTTTGGCGCTTATGCAGTGGAGATGGAAGGTGCAGCGATCGGACAGGCGGCATGGCTGAATCAGGTACCTTTTCTGATCATTCGTGCCATTTCAGATAATGCAGATGACAGCACTGGTATGGAGTATAATACCTTTGAAAGGCTGGCAGCTGAGCACAGTGTGCGTCTTACTGAGAAGATCATGGAAGCTCTGTAAGAACAAAAAGGGCAAAACAGGTGTGCAGTCCTTTAGGAGGCTATAACCTATTTTGCCCTGTCTGCATATACTGGAACAGACAGGAAAATAAGGGGAAAACCATATGTATCATAAAGAGTTTTATCCTTTTTATACAGCATATGCAGAAGCCGGGCTTTTCGATGGACAAAAGGTACAGGATCAGGAGTTTGAACTGATGAAATCCTATTATCCTTCTGCTGCCAGAAGGGTGCAGGCTCAGGTGGAACAGGAATGTGATCTGATGGATTACGAAGGCAGCAGGATTTATGATCAGTACCCGGATAAACTAATGCTTTACCATATGTGCCGAAAGATCCGTGAAAAGGTATCTGGGATGAGGGAAATGGAGCCGTTGTCCGGAGATTTTCTGGATGATCTGATCCAGGTTTTGCTTTTTCAGGAGATTTCCAGGAGGCGTTGCAGGCGTAACCGGTGCCGGGGAAGAAACACAGCAGTTAATTTTTTTGTAGATGAATCCAAAAAACACAATATATACAATATCAGGGAAAAAAGATATAATAAAAATGATGACATTAGAAGAATATTTAGAGAAACAGATCAATGAATATTTGAAACAGGCGGTGCTCAGTGGAAATCGTAAAGAAGGTGTGGGCACAGTAAAGATCCGTCCGGTAAAGATACGGGAGCAGATCTTTTATCAGGCTTCAGCCATGGAGGGTACAAAGGTGCTCCATAAAAACTATGACAGGGAGCAGGTGATCGCCTATATTAAAGAGGCTCTTGGCAGCGGCTTCGGACAGCTGCAGGCGCAGGGACAGGAATTGGATGGTACAGTTCTTGTAAGTAAAAAAGGAAAGATCACGGTAAAGGCAAAAAGGCATTCTGGTGCAGAAAAGATCCAGATCCAGGCACATAACCGTGTTAAGAAATATATACTTGAGGAAGGAACGCCAGTTCCGTTTCTGGTGGATCTGGGAGTGATGCATCCGTCAGGCAGCATTGTTTCCTCCAGATATGACAAATTCCGTCAGATCAACCGTTTCCTGGAATTTATTGAAGACATTCTGCCTAGGCTTCCAAAGGACAGAGAAATCACGATTCTGGATTTTGGATGTGGGAAATCTTACCTTACTTTTGCTATGTATTATTATCTTCGGGAATTAAAAGGCTATGATGTTCAGATCATTGGCCTTGATCTGAAGGAAGATGTGATCCGGCATTGCAGCCGGCTGGCAGAAGAGTATGGATATGAGAAGCTGCATTTTTATAAAGGGAATATCGCAGATTATGAAGGAGTAACATCTGTAGATATGGTAGTGACCCTCCATGCTTGTGATACAGCCACGGATTATGCACTGGCAAAAGCCGTTGAGTGGGGGGCGCAGGTGATCCTGTCTGTGCCCTGTTGCCAGCATGAGCTGAACCGGCAGATAGAAAATCAGCTGCTGCAGCCTGTACTGAAGTACGGGATCTTAAGAGAGCGGATAAGTGCCCTTCTTACAGATGGGATTAGAGCAAATCTGCTGGAAGAGGCTGGCTATGATACACAGATCCTGGAGTTTATTGATATGGAGCATACCCCCAAGAATTTGCTGATCCGTGCAGTACACACAGGGAAAAAGCGTGACGGGGAAGCGTTAAAACATATGATGAAGGCTTTGCATGTGCAGCCTTCACTGGAAAAACTGCTTTAATCGGTTTGGTAGGAGAAAAACATGAAGAAATTTTTATGCAGGCTATTGCTTTTACTGCTGGTGTTTGCAGCGGGAGTGGCAGGAACCGCCTTTCTTCTGAATAGTGAGACAACTGATGACCGGTCGGATATGAATAATCCGGTGCTGCCTGAGGTGATGATCGATGTAGGCGGCATATATGCTAACCGGATGTACGGATATGCACAGGAAATGCAGGCCGATTTTACGCGTGATAGCGTGACGCCTTTAGACACATCCAAGGAATTAAAATTTGTGATCAACGGATATGATACAAAGGTATCCAGCCTGGCTTATGAGATCCGTACTTCAGATGGTATGAAGGTGTTGGAGAACCGGAAGATCAAGAATCTGGGAGAAGAGGACGGGTATCTTACTGCGTCTGTGACGGTGAACAGCAGTCTCAGGGTGAATCAGGAATATTCTATGCAGATCACATTGGAAACATCCAAAGGGACTGCCTATTATTATACACGTGTAGTATCCAGGTCAGGACTGAATGTGGATCAGTATGTGAAATTTGTTAAAAGCTTTTATGAAAAGTCCATGGACAAGGCTTCTGCCGAGGATTTGACCAGTTATCTGGAGCCTGTGGATACTGGCGCTTCTGCTAATTATAATGATGTGAATATTAATTCCACCTTCAATCAGATCAGCTGGGGGTCTTTAAGTCCGCAGATCTACAAAAAAGGAATTCCATTGATCAAGGATATTAATGAGACAACAGCAAGTATTTCCCTGGAATATCAGATCATGGCAAGGGATGGGGACAGCGCTCCGGAGATTTATGATGTAACAGAGTTTTACAGGATGAGGTACACTTCTTCCAGGATCATGCTTCTGGATTTTGAACGTTCTGCCAGCCAGGTGTTTGATGAAAACAATATAAAGATTTCCCAGGATGGACTTCTTCTTGGTGTCCGCAGCAGGGACGTGGAATATATGACTAATGAAACAGCAGGTGTGGCTGCTTTTGTACAAGAGGGAGACCTGTGGTCTTTTGACCCTGAAGATGGGAAGACTATCCGTATTTTCAGCTTCCGCAGAGATGAAGGCGATTTCCGTGATGCAAGGAATCAGCACAACATTAAGATCATTCGTGTGGAAGATAACGGTGATGTGGATTTTGTATTGTATGGATATATGAATCGGGGATTGAGAGAAGGCTATAGCGGTCTTTGTGTATATCACTATAGCAGTGATCAGAATGTGGTAGAGGAAAAAGTATTTATCCCCACTACAGAGTCTTATGAGTTTTTAAAGGAAGACCTTGGTACACTGTCTTATGTAAGTAAGAATAACCAACTCTTTTTGCTGTTTTCCGGAAAGCTGTATCGTGTAGATATCGATAAAGGCGACTTTCAGGTTATGGAAGAGCAGATCAATCCTTCACAGTTTGTTGTTTCAGACACAAATGCACATGCAGCCTGGACTATACAGGAAGGGGAAAATGCAGGATGTATCAAAGAAATACAGTTTGACACCTTGGATACCAGGATCCTTACAGGAGCAGCTGGACAGAGCGTAAAGCCGGTAGGCTTTATGAATGAAGATCTGGTATATGGTGTGGTTATGGACGGGGATGCTCTGACGGATGATGACGGCCATGTGACAGAAGGAATCCATACCCTTCGGATTGAAGGCTTTGATGGTGAGATCAAAAAGGAATATCACCAGGAAGGCCTGTACATAACCAATGTGACGATCGGAAGTACACTGATGGAGTTTGAACTTTCTGCCAAACAGGGGAATACCTATGTTGTTCAGAAGAATGATAATATTATGAACAACAAAAAGGCGGGGGAAACTCAGGCTGAGGTTGAACTGGTGTCCAATTCCAGAACAGGCACCCAGGTCAGATTGTCCTTTAGCAGTGCACCTGAGGTTGAGGAGGCACTGGTGGTCTATGCCAAAATGAAGAGCGGGGATGAAAATAAGATCGTTCTGGATACTCAGGTGCCGCAGGATGAGATTTACTATGTTTATGCAAAAGGCGGTCTGGACAGTACATTTACAGATCCGGGTCAAGCCGTGAAGCATGCAGATGACCTGGCAGGCGTGGTATTGAACCGTGCACAGCAGTATGTCTGGGAACGAGGCAATAAAAAGACAAAGATCACGTTGAATATTGAAGATGTGCCGGAAGTGATGCGTACTGGATCCATGGATCTGGCGGCACTGCAGCAAGGCATGGGAGATCAGGGCACAGTGATCGATCTGTCCGGATGTACTTTGGACAGTGTACTGTATGAGGTAAGTGCTCAGAGGCCTGTGATCGCCAAGACGGGAAATAATACCAGCGTGGTGATCATTGGATATGATGAGTATAATACCTGGCTGTATGATCCGGCGACCGGTGAGACACAACCTTATGGTATGAATGACAGTACAGCACTGTTTGAAAAGGCTGGTAATATTTTTGTCAGCTATATTGAAAACATAAAAGATCCAACATAATAACATAAAGTTGTTGGAATAAAAAGTAAGCAAAAATAGCAGGAGGGATTTTATTATGCAGAAACAATTAATGGAACTGTTTACACAGATGTATGGAGAAGGTGGAGACATTCGTGGATATTTTGCACCTGGCCGTGTAAATCTGATCGGAGAACATACAGACTATAATGGCGGTCATGTTTTTCCGTGTGCTCTTACGCTTGGTACCTATGGTCTTGCAAGAAAACGTGAGGATAATATACTTCGTTTTTATTCTGCTAATTTTCCAAAGACCGGCATGATCCAGTCTTCTCTGGAGGAGCTTGTTCCATCTGAAGAGGCTGGCTGGACCAATTATCCAAAGGGAGTTATGTGGACCTTTGAAAAGAGAGGCTATAAGCTGACTTGTGGACTGGATTTTATGATCTTTGGTAATATTCCTAACGGTTCCGGACTTTCATCCTCCGCTTCCCTGGAAGTGCTTACAGGAACTATGTTAAAAGATCTGTTTGGATTTGATGAGATATCCATGCAGGATATTGCTATTATGGGACAGTATTCTGAGAATAATTTCAATGGGATGAATTGTGGGATCATGGATCAGTTTGCAAGTGCAATGGGTAAAAAAGGCTGTGCTATTTTCCTGGATACGAATACCCTGCAGTATGAGTATGCACCGGTAAACCTTCCAGATGCAAAGATCGTGATCACAAACAGCAAAGTGAAACACAGTCTTGTAAGCTCCGCCTATAATGACAGGAGAAATGAATGTGAGACAGCATTAGAAGATCTGCAGAAAGTGATGGATATTAAGACACTGGGAGATTTAACAGAGGCTGAGTTTGAAGCACATAAGGATGCAATCCAGGATCCGGTATGCGTAAAGAGGGCAAAGCATGCAGTTTATGAGAATCAGCGTACCATCAAGGCTGTACAGGCACTGAAAGAAAATAACATCAAAGAATTCGGAAAGCTGATGAACGCATCTCATGTATCCTTAAGAGATGATTTTGAAGTGTCCTGTGAAGAGATCGATATTCTGGTAGATCTTGCGTGGAAAACACCGGGAGTGATCGGGTCACGTATCACAGGAGGCGGATTTGGCGGTTGTACTGTAAGCATTGTGGAAAATGACCAGGTACAGGCTTTTACAGAGAACATCGGAAAGGCATACGCAGAAAAGGTAGGCCATGAGGCAGAATTTTATGTAGTGGACATGGGCGATGGTGCCGGAAAGATGGATATAAAAGATATGAATGTACAGGTTGAATGCTAAGGGGTGACGGGAAATGTTAAGTGAGAATATTAAGAAACTGGTACAGTATGGGATTGAAACAGGTTTGACACCGGAATGTGAGCGGATCTATACTACCAATCTTCTGCTGGATGTATTTAAGGAAGACGAGTATACAGAGCCGGAAGAAGAATATAGTAATATTGATCTTGAGCAGGTTTTAAAAGAGTTACTGGATGAGGCAGTTGCACGAGGACTGATCCAGGACAGTGTGGTATACAGGGATTTGTTTGATACCAGGCTTATGAATTGTCTGATGCCCAGACCGGCCCAGGTAAGAAATACTTTCTGGGAAAAATATAAAGAGGATCCGGAGAAAGCGACCGATTACTTTTATAAGCTGAGTCAGGACAGCGATTATATCCGTCGCTACCGTGTAAAGAAGGACCAGAAATGGACAGTGGACAGCCCATATGGACAGATTGATATTACCATTAACCTGTCAAAGCCGGAGAAGGATCCAAAGGCTATTGCAGCGGCCAAGCTGATCAAGTCCAGCAGTTATCCAAAGTGTCTGCTTTGCCCGGAAAATGAAGGATATGCAGGCAGAGCCAACCATCCGGCAAGGGAGAACCACAGGATCATTCCTGTTACCATTAATGATACTCCCTGGGGCTTTCAGTATTCTCCTTATGTATATTACAATGAGCATTGTATTGTATTCAATTTCAGCCATACACCTATGAAGATCGAGAGGAATACCTTTATTAAGCTATTTGATTTTGTAAAGCTGTTCCCTCATTATTTCCTTGGCTCCAATGCAGATCTGCCTATCGTAGGCGGTTCTATTTTAAGCCATGATCATTTCCAGGGCGGACATTATACCTTTGCAATGGCGAAGGCAGAGATTGAGAAGACAGTGACGATCCCAGGTTATGAGGATGTGGAAGCCGGGATTCTGAAGTGGCCGCTTTCTGTACTGAGGATCCGTCATAAGGATTCTGACAGGCTGGTGGATCTGGCTACTCATATTCTGAATAAGTGGAGAGGCTATACAGATGAAGAGGCTTTTGTTTTTGCACAGACAGATGGAGAACCTCATAATACCATTACTCCTATTGCAAGAAAGAAGGGTGATCTGTTTGAGCTTGATCTGACTCTTCGGAATAACATTACCACAGAGGAGAATCCGCTGGGCGTGTACCATCCTCATGCACAGTATCATCATATCAAGAAAGAGAATATCGGTCTGATCGAGGTGATGGGGCTGGCAGTGCTTCCAGCAAGACTGAAAGAAGAATTGGAGCTTCTTGAAGAATATATTCTGGAAGGCAAGGATATTGCTTCCAATGAGAAGATAGAGAAACATGCACAGTGGGTAGCTGAGTTCCTTCCTAAATATCCTCATTTGGATAAAGAGAACATCCAGCAAGTTCTGCGTGAGGAAGTAGGACAGGTATTTGTGCATGTTCTGGAGGATGCCGGTGTTTACAAATGTACTCCAAAGGGCAGGGATGCATTCATGCGTTTTGTTCATACACTGTAAGATTTGATGGAAATACTTATGTAATACAAATGTAAAATTTGTTAAACTTTTTTCTGACCTGTGGTTGAAAGTTAAAAATGTTTCAGTTATACTGATACAGAAGCAAGGAATTGTGATGTTGCCGGCAGGCGGCATGAGGGTTTATGAACAGAGGAGAGTATATGAAGAATAATAAGCAAAAAAGCAAAGGCCGTTTCCTATGTCTGCTGCTTGCTCTTTTGATGGTATTTATTGATATACCATTTACCGGGAGCGCAGGCAACCTTGGAGCAGCAGAAGTAAAGGCAGATACTTTGCAGGACGGAGATGCTGTTACGATTCGGTTTAAGGATCCTACAGGCAGGAAATATTATGAGGATCTTCAAATTGATACTAGCATAGGCGAGACGGTTACACTTCCGGCAAGAAAGGGGTATCGGTGGAAGCTGTCCGGGAAGTTTCGGTTTAATGGTGCTTCCAAGCTTACTCTTTCCGCTGATGCAGCATGGAGCCGTTATATCAAAGATGGTGTGCTGACTCTTCGGGCAGATAAGTTCTATTATGTGCAGTTTTATAATACCAATGGGACAAGCACCAGGAAGATGAAGGCTTTGAAGAAGATTGTGGTAGCTGGCAGGAAGATCAAGCTTCCCCAGGTGCCGGGAGCATATGGCTATAACAATCTTGGATGGTCTGTGAAGAAGAATGCAGATACTGCAAAATTTCAGGGTGGACAGGTGATCACTGTAAAGAGGAACCTTAAATTCTATGCAGTCCGTAAAAGGATCGCTACCTCCGCAGTTCTGTTTTATAACAGTAATGGCAAGACAAATGCAGCTTATAAGAAGCTGAACAAGCGTGTGGCTAAAGGCAGTACATTTACCCTGCCGGAGATTCCGAAAGTGACCGGCTATCAGGGAGTTGGATGGACGACGACCCGGGGGGCAGCTGCTCCATTATACAAAGTGGGTGATACAGTAACCATTACCGCCAATACTAAATTCTATGCGGTGAGAGAGAAAGTAGATACTTATACAGTTTCTTTCTACATGTACAATGGCAGAAGCAATGCAGATTACAGGGAACTCCAGGTGGAGGCTGAGAGCGGATCTTATATTACACTTCCGGCAGTTCCTTCAAGAACCGGGTATGTAGGTTTGGGCTGGTCTACGGTAAAGAACAGTAGCACATCTGTACTGAAAACTGGCAGTAAATACAAAGTGACGAAAGATGTTAAGCTGTATGCTGTTCAGGAAGCCGGAGTGACAGTGACCCTGTGCAAGAATGATGGATCAGTTTACCGTAAGGTTTCTGTTGGAAAGGGCAATTATCTTACTCTTCCGGCAGTGGCGAACGGTTCTGGTTACACATTCCTTGGATGGTCAAGGACGCAGGGAAAGAGTACAGATCCGGAATATGAGGCTGCAGGGCGTATCCGTGTAAATGGAGATGTGACTTTATATGCAGTGGTCTTTAACAGAAGTACAGAGCCTAATCTTACAGCTGCAGACATGGCACAGGTAGATTTATGGAAACGTAAATATAAGCAGGTGATTTTTGTAGGCGATTCCAGGACAGTCCGGATGCAGGCAACTCTGAACAGAGAGTTTGGTGCAAGCAGTACGGTAGTATGGAATTCTGAGTTTGTAGCACAATCCGGAATGGGACTTGACTGGCTGAAAGGTGACGGTTACAACCAGATCATGAATATTGTAAATAAGAATAACAGCACCCAGAATTCTACAGCAGTGATCTTTAATCTGGGAGTGAATGATCTGTCTAATCTGCCTTCTTATGTGACTTACATGAAGAGTCTGGCCTCTACATTGAAAAAGAAGAACTGCAAGCTTTTCTATATGTCTGTTAATCCAGGTAACAGTAAGATGATGGAGAACACCGGACATGTGGTAAGAAGTGAGGCAGCGGTACGCCAGTTTAACAGCACGATCCGCAGTCAGCTGGCGTCGGATTATACATTTATTGATACCTATTCCTGGCTGTTAAAGAATGGCTATGGCACAAATGCCAGCGGAAGCGGTGTAGATAACAGCGTGGATGACGGACTTCATTATACAACAAAAACCTATAAGAGAATTTATTATCATTGCCTGGAATTTTTGCTTCTGCAAGATGTTCCTAAGTAATGAGAGCTGATGAAAAATGCCCCAAAGCAACGGATGCTTTGAGGCATTTTTTTACTCAAATTAAGTTATGAACTTCTCCAGGATTCTTAAATCCTGGTTTGCATTACCACAGATTCATAACATGCTGTATAAGGAGACTGACCAGTGTAATGCCGCACCAACAGCATGCACCCAGAAAAATCGGTTTGCCTCCCTTTTTGATCAGTTTTACAATGTTGCTTCCAAGACCTATGGCGGCCATTGCCATGATGATAAAGAATTTGCTCAGTTCCTTTAATGGCGCAAAAAAGGATGCAGGAGCACCTAAGCGAAGAGCTATGGTAGTGATCACTGAGGCAAGGATGAACCATAATATGAACATTGGAAAAGACTTTTTCAGGCTGAAACCATTGGAACTGTTACCGGCGGATTTACTGCTTCTGGCACGGATAAGGGCAAGCACCAAAGTGATAGGAATGATGGCAAGAGTCCGGGTCAGCTTTACGGTTACTGCTTTATCCAGCGTCTGAGAGCCAAGATTCCACATACTGTCCCAGGTAGAAGCTGCTGCTGTGACCGAAGAGGTATCATTAATAGCAGTACCTGCAAAAATTCCAAAGGATTCACCGGAGGCAGTGTTGAAGCCAATGGCATGGCCAAGTATTGGGAAAAACAGAGCTGCTAGTACATTGAAAAAGAAGATTACAGAAATTGCCTGCGCCACTTCTTCATCATCTGCATCAATAACAGGCGCTGTGGCTGCAATGGCAGATCCACCGCAGATAGAAGACCCTACTCCGATCAGGGTACTGATGTTGGAATCAATATGCATGGTTTTATGTAAAAGAAAAGCAATCAGCAGGGAAGTAGAAATGGTGCAGATGATAATAGGCAGGGACTGGCTTCCGGTGCGAAGTACCACATTCAGGTCAAGGCCAAAGCCCAGAAGGATTACTGCCAGCTGCAAAACTTTTTTGGAAGTAAAGGTAATGCCGGTTTTCAGATTCCCGGAAGGTGTCCATACCAGTGCCAGAAGCATTCCAATGATAATGGCGATCACCGGACCGCCTATTACCGGGAATTTTTTGCCGATCAGCCAGGAAGGAACAGCAATCAGCAGGCAGATCAATATGCCGGGAAGGTTTTGCTTTATAGTTTTCATGGTGATTTTGTCTCCTTTGATAAGTTTGATGTGAACCCACGTATGAGCCAGATTCGATTATAAAGGAAAAACAGAAAAATATAAAGGAGAATGTGTGAGAAACTATATACGGAGAATGAATATATCCTGGCAGTTAGAGAAACGCATACATACGTATAAAATCCCCAGCATACATTGTAAAAATGATGTACGCGGGGGATTTTTGTGAAAGATTATATTGAAGAGCGTGCAGTGGAACTGGGAAATTACATTGTAGAAAAGAAGGCAACTGTAAGACAGACCGCGAAAAAGTTTGGAATCAGTAAAAGTACAGTACATATGGAAGTAACAATATAGAACGGTTCGTTTGGGTAATAGAATAAGAAAAACCAAGGAGGAACGAACCATGAAGGATTTGAAAACAAGAATTACGGAGAATGGCATTGATTATGTACTTGTCGGGGATTATTATATCCCAGACTTGAAGCTGCCGGAGGAAAAGCGATCTATCGGTAAGTGGGGACGAATGCACAGGGAGTATCTGAAAAAGCAGTGCTACGGTAGATATTCCAGTTTACTGCTGACCGGAAAACTTTGGAGCTATCTGGAGGATTTGGACGAACAAGCGGAGGAACGGTTTACGTGTATTGTTGATCAGATGAAAGCGGCTGAGGGAGTGACGGAGGAATTGAAGCGGAAAGATGCTATGCTTTGGGTACAACGGTGTAATAATATTAGAAACAGAGCAGAAGAAATTGTACTGAACGAAATGGTTTATATTTAGTATGGAGCAGTCAGCCGAAAGGCTGGCTGTTTTTCTTTTCCTAGCGACAGAAAATGATTGACAATGCTATAAGACTGTGGTAGTCTGAAAACAAGAACAGACTACTGTAGTCTTATAGGAGGCGAAACAAGTGACAGAGGAAAATATCAAACTTTTTGATTCGGAATTAAAGGTAATGGATGTTCTGTGGAAGGATGGTGACGTGCCAGCGAAATATGTTGCAGATACTTTAAACAGAGAAGTCAGCTGGAATAAAAACACAACGTATACATTGATTAAGCGGTGTATCAATAAAGGCGCGATTGAACGAACGGAACCGGGATTTATGTGCCATGCGCTTATAGCAAAAGAACAGGTACAGGATCTGGAAACAGATGAACTTATTGATAAGATATATGATGGATCTGTTGACAAGTTGTTTGCGGCACTTCTTGGCAGAAAAAAACTTTCTATGGAGCAGATTAAGAACCTGAAGCAGATCGTCAGTGAATTGGAATGAGGTGATGTATATGAGCCTGCTGCAAATGAGTTTTCTGGGAACGGTTATTATTTTACTTATTGTGGTATTAAGGGCTGTGCTTATCAACAGATTACCGAAGAAAACATTTTTGATTTTATGGTGGATTGCATTAATACGGTTATTAGTTCCATTTTCCATAAAATCAGTCACAAGTATTTATTCTCTGTTGCAGAGTATTTATTCTGATATAAACCCAGTGAGAACGGCGCAAACGACAACATTTTTACCCATTCATGGGAATATGCCTGAGATAGCAAATGGATTATCAGAGGCTATGGTACAGAGAACAGAATCCATTTCGATTTTGAGTGTAATATGGCTGGCAGGTCTGTTACTTTGTTTTGGATTTTTTGCGGTTTCCTATATAAAATGTTATCGGGAATTTCGATTTTCGCTGCCTGTTGAAAATGATATTTTGGAAGCATGGAAGGAAAAACATCCACTAAAAAGGAGTCTATCCATCCGGCAGACAGAAACCATAGCTGCACCACTTTCTTATGGTGTGATTCGCCCAGTTATTTTAATGCCGAAAAATACAGAATGGAAAAATATTTATCAGCTTCGTTATGTGTTGGAACATGAATATGTGCATATCAGACGGCTTGATATGCTTACAAAGCTGATAATGATTGCTGCAGTATGCATTCATTGGTTTAATCCTCTTGTGTGGGTAATGTATATTCTTTTTAACAGAGATTTGGAATTATCCTGTGACGAAACCGTAGTCCGTAGATTTGGAATGGATATAAAGTCGGTATATGCAACTGCTTTAATATCTATGGAAGAAAAAAAGAGCGGACTGACACCATTATGTAACAGTTTCAGTAAAAATGCGATTGAAGAGAGGATAAGAGCAATTATGAAGATAAAGAAGACATCTAAGTTTGCAGTAATGATAAGTGCAGTATTGGTAATTTGCGTGACAGGTGGATTTGCAACTTCCGCATCATCCTTGGAGAAAAAGACAGAGACAGCGCAAGAAAACGGTGAAACAACAGTTGCTTTAAACGAAGTGAATATCCGGGAAGATGAATCACTTTCAAGTTCGGATGTGGAATGGTGGACAGCAGAAGAGTATGCGAAATGGCTGGACGAGGAAAAAGAAGTTCTGCAGTCTATGATTGGTGAAAAAGCTTATACAGGCGGCGACGGATGGTTTGTATGGACACAGGAAAAGGTAGATGAGACGATTGCACTTTATGAGGATAATCTTCAAAAAATAAAAGATGGGATGAAGTTGTCGAAATCATCTGATGATGCAGTGGGAATTACAATGGCATATTCTCCGGAAAATATAGAATATGCGAAGCAGGAAGCAGAAACGGTCACCGAAAATAAAGACAGTAATGAAAATGTATTCAGCGAAGAACAGCTTTCTGAATATGCAAAAGCGGGAATAACTTACCAGAAAGAAACAGGATTTCTGATGTATGATGGAAAGACCATTGGATATTTCCGGGATGAGTTTAAGCCGGGTACTTATACAATAAGTTCCAAACGTGGAGGTACGCTTCGAGTTGAAGTGCAAAGGGAAAACTATGGCACCATCACAGACGTAAAGGCAGAACCGTTATCAGATGATTTTTGGTCAGAACCGGCGGCATTGGTTGAAAGTTCCGGCGGAGAAGCTGTAACTGCAGATGAAATGAAAGGATCTGTTTTTGAAGAAGGAGGAAGTGAGAACATAGCGGCTGATGACATGGGCGAATATAGCAGTGAAGAGGGAAAAGGTCTTAATATTGCTGTTCCACAGGAGTATGCTGATTATGGAGTATCCTGTGATGCTAAAGGAAACTGGGTTTATAATGGTAAGATTATAGCAGATTTATATGATGAGGGAAGGGGAATCTTTTCTAACAGCAACGGCACTATGTACATTGAAGTAACGAGAGACAAAAGTGGAAAGATTAGTAGCTTTCAAAAAGTAAGCAAAAATAGAATGCAGGAATTATTTACTGAATTTAATCCGGAAACGGAAACATTTGCGGAATATAATTCAGAGGCGAAGCATTAAGTTAGTGCTAAATGAAACGAGGATGATTAAGTGGGAAAAATATTGCTGGTATCATTCGAGGGAGATGAGGAAGAGTTGGTAAATTCTGTTATTTCCGTGTTAGATTCCGGCAGAGAAAAATTCCTTTTTCAGGAAATACAACTTCAATCGAAAATAAGGCATAAGGGTATAGCGATTGATTTGAAACGGAGGGAAGTTGTTCGTGATAATAGAAAAATAGAATTAACTTACACCGAGTTTGAAATCCTGCAGTTATTAGCACAAAATCCAGGAAGGGTATTTAGTAAGGAGCAGATTTATGATGTAGTCTGGAAAGAAGCCTATTCTGGCGATTACAATATTGTCATGAGTCATATCAGCCATATTCGTGAGAAGATAGAAGATGATCCGGGCAACCCGGTATATATTCAAACCGTCTGGGGTGTAGGATACAAGTTTAATGAGAGGGCAGGCAGCGAGTAAATTCGCTGCCTTTCCTTTACAGGGATGGATTCAGATTTCGCTGAGTTTTAAGATAATATTGCTCTGCTGATACAACCAGTCTGTGAATTCTGTCGGACTGGTTGCTCCTGCCTTTACAGCTTTCTTACGCTGCAGAGCTTCTTTCTTAAAAAGGTCAAACGCATTTTTCATTTCTTCCAGGCGTTCAATCGGAAAATTAGCAGTTTTTTGGGATTTATTGATTTTATTACGCCAATTCTGGCATTCATTTTTATAAAGCAGATCATAGTTGTTTTCTCTGGCTCGTTCATCAAACTCCCTTTTGTTTTGAAGTGCCTGTGCTTTACGGCACTTATCACTGCACAGTTCATAACGCTGGCTTTTTGCCAGAAAATATTTTCCACAGACTTTGCACTGACGGAAACAAAGGCCCCAGTCATTCAGTCGATTCAAGTAATAAGTGATAAGCGGATAAAAAGAGCTGTAGGCAGCTACACATTCTGTTCTGCGCCTATTATCCGGAAACCAAAGCTCAAGTCGGGTAATTTCAGCAGGAATATTGCGGAAATAAAGACTGCCAGTATGAAAACGTTCAGGTTTTCCAGTATCAGAATTAAAATTCATGACATTTTCTGTTTGGAATGCCTGAGTCAAAATTTGCATTTTTTCTATAAAATGATCACAGGCAGTATTACGGTCACGATATTCCCTTGTAACAAGATATTCATTCCAAATACGGAATGCAGCATATATTCTCACCGGATCGTCGGTGAGATATTTTTTTGCCAGAAAATCAGCAGAGGTCTGTTCCAGTGCAGGCTGTTTCCAACGGTTAGTGTGCAATGCATCACGTAGAGGAGCGAGTCCATATATATTCCAGTTCTTCTCTTTATCATATTCAAAATTTATCAGAAAACGTCCGAGAGGGCGCGTTATATCATGCATGACATCGTTATCTTTATTTCCGTCCAGTCGAAAACGGATTTGCTGTTCTGTTCCGATTAAAATTCGCTCCTTCATTTTGTCTCTATCCAATGCCAGAACGAAGAGGATGTGGTCGTAGCAAGGTTCTTGCCTTATAAATTGATAAGCCATTTCTATTTGCTCCTGTTTTATATGGTAATTTTAAAAAATATAATATTAGTTACATTTATGGTATCGCGAAAGTATTGAAAAGTCAAGATAAGATTGATAAGATACGATTGCATGGTAATTTCGTACTATGCAGTGTACTTTGACAACTTTATGACCGTCTAACCTGAGATAAACCGCCATGATCTTCGATAAAAGAAGTGAGCGCATCCGAATGGATGACGTGTTGTATGCCTTGACAGCAGTATGACTCAGGAAACAGGAAAGATAAAACGGCAATGAGAAGCTAAAAAAATGAGATCAAAAATGGAGGAACAACATGAGTGAAAATAAGAGATTAAACAATTATGATGAACTGCCTCTTGTACTGGATGTGGCTGATATTCAGCGGATTATGGGGATTTCCAGAGTAACGGCTTATGAACTGGTTCATACACCCGGTTTTCCGGCATTTCGAAGCGGCAGATTAATTAAGGTTAGTAAAATTGCTTTTTTCGAATGGATGGCAAAGGGAAATGGAAAGGTGCCGGAAAATAGTCACTAAATCTGGAGCAGAGCGGAGAGCGCAGTCTTTTGTGCAGGTTAAGGGCGGCAGCCATTGCCCAGTGAGTTGATGCGTGCGTCTACTCGTACTGGGTATTATCTGACGCAAAATCACGCAGGTTTGCAGCTTCGCCGCTTTATTCAATTTAGAAAAAATGCAAAAAAGGAGGGAAAGAAAATTATTGAAAGCAACAAGACACAACGGACGCTCCGGGAAAAATGGCACTTACAATCCCAGGCATAATGATCGCCGTTTCGATTTGGAAAACAGTGAACATATTGATGCTGGAAGAGTCAGAAAAAATATTTACTGGGACTGTTACCGTGGCTATACCACAATGCAGAGCAGGGAAGAAGATTCTCAGGATATCAGTTTTGAGAAGATTGAATGTACTTTTTATCAGGAACATTATGGAATGCATATAGAAGCGCAGAATGAAAGAAATGCAAGAACCCGTCATACAGAGCGTAACCGATCTGTGGAAGATTTACTAAAAAACAATAAAACCTGTCCAGAGGAAACTATTTTTCAAATAGGAACAGTAGAAGAATCTGTTTCCTATGAAATATTGCTTGCGGTCGTACAGGACTTTACAAAGCAGTTTACAAATCGGTTCGGTTCTCATGTACATATTCTGGACTGGGCACTGCACTTGGATGAGGGAACACCGCACATCCATGAACGTCATGTATTTGATTGTGAGAATAAGTACGGGGAAATCTGTCCTCAGCAGGAAAAAGCACTGGAAGAATTAGGGATTCCACTTCCAAAACCGGATAAACCCAAAGGCCGCAATAATAATCGAAAGCAGACTTTTGATGCTATTTGCCGGATAATGCTTTTTGATATAACCCGAAAATACGGGTTGCATCTGGAAGAAGAACCGTCTTATGGAGGGCGTGACTATCTTGAAAAACAGGATTATATTCTGTTTAAGCAAAAGGAACAGATGAAAAACCAGACGGAAATACTGGATAGACTTACTTTGAAAATTGAGGATGTGGAAGCTCTGATCGATGAAGTTTCAGATATTGCTTACGACAAAGCTGTGGAGGTTGTGACGGATGAGGTCAGAGTGGAAACCCATAAAGAAGACATTCGTCTGGTAGAACAGTCAAAGGCGTGGGTGCTTTCCCCTGAGCGCAAGGCTTCCCAAAAAGAAAGGACTTATGCTGCAAGCCGATTGGATGGAGTAATTACCAAAATTACAAAAGCTATGCAGACAGCAGTTAAAACAATTCAGACCACGCTGATAAAACCAGAAGTCAAAAAGGCGAATACCGAGCAGATTAAGAAAAAAGCCAGAAGTTCCATTCTGGATAGGCTGACAAAAGCGAAAATTACTGCGGAACAGGAGAACCGGGAGCGATGGGAACACGAAGGAAGAATTAAATTAGGAAGAAACGATATGGAGTTGTGATGTAAAGGAAAGAGGAAAAGGATGAATATATTTGAAGCAGTTAAACAGTCTGTGACTACCCGGCAGGCTGCAGAATACTATGGAATACGGGTAAACAGGAACGGAATGGCGGTCTGCCCGTTTCACCGTGACAAGAATCCGAGCATGAAAGTGGACAGGCGTTTTCATTGTTTCGGATGTCAGGCAGATGGGGATGTGATTGATTTTACGGCACACTTGTACAATTTAAAACCGAAAGAGGCGGCAGAGAAACTGGTAAGGGATTTTTCTGTATATTATGAGAACATGGGGCACAGCCCGCCACAGAGAAAACAAATCAAACGACAGCTAACACAGGAACAGAGGTATCTGCAGGCAGAAAATAGATATTTCCGTGCATTGGTAGATTACCTGCATTTGTTGAAACAGTGGAAAGAAGAGTATTCGCCGAAACAGATGGAAGATGTCTGGCATCCGTTGTTTATGGAGGCATTGGAAAAAATATCAGAAATAGAGTACCTGCTGGATATATTATTATCAGGCACATTAGAAGAACGAGTTGCCGTAGTGGTAGCTCATGGGAAGGAGGTGACAGCGATTGAACAGAGAATTTCGGACTTTAACGCCACAGACACGACAGGAATTGTGCGAAGTAATGGATATAATGGAAGCGGAGTTGACAGTAGAGGAAATCAGAGAACAACTGGAAATAACACAGAAGGGTGCTGTGAAAAACAATCGGCATAACTGTAAGCTAATTTTAGAACATGATTCTCTGCTAAAAGGTGTATTCCGGTATAATATTTTGACTGAGCAGACAGACCTTGTAAAACCTGTGTGGTGGGAACGGATAAGCCCGGCATTCACAGATATGGATTTGAACTATATTATGCTTTATCTGGAAGAAACGTATGGTTTGACGATGGATAAGGTTGTGCAGAAAAGTATTGTCCATCAGGCAGATCGGAACAAATATCATCCTGTCCGGAATTATCTGAATAGTCTGCAATGGGATGGACAGGAGCGTATCCGCTATGTGCTGCATCATTTCTTGGGCGCACCTGTGGATGAGTTGACGTATGAAAGTATGAAAATGTTTTTGCTGGGAGCTATTGCCCGTGCGTTCCGCCCTGGAATTAAGTTTGAATATATGCTCTGTCTGGTCGGTGGTCAGGGCGTAGGAAAATCTACATTTTTTCGATTCATGGCAGTAAAGGACGACTGGTTCACCGATGACATCGGCAAATTGGATTCGGAAAAAGTTTATTGTCAGCTTCGTGGTCATTGGATGATTGAAATGTCTGAAATGGTCGCAACGGCACGCTCTAAGAGTATTGAGGAAACAAAGAGCTTTCTGAGCAGGCAGAAAGAGACTTATCGGGATTCTTATGCAGTATATGCTCTTGATCGTCCGAGGCAATGTGTATTTGGAGGAACATCCAATATAAAGCGATTCCTGCCTTTTGACCGTACCGGAAATCGAAGATTCGTTCCAGTTCAGACGAACCGGGCAGAGATGGAGGTTCATATCCTCGAAAATGAGAAGGAATCCAGACAGTATATTGATCAGGTGTGGGCGGAAGCAATGATGTTGTACCGTAATGGGAATTTTAAATTGGCGTTTTCAAAGGAAACAGAAGCACAGCTTGATAAATTGCGGCAGGAGTTCATGGCGGATGATACGGAAGCCGGAATGATACAGGCATGGCTGGATGAACATGAGGATAGGAAAGTCTGTTCATTGATGCTGTTTAAGGAGGCACTGGACAATCCTTATATAAAGCCGAAGAAGGCGGAGACAGACCGCATCTGTGAAATTATGAATACAAGCATTGTGGGTTGGAAACAGGGTACGATGACAAGATTCAAGGATTACGGTACACAGCGTTCGTGGGTATGTGTAAACGAAAACTGTAAACGAGATGCAAAAGACTTAAAAAATGAAAATGACTGGTACCCGGTTACTGAGGAGAAAGCCCGGCAGATGGAGTTACCCTTCCGGTAAAAAGCCAGTCAGGTTTACGGTAGTTGGCGTGTAGTTTACGCTTTTATCTATGGTTATTGCTTTGAGTCGTAGAATTTGTAAACAGTAAACAGATATATAAGAGTAATTTGGTATTGAGGAAAGAAAACTGAAAAAACAAAAAGAATTAGATTTTTTGGAGCTTGTTTACAGCAGTGGTTTACAACAGGGATGCCCCTTTGACCGGCATCTATTTAAGTTGAACAGGAATGACATTTGGTAGGACTATTTGAAAAAATATTTTCATAGTTATGGACAAGGATATACGGGAGGAGGTGGAAATTCCGCTATGAAAAAGAGAAAACTTAATTATCGATTCCATAATCCAAACACAGCGGAAGTAACCGCCGACTATCTGTTAAAGATATTGATTGAAGCAAATGCAAGTAAGGTGGAACAGGCAATACAAGAAGCAGCGGATGAGCTTCCCAATGAACCAAAACATGATGGAGGGTGTCCTGCGTAGCGCGTGGGATGCCTTTTATTTTTTTGCTATTGCTTGTGTTCTGTCTGAAAATCAGTTAAAATTAGTTCTAGAAAGTCATAGATTAGTCATAGAATTTAGTCATAGAAAATTTTGAAAGGCGGAAGAATATGATATATACGGATAGCCAATTAAAAGAAAAGATTGTTCGCATGATAGAATCTTTTGAAAATGAAGTTGTAGAATTTAAAGAAGCACGCACAAATTATTCGTTTAATGACATTGGTAAATATTTTTCTGCACTTAGCAATGAAGCAAATCTTCGGGGATTACAGGAGGCGTGGCTGATTTTCGGAATTTCGGATGATAAACGATATGTAGGAACGGAATTTCGGAAACAGGGAAGTCTGCAAAGTTTGAAAAAGGAAATCGTAAATGGAACCAATGAACGATTGACATTTCTGGAGATATACGAACTGACAATGGAAAAATGTCGAGTGATAGCATTTCAAATTCCTCCAGCTATTAGGGGGATTCCGACAACATGGCAAGGGGCAGCGTATGCCAGAGAGCATGAATCTATATCACCGCTTCCGATGAATAAAGTAGATCTACTTAGAAGTCAAATAGGAATGGATTGGTCAAAAGAAATTGTAGAAGATGCAACGATAGAAGACTTGGATGAAGAAGCGATTAAAAGAGCAAGAGAACTTTTCTCAAAACGTCAGAGTGATCGAAAAAAAGCACAGGAAGTTTTAAAGAAACTGTCTGATATTGAGGTTTTAAATAAAGCTGGTATTACAATAAAAGGAAAAATCACCAGAACGGCATTATTGTTATTAGGAAAAAGTGAGGCTAAATATTTCTTTGATGGCTTTATTCCTAGAATTACCTGGACACTTTATAATGCAGATAATTCGGTAAAAGCTTATGAACATTTTGATATACCGATGTTAATGGCAGTGGATAAGGTATATTCCAGGATCAGAAATGTAAAGTATCGTTATATTGCCGGACAGCAGACTTTGTTTCCGGATGAAGTAGATCAATATGAACCAGAGCTGATCAAAGAGATTATTAATAACTGTATTGCTCATCAGGACTATCGCTTGCGTGGAAAAATCAACGTAGAGGAATTTGAGGACAGACTGGTATTTATCAATGAGGGGGCTTTTATACCAGAAACTATTGAACAAGCACTGGAACCGGGATATAAACCACCGTATTATCGAAATGTGTTTTTGTGTAACGCAATGGTAAATCTGTATATGATTGATACAAATTCAATGGGAATACCAATGATGTATCAGATACAGCGTGATAAATGCTTCCCATTGCCGACATATGATTTGAACACAATTAATAGAGTTACAGTGACTGTGTACGGAAAGATATTGGATAAGAATTATACTCAGCTTTTATATTCCAATGAAGATTTAGATATGAGAACTGTATTTTTGTTGGATAAAGTTCAGAAACAGGAAGTAGTTTCTAAAGAAAGCTTTAAGGATTTGAAGAAAAAAGGTCTTGTGGAAGGACGTTATCCTAATGTTTTTGTATCTTTCAAGGTGGCAGATATTGTCGGACAGAAAGCTGCTTATGTTCGAAATAAAGGGTTAGATGATGATATTTGCAAGCAGTTAATTATAAAAGCACTTCAGTCAATGGGAGAAGCCAGCAAAAAAGATTTGATGGAAGTTTTAGAGAAGGCTTTGCCGGAGGTGCTGAGTGAGGAACAGAAATCAAAGAAGGTTTCAAATTTGCTACAAGTATTAAAGAAAGATGGGATAATTGAAGTTAGTGGTGGGAATAGATATTCCAAATGGTTTGTAAAAAACAAATAGTCAAAAAGATTCATAATGTTAAGGAAGGGAGACACATAGATGAAAATTTTAGATTTAGTAGATGATGTAAGAAGTGGCTGTAAGTCTGTTTTAACAACGATGACATTAGAAGAATATAAGAAATTGTCATTTTTTGCGTTTAATAATAATGGAAACATTGATGGACAGCGAAGTGTTATAAAACGTTCTTCTACAGCGGCGAAAATTCGAAAGCGTATGGCGGATGATTTTAGAAAAGGAGCAATTTTTCCACAGGTAGTTTTGGGAGTGCTTTTTTCAACTGAGAATATGCAAAATTTGGATGAATCAAAATTTTACATGTTGTTAGAAAGTGTTAATGAGGGGCAGATTTCTATTATTGACGGTATGCAGAGGAGTAATATATACTTTGAAAATTATGAGGACAATAAACAACAAAAAATCCGTGTGGAATTTTGGTGTTCAGATGCAAGTACTAAATTATTATATCGAATGCTTGTTTTAAATACAGGGCAGGTTCCGTGGAATACTCGCAGACAGTTAGAAGTGATTTTTGATGGAATAAGTAATAAAATTTCTGAAGAAATCAAAAAGACAGATCCATTGCTTGATATTCAACTGAATATTTTAGCTGTTGATGAAATTAAACGACGTAAAGCGGGAATGTTTAAAAAATCATCACTTATTGAAATGTATCTTGGATTTAATACAAGAAAAGTGAATGTTGATGTTAATGATGAACTGGCAGATGAATTTCAACGTTTTGATATGATGGAAGCAATTGATAGTGCAGTAAATTTTGAAATGTTTGTAGATACTTTTCGCAATCTGTGTAAGTTGGATTTTGCAGTAACGGCTACAAGTGAAACTGTTGAAGGTAAACAGTTTGCATCTGGACAAGATTTGTTCCGTAGTGATCCGGTATGTTTAGGTTTTGTGGTTTCATGTGCAGAGTATATTATGGGAAAAATGGGAGTTCAACGCAGTGATGAAGAAAAACGAAATAGAGCATTAGAATTGGATAATAAAATTGCAAAAGTAATAAAATGTATTGAAAGTAAACCAGAGACATATTTAAGTCTTGAAGTTTTGAATGAAATTGTTGAAAAGTTACCAAGAACACGAATTGGTGATAGCTTAAGGCATTTATTTAAAAATGCTTTTAGCGAGTTAATTCGCTATGATAAACTTGAAGAGATTCCTTCTATGGAGACGTTTTGGAGAGAATAAGTATGTCAAGAAATCTATTACAAATGACGGGTAAGATTTTTGATGAGTTTGCTACCCGAGTTAGTGAGGAACATAAAGAATATATTGTATCTGTAAATAGACATATATCTATAAGCGAAGAAAATCGGGCAGAGTGTTGTGAATTATTAAAAGATGCAATTATAATCGGTAGGAGACATGATTATTTGCCCACAGTTGTTTTTATAAAATATAAGGAAGAATTTTATGTAGGAATAGATACAAGGTATGCTGAAAAATTTGAAAATTTTGGATATGTGATGGAAGAAAGGGCCGCAATTTGTATCGGATGTCAAATTTTAAGTATAACAGAAAAATATTACCAACTAAAAGTAGAATCAAGAGAACTGATAGATTATTGTTTGGGATTACAACCAGAAGAAGGTATGGATGCGGTTGTTTTTTCAGAAGATAATATTCTTGACTTGATTTATGGATTATCAATTTTTAAGGTGGTAAATAATGAGTTGGAAATAGATATTGATTCTTTGGATGATGTGTTGAGAGTTTCAGTATTATTATTGATTGCGAATAGTGAAAAAATAACTCCTGTTTATAAAGAAACTATGGAAAAACTATTATCAATGATATGTGTAAGGAAAATATGCAGTAATATTTTGGATTTTCTTATCATCAAAGACACTAGAATTAAATTTTTAAGTTTATATCAATGCATAGAATTTCTCTTTATTCCAAACAGGGCAAGCGAATTTGTACAAAAGTATAATATGAATATTTCGGATGCATTAAAATTACATATAAATGAAGCGATGAGAAGGGATGAACGAATAAACGCATTAGCAATCTTAAAAATTGCAGGAATGCCTTTGATTCATAAGATGTACATTTTATTGTTTAATGAATCAGAGGGTGATAATGAGTTAGAACGCATTAATAATTGGATATATGACAAAAGATGCTCAATAGCTCATTTTAGATATGGACAACAAAAAAATGAAGAAACATATGTAAATGAAGAAATATTAGAAATGATGTTAGAATTATTAGTAGGGATTTTTTCAAATATGAATCAAAATATGAAAGATATTTGTAGTGGACTTGTAAAATTAGAGGAAAGTACTTTGGCATAAATGCTAAGGTACTTTTTCTTATTGTTATTTTATTTAAAACAGTGTATACTAAAGTTGTAACAGAACGACTTTAATGTAACAGGAAGGTATCAACTATGAATATAGCTGCCTATTGCCGAGTTTCCACCGATAAAGCTGACCAGCTCAACAGTCTGGAAGCGCAAAAAGAATTTTTCTCTGAGTACACCCAGCGTACCGGTGACAACTTAGTAAGATTATATGCTGACGAAGGAATTTCAGGTACAAAAATAAAAAATCGAAAAGAATTTTTACGCATGATGGTAGATGCCGAGCATGGACTGTTTGATATGGTGGTTGTAAAGGATATTTCCCGTTTTGCAAGAAACACGGTTGACCTTCTGCAAAACGTCCGCAAGCTGAAAGCATTGGGTATCGAAACACAGTTCCTGACAGCCAATATGACCAGCATGGGAAACAGCGAATTTGTCCTGACGATTTTTGGCGCACTGGCGCAGGAGGAAAGTGCTAATACTTCTAAGCGTGTAAAGTTCGGCAAGAAAATGAATGCAGAAAAGGGACGAGTTCCGAATATTGTGTACGGATATGATAAAACCATCGGTGATTACTTTAATTTGGCAATCAATGAGGAAGAAGCAGCTGTTATCCGTCAGATTTATAGATGGTATATCGAAGAAGGTTACGGTGCCGCCAAAATTGCGAATATGCTGAATGCCAAGGGCATCCGGACAAAGCGTAATTGCCAGTGGAGCCAGAATGCAACCTGCCGGATTCTGACAAATGAGCTTTATACCGGTAAAATCATCAATGGTAAGCAGGAAGTAGCTGACTTCCTGACCGGACAGAGAACGGAAAAAGATGAAACGGAGTGGATGGTAACAGAACGTCCGGAACTGCGGATTATTGAGCCGGAAATGTATGAAAAGGCACAGGAGATTTTGGAGTCCAGAAGCAAGGCTTTTAAATTAACGAAGGAACGGCAGAGCAATAAGTATTTGTTTTCTACTCTGATTAAATGTAAGGAGTGTGGCTGGTCTTTCCGACGAACGGTTCGTACCTATAAGAATACCTATATTCGCTGGGTCTGCTCCGGTCATAATGGTCGTGGTGCGGATAGCTGCCCCAATGCGCAGACAGTAGACGAAGAAGAGCTGATTGAAGTTTTATCCGAATATTTTTCCGAGCTGCTGAAAGCAAAGAAAAATGTAATTCGTCATGTGACGAGTGAATTTCAACGGGTTTACAAGGCGAAAGACGAGAATCTGAATTACGAAAAGGAACTGAATGCACAGCTTCGCAAGCTTCAAAAGATGCGTCAGAAATATATGGATATGTACACAGACGATCTCATTACCCGTGAGGAATTGAATGAAAAAATCGGCGGAACAAAACAGGAAATCGAGCGTCTGGAAAATGAGTTGAAAATGGTTGCCTATCATCTGACAAAAGGAGAACAGCTGGAAACAATCCTGAATCGTACTTTTAAAGAGATTGAAGATATTTCAGATGTCCGCCAGATGACCAATGCACAGCTAAAACGCATAATCCAGAAAATCGAAGTGGACAAGGATGGTAATGTAGATATTTATTTACGCATCTTTGGAGATTTGGGCCTAGATGAAACCGTTCTAATTAGTGACAACCAAACATAAAGATGTGACAGAGCGTCTGGCGTCTATTCGTCCGTCTTTGGCAGAACGGACACGGGAGGTATTGGAGGTGAACAAGCAGGAACGACATATCCGGGGCGGACTGGCTACAAGGGAGAAGTACCTGCATCTTCATGAAAAATATCCAGAGCAGGATGGTGGTTAAATATGCAGCAGCCCCGATTCCGGGGCTGTAGTATCGTGCTGAGATATAGGGCAAGGGTTGAATCTGCTGGGAAGCTATTGTATAATTTGGGTAATTATTTGGTGAGTAAGAAGGAGAAAACAGAAATAAATCGGAGGTGCAGCATATGCGGCTGACAAAGGTACAGGATGCATTACAGAAAAAGAAAATTAAATATGAATATACAGAAGTAGACAATTGCGGAAGTCTGGATTTCTTATTCCGGGGTCTGAAATTTCATGTGTGGGAATATGAAGATAAGGTCTGGGGAGCAGAAACCAATGTTTTTGAAGCTGGCAGAAGTCAGGATATAGAAGGGGATTATGAAGAAGTGATTTCAAAAGAAATCCTTAGCTGGCCGGACATGCTGGCCTGAACAGGATGTGTGATGCGAAATGCAAGGGAAAACAGCAGAGTAACTGCTGTACTCTTCCTACATATGTGCTTTTTTAAGGAAGTGTATAATTTGGTAATATTTAGAAAAGAGAAAAAAGGTATCCGACGATTTGGATTGATTTTAATCTGCATGATAATGATAGGGTGTACAGGCTGTGGTAACAGTGAAGAAAAGGCACAGCAGGCAGAAACAGCAGGGCCGTCAAAGCCTTCCGGTGTGCCAGAGACTGTACAGGAAATGACGGAAGAAGTTACTGTGGTAAGACCAAGTATAACTCCATCTTTAAGTCCTGAGCCAACAGCTGCCCCTGCATCTGTGACTGCGGTCAGTGCCACTCCAGAGATAAGCAGTGAACCAGAGATCAGTGCGGCTCCTGTTGTGAGTATCACGCCTCCACCGGAAATGAGTCCAGTGTCCACCATAACCCAGGCACCTACCATAACTCCGGCGAAGCGAAAGTCTGAGCAGTCTTCGGAAGAAGGCACTTTAAGCAGACCTGACCATCCGGATACGGTGACGAATGATAAGCTGATCTTTGTGGGAGATTCCAGGACAGAAGGAATCCGGGACGCAGTAGGAGATGACAGTGTCTGGTCCTGCCTTTCAGGAAAAGGATATGATTGGATGGTGCAGACTGGAGTACCGCAGATCGAAGATGAGATCGAGAAAAACACGGCCATTATTTTTTTGATGGGAGTAAATGACCCTTTCAATGTAAATAATTATATCAATTACATTAATGAAAAGGCCTACGAATGGGCGGCAATAGGAGCCCAGACATATTTTGTGTCTGTAGGACCGGTTGAGAAGGATCCCTATATAACCAATGCGCAGATTGAAAGCTTTAACACATCTATGGAGAATAATCTTTCCGGAGTGAAATACATTGATGTTTATACCCATCTTGTGGAAAATGGGTATGCTACTGTGGATGGTCTGCATTATCCGGCAAATGTATCCATAGAAATATACAATTACATTTTGGAAAATCTGGAGGAAGTAAGAAGCGGTATCTGGGGATAGAACAGGCAGGATAATCAGTTTTTTGTGTCTGTAACAGGGATTTCTTTTTGGAAGTCTTTGGTATAATGCATTTCATAATCGTCTGTGATAAACACTGCCTGAACATTGTCCAGGGATTCTGCATAGGTAAGCCCATCTTCTAATCCAAGGGCAAAACAACTGGTACTTAAAGCATCGCCCATCACGGACTGATCACAGACAATAGTAACGGAAATCAAGCCGTTCTGGTATGGATAGCCTGTTTTAGGATTCAGGATATGATGGTAAGATTTGCCATTGTATTGGAAACAGCGTTCATAAATACCGGAAGATACTACAGACTTATTCGTGATATCCATAATGGCTTCTGTTTCATTGCGATCTGCAAAAGGCTTTTGGATGCCTATTTTGAAAGGAGTTCCGTCAGGCTTTTTTCCTATGCAAAGAACATTTCCGCCCAGGTTAATGATCCCGCTTTCTACACCTTGGGATACAAGATACTCTTTAATACGGTCAGCAATGTATCCCTTTGCTACAGCACCCAGATCAATCTGGATATCAGGAGAATCAAAGGTAATGATCCGATCCTGCAGATTTACGTGCTGATAGCCACAGGAAGAAAGGGCAGTGTGAATGGCACTGTATTCAGGTGGAATCGGATTTTCAGCTGTAAAATTCCAAAGAGATGTAAGAGGTGCAATGGCAATGTCAAAGGCACCTTGGGTAGCTTCTGAATAGGAAAGGCCGGTGGCAATCAGATCGGCAAGGGGCTGGGATATCTGGTAGGAATTTTCTCTGCCATCCACATGGGAAAGCTTACGGTGATTCAATTGATAAAGCTCACTTGTTTCAAGTGTACGGCTGAATATTTTTTCGTATTTGTCACAAAGTGCCATGGAATGATCCAGAAGGGTCTGATCCTGTGCATCATAAATTGTAATGGTAACAACCGTGTTCAGCTTCAGGGAGGTTTCCTGAAGGGGCTGGGAGGTATCTTGGAAATTTTGCAGGGAGCTGTCTGTATTTTTACATCCGGATAAAAAGACAGTGCACAACAGCAAAAGAATAATATAAGAAAAATGTCTGTTCATATGAAATCGTTTCTTTCCTGCAGGATATTTTGGCGTACCTTCCTGCATAAGGAAAGTATACCAGAAAAAGAAGGCCAGGCACAGCAGGAAATAAAATAAGTTTTAAGGGGAGATTACGATGGAAAAAGGAACTAATTGTGAGTATTGTGTAAACTATTCTTATGATGAGGATTATGAGTGCTATACATGTGAAGTGAATCTGGATGAAGATGAGATGGCACATTTTATTACAGGAAATTTCAGACAATGTCCTTATTTTAAAATGGGGGACGAATACCGGGTAGTGCGAAAACAGATGTAAAAGTATCCGGATACAGAAGTGTTACTGTTCACACACCACTATCCCGCGAGGTGTTTTGGCATGAATATGCCAAAATCCCGAGACATACAAGCCAAAATTCCATTGCCGCAGGCAATCTGGAATGAATTTTGGCTACGTTACTGTGAACGGAGTGAACAGTAACACAGAAGTAACGGGAGATGCAAAAATTTTTAATTAAGGTATTGACATATCTGGAAAAAGATGATATTGTTCTTTAGAACGCTGCCGAAGACAGTAGGTGCCGTATGGCATAAGGTTTAAAACGCCTACCGAGGAATAAGTATTCTTATAAGAGATTACTGGAACCTTACTGTCATGCAGTAAGGTTTTTATATTGCAGGAAAGCATGTGCTTTCTGGTAATAAAAACCCTCCGGGTAGAGTCTCATTGTGACGGCGGTATATCAAAATCTATAAGGAGGTGTACCATTTCATGGCAAAAGTAGAACTGAAACAACCAATCGTAAATGAAATTTCTGACAGCATTAAAGACGCACAGGCAGTAGTTCTGGTTAACTACAGTGGTCTTACTGTTGAGCAGGATACAGTTTTACGTAAAGAGTTAAGAGAGTCTGGTGTACAGTACAAGGTTTACAAGAACACTATGATGCATCGTGCATTTGAAGGTACTGCATGCGAGGATCTGATTCAGCATTTACATGGAACAAATGCTCTGGCTATCTCTGATACAGATGCAACTGCTCCCGCAAGAATTCTTGCAAAATATGCAAAACAGTATCCGGCTCTTGAGTTAGTAGCTGGTATTGTTGAAGGCAACTACAATGATCAGGCAGGAATTCAGGCACTGTCCCAGGTTCCTTCCAGAGACGAACTTCTTGGAAAACTTCTTGGAAGCATCCAGTCTCCGATCACAAACTTCGCTCGTGTGCTTAAGCAGATTGCAGAAGCAGGCGGAGAGAGCGCAGCACCTGCTGCAGAAGAAGCAGCTGAGGGTGAGGCACCGGCAGCAGAATAATCTGGCCGGTTATATCATGATCCCCTATAGAGGGAAAATTCATTATTAATAAAATTATAAAATGGAGGTAATTGAAATGGCAAAGTTAACAACTGAAGAATTTATTGCGGCAATCAAAGAATTATCCGTATTAGAGTTAAATGATTTAGTAAAAGCTTGTGAAGAAGAGTTCGGCGTATCCGCAGCAGCAGGTGTTGTTGTTGCAGCAGCAGGACAGGCAGAGGCAGCTGAGGAGAAAGATGAGTTTGACGTAGAGCTGACAGAAGTTGGCCCGAACAAAGTTAAAGTTATCAAAGTTGTTCGTGAAGTAACAGGTTTAGGCCTGAAAGAGGCTAAGGCTGTTGTTGATGGCGCTCCGAAAGCAGTTAAAGAGGGTGCTTCTAAAGCAGAGGCTGAGGATATCAAGGCTAAACTTGAGGCAGAAGGCGCTAAAGTTACTCTTAAATAATTTTTGCCTTTTATGCCCCCCGCAAATGCTTGCTTCGCAGGTGTTTGCGGGGGTTCTTTTTTTGCCTGCAAACAGGGAATAGACTGGGTAAAGCTGGAAATAATATAAAAAACGAAAAAAATTGAGAAAATTGGTTGACAGCCTTTTTTCGTTGTGATATAGTGAAGAATGCTATATTATGGCATGATATGCCTACTCTGCCCTCGAAATCTGGTCAGAAACTCATATACAGATTTCTGATAGGAGGATAGGCAAAGAAGGCTTAGATTGTAATAAAAAATAAAAACAGGGGTGAAACGTCAATGGAAAAAAACAGAATTCGTTCTGTAAAAACTGGAAAAAGCATGCGAATGAGCTACCAGAGACAAAAAGAAGTCCTGGAAATGCCAAACCTGATTGAAGTCCAGAAAGATTCTTACCAGTGGTTTCTCGACGAAGGATTGAAGGAAGTCTTTGATGACATTTCTCCGATCGCAGATTACGGCGGAAAGCTCAGCCTTGAGTTCATCGATTTTACATTTGATGAGAAGGATGCGAAATATTCCATCGAACAGTGTAAAGAACGTGATGTGACTTATGCCGCACCTTTGAAGGTTCGAGTGAGACTGATTAACAAAGAAACAGAAGAAATCAACGAACACGAGATTTTCATGGGAGATTTACCGTTGATGACAGCTACAGGCACCTTTGTAATCAACGGAGCCGAGCGAGTTATCGTAAGCCAGTTAGTACGTTCCCCTGGAATCTATTATGCAATTGCTCACGATAAAGTTGGTAAAAGGCTGTTTTCATCAACCGTTATTCCTAACCGAGGCGCATGGCTGGAATATGAGACTGATTCCAACGATGTGTTCTATGTTCGTGTTGACAGAACCAGAAAGGTACCGATCACAGTCCTGATCCGTGCATTAGGTGTTGGTACAAATGCAGAGATTGTAGAACTGTTTGGTGAGGAGCCTAAGATCCTGGCCAGCTTTACAAAAGATACTTCCACCAATTACCAGGAAGGTCTGCTTGAATTATATAAGAAGATCCGTCCAGGTGAGCCTCTGGCAGTAGAGAGTGCAGAGAGCCTGATCGGGGCAATGTTCTTTGACCCGAGAAGATATGATCTGGCAAAGGTTGGACGTTATAAATTCAACAAAAAGCTTCATTTCAATAAGAGAATTGTAGGACATAAGCTGGCAGATGATGTGGTAGAAGAGTCTACCGGAGAGATCATTGCAGAAGCCGGTACTGTTGTTACAAGAGAACTGGCAGATGAGATCCAGAACGCAGCAGTTCCTTATGTGTGGATCCTTGGGGAAGAAGACCGCAGGATCAAAGTCCTTTCCAGCTTGATGGTGGATATCCGCCATTATCTGCCTGAGATTCAGGATCCAAAGGAAGAACTGGGTGTTACAGAGTTAGTATATTACCCTGTGCTTCAGAAAATCCTGGAAGAAAATGACACTCTTGAGGAAATAAAGGCAGCGATCCACAGGGATATCCATGATCTGATTCCAAAACATATCACAAGAGAAGATATTTTTGCTTCTATTAACTATAACATGCATCTTGAGTACGGTCTGGGTAATGATGATGATATCGATCATCTGGGCAACCGCCGTATCCGTGCAGTAGGCGAACTTCTTCAGAATCAGTACCGTATCGGTCTTTCCAGACTGGAGAGAGTGGTTCGTGAGAGAATGACCACGCAGGATACAGAGAGTATTTCTCCCCAGTCTCTGATCAACATCAAGCCTGTAACTGCAGCTGTTAAAGAATTCTTTGGATCTTCCCAGCTGTCCCAGTTTATGGATCAGAATAACCCTCTTGGTGAGTTGACTCATAAGAGACGTCTTTCTGCGTTGGGACCAGGCGGTCTGTCACGAGACAGAGCCGGATTTGAGGTGCGAGATGTACATTATTCCCATTACGGAAGAATGTGCCCTATCGAGACTCCAGAGGGTCCGAACATTGGTCTGATCAACTCCCTTGCATCTTATGCAAGGATCAATCAGTACGGCTTTGTTGAAGCTCCGTACCGTAAGATTGATAAGACAGATCCAAAGAATCCGCGGGTTACAGATGAAGTTGTTTATATGACCGCAGATGAAGAAGATAATTATCATGTGGCACAGGCGAATGAGGCTTTGGATGCGGATGGACATTTTGTTCGTAAGAATGTTTCAGGTCGTTTCCGTGAAGAAACTCAGGAGTATGAGCGCCAGATGTTTGACTATATGGATGTATCCCCGAAGATGGTATTTTCTGTGGCTACAGCCCTGATTCCGTTCCTTCAGAATGATGATGCCAACCGTGCGCTGATGGGATCCAACATGCAGCGTCAGGCCGTACCGCTTCTTACTACAGAAGCACCGGTTGTTGGTACTGGTATGGAGACCAAGACAGCTGTAGACTCCGGTGTATGTATTCTTGCTAAGAAAGCAGGTACTGTTCTTCGCTCTACATCTACAGATATTACAATTAAGAATGATGACGGAACAAAAGATGATTATCATCTTACAAAATTCCAGAGAAGTAACCAGAGCAACTGCTACAATCAGCGCCCAATCGTAAATCAGGGCGAGCACGTGGAGGCAGGTGATGTGATCGCTGATGGTCCATCCACATCCAATGGTGAGCTTGCTCTTGGTAAGAACCCGCTGATCGGATTTATGACCTGGGAAGGTTATAACTATGAGGATGCTGTTCTTTTAAGCGAAAAGCTTGTACAGAATGATGTTTATACATCTGTTCATATTGAGGAATACGAAGCAGAAGCACGTGATACCAAGTTAGGACCGGAAGAGATCACAAGAGATGTCCCTGGTGTTGGTGATGATGCTCTTAAAGATCTGGATGAGCGTGGTATCATCCGTATCGGAGCAGAAGTACGTGCTGGTGATATTCTGGTAGGTAAGGTAACTCCTAAGGGAGAAACTGAACTTACAGCAGAAGAGAGACTTCTCCGCGCCATCTTTGGTGAGAAGGCAAGAGAGGTTCGTGATACATCCCTTAAGGTGCCGCACGGTGAGTATGGTATCGTAGTGGATGCAAAGGTATTTACAAGAGAGAATGGCGATGAATTGTCTCCAGGTGTTAATGAAGCTGTCCGTATTTATATTGCCCAGAAGAGAAAGATCTCTGTTGGTGATAAGATGGCCGGACGTCATGGTAACAAGGGTGTTGTTTCCAGGGTTCTTCCAGTGGAGGACATGCCATTCCTTCCTAACGGACGTCCTCTGGACATCGTGTTAAATCCTCTGGGTGTGCCTTCCCGTATGAATATCGGACAGGTCCTTGAGATTCACCTTAGCCTTGCTGCAAAGGCTCTTGGATTTAATATTGCAACACCGGTATTTGATGGTGCAAACGAGAATGATATCCAGGATACACTGGAACTTGCAAATGACTATGTAAATACAGAGGATTTTGAGGAGTTCCGAGAGAAATACAAAGATATACTTGCTCCGGATGTTATGCAGTATCTGGATGAGAATAAAGAGCACAGAGCTCTTTGGAAGGGTGTTCCTATTTCCAGAGATGGTAAGGTACAGCTTCGTGACGGACGTACAGGAGAACCGTTTGACGGTCCGACTACCATTGGCCACATGCATTATCTGAAGCTGCATCATTTGGTTGATGATAAGATCCATGCACGTTCTACTGGCCCATACTCCTTAGTTACACAGCAGCCGTTGGGTGGTAAAGCTCAGTTCGGTGGACAGCGTTTCGGAGAGATGGAGGTATGGGCACTGGAGGCATACGGCGCATCTTACACACTGCAGGAGATCCTTACAGTGAAGTCTGATGATGTTGTAGGCCGTGTGAAGACCTATGAAGCTATTATTAAGGGGGATAATATCCCTGAGCCGGGTATTCCGGAATCCTTCAAGGTACTTCTTAAAGAGCTTCAGTCCCTGGCACTGGATGTGCGGGTTCTTCGTGATGACCAGACTGAAGTGGAGATCATGGAGAGTGTAGATTACGGAGAAACAGATCTTCGTGCTGTTATTGAAGGAGATTCCCGGGGACATCGGGATCATGAATCATTTGCAAAACATGGCTACACCAAACAGGAATTCGACGGTGATGAGCTTGTTGATGTAGATGAGGACGAGGAAGAAGATTACGAAGAATTAGAAGAAACCTTCGATAATGACGAAGAATAGAAAGGGGAAAGAATACATGGCAGAAGCAACTAATACCAATGAAACATATCAGCCAATGACTTTCGATGCCATTAAGATAGGACTGGCGTCCCCTGAGAAAATCAGAGAGTGGTCAAGAGGCGAGGTTTTAAAACCTGAGACCATCAACTATAGAACACTGAAGCCTGAAAAAGACGGACTTTTCTGCGAAAGGATTTTCGGACCCAGCAAAGACTGGGAGTGCCATTGCGGAAAATACAAGAAAATCCGTTATAAAGGTGTTGTGTGCGACCGTTGTGGTGTAGAAGTAACAAAAGCCTCTGTCCGCAGGGAGCGTATGGGACACATTGAACTGGCAGCGCCGGTTTCCCATATCTGGTATTTTAAAGGGATTCCGTCCCGCATGGGACTGATCCTGGATCTTTCACCAAGAACATTGGAGAAAGTTCTTTACTTTGCAAACTATATTGTACTGGATCCGGCTGAGTCCGGACTCCAGTACAAGCAAATCCTTACAGAGAGAGAGTATCAGGAAGCAAGGGAAAGCTATGGAAGTGGCTTCCGTGTAGGTATGGGTGCCGAGTCCATCAAAGAACTTCTTGAAGCTATTGATCTTGAGAAGGATTCTGCAGAATTAAAGGCTGAACTGGTGGATGCGACTGGTCAGAAGAGAGCACGTATCATCAAACGTCTGGAGGTTGTTGAGTCCTTCAGAGAGTCCGGCAACCGTCCGGAGTGGATGATCCTGACCGTGGTCCCGGTTATTCCGCCGGATCTTCGTCCTATGGTACAGCTGGACGGAGGACGATTTGCTACTTCCGACCTGAATGATCTGTACAGACGTATTATTAACCGTAATAACCGTCTGAAAAGACTGCTGGAGCTTGGCGCTCCGGATATTATCGTCCGCAATGAGAAGCGTATGCTTCAGGAAGCTGTAGATGCGCTGATCGATAACGGACGTAGAGGCCGTCCGGTAACAGGACCTGGCAACAGAGCCCTGAAATCTCTTTCCGATATGCTGAAAGGTAAATCCGGACGTTTCCGTCAGAACCTTCTTGGTAAACGTGTTGACTATTCCGGACGTTCCGTTATCGTTGTAGGACCGGAACTGAAGATTTATCAGTGTGGTCTGCCTAAGGAGATGGCAATCGAGTTGTTCAAGCCATTCGTAATGAAAGAACTTGTTGCCAACGGAACCTCCCACAACATTAAAAATGCTAAGAAGATGGTAGAGAAGCTTGAGCCGGCTGTTTGGGATGTGCTTGAGGACGTTATCAAAGAACATCCGGTTATGCTGAACCGCGCACCTACACTGCATCGTCTGGGTATCCAGGCGTTTGAGCCGATCCTTGTTGAAGGTAAGGCAATCAAGCTTCATCCGCTGGTTTGTACTGCATTTAATGCGGACTTCGATGGTGACCAGATGGCTGTCCATCTTCCACTTTCCCAGGAAGCTCAGGCTGAGTGCCGTTTCCTGCTGCTTTCACCAAACAACCTTCTGAAACCGTCTGATGGAGGCCCTGTAGCAGTACCTTCTCAGGATATGGTTCTTGGTATTTACTATCTGACACAGGAAAGACCGGGAAGTATTGGTGAAGGTAAATTCTTCAAGAGCGTTAACGAAGCAATCCTTGCTTATGAGAATAAAGCAATCAAGCTGCAGACCAAGATCAGTGTACGCTGCAGCAAAGAAATGCCGGATGGTACAGTGATCAGCAGTAATGTAGAATCCACGTTAGGACGTTTCCTCTTTAATGAGATCCTTCCACAGGATCTGGGATTTGTTGATCGAAGCATTCCTGGCAATGAGCTTGTTCTTGAGGTAGACTTCCTTGTTGGTAAAAAGCAGCTGAAGCAGATTCTTGAAAAAGTTATCAATACACATGGAGCAACAAAAACAGCAGAGGTACTTGATTCCATTAAGGCTATGGGTTACAAGTTCTCTACAAGAGCAGCCATGACAGTATCTATTTCAGATATGACTGTGCCGCCTCAGAAACCTGAGATGATCAAACAGGCTCAGGATACCGTGGATCTGATCACAAAGAACTATAAGCGTGGTTTGATCACAGAAGAAGAGCGTTACAAAGAAGTTGTAGACACCTGGAAGAAGACAGATGATGAGCTGACTCATGCACTGCTGACAGGACTTGATAAATACAACAATATCTTCATGATGGCTGACTCCGGAGCCCGTGGTTCCGATAAACAGATCAAACAGCTTGCCGGCATGCGAGGCCTGATGGCAGATACAACCGGTCATACTATCGAGCTTCCTATCAAGTCCAACTTCCGTGAAGGTCTTGACGTACTGGAGTACTTCATGTCTGCACATGGAGCACGTAAAGGTCTGTCTGATACAGCCCTCCGTACCGCCGATTCCGGATACCTGACCAGACGTCTGGTAGATGTTTCACAGGATCTGATCGTTCGTGAGATGGACTGCTGCGAGAATCGAACAGAGATTTCCGGTATGTATGTGAAAGGCTTTATGGATGGCAAAGAAGAGATCGAAAGCCTTCAGGATCGTATCACAGGACGTTTTTCCTGCGAGACGATTAAGAATAAAGACGGTGAGGTTCTGGTTAAAGCGAACCATATGATCACACCGAGACGTGCGGCACGTATCATGAAGGAAGGCGTGGATAATATTACCGGCGGAGCTGTTGAGCAGGTTAAGATTCGTACTATCCTTACATGTAAATGTAAAGTTGGTGTATGTGCCAAGTGTTATGGTGCCAACATGGCTACAGGCGAGCCTGTGCAGGTTGGTGAGTCTATTGGTATTATTGCTGCTCAGTCCATTGGTGAGCCTGGTACACAGCTTACCATGCGTACATTCCATACCGGTGGTGTTGCCGGTGGTGATATCACACAGGGTCTTCCTCGTGTGGAGGAGCTTTTTGAGGCGAGAAAGCCAAAGGGTCTTGCTGTTATCACTGAGATCAAGGGTATTGCCACTATTAATGATACCAAGAAGAAACGAGAGATTATCGTAACAGATCCGGAGAACGGTGATTCCAAAACTTATCTGATTCCATATGGATCACGCATCAAGATCGTGGACGGACAGGTTATGGAGGCCGGTGATGAACTTACAGAAGGTAGCGTGAATCCACATGATATCCTTCGTATCAAGGGTGTTCGTGCTGTTCAGGATTATATGCTTCGTGAGGTTCAGCGTGTATATCGTCTCCAGGGTGTTGAGATCAACGATAAGCATATTGAGGTTATTGTTCATCAGATGCTGAAGAAAATCCGTATCGAAGATAATGGTGACAGTGAATTCCTGCCAGGTACATTGGTTGACTATTTGGAATACGAAGAAGTCAATGAGAAGCTTGAGGCAGAAGGACTTCGTCCGGCTACCGGAAAGCAGGGCATGCTTGGTATTACCAAGGCTTCTCTTGCTACAGATTCCTTCCTGTCAGCTGCATCCTTCCAGGAGACCACCAAAGTCCTTACTGAGGCTGCCATCAAAGGTAAGGTTGACCATTTGATCGGTCTTAAAGAGAACGTAATCATCGGTAAGCTGATTCCTGCCGGAACCGGTATGAAGTGCTATAGTGATGTAGAACTTGATACAGGCATGCCAGAGGAAACAGAAGAGGATTTTGCCATTGATGAGGATGAGGATGATCTTCCGATTCTGGATGACATGGAAGAAGTTGAGATCGACGACGAGCCGGAGGATGCTTCTGAGGATCTGGGGGAAGATGAAATTCCTGAAGAGGATACAGAAGAATAAATTTCAGCAAAGAGTGAAATCCATAAGATAACTAAAGGCTGCGGTTCGGAGCAAATCCGGACTGCGGCCTTTTCGTATCTGTATGCTGACTGCAGCTTTTAATAGGAAAATACAGGGAATGCTATCTTTTGTGATATGATTCTAGTATAATACTGTAAAGAAAAAGATTCGGAAAGGAGGAAATCCATGGATAAGGAATTGCCAGCTTCTGTATGGCCAGAATGGAAGATTATCGAAAAAATCGGGGAAGGATCCTTCGGCAGAGTTTACAAAGCAGAAAGAACAGAACAGGGAAGGCCTTTTTATTCTGCAATCAAGATCATTACTATACCTGGAAACCCAGATGAACTGAACAGTATCCGGGAAGAAATATCTGGCGATGATTCAGTACGGGAATACTTTCAGAATCTTGTGGATGAATGTATTCAAGAAGTAAGCACCATGGAATGTTTCAGGGGGAATTCCCATATTGTTTCCGTTGAAGATTATAAAGTTGTGGAATATCTTGATGAGATCGGTTGGGATATTTATATTAGAATGGAATATCTGATCAGCTTCACTGAGTATTGTGCAGGTAAGGCTCTTACCCAGAATGAAGTATTGAAGCTGGGGTGCGATCTGGCAAAGGCTTTACATTACTGCAGGCAGTTGAATATTATACATCGGGATATTAAGCCAGAGAATATATTTGTATCGTATTTTGGCGATTTTAAGCTGGGTGATTTTGGTATTGCCAGGGAGCTGGAGCGTTCTATGAGCAACATGTCCAAGAAGGGTACCTATTCCTACATGGCTCCTGAGATGTACAGAGGCGAGCTGTATGACCGGCGAGTAGATATTTATTCTTTGGGAATTGTACTGTATAAGCTGATGAATGATGGCAGACTGCCATTTCTAAGCAGGGAGAAGCAGCTGATCACGTACAGGGACAAAGAAAATGCCCTGGCGAAGCGGATGTCAGGAGAAGAATTGATTCCGCCAGTTCATGCTGACCAGGCTTTTTCCACTATTATTCTGAAGGCCTGTGCATATCGCCCGGAAGAACGGTATCAGACACCTGAGGAGTTTTATTATGCAATGGATGATCTGCTGCATGGACGTATGGAGACAGATTCGGAAAAGAAACCAAAAGAAAAGCCGGTAGTGGAAAGCGAACGGTCCAAACCTGTGAAAAAGCATTCTAAACTACTTGATAAGATCAAGTCAGGGCCGGACGAAGTGAAACGAAGACCCGCTTTGTGGAGTGTACTGGCTGCCGGGATTGCACTGGCAGCTTGTATAATAACGATTTTATATGTAAGAAGCATGCTTGAAGAGAATCTTCCCTTGCGCAAATCCAACCAGGTAGTAAGCATCCTGGAGGAAAATGATACACATACAGCGCAGGTTGATGATTTTTCCACTGCTATTGAGACTATAAAACAGCAGGCTTCCGAAATTGTCAGTGAGCTTCCGGACTGCCAGGAAGTAGGGAAAAAAGGCGAAAGATTAAGATATTATGATCAGAACAACAAGCTGGTAAAGACTTTGATCTATCCAGAGATGTCCGATGATGGTGTTTATGAAGAATATTATTACTGGGATGAACGTCTGTTTTTTGCATATATTTGGACAGATAGCAAGCAGGAATTATACTATTATGACAGAAGAGGCAAGCTGATTCGCTGGATTGATGCTGATGGGATCGTTCATGACAAAGAAACCGACAGTACAGAGTACAATAAGCGGGGAGAAAAATACTGGAAAAATTCTCTGGAGCAGTTTGACGAATAGAATAAAAGAAGGATTGTAACTGTTCAGTACCCTTACAGTTACGAAGGACTATAGAATGAATTACGATATTGAGTATGCTTATGCTTGTCACAGGGGAAAGGTACGCAGCAATAATGAGGACAATTTCTGGTGCTGTGGGCACATGCTTCCTGAAATAAATGATGGATCCGGAAAAATATCCGAAGAAAGGTGTTCCAGCCGGACATTTCCTGTACTGGCTCTTTTTGATGGCATGGGTGGTGAAAGCTGCGGAGAAGTAGCAGCAAAGCTGGCAGCAGAAAGGCTGGGCAGTTACTATCAAAGGAACAGAGCAAAGCTGAAACATCGGGCAGAAGAGTTTGTACAGGAAGCATGCAGGGAAATGAACCGGGCTGTGTGCAGTTATGCTGCAAAGAATCGTATCAGTACGATGGGAACAACTTTGGCAATGGCTGTTTTTGCCGGACAGAAGCTGTATATGTGTAATGTAGGTGACAGCCGGATCTATCAGGAAAGAAATGGAGCCTTTTTCAGGATGTCTACCGACCATGTTCAGGGGAACGGGCTTTTCGGAAAAGCTCCTCTTACTCAGTATCTTGGGATTCCTGAGGACCATATGGTGATCCAGCCTTCTGTGGCAGAGATTGATTGTCAGCCGGATACCAGGATCATGCTGTGCTCGGACGGAATCTCGGATATGCTTACAGAAGTGGAGATCCAGGCAATCCTGAACAGGAGAAAGAATGCATCAGATACAGTCCATGATCTGATGAAGCTTGCACTTGAAAAGGGCGGCAGAGATAATGCAACTGTGATTCTCTGTCAGGTTCATGAAAGAAAGGCAAAAGAACCCATAAGGGAAAGATTAAAGAAAGTATTGCAGCTGTAGGGAAATGTCAGGGAGCATTTAAATAAAGAAGGTGTTTGATCATGAATAATCGGATGAAGGATTTGGATTTTGAACAGACCGTTGTATTTGATACAGTTAAGGATTTTGAATTTACAAGGAAGGCAGCCCAGAGGTTTCGTCAGGTGGTTGAATTGGATAGTTTTGAAGAAAAGGATACGGAGGTAATCTTTCATTATCTTTATAAAGAGATGGAATTGGTATCCTTTGGAGATCATCTGAAAAGATATATTTATGAGCGGGCAGGGCTGGAAGAGCCTTTTGCACAGGTTCCACAGGAGGTTTACAGGGAGATTGCATTAGAATCATTTAAAGAAACCTGTACACCTAAGTCAATGAACCCCACATCAACAAAGCTGCCGGCTCTTATAAATAACTGGCTGACACAGGCATCTGTGAAACGTGATACTGTATTCCTTTTAGGATTCGGCCTGCGGATGAGTGCAGGAGATGTGTCGGATTTCCTTACCCGTGTGCTGCGGGAGCAGGATTTTGATTTTTCAAATCCGGAAGAGGTGATCTACTGGTATTGCTATACTCATCATTACCTGTATGCAAAGGCACAGGAATATAAAGAAAAATACAAAGAACTGGTGCCGGCTGCAATACAAAATGAGACAGCTGCTTGTGGGGGAGGCCTGATGATCGATACAGAGGAAAAACTGATGGAATATCTGGCAGGACTGAAAGCTGGCTGGGTAGACCCCAGATCTGAAAAGAGTCAGGCATTTCAGGAATTTATGAGACTCCTGGAACAGGCAAAGCAGGTCATTGCTGATCTGTATCAGAAGGATGAAGATGAAAAAGGCAGGCACAGAAGATGGACAGCAGAGAATATTACACCTTCAGATCTGGAAAAGGTGATCTGTAATGGGATTCCTATCAACAAAATGGGAAATCTGAAAAAAATGTCTGCTTCCATTTTGGCAAAGCATTTCAGCCAAAAGCGTTTCAGCCGACAGAGGATCACAAACATCCTGAACCACAAATTTCCGGTAGAAAGATTTGATCTTCTAACTTTGGAGTTTTTCATAATTTCTCAGAAAATGCAAGATGAAGATCCTTATAAGCGCTATCATCATTTTATTGAAGAAGGTCAGAAGCTTCTGGAAAAATGCGGTATGAGTGATATATACATAGTCAATCCTTATGAATGTTTTCTTTTGATGTGTATGCTGACAGACTGTCCTCTGGCAGTGTTCTCTGAGATATGGGAGAAATCCTACGAGGGGACAGATGAGAGTAGTATGGAATCATTATCGTGAAAATAAAAAGGTTGAAAATAAAAACAAGAAAACATGTGAGGTGCCTGTAAAAAACAAGAAAAAACATGTAAAATGCCTTGACAGTCTAATCTTTACAGGATATAATCAAAAAGCGTGCGAAATAAAGCATATTTTTTTTGCATGTCAAAAGATAATAGCAACCGCAAGGCCCCATGTTAAGCATGGAGAAATAAATCGGGAGGTGAAATGGAATGCCAACATTCAACCAGTTAGTAAGAAAAGGTCGTCAGACCACTGTAAAGAAATCTACAGCACCGGCTCTGCAGAAGACATTCAACTCTTTAAGAAAGAAAGCAGTTGAGCAGTCTGCACCGCAGAAACGTGGCGTTTGTACAGCTGTTAAGACAGCTACTCCTAAGAAGCCTAACTCAGCTCTTAGAAAGATCGCCAGAGTTCGTCTTTCCAACGGTATCGAAGTAACAAGCTATATTCCAGGAGAGGGACATAACCTTCAGGAGCATAGTGTTGTACTGATCCGTGGTGGAAGGGTTAAGGACTTACCTGGTACCAGATACCACATCATCAGAGGTACACTGGATACAGCAGGTGTCGCTAACAGAAAACAGGCTCGTTCCAAATACGGAGCTAAGAGACCTAAGGTTAAAAAATAATTCATCCGTATAATTGCGGAAACTATAGATATTTGTACGGTATTCCATATACCCTGTCGGTTGCGGGTTAAATATAGGACCATTACCAGTGCGAACATGCAATAGTTTACTGCGTGAGTACCGATGAGATAATCTATTGATTAAGGAGGGAAGTAACGTGCCACGTAAAGGACATACTCAGAAAAGAGACGTTCTGGCTGATCCGGTATACAATAACAAAGTGGTAACAAAGCTTATCAATAACATTATGTTAGATGGTAAGAAAGGTGTTGCTCAGAAGATCGTATACGGCGCATTCACCAGAATCGAAGAAAAAGCTGGCAAACCAGCAATTGAAGTATTTGAGGAGGCTATGAACAATATCATGCCCCTTCTGGAAGTAAAAGCAAGACGTATCGGTGGTGCTACTTATCAGGTGCCGATCGAGGTAAGAGCTGACAGACGTCAGGCTCTGGCTCTTCGCTGGCTGACCACATATTCCCGCAAGAGAGGCGAGAAGACAATGGAGGAAAGACTGGCTAACGAGCTTTTAGATGCAATGAACAACACAGGCGCATCTGTTAAGAAGAAAGAAGACATGCACAAGATGGCTGAGGCAAATAAAGCATTTGCTCACTATCGCTTCTAATCGAGGAGGAAAATCCATTGGCTGGAAAAGAAGGTAGAGAATATCCGCTTGAGAGAACCAGAAACATTGGTATCATGGCTCATATCGATGCGGGTAAAACAACCCTGACTGAACGTATTCTTTATTATACAGGTGTCAACTACAAGATCGGTGATACTCACGAAGGTACTGCTACCATGGACTGGATGGAGCAGGAGCAGGAGAGAGGTATCACGATCACATCAGCTGCAACAACATGTCACTGGACACTTGAGGAGAACTGCAAGCCGAAGCCAGGAGCACTTGAGCATCGTATCAATATCATTGATACACCTGGTCACGTAGACTTCACAGTAGAGGTTGAGCGTTCCCTGCGTGTACTTGATGGTGCCGTTGGTGTATTCTGTGCGAAGGGCGGTGTTGAGCCACAGTCCGAGAACGTATGGCGTCAGGCTGACACTTACAATGTACCACGTATGGCATTCATCAATAAGATGGATATCCTGGGTGCAAATTTCTATGGCGCAGTAGAGCAGATCAAGACCCGTCTTGGTAAAAACGCTATCTGCCTGCAGTTGCCAATCGGAAAAGAAGATGATTTCAAGGGAATCATTGACTTATTCGAGATGAAAGCTTACATCTACAATGATGAAAAGGGTGACGATATTTCTATCGTTGATATCCCGGATGATATGAAAGAAGATGCTGAGCTTTATCATACAGAACTGATCGAGAAGATCTGTGAGCTGGATGACGAATTAATGATGGAATATCTGGAAGGTGAGGAGCCGACTGTTGATAGACTGAAAGCTGTTCTGAGAAAAGCTACCTGTGAATGTACAGCTGTTCCGGTATGCTGCGGTTCCGCTTACAGAAACAAAGGTGTTCAGAAGCTTCTGGACGCTATCCTGGAGTATATGCCTGCTCCAACAGATATCCCGCCAATCGATGGTGTTGATATGGATGGAAACCCGACAGTAAGACATTCTTCTGATGAAGAGCCGTTCTCTGCTCTGGCTTTCAAGATCATGACAGACCCATTCGTTGGAAAACTTGCATACTTCCGTGTATATTCAGGAACAATGAATTCCGGATCTTATGTATACAACTCAACAAAAGGCAAAAAAGAGCGTGTTGGCCGTATCCTTCAGATGCATGCCAACAAGCGTATGGAGCTGGACAAGGTTTACTCCGGTGATATCGCTGCAGCAATCGGATTCAAATTCACCACAACCGGTGATACAATCTGTGACGAGCAGCATCCTGTAATCCTTGAATCCATGGAATTCCCGGAGCCGGTTATCGAGCTGGCTATCGAGCCTAAGACAAAAGCTGGCCAGGGTAAACTTGGTGAGGCTCTTGCAAAGCTTGCTGAAGAGGATCCTACATTCCGTGCTCATACAAACCAGGAAACTGGACAGACAATCATTGCTGGTATGGGTGAGCTTCATCTGGAGATCATCGTTGACCGTCTGCTTCGTGAGTTCCACGTAGAAGCAAACGTAGGTGCTCCTCAGGTTGCTTACAAAGAGACAATCACCAAGGCAGTTGATGTAGACAGCAAGTATGCAAAGCAGTCTGGTGGTCGTGGACAGTATGGTCACTGTAAAGTTAAATTCGAGCCTATGGATGCCAACGGAGAAGAACTGTACAAGTTCGAGTCCACAGTTGTTGGTGGTGCTATTCCGAAGGAATACATCCCTGCAGTTGGCGAAGGTATCGAAGATGCTATGAAGGCTGGTATCCTTGGCGGATATCCGGTAGTCGGCGTTCATGCAAACGTATATGACGGTTCTTACCATGAAGTCGATTCTTCTGAGATGGCATTCCACATTGCCGGATCTCTTGCATTCAAAGATGCAATGCATAAGGCTGCACCGATCCTTCTTGAGCCTATCATGAAGGTAGAGGTAACAACACCTGAGGATTACATGGGCGATGTTATCGGTGATATCAACTCCCGTCGTGGTCGTATCGAGGGTATGGAAGATATCGGCGGTGGCAAGATGATCCGTGGATATGTTCCGCTGTCTGAGATGTTCGGATATGCAACAGACCTGCGTTCAAGAACTCAGGGACGTGGTAACTACTCCATGTTCTTTGAGAAATACGAGCCGGTTCCAAAGAGCGTACAGGAAAAGATCCTTGCTCAGAAAGACTGATTCAGGACTGGTTACTGTAAACAGTAACTTGTATTTGATAAAATAAATAATGCTTGCAAATATCCTTGATTTGCAATATAATCAAGGATAGCAAGTTTAAAATCGAAATTGGAGCTCTGTATAGAAAGAGCCAATATTCAAGGAGGACGTTTTAAAATGGCAAAAGCTAAGTTTGAGAGAACAAAACCGCATTGTAACATTGGTACCATTGGACACGTTGACCATGGTAAAACTACTTTAACAGCAGCTATTACAAAAGTTCTGTCAGAGAGAGTTGCTGGTAACACAGCTACAGATTTTGAGAACATTGATAAAGCTCCAGAGGAAAGAGAGCGTGGTATCACAATTTCTACAGCACACGTTGAGTATGAGACAGAGCATAGACACTATGCACATGTTGACTGCCCAGGACATGCTGACTACGTTAAGAACATGATCACAGGTGCAGCTCAGATGGATGGTGCTATCCTTGTTGTTGCTGCTACTGATGGTGTTATGGCTCAGACAAAAGAGCACATCCTTCTTTCCCGTCAGGTAGGTGTTCCTTACATCGTTGTATTCATGAACAAATGTGATATGGTAGACGATGAGGAACTTCTTGAGCTGGTAGAGATGGAGATCCGTGAGCTTCTTTCCGAGTATGACTTCCCAGGAGATGACATCCCGGTTATCAGAGGATCTGCTCTTAAAGCACTTGAGGATCCGAGCAGCGAGTGGGGCGATAAGATCATGGAGCTTATGGATGCTGTTGACAGCTACATTCCAGATCCACAGCGTGACACAGATAAGCCATTCGTTATGCCTGTAGAGGACGTATTCTCTATCACAGGACGTGGTACAGTTGCTACTGGTAGAGTAGAGGCTGGTGTTCTTCACGTATCTGAGGAAGTTGAGATCGTTGGTATTAAAGAAGAGACACGTAAAGTTGTTGTAACTGGTATCGAGATGTTCCGTAAATTACTGGATGAGGCTCAGGCTGGTGATAACATCGGTGCACTTCTTCGTGGTGTTCAGAGAAACGAGATCGAGCGTGGACAGGTTCTTGCTAAACCAGGAACAATTACATGCCATACAAAATTCACAGCTCAGGTTTACGTTCTGACAAAAGACGAGGGTGGCCGTCATACACCATTCTTCAACAACTATCGTCCACAGTTCTACTTCAGAACAACAGACGTTACAGGCGTTATCAGCCTTCCAGAAGGAACAGAGATGTGCATGCCTGGAGATAACATCGAGATGACTATCGAGCTGATCCACCCAATCGCTATGAGCCAGGGTCTTACTTTCGCTATCCGTGAAGGTGGACGTACTGTTGGATCAGGACGTGTTGCTACAGTTATCGAATAATTATAGCATAACATCTTAATTATATATATTGAGTACCGCAAGGTACATTGTGTCCAAACGTAAGATACCCCGGAACCGCAAGGTTTCCGGGGTTTTTCTGTTGAGTGGAAAGTAAAATCACCTATGAGTTTTCAAGATAAAAGTAAGCAGAAAATTAATCAGTAAGACGAAGTACAAACAAACTAAAAACCGAAAAATCAGACCAGCGGTGCCAAAACGGTGCCAAAAAGAAACTCCTGCGAATGTTTGCTATTCACAGGAGTAATTTTTTTACCAGCCTTTGATCTGTTTGATCTGTTCAGCACGTTCCGGATCACGATGATATTGCAATTTCAGACGGATTGTTTCCACAACTTCCTGTCTGGCTTCATCATCAAGTTGATAAAACGATGTAAGTAAATTATCTACATCAGGCATACTGTTCTTACCGAAAAGATACATTAGTGGATACATGGAATTCTTCAAGTAAGTTTTTACACGAGTTGCATCTAACGCTCCGTTTAATCCGTCTGGAAGTGTAGGATAAATCTCTTCTTCTTTAATTGTGCCAGAAAATGGACTGGCAGAACATATCTCATTCACATCAATTTGTAATTCATTTGCAAGTCTCAATGCAAAATCAAATCGAATATTGGAATCCTTTTGAATAATTGAATATAAGGTTGTGGCACTGATTCCGGTTGCCTTTGCAATTTTACGGACATTTGTGCTTTTTTCATCAAGGTATTTCTTTAAATTTTTACCGTCACCCATAGAATCCTCCTTTTTCATATATTAGAAAATTACGAAAAACATAAATCTATAAAATATCATATCACAGACCTGGAATAAAATAAAGAAAAAAAGACATACGAAGTTCGTAAAAATGTGTTTACGAAATATTGACAATGGTATAAATGCATGATATTATCAATTTACGAAAATCGTACGGACAAAAAATACAGTAAACGTATTTGAAGCCTGGCGAGGAAAGGAGGAGGCAAAATGTCAAGTTACAATTATATGATGAGTGCTGATGAAGTGGCACAGGAATTAAACTGCTCAAAATCTCATGCCTATAAACTGGTGAAAGCTATGAATAAGGAGCTGGCTGCACAGGGATATATTACGATGGCTGGAAGAATACCAAAGGCGTTTTGGGCAAAAAAGATGTATGGCTATGAAATAGCAGGAAATTAAGGAGGATCAATATGGCTTACAGAGAAAAAGATACAAAAAAATGGACAGCCCAGTGGTTTGAGACAAATGTTATGGGTGAGAAGAAAAAACGCAGAAAGCGTGGATTTGAAACAAAGCGAGAAGCATTGGAGTTTGAACGAAGCAAAAAGTTGAGCAATGAGCGAAGTATGGATATGAAGCTGAGCGATTTTATTGAGATTTATTTTTCAGACAAACAGAATGAACTGAAAGATCGAACAATCAAAAATAAAAGATATATGATGCAACAGCATATTGTTCCATATTTTGGAAATCAGATGATGAGTGAGATCAAGGCGTCACAGATTATTCAGTGGCAGAATGAAATCCAGAAGAAAGGATATTCAGATTCTTATCTGAGAATGATTCAGAATCAGTTGACCAGTCTGTTTACACATGCAGCTAAAATCTATGATTTGCCGGTTAATCCATGCAAGAAAGTAAAACGAATGGGAAATTCAGATTCGAGAAGTTTGAATTTCTGGACACTGGACGAGTACAAACAGTTTATACAGACAATGGAGCCGGGAACAAGATATTATCTTATGTTTGAGATGTTGTTCTGGACTGGGTGCAGGATCGGGGAACTGCTTGCGATTACAAAAGCTGATATCAATTTTGAAAAGAATCAGCTTAGCATCAATAAGACTTATTATCGAACAGGAATGCAGGATATTATCACAGAACCAAAAACAAAACAGTCCTTTCGGACAATCGAAATTCCAGAATTTCTGAAAGAGGAAATTAAGGAATTTGTAGATGGTCACTACGGAATGCCGGATACAGAAAGATTATTTCCGGTTGTTCAGGAAGCGGTACAGCATAAGATGAAACGGCAGATTGAACTGGCAGGCGTAAAGAAAATCCGAGTGCATGATCTCAGACACAGTCATGTGGCTTATCTCATTGAGAAAGATGTAGAACCATTACTGATTCGGGACAGATTGGGTCATAAAGATATTCGTATCACATTGAACACTTATGGACATCTTTATCCAAATCAGCAGAGGAAGATTGCGAATCTGCTGGATAATGAAAATGCAGTTACCGGATTGGGAGAAGAAAGAGATGAATGTTGAAAAGGCAAAAGAAAAAGCCCAGATAAATAATCTGAGCAAGTTCTCTGATAATCAGATTCACTGATATACCATCTTGGCAGATTCAGTATATCACGAATTGAATGATACAACAATTCCCGAATATCTGTTCATCAGAGACTTGCCCGGAAGGGCAGGAGGAGATGATGAAATGAATATGAATGAAAAAAATAAAATTGAGAATTGCAGAATAGAACCAAAACTGAAACTGATCAATATGGATTCAGTAGAGGTAGAACAGATAGAATGGCTGCTTTATCCGTTTATTCCTTATGGAAAAGTGACCATTATACAGGGGGATCCCGGAGAAGGTAAGACAACGATGGTACTTCAGATTATTGCAAAACTGACCAGAGGAGAGCAGATTCTTCCTGTTACTGATGCAACGAAAACAAAAGAAAAACAAAGTGACGAAGTCGATAGTGGGAATAATGATTTAGACGGCGAAGACAATATGCAGGAACAGCCTTCTGTGTCACCTGTAAATGTGATTTATCAGACAGCAGAAGATGGTCTTGGAGATACCATCAAACCCAGATTACTTGCTGCAGGTGCCAATTGTTCAAAAGTGCTGGTGATTGATGACAGCGATCAGCCACTGACGATGGCAGATGTCAGATTGGAAGAAGCAATCGTGCAGACAAAAGCAAAAATGGTTGTTCTTGATCCGATACAGGGATTCCTGGGAGCAGACGTAGACATGCACCGGGCAAATGAAATCAGGCCATTGATGAAGCGTATCGCAGTGCTGGCAGAAAAATATCATTGTGCAGTCATTTTAATCGGTCATATGAACAAAAACAGCAACGGCAAATCTTCTTATCGAGGACTTGGCTCCATTGATTTTCAGGCTGCTGCAAGAAGTGTCCTGATTGTCGGGCGAGTGAAGGATGAACCGGAAGTAAGAGTGGTGTGTCATACGAAGAGTTCTCTTGCACCGGAAGGAACGTCCATTGCATTCAGACTGGATAAGAATAATGGATTTGAATGGATTGGAGAATATGATATCAGTGCCGATGAACTTCTTAATGGAGACGGAAGAGGACAGAAAAGCCGGAAAGCAAAAGAATTTCTCCTTGAGATACTGGCAAATGGAGGAATGACACAGAAGAAAATTGCCGAAGAAGCAGAAGCCAGAGGAATTAAAAGTAAAACGCTATGGAACGCCAAACGGGAACTTGAAATTGATTCCGTAAAGCGTGGAAAGCAATGGTATTGGATGTTGCCAGAATAAAAATGGAAGATGGCAAGATTACCATTTCTTAAGAAGAGGGAATCTTGCTACCTTGAAAGGAGAACAGATGCAAAATAAAAGTGTACAGATTCCATACGAGTTATTCTTTCAACTCTTGCAATATTTTTTGATGGATAACTACGATGGTGAAGAAAAAATCCGGTTGGGGTTGGAGAAGAAACTGGATGCAATAGTGAATCGTGAAGTGTACAGCAAATCCAAAACAGCACCAACGGAAGAAGAAAGGGAAAAGTTCCAGCAGGAATATCTGGACAGACGGGGAATACCGGAGAACTTTCGATGGTAAAGGTTCTTTCTGATTACTTTATTACAGGAGCGTGTCACGCACCTGTAGATAGCAGATAAGGAGAAAGTCGGTAATGTGTAGCTGGGAGTTGGCTGGCGGAGAAGAGAATTTTCAAAAGGGAGCCCTGATTCAGGGCACCCCTGCGGAAACGGTAGATGAAAGGAGATTGGCATAATGAGAGAAGGAAGATTAGGATATAACAGTTATAACAAAAGATATGGATTATTATCATCCGATCTATGGATTGATACAGGATTTCACTGTGGAGAATGCCTGGAAGTGTTGCTTGATGATGAATGGGTTCAGACCAGAATGGAAATGAATCCTGCAAGAGAATGGTATCTTGTAGGGACACCGTATTGTGGTGACTTGGAATATATCTGGGCAAGGATACCGGAGTAAAGGTCTCTGTACCCCCGGAGGGCGCAAGGGTACTTTTGATGGACGGTACGGCTGTCGAAAGTGCTTTTGCGTTACTTTTGACAAAAGTAACAAAACCGCCGTATCCGGCGAATATTTCTTTTTATACTATAGCTGGCAAAGATACAAATTTATGTGCCATGTCTGGCACTGGTTTTAGAAAGCGGGGTGAGGAATATGACGATGAAACGAACAATCAGTGGTATGATCGGGACAGGGTCTCTGGCTCATAACAGACGAGATTTTATAGCAGAAAATGTTGATCCAGACAGAGTGCAATTAAATATTTGTTACCGGAATGAGAATCTGAAAGAAGTCTATAAAGAGTTGTTTGATGAAGCTGTAGAACGGTATAATGTCGGGAAAAGAAAAGATCGGCAGATTACAAATTATTATGAAAAGATTCGCCAAGGAAAACAGGAAAAGTTGTTCCATGAAGTGATTTTCCAGATTGGAAACCGAGAAGATATGGCTGTTGGAACAGAAGCAGGAGATCTGGCTGTAAACGTACTGGATGAGTATGTAAAAGATTTCCAGAAACGGAATCCGACACTTCGGGTATTTAGTTGCTATCTGCATCAGGATGAGGCTACTCCACATCTCCATATTGACTTTATTCCTTATGTGACGGACTGGAAAGGAAAAGGAATGGATACCAGAGTTTCACTGAAACAGGCATTAAAAAGTCTTGGATTTCAAGGTGGAAATAAGCATGATACGGAACTGAATCAGTGGATAAATCATGAAAAAGAAGTTCTGGCAGAGACTGCAAAGCAGTATGGAATTGAATGGGAACAGAAAGGTACTCATGAGGAACATCTGGATGTCTATAACTTCAAGAAAAAAGAACGGAAAAAGGAAGTACAGGAATTGGAGCAGGAGAAAGAGCATCTAACTGCTGAAAAAGAAGAATTAACAGCACAAATTGCAGAATCCAGAGCAGATATCCAGAATTTAAAAGACGATAAGGAACAGGCAATCAAGGCGAAGCAAGAAGCAGAACAAAAGGCAGGGAGCGCAGAAAAAGAACTAAAAAGCCTGGAAGATCGCAGAGAACAGCTACAACCGATTATGGATAGTGTGAGCAAAGAAATCAAAGAATATGGAACGGTTAAAATGTTACTGCCGGAGGCGGGCACGCTAGAACGGGCAGTAACCTATCGAGATAAAAAAATTAAACCACTGTTTCTTCAAATAAAGAATAAGGTTGCTGTAATGGCGGCTCAGGTTAAAGAACTCACGAAAGAGGTGGAAGGTTGGAAGAGAAAATATCAAAAGGTGAAACAAAAATATAATGCTATTCAGAGAGAACTGGATGATATACGTAAAGATAATCAGAAATTGTCAGAAGAAAAAGATATATTACAAGGTGTTTCTGATAGGTATGATCGTGTTGTGCGTGTTCTTGGAATAGAAACTGTAGATACAGCAGTACAGCAGGATATTCAAAACGAGAAAGTCCTGGAAGAAAAGCGACGGATGGAACAAATGCCGAAGGGAAATATTCATGAAAGATTGGCATGGGGAATGAAAAAAAGCGAGATGGAGAATCAGCAGCGTAAGAAAACTAAATCAAAAAACAGAGAAATGGAGAGATAAGATTATGGAAACACACATTTATGATGAAAAGAACGGATTAAGCTATACTTTGCATGGAGATTATTATTTGCCGGATTTGGTATTGAATGAAGAAGAACCGATATATGGGAAATATGGAATGCTGAGGAAACAGTTTCTGAAGGAACACAGATTAGCAAAATATCAATATTTGTTGTTGACTGGAAAGCTGACGGAACACCTGAATCAAATTGATCAGGAGAGCAGAGAGCAGGTGGACATGCTTATGGAACAGATGGCAGAAAAACAGGGCGTAACTGAAGAATTAAAGGTACAGAATCGGACGAAGTGGGTTAGACTGATGAATAATATAAAAGCTAGTGCAGAAGAAATGGTGTTGAGAGAAATACTTTATATATAAGTATTGTTTGTAAAGGATTGAACAGGAAAAGCATAATACTATCCGGCTTATTAAGATTTATTTCACATCTCTTGATTTTTATTACGGTTACTGATATAGTTATTACAGTAACCGTAATAAGGAGGGAATGCCATGAGGGATAATGTGAAAAGTGGTGCACTCACAGAAGTGACATTCTATATTTTGCTTTCACTCTATTCACCTAAACACGGATATGCTGTCATGCAGTTCATTGAAGAAAAAACAGGTGGGCGGCTTTCATTGGGAGCAGGCACTTTATATGGTGCATTAAATTCAATGCTGGAAAAGGGATGGATTGAGCTTTTCGGAGATAGTGAAGGTAGAAAAAAAGAGTATCTTATCACTGTAAAAGGAAAGGAGATAGCTGAAAAAGAACTTATCAGACTTCGTGAACTTGTAGGTATTGCAAGCGGAATTGTAGGAGGTACACTATGAGCAAAAAGTGTTATCGTTTTTTTGGTGGGCTACTAACGGTACAGAAAAACTGGCTGAATAAGATGGCTGAAAAAGGTTATCGCCTTATTCGAACGGGAAAATTACTCTATGAATTTGAAAAATGTAAGCCAGGTCAAGTTCAATATTGCGTGGAGTTTATAGGACAAAAATCAAAAGCTAATGCTGAAGATTACCATGATTTCTTGGAAGAAATGGGATATTCCGTATTCTATAAAAATATCAATCTTAATTATTCTGTTGGTAAAGTTCGCTGGCGTCCGTGGGCTGAAATTGGCGGTCGTGTTGCAACAAACACTACAACATTTAACAGGGAATTGCTGATTGTAGAAAAAGAAAATGATGGAAAACCTTTTGACCTTCATACGTCCTATGAAGATAGGGCAAATTATTACAGTAATTTGCGAAATCCCTGGCTTTTATTAATGCTTATGCTCGCGGTATTTGCTACTGTAAATCGGTCTGTTATTTTAGGCATAGTTGCTGTGATTTTTCTAATCCCTGTCATTATATACCAGTTGCAAATTATGAAAAATAGGCATGAAGCGAAGATGAAGGAGTGGTGATTCAGGATAACAAGGTTGGTTTAGTTGATGCAATGTAATACACTGTCGTTTGAGGGTTAGTAGCCCGTTCTTAAACTTGTGGGCAGTTTGTTGCTGATGATATAAATATTAGAGAAAATTAATTGAAAGTTAAAAAAAGAAAGTAATAAGTAAACAAAGGCTCAATTGTAAACATGTATTGGGAACGCTATAATGGAAATGAGGACAGGAGGTGTGAACAATGCGTATTGGTGAGCAGATAAAAAACTATCGAAAAACTGCGGGATTAACACAAGAACAGGTGGCAAATTATCTGGGTGTTTCTACTCCAGCGGTAAATAAATGGGAAAAGGGAGTTTCCCATAGTTAAAGATACCACACCAAATATAACGAATCCACGCTTATATGATACTGCATGAAAAAAGGTACTTGATAAAAGCAATGAAGCGCAATATCAAGTACCTTTTTGATTTGTTTTTTACATGGTTATTAAGAGAATTACTCTTATTCCGAAGTCCTCAATCGTTCCACCACAGTTCCTTTGTTAAAGAAGTGGAGAACGATCAGCGGAATGACCGCAGCCAGCAACAGATAAAGCACGCCGATGACCAAAGCTGGAACCAATGTAATGTGCAGAGTAAAGAACCACATAGATGGCGAGTTCAAGACATTTTTCAGCACCGTCACAGCAAGCAGCAGCGCAACCACTCCACCAATGATGTCTGCACCAGCGGCATAGTAAACGCCTTCATAAACCATCAGCCTTTGAAGCTGGCGATTTGTCATACCGATACTCTGCATAGTCGCAAACTCATGGCGACGGGTAATAATATTGGTGATGATCATATTTGTAAAGTTAATCAATCCTGCCAATGCCATGATACAGCCAATCAGACTACCTACAACCCAAACCATACTTGCAACAGAATTTAATTGTTCTTTCAGTAATTTTGTTGAGGTATAGGTAACAGAGGGGTTCTTTTCAACATAACTGCTCAGAAAGTCCTCCATTTGCGGATGCAGAGAAGCATCCATATTAAATCCATAGTTCAACAGGGTCGGGGTCGTGTAAATCTGTTTGAATACGGTGTCTGGTAAATACACAAAAGGCGCATCGCCGCCAATATGCATCGTAGCCGTAGTTGTTGTCGGCGTTTCGTCCTCAGTCCCAACGGTGCAGGCTTTTGCCAGAATTGTGCAGGTTTTGACTAACTCACCATCCCTGTAAAAAGAAATGCTATCACCGATCTGCAACTGCTCTGACAGGGATGTTGTTTTCGGGCCACCACTCAGTCGGTCTAATCGGTTTCCGATAATGACATATTCTCCGGTTAGCATTTTCTGTTTCAGTACATTAGGATCTGTTTCACCATCATAAATCATCATGTCAGACCAAAAATGTTCGGAAGCGCCATAGACATTTCCAAAGAAAAGATTTTCTGCATCCGGGGCAGTATTCAGCGCATAATTCCCGAAAGACTTGCTAATCCCATTTTCATATTCAAAAGTATTTGTGCAAGTAAGTCCCTCAAAGCCGTAATCCACAAGCACGTTACCGTCATCTACGGTGTTACGGTAAAGATACCGTTCTTCTTCCAGACCGTTCTGCTCACGGATCATATCTACTACTTGCTGTGGAAGTGCATCTTCGTGATGTCTAAAGCCCTCCTGAACATTGACTGCAATCGAATTGTAGACGGTAAAATCTGTTTTTGTTGTGCGGGTAATCCACTTTTCTTCATCCATACTCTGTGTCACGATGATAATAGAGTTGAACAGAACGATACACAAAAGCATAGAAACAACAATGAATACACAACGGCGTCTGTTACGTCCTAAGTTAGAAAATGCCATGTGAGAGAGCTTTGCTCCACTGATTCGTGTAACCGTTTTCTTTTTATAATCATCCTGCTCCGTATAACGAATTGCCTCCATGGGAGATACTTTTGATGCCTTTTTGGCCGGTTTGCGGGTACTGATAAACACTGTCAAAATCGTAAACAATGCGGCTATAACAAATAGCATAGGAGATGCCGATGCCTGCAAACTTGCCGTAGAATACTCATAACTGAAAATTCGCATTACTACCGGAAGCAACGCCCTGCCTGCAAAGAGCCCGGCAATTAAACCGATCGGCAGACCGATTAGGGTCAGCCATACCGCCTGCCGATTGACGATGCTTTTAATTTGCCGTGTAGAAGTACCAATCATCCTCAATAAGCCATATTGCCGAACATCCTGCATAACGGAAATATCAAAAATATTATAAATCAGCAGATAGCCACACAATACAAACATCAAAACAAATACTACGGCAAATAAGATGGACTCCGAAGAAATCATGGCTTTTCCCATCTGGTTTTCAACAGAGAGGATAAAGTTATCGGCAGACATATCCTCTGGATTGCCGCCGATGGAGTAGACAAAGCTATCCATCTGCTCCTGAATGTTCGTCTTGTCTTTCAGCACAACTTCAGAAAAAGTAACCCCTGAGATTTCTCCATCCACTGCGTGGGTATTTTTCACCACATCCGGATTATCTTTTACAAACTGCTCTGAGAGAATCGCCACGCTGACCGTATCGTTGCTTGCTTCCCACCAACCGGAAAGCACCATATCATAATGATAGGTTTTTCCCCGCAGTTCAAATTCCAGAGGAACTTCTGCTCCGATCTCCGGTTCCACACCAAGGGCCTTCAAAGCCAGTTCGGTAGTAGCAATTTCATTCGCCTTTTCCGGCGCTGAACCATGCGTTGGCACGCAGAATGTAAGTTCCTGCTGTATGCTGTCAGCATAGTTTAATTCAACAGAATGACCCACGGCGTTGCTTGCATATCCAATCGTCCGCCGATGACCTGCCTGCTCCACAAAATCACTGTTTTTCAGTTGCTCAAATTGCTCCTCTGTCATATAGCCGAAGGTTCCATCTCCCTTGCTGCCTTTCTGCATCTGCATAGAGAGCTGCATGGAGGATACCATGTTAAATGCCAGTGAAGTGATGGATGTAAACAAAAATGCTGTCAGAACGATCGCAAGAATCGCCGCCAGATTACGAACCTTATTCTTCTTGAAATATTGTTTAGACAGCCGCTTGATGGTTTTTGTATTATTATTGCCAAATAGAATGTCATTCATAGTCCCGCCCCCTTTACTGCACGATCTTGCCATCCTCAATCCGAATGATACGGTCGGCAAGCTGGGCAATCTCATTATTATGAGTAATCATCACGAGGGTTTGGTGGAATTTCTGACTTGTGGTTTTCAAAAGCCCCAGCACATCAGCGCTGGTCTTGCTGTCCAGGTTGCCGGTGGGTTCATCAGCCAAAACAATAGCGGGTTTTGACACCAAGGCGCGGGCAATGGCTACGCGCTGCTGCTGACCGCCGGAGAGGTTATTGGGCATATTGTTCAGCTTATCCTCCAGCCCCAGCATCTGAACAACTTCTTTCATAAACTTCTTGTCTACCTTGTTTCCGTCCAGCTCCACAGGCAGCACGATGTTTTCATAGACATTTAGCACCGGAACCAGATTGTAGTTCTGGAAGATGAAGCCGATCTTTCTCCTACGGAAGATAGTAAGCTGCTCATCTTTTAATGTGGAGAGTTCACGCCCATCCACAATAACCTTGCCGGAGGTAGGCACATCCAGCCCGCCAATCATATTCAGTAGTGTAGATTTACCGCTGCCGGAGGTTCCTACGATAGCAACAAATTCGCCCTTTTCAATGGAGAGGGTCACACCATCCAAGGCTCTGGTAATGTTCGGCTTTGCACCATAATATTTTTTCAGTTCAGTCGTTTGCAAAATGCTCATAAAGAACACCATCCTTTCTTTTTGATAAATCCATTATAACGACCAAACCTCACAGAAATGTCACAGCCAGCATAATAAATTGCCCTGAAATGTCACAATCCTGTGACATTTCAAAAAAACAGGTTATTCATGGGGAAGAAAAACGGAGAATGTTGAACCTGTTCCTACTTGAGAAGTTACTTGTATATAACCGTTCTGTAAGCTAATAATTTCCCTTGCAAGATACAACCCAATGCCGATTCCCTCTATATCGTGGACATCTTCTTCCCGATAAAAGCGCCTAAAAATTGCTCCTTGCTGGTTTTCGGGAATACCTTTGCCGGTATCGGTAATGCTGACTTTCAGGTGCATTTCCCAGCTTTCAACGCAAACACGAATAGAACCGTACTCCGGCGTGTACTTAACTGCATTATCCAATATGTTAAATAAGGCTTCTGCTGTCCATTTGCGGTCATGGGAAACAACCAATGTTTCCGGGCAGTTTACTTCAACTTGTATGTGCTTTCTTTCAGCGTTCAGAAAAATACCGCCCAGCGCCATAGCAAGAGTATCATAGATAGGCTGCTGTTTCTTTTCAAGTGAGATAACGCCAGTTTCAAGTCGGGAAGTTTTTATCATAGCCTGCATTAAGAAATCCAGTTTATCAAGCTGTGTGCCACTGGCAAGTAGAAATTCCCGCTGTTTATCCGGTGGCACTTCTTGTTCTAATAAGGTGGCATTTATCATTTTTAAGTTTGCTATCGGTGTCTTTACCTGATGAGAAATATCGGAAATTAACTCCTGTAAGTCAGCTCGTTCACTGGCAACGCTGTTTTTGCTTTCCTGCATAACCTCATAAAGACGCACCAGCCGATGATTGATTTTATAAAATAGGTTTTCTTCTTCGGCAACCTGTGATACATCTATTTTTCCATTCATCATTTCGTCTAAGGTGCAGCAAAGCATTTCAGAAAACAAAGTCAGCTTTCGCCGTATCAGTATCACAAAAGCAGTAACACAAAGTAGAAAAAGCAGACCAAAAGCCATGCTACAAAATACCACAGACATTTCTTTGGTCAGGATATATAGAACCGAAAACATGACCACTGATAAAAGTAAAATGGTAGTTGCCAGTATTATGCAGACTTTATTTAAGGAGAGTTTTTTTGAAATCATTTTTGCGCTCCTCCAATCCACATATAGCCCATACCGTAAACGGTTTTGATGTAGGAATGCTGGTTCGTTTCAATTTTACTGCGGATGCGGCTGATCGTTGTGGTTAGTGCGTGTTCATCCACATAATTTTCATCTACATCCCACAGCTTTTCAAGCAATACCTGACGTGTCAGGACAGTTTGAGAATTTCTTGTCAGCACTTTTAATAAACGATATTCCAACGATGTAAGGGTAATCGGCTGTCCTGCGAGACAGGCTGATAATTCGGAAAAATTGATATACAAATTCCCGTCATCGTAGAAATCGCCGCCGGATTGTGCTGAAATGCGGTTCGGTAAAGCAGATACTTTCTTTTGGAACACGCTGATAGGAAAGGGCTTTGTTACATAATCATCTGCGCCCAATTCAAATCCTTTCAGCATATCGCTTTCCATATCATTTGCGGTTAGAAAAATCACGGCGGTATCAGGACGGCGTTCTTTTACCTCATGGCATATATCAAACCCGTTCCCATCTGGCAGATTGACATCCAAAACGATTAAATCATAATCCTGTTTTTCAAGAAATCTTATGGCAACAGCCTTTGACATAGCCCCATCCACGGAATATCCGACAGCCGACAGATTATAGCTTAATGTCTTATTCAAAAGCTGGTCATCTTCAACAACCAGTATTCGCATAGTATCACATCCTTTTTCTTTTTATAGTATCAGCAAAATGTCACAGAAACCTCACAACGAGAAAAAAATTTAATATTCTGTCAGTTCCACAATTACATTACTCTGCTGATACAGCCAGTCCGTAAATTCTTTCGGGCTGGCTG